>NZ_JAECVT010000020.1:0-604 GCF_016055175.1 Thermoactinomyces sp. CICC 10735 | reverse complement strand
AAATGGTGGAAAATCCCTTTGACTACAACGACCTGAAAAAATTGATCAACGATGAACTGAACCAAAAGTGAGTGGGAAAAAGATGAAGAGGTTGTTAAATACGTACGGTATTTATTTTGCTTGGATAGTGGCGATTGTGGCAACCGGAGGTAGCCTCTTCTTCAGTGAAGTGCTTGGTTTCATCCCCTGTACATTGTGCTGGGTGCAACGAATTTTTATGTACCCGCTGGTGATTCTGCTGGGAATTGCCTCCTATCGCACGGACCGGAATATCATTCCATATGTTTTGCCATTAACCATCATCGGTGGGTGTGTTTCCCTGTATCATTATCTGGAGCAAAAAGTGCCGGCTCTGGCGAAAGTGGCCTCCTGTCAGGTCGGAGTCCCTTGCACCCAGGAGTGGATTAACTGGCTTGGATTTATTACGATTCCGTTTTTGGCGCTCATCGCATTTATCCTGATTACTCTGTTTCTTTCCTTTGCCAGAACAGAAAGCGAATAATTGGGTGATGGGGGTTACCATCTGTCCAACCATCCAACCATTTTCTACATACATTAGTAGTGAACTGGATAAGAAAGGAGACAGATCGGTGCCATGAACAAA
>NZ_JAECVT010000001.1:0-628460 GCF_016055175.1 Thermoactinomyces sp. CICC 10735 | reverse complement strand
GTGGGGCAGATGATTGGGGTGAAGTCGTAACAAGGTATCCCTACCGGAAGGTGGGGATGGATCACCTCCTTTCTAAGGAGCTCATTTCGAGCAAAAATGTTTCAAAGAGTCATGTCTCACACTCTTTAGTTTTCAGGGAATACTGGAAAAATCCCCGCAGACCACGGTCTGCGGGGATTTTTGTTTGCGACGGTTGCATTTTGAAACAAAAAAGGGAAGATACCCCCTGAAACGGGGTATGCTAAAATGAAAAGATGCCGGGAAAATGATTGGAAGATGAGGTGTTTCAAATGGTCAGGAGGGCAAGAAGAGAAAGAAAAGAACAAGAAGAACAGAAAAAAAAGTTATCCCCGCGTCAATATCACGTCACTCAGGAAAATGGAACCGAACCTCCTTTTCAAAATGAATACTGGGATCATGAAGAAGAAGGAATCTATGTGGATGTGGTTTCGGGTGAACCGCTTTTCAGTTCATTGGACAAATTTGATGCCGGATGCGGTTGGCCCAGTTTTACCAAGCCGATTCACGAAGATCAGATTGTGGAAAAGGAAGATTACAGCCACAACATGATCCGTACCGAAGTGAGGAGCCGGGAAGGAGACTCTCATTTGGGGCATGTGTTTAATGACGGGCCGCTGCCGACAGGGCTCCGCTATTGCATCAACTCGGCGGCTTTAAGGTTTATCCCGAAAAAAGATTTGGAAAAAGAAGGTTATGGGGAATATCTGTCCCTGTTTGATAAAAAGGATTCATGACAAAGAGAAAAGCGTTTGCCGGGTCGGCAAACGCTTTTTTTATGGCAGGCATTAAGATTGGGCCAGAAGTTTTTCCAATTCATCCAGTTTCTCCTCAAAAACGTTCAGGGCTTGCTGAATCGGTTCCGGTGAAGTCATGTCGACGCCGGCTTTTTTCAATACTTCAATGGGATAGTCGGAACTTCCGGCTTTCAAGAAGGAAAGATAACGGGAGACGGCCGGTTTTCCTTCGCGCAGAATTTGTCCGGACAATGCCGCCGCGGCACTGAATCCTGTCGCATATTGGTAAACATAATAGTTGTAATAGAAGTGGGGGATGCGTGCCCATTCCAAACCGATTTCCGGATCGCTTATCATGTCGTTGCCGTGATACTTTTTGTTCAAATCATAGTACAACGAGGTGAGCAGTTCCGGTGTCAGCGCTTCTTTTGCCTGTGCTTTTTGATGAATGAGATGTTCAAATTCGGCAAACATGGTTTGGCGGAAAACTGTTGCCCGGAAGCCGTCGAGATAATGGTTCAAGAGATACAGACGCTTTTGTTTGTCGTCGGTTTGTTTGAGCAAATAATCATTGAGCAAGGCTTCATTGCAAGTCGATGCCACTTCCGCAACAAAAATGGAATAGTTGCCATAGACAAACGGTTGGTTTCTGTTGGTGTAATAACTGTGGAGGGAGTGCCCCAGTTCATGTACCAGTGTGAACAAGCTGTCAATGCTGTCCTGCCAGTTCATCAGGATGTAGGGGGCCGTTCCGTAAGCTCCTGAAGAATAGGCGCCGCTTCGTTTTCCTTTGTTCTCATAAACATCGATCCACCGATTGTCAAAAGCCTCTTTCAGGATGGATACATATTCCTTGCCCATGACACTTAACGCATCGAGCACAATTTTTTGTGCATCCGGGTAGGAAATTTTAAAAGAAGATTCTTCCACCAACGGGGTGTAAATGTCGTACATGTGCATTTCTTCCAAGCCCAGTGCTTTTTTGCGGATGCGCATATACCGGTGCAGCAAGGGCAAATTTTGGTTGACGGTATCCACCAATTGATCATAGACGGTTTCAGGTATGCTGTTCCGGCTTAAAGCGGCATGCCGTGCCGAATCATAGCCGCGGACTTCTGCATAAAAATTATTTTTCTTGATGGCCCCGCTTAAGGTGCTGGCAAAAGTGTTTTTATATTTGTCGTATGTGTAGTATACGGCATGAAACGCGTCTTTTCTGACGCGGCGGTCCGGGCTTTCCATCAATTTCGTGTACCGGCCGTGTGTCACTTTGACTTCTTCCCCGTTTTCATCCCGGATCGAGGGAAACTCCAAGTCTGCATTGTTCAGCATGCCGAAGGTGTTGGCGGAGGCCCCCAGGACTTCACCGGCTTGGGCTAGGAGTTTTTCTTCTTTTTCCGATAAAACATAGGGACGCTTTTTGTTTAACTCTTCCAGAGCGTGTTTGTATACCTGCAATTCTTCGTTTTCTTCCAAAAAACGCGTGATTTTCTCTTCGGGGATGGAAAGGATCTCCGGAGTGATGAAGGACAAGGCTCCGGAAACTTCCGTATACAAACTTTTTGCGCGGTCATTGAGGGCTTGATAAAAGGATTGGGTGGTGTCCTGATCAAACCGCATATGCGCATATGTATAAAGTTTGTCAAGTTTGTAGAGCAATTGATCCTGGAATTTCAGCGCTTTTAACAAATCCTCAGCAGACCGTCCGAGCTTCCCTTTGAACCGGCTGATCTCAGGGATCATTTGTTTGATGTTTTGATATTCTTCTTCCCATTTCTCATCGTTTTCAAAAATATCTTCAAGACGCCATTTATATTCATCCGGAATTTCTGAGCGAAGAGGAAGTTTGGATGAGGATTGGGTCATGATTATACCTCCTTAATCAGTTCTGTATTCTCCATTATACTACTCGGCCGGGGAATTCAGAAACCATTCCTTTTATTGGGTTGTGTATAATTTTTTTATTAATTTGCATAATATTGGGGTGATCATCATGAAAGGGAGGTACAAGAAGTGAGCAATCTGGAGCGTTTCAGAAGCCGGAGAAATCTTCATAACCCGGTACATCCTTTGTCACAAATCCATTCGGAAATCAACCGCACATTTGAACGTTTTTTTGAAAATCCGATCTGGAATGAGTCGATGCCAAAAATGCCCGCCATCAACATGAAAGAGGAAGGGAACCAGTATGTCATCGAGGCGGAAATGCCCGGCCTCAGGGATGAAGATGTTGAAATAGAGGTGCACGGCGGACAATTAACGATCAAAGGGGAACGGAAACAAGAATCGAAAAAAGAAGGAGAGCACATGTATATTGAAGAGAGGAGTTATGGTTCGTTTTACCGGACCGTCACCCTTCCGCAGGATGCCAACTTGGATCATATCACAGCCGATTATGAAAACGGGCTTCTCATAATCACGATTCCGAAGGATCCGGAAAAAGAACCGAAGAGAATTAAAATCAACCGGAAACCTTCTTCATGATCGTGCGGGAAAAATGAAAAAAACCAACGGGGCCGTATGGGACACGGCCCTTTTTTTTGGAAAGAAGCCGGCACCGGGTTCCTCCTAATTTTTCCCGGATGGAGATGTGAGTAATCAGAGAAGGATGATCGCATACTATCACCAAATCCATTTCAATTTCAGGAAGGTGTAAGGATTATGCAAAATGTTGAAAACATGGAAAACGTTCTTTCCTACATTCATTCCGAGCTGAACCGCATTGAAACGATGGCGGGTACATTGGCCACAATTGAACAGGACCATTACCGGAAGCTGACGAATTTCGATCATCGCAAATTGGTGGATATTGCGGTCGAAGAACAGAATGCCGCCCGTCAGTTGGGAACGGTCAAGCAAATGTGCTTGTCGATGGCGCAAAAAATTGAAGAACTTCAAAATTCGTTGGGGCAGGGTGAAGCCAAGGAGCGTGTCCATCGTGCTGAAGTTCATTGAAAGGATGATCCGGTCCGCCATTGACCGGTCTGTCGATCAAGCGTTGACCAGGATGATCCGGGACCAATATACCGAGAATTTGTTTGAAATGGTGCCGGCCTCGAAAAAGGTGGGGGTGACCAACCTCATGGAAATCACCATGAGGGCCAATCAGGGCACACCCATCTCCCGACCCTTGGGAACCCCTGTTCCTATGTCCCCGTGGGAAAAAATCTTGTTCAATCCGGTTCACCTGTTCCGCTTTCCCACTCCGGAAAACGTCGGAATCAACACTTCGGTCACGATTGGACAGCGGGCCAAAAAACCATTGACGATTTCCATTCCGATCATGATTGCAGGCATGTCCTTCGGCGGTGCGTTAAGCAAAAAAACCAAAATTGCCCTCGCCAAAGCTGCCACCAAGGTGGGGACCGCGACCAATTCGGGGGAAGCGGGGCTCATGAAAGAGGAAAGGGAAGCGGCCGGTTTGTTTATCGGACAGTATAACCGGGGCGGATGGATGAACGATCCGAAAAAGTACAAAGCCTTGGATGCGATCGAGATTCAACTGGGGCAGGGGGCCCAAGGATCCGCTTCGCAGCGGACGGCCGCCCATAACATCGGCGAGGACTTCAGGGAAGTTTATGAGTTGCAACCCGGGGAAGATGCGGTGATCCATTCTCGGCTGCCCGGGGTCAATGGCAAGGAAGAGTTTGTCCAACTGGTCCGCAGACTGAAAGAGGAAACCGGGGTGCCGGTGGGACTGAAAATTGCTGCGACGCATCATCTTGAAAAAGAGTTGCAAATCGCCGTGGAAGCCGGAGTGGATTTTGTCACCGTTGACGGAGCCGAAGGCGGAACGCACGGGGGTGCACCCACTTTGCAGGATGATGTCGGATTGCCCACCCTCTTTGCCATTACAAGAGCATCCGAATTTCTTGCCCGAAAAAAGGTGAAACAGGATATTCAACTGATTGCCACAGGAGGATTGGTCACTCCCGGACGAATGCTGAAAGCCATCGCCTTGGGAGCCGATTGTGTGTATATCGGAACGGCGGCCTTGATGGCCTTGGCCAGCGAACAAATGGTCAAATCCGTACCCTTTGAACCTCCCACCAGCTTGTTGGTTTATTCGGGGAAAATGACCGACCAATTGGATGTGGACCAGGCGGCCATGAGTCTGGTCCGTTATTTGAATGCTTGCGTGCGGGAAATGGAGCTCGTTTTGATATCGCTTGGAAAAACGGCTGTTGCCGATTTGACCAAATCGGATTTATGTACCATGGATCCTTTTATTGCCAAAGCAACGGGCATTGAGTTGGGCTATGTTGCCCCCGAAGACCAATCCCGCTTTTTTGAAGAAACCAACCCCTTGTTTTCCGTTCCACGGGACCGGGAGTTTGAAACCGGGCCGTTTGTCAGCCATTGAGAGATAAAAAATGCATCCCGGGGATACCGGCTTTTTCTGCCCCGGTCCCCGGGAAGAGGGACAAAAGCGGTTCGTTAAGGAAAAAGGAGCCGGCAAAGGCAATTGCTTCTTTTTTGGTGATTGTGTTATAATCACTTTGGCTATACTTATTGTAGATACATCTTGCGAGTGCAAAGAGTGGGTGGAAGCCCACTCTTTGCGTTTTGTTGCAGGTGTTTGAATTAGCCAAATAAGGAGGGTTGACTTTGAGCCGACAAATTACAGAAGCCGTACAACAACTTGCCCGGCCGATTGTGGAAAAAGAAGGTTTGGAACTGGTCGATATCGAGTATAAAAAAGAAGGGCCAAATTGGTTTTTGCGCATTTTCATCGACCGGGAAGACGGGGGAGTTGATTTGGATGATTGCACCCGGATCAGTGAGATAGTGGGGGAAAAGCTGGACGAAGAAGACCCGGTGCCAGGGACGTATATTCTGGAAGTGTCATCACCGGGTGCGGAAAGGCCGCTGACCAAGGAGAAGGATTTCCAAAAAGCTGTCGGTAAAAATGTATATATTACCACGTACGAACCCATTGAAGGCCAAAAAGTGTTTGAAGGGGTTTTGCACCAATTTGACGGTACCACCCTTACGGTCCATGAGAAGAAGAAGACATTTGAGATTCCACTCGAGAAGGTGGCCAAAGCACGATTAAGCGTCGTTTTTTAACGCGAAGGGAGGATTAGGCCGATGAATGCCGAGTTCATCGAGGCCCTTGATCAATTAGAAAAAGAAAAAGGGATCAGTAAAGATATTTTGATTGAAGCGATTGAAGCTGCATTGATATCTGGATATAAGCGCAACTTTCATTCTGCACAAAACGTACGGGTAGATGTGAACAGACAGACCGGACAGGTGCGTGTGTTTGCCCGCAAAACCGTCGTGGATGAAGTCGTCGACTCCCGCTTGGAAATTTCATTGGATGCGGCCCGGGAAATCGACCCCAATTATCAATTGGACGATATTGTGGAGATCGAAGTCACGCCGGCAGACTTTGGCCGGATTGCGGCTCAAACAGCGAAGCAGGTGGTGACGCAACGGATCCGGGAAGCGGAACGGTCAGCCATTTACGAAGATTTTGTTGACCGGGAAGAAGACATTGTCACCGGAATTGTGCAAAGAGCCGACAACCGTTACTATTACGTGGACCTTGGCCGGGTGGAAGCCTTGCTGCCCCACAATGAAGTCATCGCCGGAGAGCGGTTCAGCCACGGGGATCGCGTGAAGGTTTACATTACCCGGGTGGAAAAATCGACGAAAGGTCCGCAGATTTTCTTGTCCCGCACCCATCCCGGACTGTTGAAAAGGTTGTTTGAGTTGGAAGTTCCCGAAATTTATGATGGCGTTGTGGAAATTAAATCGATTGCCCGTGAAGCGGGTCAACGTTCCAAAATTGCCGTGGCTTCGCACAATCCGGATGTGGATCCGGTCGGAGCCTGTGTGGGTCACCGCGGATCCCGCGTGCAAACGGTGGTCAATGAACTGCGCGGTGAAAAAATCGATATCGTCCGTTGGTCTGACCGCATGGATGAATTGATTGCCAATGCGCTCAGCCCGTCCAAAGTGATTTCCGTCACCATTTATGAAGAAGAAAAAATGGCCCGGGTGATTGTTCCCGATCACCAATTGTCTCTGGCGATCGGAAAAGAAGGACAAAACGCACGGCTGGCTGCAAAGCTCACCAATTGGAAGATTGACATCAAAAGCGAATCGGAAGCCGAAGAATTGGAAGAAGAAGCTGAAGATGAAATTTTGGATGAAGTCGAAATTCCGGATGAAGATGCTTTATTCAATACCGATGGCAGTGAAGGGACCGAATAATTTCTTCCAAGGGGAGGGTTTTTGGCATAAGATGAAACGGCGAAAGGTACCGATGCGAAAATGTGTGGCATCACAAGAAATGTTTCCGAAAAAGGAACTGATCCGGATCGTGAGAACGCCGGAAAACGAACTGGTCATCGACCCGACCGGAAAGAAATCCGGGCGCGGAGCGTATTTGTGCGCAAAGATGGAATACATTGATTTGGCACAAAAAAAGAAAGCATTGGATCGCGCCCTCAAAGTGCAAGTTCCAACCGAATTGTATGATCAACTTCGTGATTATGTAAGAGAGCATCAGGGGAATGAATAAGTTTTTGCAACTGCTGGGGCTTGCGATGAGGGCCGGAAAAGTCGTTTCCGGAGAAGAATTGGTGATCCGGGAAATTCGCTCGGGAAAAGCGCAGTTGGTGATTCTGGCCGAAGATGCAAAAAAAAACACGGAAAAAAAGGTCAGTGACAAATGTGATTCTTACAACGTTCCTTTGTTGCGATACGGTGCCCGAAAAGAGTTGGGAAATGCGATTGGAAAAGAGACACGCGTGGTCATTGCAATCACGGACCGGGGGTTTGCCCGGTCATTCATGAAGCTCGGCAGTAAGTAACGGGGGTGAATGGATTTGGCGAAAATGCGTGTATATGAATACGCGAAAAAAGTGAATAAGAGTAGTAAAGAAATATTGCACAGTCTGAAAGACTTAGGCATTCAAGTGAATAACCATATGAGTGTGTTGGATGAAGGAATGATACAAAAATTGGATCAACGTTTAAATCAACAAGAAAAATCTGCAAAAATACAAGATCGTCCGAAAAGCGAAGAAAACAAGAAAGCGACGTCCAACGGAAATCATCGGAATAAACAAGAATCTTCCGCTCACAACAAAAAGCGTGCCTCTTCCGGATCAAACCGCAACAGGGGCGCCCGCGGGCAGGAAGAGCGGAAAGCAAACCATGAGACAAGCCAGCAGGATAAGCGCCAACGCAAAGGAAAGAAAGGAAAGGCCTTCCAGAAAGGAAAAGACGGCGCCCGCCGGGACAATGTGAACCGGAAAGGAAAAGGCCGTCAAAAAGGCGAGAAAAAGAAAGAGGCCAAAGAAAAACAAGCTCCGGTACTGCCAAAGGAAATCACCGTTTCCGGTCCCATGACCGTTGGGGATTTTGCCAAGCTGTTGCGCAGGGAATCTTCCGCTGTCATTAAAAAGCTGATCACGCTTGGAATCATGGCCACCATCAATCAGGAAATTGATGTGGAAACGATGACCATCTTGGCAGAAGAATTTGACGTTACCATCCATGTCAAAGAAGAAGTGGATGAAAGCAACTTTGAAGAGATCGAAGAAACGGACGCACCGGAGGATTTGGTTGAACGCCCGCCGGTGGTTACGATCATGGGACACGTGGACCATGGAAAAACCACGCTGCTTGACAAAATCCGCCAAAGTAAAATCACGGAAGAAGAAGCCGGAGGAATCACACAACACATCGGTGCTTATCAGATCGAAGCCAATGACAAAAAAATCACCTTTTTGGATACGCCGGGGCATGCTGCATTCACCACCATGCGTGCGCGGGGAGCCCAAGTGACGGATATCACGATTTTGGTGGTCGCCGCCGATGACGGCGTCATGCCGCAAACGGTCGAAGCCATCAACCATGCCAAAGCAGCCGATGTCCCGATTATTGTTGCCGTCAACAAGATGGATAAACCCGAGGCAAATCCGGACCGGGTGAAACAACAATTGACCGAATACGGATTGGTTCCGGAAGAATGGGGCGGGGACACCATTTTTGTCCCGGTATCGGCCTTGACAGGAGACGGCATTGACGAATTGCTGGAAATGATTCTGTTGGTGGCCGAAGTTCAGGAACTGAAAGCCAATCCGGATAAACGCGCCCGCGGGGTGGTCATTGAGGCGGAACTGGACAAAGGCCGCGGAGCTGTTGCCACCGTGCTGGTGCAAAACGGTACGCTGCATGTCGGAGATCCGGTGGTGGCCGGAAATTACTTTGGTAAAATTCGTGCCATGATCAACGATCAAGGGCGTCGTGTCAAAACGGCACCGCCATCGACACCGGTCGAAATTCTGGGGCTTTCTGATGTGCCGAATGCCGGCGATGCGTTCATGGTGTTTG
This sequence comes from Thermoactinomyces sp. CICC 10735, assembly GCF_016055175.1. Lineage (NCBI taxonomy): Bacteria > Bacillati > Bacillota > Bacilli > Caryophanales > Thermoactinomycetaceae > Thermoactinomyces > Thermoactinomyces sp. CICC 10735. The sequence continues at coordinate 619,353 of NZ_JAECVT010000001.1, read as the reverse complement.
AGGATGAGAAAAAAGCGCGTTCCATCGCCGAGAAACGCCAGACGAAACAAAAAGAACAAGAACGCGGAGCCCATTCCCGTGTATCGCTGGATGATTTGTTCAAACAAATTAAAGAAGGCGAAGTCAAAGAATTAAATGTTATTATTAAAGCAGACGTCCATGGTTCTGCAGAAGCCATGAAACACTCGCTTGAAAAAATTGATGTCGAAGGCGCACGCGTAAAAATCATCCATGCGGCTGTCGGAGCCATCACGGAATCGGACATCATTTTGGCTTCTGCCTCAAATGCCATTGTGATCGGGTTTAATGTCCGTCCCGAACCCAATGCCCGGGAGATGGCCAAACAGGAGAAAGTGGACATCCGCTTACACCGGGTCATTTATAAAGCGATTGAGGAAATCGAAGCGGCCATGAAAGGTCTTTTGGATCCCGAATATGAAGAGGTCATGGCAGGCATTGCAGAAGTTCGCCAAATCTTTAAAGTCTCCCGGATCGGAACCATTGCCGGTTGTTATGTCATCGAAGGGAAAGTGGTTCGTGACGGAAAAGCCCGGGTGATTCGTGACGGTGTCGTGATCCATGAAGGTGAAATTGACACGCTGAAACGTTACAAAGATGATGCCAAAGAAGTGGCACAAGGGTATGAATGCGGGATTACCTTGCAAAACTATAATGACATCAAAGAAGGAGACCAAATCGAAGTTTACACCATCCAGGAAGTGGAGCGGAAGTAACGTGCACATCGGTGTACTGGAGTTTAAGGGGCGGGTGATCGCCTCTTTCTCCCTCAAAGACAAACGCAGGGTGATTCAAAGCGTCCAGGCAAAAATCAGGAACCGGTTTAACCTTTCCATTGCAGAAGTGGCGGATCAAGACGATCGTCAGTTTGTTTCGCTTGCAGTCGTGGGGGTCGGAAGCAACCGGATGGTGGTGGAAAAAGAACTGGAACAAGCCCTTCGGCTGCTTGAACAAACGGATGGTTTGGAGATCATTGCGGCAGATATCACATTTTAGGTTGACGAGGAGGTTTGATCCGTGGCACGGATACGTAACAGTCGTGTGGGTGAACAGATCAAAAAGGAATTAAGCCAACTTATCCAGCAAGAGTTAAAAGATCCCCGTATCGGATTTGTGACGGTGACTGGTGTCGAAATGAGCGGAGATCTGCAAATTGCCAAAGTTTACATCAGCGTGATGGGAAGCAAGGAGCAAAAACAAGAAACATTGACCGGACTGGAAAAAGCCAAAGGTTACCTTCGTTCTGAAATCGGGCATCGTGTTTCGTTGCGTCATGTTCCCGAACTCATTTTTTCGATTGATCAATCCCTTGATTACAGTGAAAACATTGAACGTCTGCTGCGGGATGTTCATGCACGGGAGAATGAGAAACAATGAGCCGTTTTGATGAGCTGCTTGCTTTTTTGGAAAAGGCCGACCGGATTTTGGTGGTATCTCATCTTCACCCGGATGGGGATGCGATCAGTTCCACTTTGGCGATGGGATATATGTTAAAACAATCCGGCAAGCAAGTGACGATGGTCAACGAAGACCCGGTTCCCCGGAAATTTTCTTTTCTGCCCGGAGTGGAAGAGATTCAGCCGGCGGAACAGGTTTCCGGCTCCTTCCAATATGTGATTGCTTTGGATTGCGCCGACAAAGAGCGGATGGGCGCCTGCCGTTTCCTGATCCGGGATGATGCGGTGATCGTCAACCTGGACCATCATGCGACCAATGACCGGTTTGGGGATATCAACATTGTGGTTCCGGAAGCGGCGGCAACCGTGGAAATTATTTTTGATTGGGCGGAAGAAAACAACTTCCCCATTTGCGAACCACTGGCGGCATGCCTTTACACCGGTTTGTTGACCGACACGGGGGGATTCCGCTATTCCAATACTTCCCCGAAAGTGTTGAGACAAGCCGCCAAGTTGGTGGAGACCGGCATCGAAGCGCATAAGATTGCCGACCGGGCTTTGGAAACCGTAACCATGGAGCAGTTAAAATTGCTGCAAGGGGCTTTGTCCACCTTGCAGAAATCAGACGACGGACTCATTGCATGGATGTTTTTAAGCAAAGAGGAAATGGAAAAAGCGGCGAATTCGTACGAAGCTTTGGATGGCATCGTCAATTATGCGCGAAATATTTACGGGGTGGATGTCGGCATTTTGTACCGGGAAGAGGATGACGGAACCATCAAAGTCAGTTTCCGTTCCAGAGAACAGGTTGATGTGGGCCGGGTGGCCAAGGAATTTGGCGGAGGCGGCCATGCCCGTGCGGCGGGATGCAGCATGCCCGGGACACTCCGCGAAGTTCACGAGCGCGTTTTCAAAGCAGTTCAGTCCAGGTTGAAGCAGGGGTGTGAAGTTTAAATGGGGTGCCATGGGATTTTGCCCGTTTTTAAACCAAAAAACTATACATCCCATGATATTGTCGCCATCGTCCGCCGCTTGACAAAGCAAAAAAAGGCTGGTCATACAGGCACGCTGGATCCGGAAGTGGAAGGCGTGCTGCCTGTTTGTCTGGGACAAGCCACCCGGTTGGTGGAATATTTGCAGGACCGCCCCAAGCGTTATCAAGGAACCTTGAAATTGGGGATTGCCACCGAAACGGAAGATCAGACCGGCGCCGTCATTGCAGAGGCCGAACGGGTGGAACCGGTGGAGCCGGCACAAGTGGAGGAGGTTTTCTCCCGGTTTGTCGGGGAGATTACGCAGGTTCCACCCATGTATTCGGCCGTGAAAGTGAACGGACGCCGTTTATATGAGTGGGCCCGCGAAGGAAAGGAGATCGACCGGCCGAAAAGGAAGGTCCACATTTATGAATTAAAATGGACGGGGATGACGCCGGGGGAATATCCGGAAATTCATTTTGAAGTTCTTTGTTCCAAAGGGACTTATATCCGCACCTTGTGTGTGGACATCGGAAAAGCTTTGGGGTATCCGGCGCATATGGCTTCTCTGGTGCGGGTGCAAAGTGGCCCGTTTCACCTGGAAGATTGTTACACGTTGGATGAGTTGAAGCAAATCGGGGAGCAAGATGCTTGGGAAAATCATGTCACCCGGTTGGATGAGGGGATTTCGTTCATGCCCGGCATGATGGTGAATCATGAAGATCTTCAAAAAGTTTATGATGGTTGGAAAATAGAGATTCCTGTTGATGATCAATTGTTCAATGAGAATCAACTGGTTCGTGTGTATACGGACACCGGTGTTTTTTGCGCTGTATACCGGGTGATTGAAAAGGGCTTGGCGAAACCAGAAAAAGTATTTCGGGATGTGGAGTAGATGGAAACGATACATTTAACCTATCCGATAATCGATCAACCAACCGATCAGGAACCGATTGCACTGGCGATTGGTTTTTTTGACGGTGTCCATTTGGGGCATCAAGCCGTGATCCGAAAGGCGATGGATTTGGCCTGGGAACTGAAGGCGGTTCCGGCGGTCATGACTTTTGATCCGCATCCACGGGAAGTGTTGGGGCAAGAGGCGATTCACCGTTATCTGACCCCGTATCCCGACAAGTTGGAGCAGTTTGCCCGTTTGGGGGTCAGGAAAGTTTATGTTGTCCGGTTTGACCGGAATTTCGCTTCTTTGTCAAAAGAAGAATTTGTCACCGACATATTATTGCCGCTTGGTGTCAAAGGCGTGGTGACAGGGTACAATTTTACGTTTGGACACAAAGCGGAGGGGAAAGCAGAAGACCTGACCGAATTGGGAAAAGGGCATTTCGTCACCGAAATCGTCTCTTTGATCCAACAGGATCAGGGAGTGATCAGCAGCACCAGGTTGCGGCGGGCGTTGGCCGAAGGGGATGTCAAAACCGCCCGGGACATCCTGGGGCGCCCGTATTCGCTGCAAGGAGAGGTGGTCCGGGGAGATCAGCGGGGGCGGTTGATGGGGTTTCCCACAGCCAATCTGGACCTGAAGGCTCCGTATTTTGTTCCCGCCCGAGGCGTCTATGTGGTCAAAGCAACCATTGATGAGGTTTCTTCCTATGGCATCATGAATATCGGAGTGCGTCCCACTTTTAAAAGCGATCAACCGAGTGAAAGGTTGGAAGTGCACCTGCTCGGGCAATCCGGCAACTATTACGGCAAGAAATGCAAAGTGGAGTTTTATCATTTCTTGCGCGAAGAGAAAAAGTTTCCGAGCGTGGAGGCGTTAATTCAGCAGATTGAAAAAGACCGGCAAGAAGCAGAGCGTTGGTTGAAGTTATTTGCACAATAAGGCTTGTTGTACTCATCTTTTTCTTATGGTATACTGATTCGGTAACAACCCTGGCTCGGATCACCGATGCCTCGACGGTGTTCTGGGTTATGGGCGATTGAGCAAAAGGAGGATTTTTCGATGGCATTAACCAATGAACGCAAAAGAGAAATCATCAATGAATTTAAAACACACGATAATGACACGGGTTCCCCCGAAGTGCAAATCGCGATTTTGACTCATCGGATCAATGAGTTAAACGAGCACTTAAAAGATCATAAAAAAGATCATCATTCTCGCCGTGGTCTTTTGAAAATGGTTGGTCAACGCCGGAACTTGTTGAACTACTTGAAGAAGAAAGACATTGTTCGTTATCGTGAACTGATCAAAAAACTCGGATTGCGTCGATAAGAAAAGCGGGGCGGCATGCCCCGCTTTTTTATCATCTCATCTTTTAAAAGAGAAGTGGAAGGAACATACTGTAAATGTGGAGAAGTATGCTATATTTGTGTTTTTGAGAGGAGGAAATGATTGAAGATGGAACCTCAAACATTTGAGACAGATCTGGCTGGACGAAAATTAAAGCTGGAAATCGGAAAATATGCCAATCAAGCCAATGGTGCGGTGATGGTGAGATATGGAGACACTTCGGTGCTGGCTACCGCGGTTGCATCCAAGGAGCCGAAAGACACGGACTTTTTTCCGTTGACGGTAAATTATGAAGAACGTTTGTATGCGGTTGGGAAAATCCCGGGAGGCTTTATCAAGCGTGAAGGCCGCCCGAGCGACAAAGCCATTTTGGCTTCCAGGCTCATTGACCGCCCCATTCGCCCGCTGTTTGATGAAGGGTTTCGCAATGAAGTGCAAGTGGTGACCACTGTCATGTCGGTGGATCAGGATTGCTCTTCGGAAATTGCCGCCATGATCGGCGCATCCGTGGCACTTTCCATTTCGGACATTCCTTTCAAAGGACCCATCGGAGGCGTGGTGGTTGGCCGGGTTGATGGTCAATTGGTCATTAATCCGACGGTGGAACAAATGGAAAAATCCGATCTGCATCTGGTGGTGGCTGGTACGAAACACGGGGTGAACATGGTGGAAGCGGGTTCGGATGAAGTGCCGGAAGAAACGATGCTGGAAGCGATTTTGTTTGGCCACGAAGTGATCAAGGAGCTGGTGGCTTTTCAGGAACAGATCGTGGAAAAAGTGGGACTGCCCAAAATGGAGCCCGAATTGCATCAGGTCGATCCCGGACTGGAAAAACGCGTGCGGGAACTTGCTACCGATTCTTTGATCCAAGCCGTTCAGGTCATTGACAAACAAGAGCGCCAGGATGCGATCGATCAGGTGAAGGAAGAAGTCTTGGCACAGATGGCCGGGGAACTGACGGAAGAAGAATGGGCCGAGCAAGAAAAAGACATGAATACCGTCTTGGATCAAATCGTGAAAGAAGAAGTGCGCCGGTTGATATTGGAAGAGGGCAAACGTCCGGATGGACGGGCTGTCGATGAAATCCGCCCGCTTTCCAGCGAAATTGATGTCCTGCCGCGGACACACGGTTCCGGATTGTTCCGACGCGGACAAACCCAGGTGTTAAGCGTTTGTACGTTGGGGGCACTCGGCGATGTGCAAATCCTGGATGGTTTGGATTTGGAGGAATCCAAACGCTTTATGCACCACTATAATTTCCCTCCGTTCAGCGTCGGTGAAGCAAGACCGATCCGGTCACCGGGACGCCGGGAAATCGGACACGGGGCTTTGGGGGAAAGAGCACTCGAACCGGTGATTCCTTCCGAAGATGTTTTCCCGTACACCATCCGGTTGGTCTCCGAAGTGCTTGAGTCCAACGGTTCCACTTCGCAAGCAAGTATTTGCGCGTCGACGCTTGCCTTGATGAATGCGGGGGTTCCGATCAAAGCACCCGTTGCAGGCATCGCGATGGGACTGGTCAAAGAAGAGGATAATGTTGTCGTGTTAACCGATATCCAAGGCATGGAAGACCATCTTGGAGATATGGATTTTAAAGTGGCCGGTACACGAAAAGGAGTTACCGCCCTTCAAATGGATATCAAAATCGAAGACATTGACCGGAACATTCTCCAAAGAGCATTGGAACAAGCGCGGAAAGCCAGAATGGTGATCCTGGACAACATGGAAGCCACCATCAAGGAACCGCGAAAACAATTGTCCCCATATGCTCCGAAGATTACCACCTTACGGATTCATCCGGATAAAATCCGTGATGTGATCGGACCGAGCGGACGAGTCATCAATAAAATCATCGAAGAAACCGGAGTCAAAATCGATATCGAACAAGATGGCCGCATTTTCATCGCTTCTCCGGAAACGGAACAAAACGAACGGGCGAAAAAAATCATCGAAGATTTGGTTCGTGAAGTGGTGGTTGGCGAAACGTATCTCGGAACGGTCAAACGGATTGAAAAATACGGAGCATTTGTGGAAATCATTCCGGGCAAAGAAGGACTTGTTCATATCTCTCAACTGGATTTAAACCGGGTCGGAAAAGTCAGCGACGTGGTGAAAGTCGGAGACTCGATCATGGTAAAAGTGACGGAGATTGATGACCAAGGACGGATTAATTTGTCCCGCAAAGCTGTGTTAAAAGATGAAGCAGCGAAGAAAAAAGAAAAAATTTAAAGGAAGAGGCAAAGGAAAAGAGTCAGAGCGAATCTGCCTCTTTTTTATATTTATACGACGGTCATAGGGAGTTGTCCGGGAGCATATGGTAGGAAGGAAAGGAGGCGGCAAACTTTGTTTCCCGTTCGTATGGCGACACTGTTCTTATCGGTTTGTTTTATTGTTTTGCTGGTCCAACTTCCCACCATTGAAGCTTATGTGACGGCCGTGAAGAGCGGAGCGGAGGTGTCGGTGATCTCTTCCGGCTTCAAGACAGACTCCCCGATTGTCGAAAAGATCAAAAAAGAGGCGCCCAAACATCAGATTGCCCCCATCGATGCACGGCTGGATCCGGTTTGGAAAGCCATTCCGGGGCTGAACGGGCGAAAAGTCGACCTGGAAGCAACGATCGAAAGCACACTCAAGCAAAAAGACAAGCACCGGATTCATTGGGTGTATCAGGAAATTCCCCCGAAAATACAACTGGAAGATCTGGGACAGGCACCGGTTTACCGGGGGAACGAAAAAAAACCGGCGGCCGCGCTGATGGTGAATGTGGCTTGGGGAACGGAATACATACCGGAAATGCTCAAGATTTTCAAACAGGAAAAGGTGAAAGCGACCTTTTTTTTGGATGGTTCCTGGCTGAAAAAGAATCCCGAAATGGCCAGGCAGTTGGTGAAAGAAGGGCATGAAGTGGGAAATCATGCTTATTCCCATCCTTTGATGAGCCGGATCGGCACCGGGCAAATCGAAGCCGAGATCGGAAAGACGGAGTCTTTAATCCAAGAAACCTTACAGGTCAAAAGCAGGTGGTTTGCCCCGCCGGCCGGCGATTTTGACAACCGCGTATTAAAAATAGCCGAACAATTTCAAATGAAAACCATATTATGGACATTGGATACCGTCGATTGGAAAAAGTCCGTTTCGCCGGAGATGATGGTGAACAAGGTGGAAAAAGGGATTGCACCCGGCACCTTGTTGTTGACTCATCCGACGGACCGGACGGTCAAAGCGTTGCCGGGGATGATCCGTGCAGGGAAAAACAAGGGCTTGAAGTGGATGACGGTCAGCGAAATGCTCTCTTCAAAACGAGTGGATTCCATTGAGCAATGATTTATGATTTGATATAGTAGTGTTGCTTTTTTGTAGTTTATCAGAGAATTAAGGAGGATCTTATTTGATCGTTAAACATACGCTGGAGAATGGTGTTCGGTTGGTTGCTGAAAAAATCCCCCACGTCCGTTCAGTCGCTTTGGGGATTTGGGTGGGAACCGGTTCTGAAAATGAATCGCTTGCCAATAACGGGATTTCCCATTTTATTGAACACATGATGTTTAAAGGAACCAAAACGCGCACCGCGAAACAGGTTGCGGAATCCTTTGACGCAATCGGCGGACACGTGAATGCCTTCACCTCCAAAGAAATCACTTGTTATTATGCCAAAGTGCTGGACGAACATTTTTTAACGGCACTGGATGTATTATCGGATATGTTTTTTGAATCGGTGTTTGATGAAGGCGAGATCGAAAAAGAGAAAAAAGTGGTCTTGGAGGAAATTTACATGGTGGAAGACACGCCGGATGACCTGGTTCATGACATGCTTTCCGAAGTGTCGTCAGGCGGCCACCCCTTGGGATACCCTGTATTGGGCAATGCCGAAACCGTGACCGGTTTCCGCCGTGAGGATTTGTTCCGCTATAAAAATCAATTTTATGTCCCTTCCAATGTCGTGATTGCCATTGCCGGCAATTTGCCGGATGATTACAAGGAAAGGGTCGAGGAAGCTTTTTCCGGCCATCAGGGCGAGATGCCGGTACGAAGCAGGGAGGTTCCGGTTTTTACGCCGGATGTCAAAGTGAAACAAAAAGAAACCGAACAAACCCATTTATGTTTCGGATTGCCGGGACTGGCCGTCGGTGATGAAGATTTTTACACATTGGTTTTGTTGAATAATGTGCTTGGCGGCAACATGAGCTCCCGTTTGTTCCAGGAAATCCGCGAAGAGCGCGGGCTTGCCTATTCGGTGTTTTCTTATCATTCCGCCCATCGTGACACCGGCCTTTTTGCCATCTATGCCGGAACGAAACACGGGCAGGAGAATGAAGTGGTTGAATACATTTATCAAATTTTGGATGATCTCAAAACCAAAGGATTGACGACGGACGAATTGCACAAAGCCAAAGAACAATTGAAAGGGAGCTTAATGCTTGGACTGGAAAGCACCAACAACCGCATGAGCCGGTTGGGGCGCAATGAATTGTTGTTAAATCGTCAGTTCACTTTGGATGAAATCATCGAAAAGGTGGATAGAATCACTTTGGATGGCGTGAATCGTCTGGCGCGGAAAATTTTTTCATCACCCATGTCGTTGGCGCTGATTTCGCCAGACGGAAAAATCCCTTCCAGTTTTAGGAGGAACTCCATTGCATAATGTCAAAGTTTTTCACATGCCAGGAAACGAAGATCTGCCTCTTCCAGTGAAAATGTCGACGGGTTCCAGTGGTTTTGACCTCCATGCCGCAGTGATGGATCCAGTGGAAATCAAACCGGGCCGGTGGAAGTTGATTCCTTCCGGAATTGCCTTGTCGATGCCGGCAGGGCTGGAGGCCCAAGTGCGTCCGAGAAGCGGTCTTGCTTTAAAACACGGAATCACCGTGCTCAACACACCAGGGACAATCGATGCAGATTACCGTGGAGAAATCGGGGTGATTTTGCTGAACCTGGGGGAACGGCCTTTTCGGGTTGAGCGGGGAGACCGTATTGCACAGTTGGTGTTTATGCAAGTCCCTGCGGTTTCCCTCAAAGTTACGGATTCGTTGGATGAAACGGAACGTGGGTCTGGAGGCTTTGGTCATACGGGTAAATAGGAGAGGTGATCTTCATGTCCGAGCGGCATCGGATCAGAAGGTTACAGGAGGAAATGGAACATCTCCGCAAGGAATTGTACCAATTGGTGAACGGTGAACCCGAACGATTGATGGATGCCCGTGTTTTGCCTTTATCCGAGCAATTGGATGTACTGATTTTGGAAATGCAAAGGATCCGATTGGAACATCGTTAAATAAAGAGGATGAACGCCAAATCCGAAAGTCCGGCAAAGCCTGCCGGGCTTTTTGTTTTTTATAAAAGTGTTGACTGAATCATATGGATAAAGGGAGAGAAAAAATGGAACGTCGGGGGGGAAGGATGTTGCGCTGGAGTGAACTGGCAGAAAAGGAATGCATCGATTTGGTGGGAGGAGAACGGTTGGGGGATTTGTTGCATGCAGACATGTCGTTTGATCCGCAAACCGGAAAAATCCATGCCATCTTGTTACCGACGGAATCTTCCTGGTTTAAAAAGAAGCACAGGTTTATGGAATTGACGTGGAGCATGATCCGGAAAGTCGGGCCGGAAATGTTGATCGTGGATTCGTTGGACCGGAAATCTTCCAAAAAACAATTTTGACAGAAGGGAACCGAATTTCATTTTTTTCATATGATGCAAACAGATGTTGATCATGGTAAGGATTCTTCCGGGGAAAGGAGTGAAGAAAATGCTGACAGGCAAACATGTTGTCTTCCTCGGTGGAGATGCACGGCAATTAGAGGTGATTAAAAGCTGTACAGAGATGGGAGCCCGGGTTTCATTGGTCGGATTTGACAATTTGCAAAGTCCGGTCAGCGGGGCTTCGTTAAAGGAGCTTTCGTCTGATTTGTTAGAGACGGCGGATGTTTTGGTGCTCCCGATCATTGGGACCGATGAAAAAGGGCAAATCAGCAGTGTTTTTACGTCCAAAAAATTGTTTCTGACCCCGGAGTTGTTTCAATCTCTTCCAAAACATTGCCTCGTTTTTGCCGGGATGGCCAAGGAGTATTTGCGAAAGTTGTGCCGGGATTTCGGGCTTCAACTTATTGAACTCTTAAACCGGGACGATGTGGCGATTTACAACTCCATCCCGACAGTGGAAGGTGCGCTGATGATGGCCATCCAACACACCGACATCACCATTCACGGTTCCGAAAGCATTGTGCTGGGCATGGGAAGATGCGGATTGTCGCTGGCCCGTGTGCTTCATGCGATTGGAGCCCGGGTGAAAGTCGGGGTGAGAAGTTCCGAGCATAAAGCCCGCGCATTTGAAATGGGGATTCAGGCGTTTGATACATCCGAATTAAAAGACCATGTGAAAAATGCGGATTTGATTTTTAACACCGTTCCGTCCTTGATCATTGATTCAACCGTTTTAGCCAACGTGCCTCATGATGTGGTCATCATTGATCTGGCATCCAAACCGGGAGGCGTGGATTATCCGTTCGCTGAAAAAAGAGGAATCAAAGCCATCTTGGCACCCAGTCTGCCGGGAATCGTGGCTCCGAAAACAGCCGGACAAATTTTGGCGGAGACCATCACCCGGATCATGAAAAATGAGTTATTCAGGGAGGGAACCGTTCAGTGAATTTTCAAAACTTGACGATCGGCTTCGGCATGACGGCATCCCACTGTACGCATGATGAAGTGCTCCCGCAAATGAAAAGATTGGTGGAACTGGGGGCAAACGTGATTCCGGTGATTTCCCATACGGTGGCGACGGTGGACAGCCGGTTCGGCACCGCGGAAGATTGGAAGAAAAAAATTAAAGAAATCACCGGTCGGACCCCGTTGATGACCATACCGGAAGTGGAACCGTTCGGTCCTGAAAAAAGTTTGGATTGTTATGTGATTGCTCCCTGCACCGGCAATTCCCTGGCGAAACTTGCCAATGCATTGACAGACAGCCCGGTTTTGATGGCGGCAAAAGCGCAAATGCGCAATCACCGGCCGGTGGTGGTGGCCATTTCCACGAACGACGCACTCGGCTTAAATGCCGTCAACCTGGCAAAATTGCTGGCAGCCAAAGACATTTATTTTGTTCCGTTTGGCCAAGATGCTCCCGAAAAAAAACCCAAGTCCATGGTCGCACGAATGGAATTGATCCCGGAAACCTGTCTTGCCGCCATCGAAGGGAAACAGTTGCAACCATTAATAGTTGAAAAATACCGCGACTTGACTTCATAATAGAAAAGAGCTCGGATAGATGATTCATTCGTCCCCCGTTGATGAGATACAGGGGGCTCACTTCATATGGGAGGGGACTTCATGAGTGCAAAGAAATATCATGTCGCAGTGGTAGGAGCAACCGGAGCTGTCGGGCAAGAAATATTGAACACCCTCGATGCAAGAAATTTTCCTGTCGAAGAATTGCGCTTGCTTTCTTCCAAACGTTCCGCAGGCAAAAAAATCACATTCCGCGGTCGGGAAATCACGGTTCAGGAAGCAGTGCCGGAAGCATTTGAAGGCGTCGATTTCGCTTTATTCAGCGCCGGCGGCAGTGTGAGCAAGGCATTGGCAAAAGAAGCGGTGAAACGCGGGGCGGTTGTTGTGGATAATACCAACGCCTTTCGAATGGATCCGGAAGTCCCGTTGGTGGTTCCGGAAGTGAATCCGGAAGCGTTGGATCAGCATAAAGGAATTATTGCTAATCCCAACTGTTCCACCATTCAAATGGTTGTTGCATTAAAACCGTTGGCGGATCGGTACGGAATTGAAAGAATCATTGTCTCGACATACCAAGCCGTCTCCGGTGCGGGATGGAAAGCGATCAACGAATTGGAAGAACAGACGAAAGCCGCGATGGCCGGTGAAGAAGTCCAAAAAAATGTTCTTCCCGTGGGCAAACTTGACAAACATTATCAGCAAGCGTTCAATGTGATTCCGCAAGTGGATGTGGCGGAAGAAAACGGATTTACACTTGAAGAAATGAAAATGGTGCGCGAAACGAAAAAAATCTTCGCGGATGATTCCATCGGCGTGACCGCCACTTGTGTACGGGTCCCGGTTGTACGGGGGCACAGTGAATCGGTTTATGTGGAATTAAAATCGGATTATGATCTTGATGAAGTCCGAACCCTCTTAAATGATGCACCGGGTGTGGTGGTGCAGGATGCGATTGAGGAGCAGATTTATCCCATGCCGTTGGATGCATCCGGCCGGACGGAAGTGTTTGTCGGACGTCTCCGTCGCGATTTGACCCATCCGCGCGCGCTCAATATGTGGGTGGTTTCGGATAATCTTTTGAAAGGAGCCGCAACCAACACGGTTCAAATTGCAGAAACTTTGATTGAAAGAGAATGATCATAAAGAGAAGGGATAGGCATGAGCATTATTGTACAGAAGTTCGGAGGAACCTCCGTGGCAACCGCTGAACGGCGTCAACGTGTCCTTCGTCATATTTCCAACGAGCTGGAGAAAGGAAACAAACTGGTTGTCGTTGTTTCAGCGATGGGAAGAAAAGGGGAACCATACGCAACCGATACATTGCTCGGTTTGATTGATCAATATGATCAGCAGATCCTTCCCCGTGAAAAAGATTTGTTGTTAAGCTGTGGAGAGATCATCTCTGCAGCTACCCTGTCCAGCATGCTGACCCAGGCAGGGATCCGGAGCTGTGTATTGACCGGTGGACAAGCGGGGATCATTACGAACGATCAGCATACCAATGCCCAGATTATCACCGTCAATCCCAAACGCATTTTGCATGAACTGGAAAACAACCGGGTCGTTGTCGTGGCCGGTTTCCAAGGGCAAACAACCGATGGGGAAATCACCACATTGGGACGCGGCGGCAGCGATACCACCGCAACGGCGTTGGGAGCGGCTCTTGATGCCGAATATGTAGATATTTTTACAGATGTAGAAGGGATTATGACGGCTGATCCAAGAATTGTCGAGGATGCCGCCCAATTGGAGCAGGTCACCTATGTTGAAATGTGCAATCTCGCTTTTCAAGGAGCCAAGGTGATTCATCCCCGGGCCGTGGAGATTGCCATGCAAAACAGCACCCCGATTCGGATCCGTTCGACCATGTCAGATCATCCGGGAACGTTGGTGACACACCGGAGCGAAATTGACCGGTTGGTTCGGGAAGTGCGGGAAAACACCATCATCGGGGTGACCCAGATGCCCAATGTGACTCAGGTGAAAATCCGGCTGAGACAAGGGCAATACCATACACAGTTGAAAGTTTTCAAAGCGATGGCGGATCATGGGATCAGTGTCGATTTTATCAGCGTCAACCCGAGCGAAATTGCCTATACGGTTTATGATGATCTGGCGGATCAGGCGGAACAAATATTATATGATCTGGGACTGGAACCGGAATTATCCAGAGGTTGCAGCAAGGTATCCGTTGTCGGTGCAGGCATCGCCGGCGTTCCGGGCGTGATGGCCAAAATTTCGGAAGCACTGACGGAAGAGGATATTCAAGTGTTGCAATCAGCGGATTCCCATACGACCATTTGGGTGCTGGTCCATGGAAAAGACATGGAGAAAGCTGTGCGTGCTTTGCATAAAAAATTTCATCTGAATAAACTCTACTGTTCATAAAGGAGGGAAGTGAGGATGTTGTTTGGCCGATTAATCACGGCGCTGTTTACGCCGTTTACCGAAAAAAACGAGATTGATTGGCCCTGTTTGGAAGCCAATATCGAGCGTTTGATCGAGGACGGGAATGATTCAATTGTTGTTTCCGGAACGACCGGAGAGTCTCCCACCCTGACCCTCTCCGAAAAGCTGGAATTATATCGTTTTGCCAAAGAAAAAGCAAACGGCCGGATCAAAGTGATCGCAGGGACCGGAAGCAATAACACCCTGCAAAGCCTGGAATTGACCAAGAAAGCGGAGGAAATCGGCGTCGACGGGGTGATGCTGGTCGCCCCCTATTACAACAAACCGTCGCAGGAAGGGTTGTATCAGCATTTCAAAACGATTGCCGAATCGACTTCACTGCCGGTGATGCTGTACAATGTCCCCGGACGCACCAGTGTCAATATGACGGCTGAAACCATGGCCCGGCTCGCTCAATTGGATAATGTGGTCGCTATCAAAGAGGCAAGCGGGGATCTCAATCAAATCGGGCGGCTGATTTCGGCGGTTCCCGGCGATGTGGCGGTATACAGCGGAGATGACGGGCTCACTTTGCCGATTTTGTCAATTGGCGGAGCCGGGGTTGTCAGTGTGGCCAGCCACCTGGTCAGCCGGGAAATGAAAGAAATGATGGAAGCTTTCTTCTCGGGGGATGTGAAGAAAGCGCAAAGCTTGCACATTCGTCTGCTTCCTGTCTTCCACGGCGTGTTTTTGACGACGAGCCCGGCACCATTGAAATATGCGATGTCGCAAAAAGGCTGGTCGAAACCTTACGTGCGCCTTCCGATTGTGGAATTGTCGGAAGAAGAAAAAAGGAAAACGGATGAATGGTTGAAAGAACTGTGACGGGAACGGACCTGCCTGTGAAAAAACAGGCAGGTTTTTTGTTTGTCATTGACTTTTTTCAACAAAAGATCCGGTTGCATATCCATTTTTTCATCGTATATAATAAGGGACAAGTGGTAATTGTGCGGTTTCAGTTAAAGACAACAGAATATAGGAGGTAAACAGTTTGACAAAAAACCAGCGAGGCAAATTATCCATTTTTGCACTCGGTGGGTTGGATGAAATCGGAAAAAACATGTATGTGGTGCAGTATGAGAACGACATTGTTGTGATTGATGCGGGCTTGATGTTCCCGGAAGAGGAAATGCTGGGAATCGATATCGTGATACCTGACATCACATACTTGGTTGAGAATAAGGATAAAGTACGCGGGATTCTTTTGACGCATGGTCATGAGGACCATATCGGCGGGTTGCCGTATATTTTGCGTCAGCTCAATGTTCCCGTCTACGCCACGAAATTGACGATGGGACTGGTTGAGCATAAATTGCGCGAGGCTCATCTGTTAAATGACACGAGACGGTACATCATCAACGGTAAATCGGAAATCAAACTGGGTTCTACACTGAAAGCGACCTTTTTTTATACAAATCACAGTATTCCTGATTCCGTCGGTATTTGCATTCATACACCGGAAGGAGCCGTTGTTCACACGGGAGATTTTAAATTTGACATGACCCCGGTGAATGGACACGCTGCGGATATCCATAAAATGGCTGAGATTGGAAGAAAAGGGGTATTGTGTTTATTATCTGACAGCACCAATGCGGAGCGCAGCGGATTTACCGGATCGGAAAGTTCGGTCGGTGAAGGGATTAACGAAGTTTTCCGTAAAGCAAAGCAACGGGTGATTGTAGCTACTTTTGCGTCCAATATTCACCGCATCCAGCAAGTGGTGAACGCATGCCATATGTACGGTCGAAAGCTGGCTGTGGTGGGACGCAGCATGGTCAATGTGGTCAATATTGCATCGGAGTTGGGGTATTTGCATGTGCCCTCTGATTTGATCATTGACCCGGATGAGATCAATCGTTTGCCTGCCAATCGGGTGGCGGTGATTTCCACAGGAAGTCAGGGGGAATCGATGTCAGCGCTGACACGCATGGCGAACGCATCTCATCGCAAAGTGGAAATTTTACCCGGTGATACCGTGATCATTGCCGCCACACCCATTCCGGGCAACGAAAAATTGATCGGCCGCACCGTCGATCAATTATTCCGGATTGGGGCGGATGTTGTGTATAGCACGACTTCGCATGTACACGTCTCGGGGCATGGGTCTCAGGAAGACCTGAAGCTCATGCTGAATTTGATGAAACCCAAATACTTTATTCCGATTCATGGTGAGTATCGTATGTTGCGTGCTCACGCCCAACTTGCCGAATCTGTAGGAGTAAGCCCGGAAAACATTTTTATCTGTGACAACGGAGATATGGTTGAAATTTCAGGTGGTCGTGCCCGATACGGGCCCAAGGTTCAGACCGGGAAAGTATTGGTTGACGGTTTGGGCGTTGGTGATGTTGGCAATATTGTATTAAGAGACCGCAAATTACTATCTCAGGACGGAATTTTGGTCGTGGTGCTGACCTTAAGCAAAGAAAACGGCACCATCGTATCAGGGCCGGATATCATTTCGCGAGGCTTTGTTTATGTTCGGGAATCCGAACAGTTATTGGATGAAGCGAACCGGATTGTGGCATTGACCATGGAAAAATGCATGAGAGAACATGTCAGCGAATGGGCTTCGCTCAAAACGAGCATCCGGGATGCATTAAGCAAATTTCTGTTTGAGCGGACCCGTCGTCGTCCGATGATTTTGCCAATTATCATGGAAGTTTAACCGGAGCTAAACCGCACAGAAAACCGCAGCTTTTGAATTTTCAAGGCTGCGGTTTTTTTATCATGTGAAAGAGAAACCGTCTGGTCGAAGTTCATTTATTGTGGATGGGGCGGCAAGCCTTTTTGAAAAATAAACGGGTTGAAAGAAGGGGACGAATGAAATTTGTTTTGATATTCGGGCCGCAGGCCGTCGGCAAAATGACAGTCGGTCAAGAGCTGGAAAAAATCACAAAACTGAAGCTTTTTCATAATCATATGACACTGGAGTTGCTTTATCCGTTTTTTGGCTTTGGTCCTGAAACATGGAGATTATCGGACCGGTTTCGCCAAGAGATCTTTGAAGCGGCGTTGGAAAGTGATTTATACGGAATCATTTTCACGTATGTCTGGGCGTTTGATCAACAAAGAGACTGGGATTATGTTGATCACATTTGTTCCATTTTCGAATCCAAGGGCGGGATTGTTTATTTTGTGGAACTGGAAGCGGATCTTGAAGTAAGGCTTGAACGGAAGAAAACGCCCCACAGACTTGAACAGAAACCGTCGAAAAAAAATATAACCCAATCGGAACTTGATTTAAAACAGACTGCTGAAAAACATCGTCTGAACTCTCTGAAAGGAGAGATCAGAAAGAAAAACTACATTAGAATAAACAATCCAAATTTGGAAGCTGAAAAAGTCGCCAAAATGATTAAAGACAAGTTTCGGTTATGAGCATGATGCAGCTTTCTTTTCAAAGTATATTTTTATCGGGAGATGATCCCAAAAAGCATCCCGGTTTTCTTATGCAAAAACCGGGATGCTGAAGCCGGTTATTAGCCGATTATTCTTTGATATGGATAAAATTGTCAATCCGGTTGACCGGAACTTGGCGTGTTCCGTAGCCGTGACGGATGTCCCAGTTATACTCTTCGACCGTTACCGTTTTCTGGTCGCTGCTCACTTCGGCGACAAAGGCCACATGGTTGAGGTTTCCTTTGTTCCATTGGGCAACGGCTCCGACTTTTGGAGTACGGGTCACTTTGTAACCGATCTGTCTTGCGTTTTCATCCCAATGCCTGCCGTCTCCCCAATGTCCTTTTTTCCCGTTGGGACCGGTCATGTCATTGGTGAACGGAATCCCGAGATTGTTATTGATGCGCCAAGCGACAAAGGAGACGCATTCCCTGTAATAAAAACCCCATGGGTCCACATCGCCGGGATTGTTGTTCTTAAAAGGGTAATCATCGATCATTTCGTGCTTGGGTTCCGGTTCCGTGTCGGGATCGGGTTCCGGTTCCGGGGAAGGTGCGGGTTCTTTGTCTGAATTTCCTTTTTTGAATTGGAAGCTGATATTGACAGATCCTGAACCGGAGGCGATCAGTTCAACGTGCCAGTCTTTGTCGTCTTCCGGGGATTGTGGCGGGTTGGGCGGTTCTTCCGGCGGGGGGTTGTCCGATCCTTTTTTGCTTTTCAGTGCTTTGAGCGATTTGGCTCTATCCATATCCACGTCCCCCATGATTCCCGAAACACTCCCTTTGTCCGTATACTGCCAGCAGGTGATTTCTTCCCAGCCGCCTGTTGAGGGCAACTTTGGATTGTCCACTCTCCAATGCGCCAACCATAACGGCATGTTCTTCAAACGGTTGTTAAAGCCGTTAAACCGGTTGATATAATCGGGGAAAGTATATAACAGAACTTGTTCGCCCGTTTCTTTTTTGACATGCTCAGCGAAGGCAAGCACCCAATCGGCGATTTCGTCCGCTGTCATATCGGTGTTTTTTTCTTCCAGGTCGAGAACAGGCATGAGATCCAGTTGGTGTTGTTTCAGTTTATCAACAAAGTTCTGTGCTTCTTTCTCTGCTTTTCCTCTTAACAACTTGGCGTAATGATAAGCACCCGCTTGGATTCCTGCGGCCTGCGCCCCTTTTACATTATTGGAGAATTGTGAATCGGTGAATGTTTCTCCCCTCGGAGGCTTTGATGAAAGCGAATTGAATGTTTTGAGGATCTTCTTTGACTTTCTGCCAATCAATGACCGATTGATGATGGGAAACATCAATCCCGGTGACACTGCCAAATTGATCAGACATGCCATCCACCCCTTAAAGATGATGATCAAAGTCCCTCGGGTTCCGGTTGAAAAACGGTTTTGGATGATCCAAGCGGTTGAACCCCCCTTTTTTCATATTCCACATTTAATTATACCAAAAATAGAGAAAATTATATATATTTTTATATTCGTTCGGCGCCGGAATATGGGGAATTTTGTTTGGAAGTGCCGGCCGATGCGATCTTTAATCATTAAAAATTGGTGAACTTATTCAAACGGATTATGTAAAAGGGATGAGATTTGATATAATATCCATCAATTCTTGTGATTGATGTTCGATTGGGAGGGTAAAAATTGCTGCAAGAACCAGATTTGATGAACTCACTCGTCATACCAGTGGCTGTTGAATTGTTGATTTTCATTATCAAGGCATTGGTGGTGACACTGTTTGCCGGTTTCTTTGTAAAACGATACCTGGCACCGCTGGTAAGAAAGGATCAAAAACCGGCTGAGCCGCGTGTTCCGGCCGGTGAAGACAAGGAAAGCAATGAAGAAGAAGTGTATGACAAAAAAGAAAGCTGATTAACGGAGTGAATAAAAAACCGTATCCTGTTCAAGGATAACGGTTTTTTTATTTTGCGCGGCTAAGAAAAAACGGCTTTTTGCTATGAACCGGCGGATGTCACTTTCAAGCCGACGATTCCGGTCAGAATCAGGAACAAAAAAAATAAACGCATCCAGTCATGGGGTTCATCAAACAAAAAGATCCCCATCACTGCCGTGCCCAAAGCGCCGATCCCTGTCCAGACCGCATAGGCGGTGCCGATGGGCAGAGCTTTGAGGGCGAGGGACAAAAAATAAAAACTGAAGATCATTCCCGCAATGGTGACAAGGGATGGAAACCACCGGGTGAATCCTTGAGTGTATTTAAGTCCGATGGCCCATACCACTTCAAAGATTCCGGCGATGATCAAATAAGCCCATGCCATGGAATCTCCTCCTCCCGTCAAAACGGAATATCTGGATTCATACTCAATTAGTATAACAATTTTCAAATCAAAAGCAATCTCTTTCGATATCCGGAGTGCAATGAGAAATTTGTATGAATCAGGAAGGAGAATTCAAAGTGATGGAAAAGAATTAGTATGATATTTCATAATTCCCAAATGCTGTATATTTAAAAATATAAGTATACCATTTTTTTAAAGGATACATACCTCGGTATTATAAGTGAAATACCTGCATCTTATCCTAAAAAAACATTTTTTATTAATATAATTTTATATTATATTTTGTAATTTCATGATTGTCTCATTGACAAGAGGTGGATGTTTGGATAAAATGAGTTTTGCCTTTTTAAAATAATTGAAATAGATTATAAGTTTTATATAAATTGGAGGTTAATCATGACAAAGGCAAATGTTAAGGAACGATGGAGTGAGCACAGGAAGTATTATGATGAATGGTTAAGCGGCTATGACGGGGGCGTGTTCATTCCCGCCAGGAAAACATGGGCCGGCAAAGAAAACATGGGGGACAAGACCGAAGCAACGGAGCATTATGAAATCAGACTGAGCCGGTCCGTCACGGAAAGTTTTTATGCGTTATCCAGAAGGTATCAAGGGGCTTTGTCTTCGTTGCTTCAAGGGGTATGGGGCAGTTTGTTGTTGAGATACAGCGGAGAGAAAGAAGTTTTGTTTGCATTTGCCGACCATTCCGGAAAGAAGGTTTCTGCTTGCGATCCGGAAATCCGATTGCTCCGTGTCAAAGATGATTTTCAAACCTTTCACCAGCTCTTTCAACATTTATCTGAAACGAATGTCCATTCTGATTTTTATTTATTTCCGCTTTCCAAGTTTCATGAAGCGACGGGGATGGAAGAAAAAGCCTTGGACCATCTGGTGGTGGTCGCTGACCGTTCCTATTCCAAGCACGATTTTGAATACCAAAAATGGATCAAAAAATATAAAAGCCACGTTTATGAAATCAAAAAGCATTCGCCCTGGCTTGGATTGATTGTCACCTTTATTCCTGCCAAATACCTGACCATCCGGATATCATATGATCCGAACCGGTATGATGGCGGGTTGGTCCAAGCGACCGGTCATCATCTGAAACAAATCATTGAAAGTGTCACCAGCCAGCCCCGTTTGGAAATTTCCAAGCTGCAAATTGTAACGGCACAAGAAAAGAAATTGTTGAAAAAGTTTAATGAAACAACCCGGGCGTTTCCGGACGGCCAAACGGTACACTGGCTGATTGAGCAGAGGGTCATGAAGTCGCCGAACCGGACCGCCGTTGAATTCAAAGGGGTCAGCCTGACTTATCAGGAGTTGAACAGGCGTGCGGATCTGTTGGCGATGGCATTAAGGGATCACGGGATTGAAAAAGGGGATATTGTGGCCATCATGGTCCCGCCTTCTTTGGAAATGATCGTGGGGGTTTTGGGGATTTTGAAAACCGGAGCCGCTTATTTGCCGGTGGACCCCAATTATCCCCCGGAGCGGGTTTCGTATATGTTAAGCGACAGCCATGCCAAAATGTTACTGTCTTTGAAAACGGCGTCCGGCGATTTGGCGGCGGATGTCCCGGTATTTGATTTGGCGGGAATGGATTGGAGTGTAACCAGGGAAGTGCGCCCCTTGCCATCGACGGTCCGGCCCGATGATTTGGCTTATGTGATTTATACATCGGGTTCCACTGGAAAACCCAAAGGTGTGATGATCGAACATTCTTCCTTGGTTAACTTGGTTTATTGGCATAATCAACAATTTCACATCACCGAAAAAGACCGGTGCACCAAATATGCCGGTTTTGGATTTGATGCTTCCGTGTGGGAGATTTTCCCGCCGTTGGTGGCCGGGGCGACGTTATATGTCATTGAAGAGGAATTGCGTTACGACATCCGGCAGCTCAATGATTTTATGCAGGAAAAAGGCGTAACGGTAAGTTTTCTGCCGACGCAGGTGGCAGAGCAATTTATGGAGCTCAAAAACCATTGCTTAAAAACCCTGCTGGTCGGTGGAGACCGGCTGCAAAAAGTGGTTCCGCAAACGTATCAAATCGTGAATAACTACGGGCCGACGGAAAACACCGTTGTCACCACCAGCGGGACCGTCCGTCACGGCGAACCGGTCATGATTGGAAAACCCATTGCCAATCACCGTGTTTATGTCTTGGATCAAAATCACGAGTTGCAACCGATTGGCGTCCCCGGGGAGTTATGCATCAGCGGGGCCGGTTTGGCACGCGGTTATTTGAACCGGGACGACCTGACATGGGAAAAGTTTGTCCCCAATCCCCATGAACCTGGTGAAATCATGTACAAAACCGGCGATTTGGTCCGTTGGCTTCCGGACGGGAGGCTCGAGTTTTTGGGGCGGTTGGATGATCAGGTGAAGATCCGTGGATTCAGGATTGAGCTGGGGGAAATCACACAACGCCTCATGGAATATCCTTTGATTCAAGATGCATTGGTCTTGGTGCAAAAGGATGAATACGGCGAAAATCGGCTGGTCGGCTATTTCACGGCGCGGGAAGGATGGGAGGAAGAAGACATCCGCAAACACTTGGCGCAGGAATTGCCCGACTTCATGATTCCATCCCATCTGATTCATTTGGGAGCTTTTCCGCTGACTCCCAACGGAAAAGTGGATAAAACAGCCTTGCCGTTGCCGGAAGCGGAGGTCGCCGCCACCCGGGAGATGGTGAAAACCACCGATGAGACTGAACAAACGTTGATCCGGCTTTGGAGAGAGATTTTGCACGTGGAGCCCGGAACCGGGGACCATTTCTTCCATTTGGGAGGGGATTCCCTCAAGTTAATGCGCCTGGTGTCAAGAATCCGGGAAGAGTTTCAGATTCAGCTTTCGATTCAGGCTTTGTTTGAAAATCCGGTTTTACGGGAAATGGCCGTTCAAATCCGGAAAGCGGAAGGGAGAATCCCGGATGAATGGGAGGGGGCAGAGGAAAAAGAGTATTATCCGGTGTCTTCCGTCCAAAAACGCTTGTATGCAGTGGAACAGATGGAAAACATCGGCACCACTTACCACACACCGGTGCTGTTGGAATGGAAGGGAAATGTTGACACAAAGCGGTTAAAATCGGCGGTGGAACAATTGGTTCAGCGGCATGAGGCGTTGCGGACTTCTTTTCACTGGGTGGATGAAGAACTGGTGCAGAAAGTTCATGCCGAAGCAGAGATAACGTGGGAGATGTTCCACGCGGATTCGGAGGAAGAAGTCAAACGGATTGCCGCAGATTTTATCAGGCCGTTCGACTTGGGACAAGCTCCTTTGCTTCGTGCTGCCCTGATTCATGCCAAAGAGAGCTGTTACCTGTTGTTGGATATGCACCACATCGTTTCGGACGGAATCTCGGTGGAAGAAATCTTGTACCGTGAACTGGGTGCGCTGTATCAAGGACAGGAGCTTCCGCCGCTTTCCAAACAATACAAGGATTATGCCTTGTGGCAACAACAATGGCTAGGTTCGGAAGAGTGCCTTCGCCGCAAAGAGTATTGGCTCAAGCAGCTGGAAGGAGAGATTCCGGTCCTTGAATTGCCGGCCGATTATCCGAGGTCCCCGGTTCAGGAGTTTGCCGGAGATAAAGTTTCTTTTGAAGTGAAACCGGCATTGGTGGAACGCCTGAAGCAAATCGGGCAAAGAGAAAATGCCACCTTGTTTATGATGCTGTTTTCGGCATACAAGGTGTTGATTTCCAAACTGTCAGGACAAGAAGACATCATTGTCGGAATCCCGGTGGCCGGACGTGCAAAATCCTGGATGGAACCGGTTTTCGGAATGTTTGTCAATACCTTGCCGCTTCGTTCACAGCCCAAAAAGGAACTTTCTTTTGCCGGTTACATGCAACAAGTCAGAACCCGGGTGCTGGGAGCTTATGAAAACGGCGATTATCCGTTGGAAGAAATCATCGGGGCGTTGCAATTGGAGCGGGACCGGAGCCGCAATCCGCTCTTTGACACCGCGTTTGTTTTGCAAAACATGGAGGAAGCCGCCGTCCGGATTCCCGGAGCGGACGTGAAAAGTGTGCCGTTGCCCTGGAAACAATCGATGTTTGACATGACATGGGAAGCAAAGGAAGAAGCTGACACCGTCCGCTTTCATGTGGAGTATTGCACGCGTCTTTTTGAACGGAAAACGATTCAACGATATATCCGATCCTTTTTATACATTTTGGAACAAATCGCCAAGGATCCGGGGCAGTGCCTAGCAGACGTGGAATTGCTCCCGCCGGAAGACCGCCATCAGCTTGTCACCGAATTTAATCGGACGGATGCTCCTTATCCCGGAACGAAGACCATTCAGCAGTTGTTTGAGGAGCAAGTGCTGAAAACGCCGGATCGGCCGGCGGTCAAAATGGGCGATCAAGTCCTGACTTATCAAGCGTTGAATGCAGAAGCCAACCGGATGGCCCGTTGGTTGCGGAAACAAGGGGTCACCAGGGGAAGTGTCGTCGGTTTGATGGTGAACCGTTCCCCCTTGATGATGGTCAGCCTGTTGGCGATTGTAAAGGCGGGAGGAACTTATTTGCCGATTGATCCCGAATATCCGGATGAGCGGATCCGGTTTATGCTGGAAGACAGTCAGGCATCCATGTTGTTGGTGGAACCCGGGATTTCCGCTCCCGTTTCTTATCAAGGGACGGTGGCCGGATTGTCTCCGGACGTTTGGAAAGATGAGGATCCCGGAAATTTGCCGAATATCAACGCCCCGGAAGACGTCCTGTATATCATCTACACTTCCGGTTCCACGGGTACGCCCAAAGGCATCGAAACCATGCACTATAACGTGATCCGGACCATGTTTAATAACGGATATATCGAAATGGATCCTTCGGATCGCGTGTTGCAATTGTCCAATTATGCTTTCGACGGATCGACTTTTGACATTTACATTTCGTTGTTGCACGGAGCGCAACTCACCTTGGTCTCCACAGAAGCTTTATTGGATTTGAATCAATTATCCCGGCTGATCCGGGAAGAACAAATCACGGTCACTTTTATCACGACGGCGTTGTTTAACACCCTGGTTGACTTGGATTTGGAATGTTTGCGAAACGTCCGGAAAATTTTGTTTGGCGGGGAAAAAGTCTCCTTTTCCCATGTGAAAAGAGCGGTGGAGTTTTTGGGTGAGGACCGCGTTGTTCATGTGTACGGGCCGACAGAAACCACCGTGTTCGCTACCTATTGTCCGGTTGGGTTCAAGCATATCGAGCGGGGAATTATTCCGATCGGGAAACCTCTCCATAACACCCGGCTTTATGTGCTGAATTCCGAGAACCAATTGCAGCCGGTCGGGGTGCCCGGCGAACTGTGCATCAGCGGAGACGGGGTGGCCAAAGGATATTTGAACCGCCCCGAACTGACGGAAGAGCGGTTTGTACGGGAGCCTTTCGCACCGTACGGGCGCATGTACAAAACCGGCGATTTGGTGCGTTGGTTGCCGGATGGCACGATTGAGTATTTGGACCGTTTGGATGATCAGGTCAAAATCCGGGGACATCGCATTGAATTGGGCGAGATCCAACGGAAGTTGCTGGAGGAAGAAGCGGTCCGGGAAGCCTTTGTGATGATGGACCGGGATGAAAAAGGGCAATCTTACTTATGCGCTTATTGCGTGGCCGAAGGTGAAATCGATGTTTCCAAACTGCGGCAAAACTTGCAGAAAAAACTGCCGGATTACATGGTGCCCGGATATTTTGTCCAAATGGATTCGCTGCCGTTAAATGCCAATGGGAAAGTCGACAAACGCGCATTGCCAAAACCGGATTTGCGCAAGGCAGTTTCGGCCGGATATGTGGAGCCTTCAACGGAAACCGAAGCCTTGTTGGCCGAAGTGTGGAAGGAAGTTTTGGGGGCCGAACGGGTCGGAATCCATGACAATTTCTTTGAGCTGGGCGGTGATTCAATCAAGGCGATCCGGATTGCGGCCCGGTTGAACCAGCAGCAAATGAAACTGGAAACCAAGCAGTTGTTCCGTCATCCCACGATCGCGGAACTCGCTCCTTCTATCCGGCGCGGTGTCTCCCGGATGGAGGAAGAGGAAGTGGTTTCCGGCGACGTCCGGTTGACTCCGATTCAAAAATGGTTCTTCTCCCTTCAATCCGAGGAGCCGCACCACTTTAACCAAGCCATGATGCTCTTCTCCGGTGAAGGATGGAACCCGTCTTGGGTCGGTCAGGCATTCCAGGGGTTGGTCCGGCATCATGATGCGCTCCGGATGACGTATGATTTCACAAACGGTGAAATTAAACAGACGAATCAACCCTTGGAACATCAGGCGTTTACCTTGGATGTATTCGATTTGACCGGATCGGAACCGGCAAACATCGAAGCATATGCGAACAAGCTGCAGAAGGGGATCGATCTAAAAAACGGCCCGCTGGTCCGGTTGGGGGTTTTTCACACCCGTGAAGGGGATTACTTGCTGATGGTGATTCATCATTTGGTGGTGGACGGCGTCTCCTGGCGCATTCTGTTGGAAGATTTCCAAACGGCTTATGATCTGGCATCCAAACATGAGGAGATCCGGTTGCCCCAAAAAACCAGTTCCTTTAAAACTTGGGCAAAACAACTCTTTCAATTTGCAAACAGTAAAAAGATGTTGAAAGAAAAAAGTTATTGGAAGCGGGTTTGTTCACAAACCGTGCCGGCTTTGCCCAAAGATGAGGAATGGACCGGGGAAAAACTCCATCGGGACATGCGGGAGATCGAATTGGAGCTGGATGAAGAGCTCACCAGGAAACTGCTGACCCAAGCACATCAGGCTTATCACACGGAAATGAACGACCTGTTGTTGACCGGACTTGCGTTGGCTGTTCATGAATGGACGGGACAATCGAAAGTGGCGCTTCATCTGGAAGGACATGGCCGGGAAGAATTGTTTGACGGTGTGGATTTAAACCGGACAGTGGGTTGGTTTACCACCATGTATCCCGTTGTTTTCGAGCTGAATGAGACGGAGTTGTCCCGTGTGATTCCAAGCGTCAAGGAAACGTTGCGCCATGTTCCGGAAAAGGGAATCGGTTACGGAATCCTGCGTTATCTGACCTCTTTGGACCACAAACAAGACTTGTCCTTTGCGCTCGAACCGGAGATCAGCTTTAACTATCTCGGGCAGTTTGAAAAAGAAGGATTGGGATTTGGCTCCATATCCACTGGAGACTGGTTCAGCCCGCTGACGCCGGAACCGCATGTGCTTACGTTTAACAGTATGGTGGCAGACGGCAAATTCAAAGTCCGGGTGGGATACAATCACCGTTTCTTCCGCAGGGAAACCATTGAGACGGTGGGACGCCGCTTTTTGGAACATTTGACCCGGTGTGTCCGTCACTGTTTAAAGCAAGCTGAACCGGTTCGCACACCAAGTGATTTCAGCGCCAGGGATCTGTCGATTCGTGAACTGGAACAGATTTGTTCGGTGTTGGATCCGAAGAACATTCATGATATTTATCCGCTCTCTTCTTTGCAAAAAGGGATTTTGTTTCATGCGATCCAAACACGGATCCAATATTTTGAGCAGTTTTACATCGATTTGGACGGAGAAGTGGACTTTGCCGCTTTTGAAAAGAGCTTGGATGATTTGGTTCAAAAGCATGATGTGTTGCGAACGGTTTTCTTGTACCAAAAATTGAATCAACCGTTCCAGACCGTGTTGAAAGAGGTTGAAGTTCCGTTCCGGTTTGTGGATTTAAGCCATCAATCCAAAGAGAAACAAGAAGCTTTCTTAACCCGGTTTAAACGGGAGGACCGGAAAAAAGGGTTTGCCACCTTGCATGAGCCGTTGATCCGCTTTGCGTTGTTCAAATTGGGCGATCGACGTTACCACTTTGTGTGGAGTTTTCACCACATCTTGTTTGACGGCTGGTGCATCGGCCTGTTGTTGGAAGATTGGCTGGACATGTACCGGGCGCGGATGAAGCATGCCACGCTCAAAGTGGAAAAAATGGCTCCTTACCGGGATTATATCCGGTGGCTGGAAGAACAAGACCATGAAGAAGCCAAAGCGTTCTGGAGAGATTATTTGCACGGTTATGAACAGACAGCCAGCGTTTTGAGCAAAGGCATCGGGAGGAAGACCGATTTTGAACTGGAAAAGAAAGAGGTCAGTTTCCGCCTTCCCCGCCATTTGAGCGACCGGTTGTCGATGTTGGCGCAAAAATATCATGTGACACCGAGTACGTTCTTCCAGGCGATCTGGGGAGTGTTGTTGCAGAAATACAACAATACGGATGATGTTGTGTTCGGAACCGTGGTATCCGGAAGGCCGTCGGACCTGCCGCAAGTGGAAAAAATGGTCGGGCTGTTTATCAATACGGTCCCGGTGCGGATCCGCCGGCAGGAAAACGAACCGTTCTCCGAATTGTTGGTGCGGACCCAACGCGAAATTCTGGAGGCGGAAAAAGCCCATTATGCGTCGTTGGCGGAGATTCAGGCCAACACCCCATTGTTTAATCAGCTGTTCGATCACATTATGGCCTTTGAAAACTATCCGCTGGACATGGAGGCTTTAAAAAGCAAAGAGAAAGATCTCGGATTTTCCATCGCCGGTTTGGATGCGTTTGAACAGGACAGCTATGGGTTGGGATTGATCATTTACCCCGGGGACGAATGGTTGATCAAGCTGAAGTATGATACGGAAGTGTATACAGAGTCCGACATGCAGCATGTGATTTTGCATCTGCAAACCTTGATGGAACAAATCATGGAGAATCCGGAAACGCCTTTGGACCGGTTGGAAATTGTCTCGGAAAAAGAGAAACAGCAATTGCTTGTGGACTTTAACCGCACAAAGACGGACTATCCGAAACAAGCCGTGATTCAGCAGTTGTTCGAACAACAGGTGAATAAAACCCCCGATCACCCGGCGCTGGTTTACAAAGAAGAAGTCTGGACTTACAAAAAGTTGAATGAACAAGCCAACCAACTGGCGAGAAATCTCCGCAACAAAGGAATCGGCCGCGAACAGATTGTCGGGATCATGATGAACCGGTCGCCGGAGTTGATCGTCTCCATTTTGGCGGTATTAAAAGCCGGTGGCGCATATCTCCCCGTGGATCCGGATTATCCGGCCGGGCGAATTCAGTATATGTTGGAGGACAGCCAGGCCAAATTGTTGTTGGTGCAGCCGGGATTGCAAGTGCCGGCCGGTTACCGGGGGAATGTTTTGGTGATCAGCCCGTCACTGATGAGGGGAGACGCCTCCGATTTGCCGGTCATCAACCAGCCGGGCGATCTGGCTTACATGATCTATACCTCCGGCTCGACGGGAAAACCCAAAGGGGTGATGATTGAGCACCGCAACCTTTGCAATCTGGTGCAAATTGCCCAACCTTACGAGATCCGTGAGCACAGCCGTGTTTTACAGTTTGCATCCATCAGTTTTGATGCATCGGTTGCCGAAATCTTCCCCACCTTAACCGTCGGGGCGACCCTGTATCTGGAAGAAAAAATGGTGCTCTTGAATGACCTGGTGAAATATTTGAAAGAAAAAAGGATCAGCAATGTGACATTGCCGCCGTCGGTATTGCAGTCCGTCCCGCATGAAGAATTGCCGGATCTGGAAACGATCATCAGTGCAGGCGAAGCATGCAGCCCGGGGGTGGCTGGTAAATGGGGAGCCGGCCGCACATTTATCAATGCCTACGGGCCGACGGAAGCGACGGTATGCACGACCTACGCCAAGCTTGACGATTCTTCGGATAAAACACCGATTGGAAAGCCTTTTTTCAATCAGCAGGTGTACATTGTCAACAAAGACCATCAACTGCAGCCGGTCGGGGTTCCCGGTGAACTTTGCATCAGCGGGGAAGGGCTGGCCAGAGGTTACTGGAACCGTCCGGAGTTAACTGCGGAAAAGTTTGTGGAAAATCCGTTTGTCCCCGGGACGAAAATGTATAAGACGGGGGACATGGCAAGGTGGCTGGCGGATGGAAACATCGAGTATCTGGGCCGGTTTGATGAACAGGTGAAAATTCGCGGACACCGGGTGGAACTGGGCGAAATTACAGACCGGTTGCTGAAACACCCGAGTGTGGAGAAAGCCGCGGTGGTGGCGCAGACCAATGAAAACGGGACGTCGTATTTGTGTGCTTACTTCACGGCCAAGGATTCCTGGTCGGTTCCGGAATTGCGCCGGTATATGATGGAAGAGTTGCCTGAGTACATGGTTCCTGCGTTTTTTGTGGAACTGGAACAACTCCCGCTGACCCCCAATGGAAAAATTGACAAGAAAGCGTTGCCCAAACCGGACGGGATGGTTCAAACCGGTAAGAAACACACTTCACCCACCAATGAAGCGGAGAAAAAGCTGGTTCAAATCTGGAAAGAAGTGCTCGGTTTGGAAAGGATCGGGATTCATGATGACTTCTTTGAACTGGGCGGGGATTCGATCAAAGCCATTCAGATTGTATCCCGGTTGCATCAATGGGATTACAAACTGAAAATCAACGACCTGTTCGACCATCCCACCATTTATGAACTGGCACCGTATGTACAAACGGTCGAATCGGCGGATGATGAGGGGATCGTCGAGGGGGAAGTCCCGCTGACCCCGATCCAGCATTGGTTCTTCGAGCAGGAGTTTATGAATGCCCATCATTGGAATCAATCGATGATGCTTTATCATCCGGATGGCTGGCAAAAAGACCGGGTGCATCAAGCTTTCTCCAAGCTGGTGGAACATCATGACGCGCTGAGAATGCGCTTTGAGCAGGATGGCGAAAAATGGGTGCAGATCAACCGGGGTTTGGCAGAAGGGGAGTCTTTCAACCTTTATGAATTTGATTTGCGGCATGTCAACGATCCGGAATCGCACATTAAGTCCATGGCCAATGAATTGCAGCGGAACCATGATTTCAACCAGGGCAAATTGATCCAATTGGGATTGTTTAAAACCTGCCAAGGGGATCATTTGTTGATCATTCTTCACCATTTGCTGGTGGACGGTGTGTCGTGGCGTATTCTGCTGGAGGATTTTGCAACCGCCTATCAACAGGTTTCCGCAAACCAGGAGGTTGTTTTGCCCAAGAAAACCACATCTTTTAAAAAATGGAGCAAAAAGTTAACCGACTATGCCGATTCACCACAAGCCTTGTCCGAACTGAATTATTGGAAGCAGGTGGAAAATACGGATGTTCCGGCCCTGCCGAGGGATTTCACCCTGCCGACAGAGCGGCGCCTCATGGATCACGCCACCATCAAAGTGGAACTGACCGAAGAAGAAACGAAACAATTGCTTACCGAAGTGCACCATGCATACCATACCGAAATCAATGACCTGTTGTTGACCGCACTGGTCTTGGCTGTCCGCAAGTGGACGGGGCAGGAACGGGTGGCCGTCAATCTGGAAGGGCACGGCCGGGAAGAGATTGTGCAAGATGTGGATTTAAGCCGCACCATCGGTTGGTTTACGACGGCGTTTCCGGTTGTTTTTGATCTGGATACAGACCATGAAGGGGATGCCATCAAGCAGGTGAAAGAGCAATTGCGGAAGATTCCCAATAAAGGAATTGGTTACGGGATTTTGAAATACCTGACTTCCCCCGTAAAAAAAGAAGGGATGACCTGGAACCTGAAACCGGAGATCAGTTTCAACTATTTGGGGCAGTTCGATCAGGAAAATGAAGACCAAGGGTTCCAAATTTCCCCGATGCCGACGGGCGATGAGTTCAGTCCGTTGTCGACCAGCCCTTATCTGCTGAATATTTACGGTAAAGTGATGGATCAACGATTGGAGATGAACTTCCAGTATCATCAGCATGTTTACCGTTTCGAAACCGTGGCCCGTTTGGCGGAAGAGTTTGTTCGTCAGTTGCGCCGGCTCATCGGGCATTGCGTATCCAAAGAAGAAGAAGAATGGACCCCCAGTGACTTTAGTTCCAAAGATTTGACGTTTGAGGAGCTGGAGGATATTTCCGACTTGCTTTCCGATTTGTAAACGCCATGCCAAGAGTCCTTTGCACGAAGGGCTCTTGGCTTAACATCCTTGTCTGACTATTGGAGGAGATCGGTTATGGATAAAAAACAGGTGGACATCTATTCTTTGTCTCCCATGCAAGAGGCCATGCTGTTTCACTCGTTATATGACCAGGGGAATTCTTATTTCAAACAATTGTTGATCCAGGTGGAGGGGGATTTTGATCCCGGACTGTTTGAAAAGAGTTTAAATGTTTTGATTGAACGATATGACATTTTCCGGACTGTGTTTATTTATAAAAAGCTGAAAAAACCACGTCAGGTGGTTTTGCAAGAGCGCGAAGCAAAGATTCAGTATCAGGATTTTTCCCATCTTCCGGAAGATGAGCGGAATCAAAAGGTTGAAGCATGGATCCGAAAAGATCAAACCAAACCGTTTGATTTGTCCAAAGATTTGTTATTGCGTGTTTCCGTGTTGAAAACAGGGTCCCAACAGTATCAAATCGTGTTCAGCAGCCACCACATCCTTTTGGACGGATGGTGCATGGGGATCGTGTTTGAAGATTTGTTCGAAATTTATGGGAAGTTGAAAAATCACGAGCCCGTTCCCCACAAAAAAGTGACGCAATATCGTGAATTGATCCGTTGGCTGGAAAAGCAGGATCCCAAAGAAACAGAACAATATTGGAAACAGTATTTGGCCGGGTATGAAGGACATGCCAAAATTCCGGGAGCGAAGACCGCCCGCGGCGATGATTACAAGTTGGAGGAAGTCCGTTGTTCACTGGATGAAACGTTGACCAGGCAATTCAATCAATTTGCCCGTGAACATCATCTCACCCTGAACAATGTATTCCAAACAATCTGGGGATTGATGTTGCAACGGTACAATCACACGGACGATGTGGTGTTCGGTTCCGTGGTCTCCGGAAGGAACAAAGACATTCCCCGGATCCAGGAGATCGTCGGTTTGTTCATCAACACCATTCCCGTGCGGGTCAAAGCAAGTGGCGATGACCGTTTTACAGACCTGGCCAAACAAGTTCAACAAGCGGCGCTGGCCTCGGAGCCGTATGATTATGCTTCGTTGACCGATATTCAGAAAGCGGCGCAATGCGGCGATTCATTGGTTGACCATATTGTTGTGTTTGAAAACTATGTGTTTGATTCGAATATTTTCCATAAATACCGGCATCAATTGGGGTTTGTCGTGACGGATGCCAAGAGCACGTTTGAAAAAACCAACTATGACTTTAATGTGATTGTGGTGCCCTGTGAGAAATTCACCATTTTGTTTCAATACAACGGACATGTTTACCAAAGAGAAGACGTGGAATCCTGTTTCCGCCACTTTGAACGGATTGTCCGCCAAGTCATTGGAAATCCGGATTGCCGCTTGAAAGACATTGAACTGGTTTCCCCTTCGGAAAAGCAGCAGTGGTTTGCATGGAATCAAACGGATGCGGATTATCCGCGCGATAAAACCGTTCAGGAGATTTTTGAAGAACAGGCGGAAAAATCCCCGCAGCAAATCGCCTTGAAATTCCGGGGAAATACGATGACTTACAAAGAGTTGAATGAACAAGCCAATCAGCTGGCGAGAGTGTTGAGGAAACAAGGCGTCCGGCGCGGGGACATTGTCGGATTGATGACGGAACGCTCCTTTGAAATGATGATCGGCATGCTGGCGGCCGTCAAAGCCGGTGGGGCTTATATGCCGATTGATCCGGAATATCCCGCTGGACGGAAGGAATTTATGCTGGAAGATGCCGGTGCTCCGGTTCTCATGGTGCAGCCGGGACTGAAAGTGCCTGCCGGTTATAAAGGGCGAGTGGTTGAACTGGCTCCCGGCGAATGGGCGGGGGAGGAAAAAAGCAACCCGGAGAATGTCAATCAGCCGGATGATCTTCTTTACGTCATGTATACTTCCGGATCGACCGGCAAGCCCAAAGGCATTTTGACCATGCATTACAATGTGATGCGGACGGTCATCAACAACGGGTACATACAGGTGCATGCCGGGGACCGGCTGTTGCAGTTGTCAAACTATTGTTTTGACGGATCCACGTTTGATATCTACAATGCCTTGTTGAACGGAGCGACGCTGGTTTTGGTGCCCAAAGAGGCTTCCAAAGACTTTGCGGAGCTGACCAAATTGATCCGAGAGGAAGAGATTACCGTCGCCTTTATGACCACTTCCCTGTTTAACACGGTTGTGGATTTGGATCTTGATTGTTTAAAGAGCTTGCGCAAAATTGTCTTTGGCGGGGAAAAGGCTTCGGTCAAACATGTTCAAAAGGCAGTGCAAGCACTGGGCGGAAACCGACTGATCAACGGGTACGGACCGACGGAAACCACGGTTTTTGCCGCGACTTATTCCATTGATCCGTCAGTGTTGGCCACCCATCGTGTACCGATTGGAAAGCCGCTGAACAACACCAAGCTGTATGTGTTGGACCCATGGGGAAATCTTCAACCGCCCGGCATTCCCGGTGAACTTTGCGTCAGTGGCGACGGAGTGGCCAAAGCGTATTTAAACCGTCCCGAATTAAATGAAACCCGCTTTGTTCCGGATCCGTTCCATCCCGGTCAACGCATGTACCGCACCGGGGATTTGGTTCGCCTGTTGCCGGATGGCCATTTGGAATATTTGGAGCGGATGGATAATCAGGTGAAAATCCGGGGACACCGCATTGAGACCGGTGAAGTGGAAAAGAGGTTGTTTGCCCATCCCGATGTGCTGAATGCGGTGGTTTTGGCCGATAAAGATCAGAACGGGCATTCCTATTTGTGTGCTTATGTTGTGTTGAAAAAGGATGTTTCACCTTCTGCATTGCGTGAGCACATGACCAAAGCGTTGCCGGAATACATGATCCCCGATTACTTTGTAAAATTGGATCAACTTCCGTTTACGCCCAATGGAAAAGTGGACTTGCGGGCGCTTCCCAAACCGGCCGAAGCGTTGGAGAACAAAAGGGATTATGTTGCCCCCACGAACCCCGTGGAAGAAAAGCTGGTAAAAGTCTGGCAGGAAGTTTTGGATGCGGACCAAGTCGGGATTCATGACAACTTCTTTGACCTGGGGGGACACTCCCTGAAAGCGATGATGCTTTCTTCGCGGGTGAGCAAGGAATTGAATGCAGACTTGCCGCTAAGAGAGATTTTTGCCCGGCCGACGGTGCAGCAACAAGCGGCCTTTTTGCAGAATAAGGGCAAAAAAGAATACACCGGGATTGCCCCGGCACCGGAGATGAAGGATTATCCGGTGACTTCCGCGCAGAAGCGCTTATATATGGTCAGCCAACTGGAAGGAAGCGGCACCAGTTACAATATGCCTTATGTATTCCGGATTCACGGCGATTTGTCCGTTCCCGGTTTAAAGAGCGTCTTGCAATCTTTGGTGGACCGGCATGAATCGTTGAGAACGTCTTTCCACATGATTAACGGGGAATTAAGGCAGAAAATTCATCCCGATGCCCGATTGGTCGTCGAGCAGTACCAAGCCGGCGGGAAACGGCAAGAAAAACGTGTCATTCAAGAATTTATCCGCCCGTTTGATTTGCAAAAGGCGCCGTTGATGCGTGCCGGGGTGTTGGAACGTACGGACACCCGCGAGAAGTATCTGTTATTGGATTTTCATCATATCGTGGCTGATGGTGTTTCGATCCGGCAATGGTTTTCCGATTTTTCGCGGCGGATGCAAGGTGAAGAGTTGCCTTCGCTTCCATTGCAATACAAGGATTATGCTTATTGGCAACAACATGAGAAACAAAAAGACCGTTGGAAAAAACATGAGGAGTACTGGTTGAATGAACTTTCCGGCGAGTTGCCCGTTTTGCAATTGCCGACCGACTTTCCGCGCCCGAAAGTTCAGCGTTTTGACGGGGATCAGCTTCCTTTTGAAATGGATGCGGGATTGTCGGATCAATTAAGGCAGCTGGCCGATGAGCAGAATGCAACGATGTATATGGTGTTGTTTGCCGCTTATCATGTCCTGCTCTCCAAGTACGCGGGGCAAGAGGATTTGATTGTCGGGTCCCCCATCGCCGGAAGGCCGCATGCGGACCTGGAGACCATGGTGGGCATGTTTGCCAACACGCTGGCGGTCCGAACCCGGCCGACACCGGATGTATCGTTTGCCCGGTTTCTCGCGCAATTGAAAGAACAAATCCTGGAGATGGCAGAGCATCAGGATTATCCCTTTGAAGAACTGGTGGAAAAATTGGGGGCAGAACGGGATTTAAGCCGGAATCCTCTTTTTGACACCATGTTTTCTTTGCAAAAGAATGAATTGCCGGCCCTTCAGTTCCGGGATTTTTCGCTGGAACTGGTTGAATGGGATTGGAAAAAATCCAAGTTTGATATGAGCTGGATCCTGATTGAAGATGAGAAAATCAAAGGGATCGTGGAATTTGCCACGCATCTGTTCAAGCCGGAAACGGTAAAAAGAATGGTTCGCCATTATCTTCATATTTTGAAGCAAATCACGGAGAATCCGGACCTTCGCCTGTCTGACATCAAATTGATCACGCCGGATGAAGAGCATCAGGTGTTAAACAATTTCAATGCGTATCGTCTGGAGTATCCGCGGGGAAGAACGATTCCGTCCTGGTTTGAAGAACGGGTGGAAAAGCAACCGGACCGGGTGGCGGTGGTTTGCGGCGAAGAACGGTGGACTTATGAAGAGTTAAACCGGCAGGCCAACCGCCTGGCCCATGCATTGAGGAAGAAAGGGATCGGCCGCGAGCAACTGGTCGGCATCCTGATGTCCCCGTCCAAAGAGATGATGGCGGCGGTTCTCGGTGTCTTGAAAGCAGGGGCGGCGTACGTTCCGATTGATCCGCAATATCCGGCGGACCGGATCCAATATATGTTGAAAGACAGCGGGGCTTCCCTGCTTCTTACGGATCGTCCGGCCGTTCCCGGCAGTTCCGGCGTGGAAGTTTGGGATATGAAAACCAAAGATTTCCGGGGCGAATCCGATGACAACCCCGCACCGGTGAACAAAGAACGGGATTTGGCCTACGTGATCTATACGTCCGGTTCCACCGGAAAACCCAAAGGCGTGATGGTGGAACACGCCTCCCTGATCAATTTGTGCGAGTGGCATATCCGTGAATTTCAGGTGACACCGGAAGATAAGAGCATCAAATACGCAGGGGTCGGATTTGATGCCTCGGTATGGGAGATTTTCCCGACTTGGATGGCGGGAGCGTCGCTTCACATCATTGAAGAGGCCATGCGTTATGATCTGGAGGCACTGAACCGGTACATGGAGGAACAAGGGATCACGGTTGCTTTTCTGCCGACGCCGGTGGCGGAGCAATTTATGCAGCTGGAAAACCGCAGCCTGAGAGTGTTGCTGACCGGAGGGGACCGGTTGGGCCGGGTGTTGCCGCAGAACTACACGGTGGTCAACAATTACGGTCCGACGGAGAACACGGTGGTGACGAC
Organism: Thermoactinomyces sp. CICC 10735; assembly: GCF_016055175.1. Lineage (NCBI taxonomy): Bacteria > Bacillati > Bacillota > Bacilli > Caryophanales > Thermoactinomycetaceae > Thermoactinomyces > Thermoactinomyces sp. CICC 10735. Next base: position 581,957 of record NZ_JAECVT010000001.1, on the reverse strand, counting down.
GAGCACCCCGGTGCGTCCGGATGAACCCGTCACGATTGGAAAACCGGTGGCCAATAACCAAGTGTATGTGTTGAATGAACATCAGCAATTGCAGCCAATCGGCGTGCCGGGCGAGCTGTGCGTCAGCGGGGAAAGTCTGGCCCGGGGATATTTGAACCGGCCGGAGCTGACGGCGGAGAAGTTTGTGCCCAACCCTTATGTGCCGGGGCAAAAGATGTACCGGACCGGAGACCTGGTGCGGTGGCTGCCGGACGGGCGCTTGGAGTTTCTGGGGCGGATGGATGAACAGGTGAAAATCCGCGGTTACCGCATTGAGCCCGGGGAAATCGCCAACCGTTTGTTGGAGCATGCTTCCGTCCGGGAGGCCTTTGTCACCGTGCAGCTGAATCCTTCTCAAGAACCGGAGTTATGCGCATATTTCGCAGCGTCGTCTCCTTGTTCCGCAGAAGAATTACGGGAGCATTTAAGTTTGAAATTGCCTGACTATATGGTTCCGGTTCACTTTATCGAAATGGAGAAACTCCCCTTGACCCGAAACGGCAAAGTGGACAAAAAAGCATTGCCGTTGCCGGAAGCCGCCACAATCCGAAGCAAGGATGACGCACCGGCCACTCCCGCCGAGGAGCAGTTGATCGAAATCTTGAAGGAGATTCTCCATACCAAACAAATCGGAGTCCATGACAGCTTCTTTGAAAAAGGCGGCAACTCCCTCAAAGGTATGATGTTGTCGGCGCAAGTCCACAAGAGGATGCATACGGAACTGCCTTTGCGGGAGATTTTTGCCCGTCCCGTGGTCAAGGAGATGGCCGCATACATCGAAAATCAAAAAACGGCTGAACATGTCACCATCGCTCCGGCACCCAAACAAGCTTATTATCCGGTTTCATCCGCACAGAAACGGTTGTATGTGGTCGGGCAACTGGAAGGAATGGGCACCGGTTACAACATGCCCCATGCCTTTTCCATCCGAGGAAATTTGCCGGTTTCCCGTCTCGAAGAAGCATTCCGGGCACTGGTGGAACGGCACGAATCCTTGCGTACTTCGTTTCATCTCATTGATGGCGAATTGATGCAAAAAATTCACACCGATGTGGAGGTCCGGGTGGAGTGTTATCAAGCCCAAGACCGTCCGGATGTGAAACAAAAAATTCAACAGTTCATCCGTCCGTTTGATTTGGAGAAAGCTCCGTTGATCCGGGTCGGAATGATCGAACATGCCAAGGAAGAAGAACAGATCTTGGTCATCGACATGCATCACATCATTTCCGACGGTGTCTCGATGAACATCCTGTTTCAGGATTTGATGAAATGCCTGCAGGGAGAAACGTTGCCGCCGGTGTCCCTGCAATACAAGGATTATGCCGTCTGGCAACAAAAGGAAAAACAAAAGGATACATGGAAAAAACACGAGCAGTATTGGATGAATGAACTTTCCGGCGAACTTCCGGTTCTGGATTTGCCCACGGATTACCCGCGACCTTCCGTACAACGGTTTGACGGGGACCATATGACTTTCGAAATCGAGCACCGATTAACCCGGAAATTGAAACGGCTTGTGGATGAGAAAAAAGCGACTCCGTATATGGCACTCTTGGCCGCGTACAATTTGCTGTTGGCGAAATATACCGGCAAAAACGACATCATTGTCGGCTCGCCGATTGCCGGAAGATCGTATGCCGGTTTGGAGTCCATGGTGGGGATGTTTGCCAATACGCTTGTGGTTCGCAACCGGATTGATTTGCAACTTCCGTTCACAGTCTTTTTGGAACAGGTGAAGGAACGCGTCCTGCAAATGTATGAGCATCAGGATTATCCGTTTGAGGAATTGGTGGAAAAGTTGGATACCCAGCGCGATTTGAGCCGCAATCCCCTTTTTGACACCATGTTTGCCATGCAGAATATCGACATGCCGGTTTTTAAACTGCAAGGATTGAAAATTCGCCAAGGGGAGATTGAATGGAAAAAATCGAAATTTGATTTGAGCTGGATGATGGCGGAAGATGAGGAAACATTCAAAGGGGTTGTCGAATACAGCACTTGCCTGTTCAAGCCCGGGACCATCCGGCGTATGATTGGCCACTTTGTTCATATTCTCGAACAGATTGTGGATGATCCCGGAATTCGGCTGTGCGAGATTGAGCTTCCCACGTTGGAAGAGAAATGGGAGATATTGCAAACCTTTAACCAAACCCGTCTGGAGTATCCGCGGGGAAGAACGATTCCGTCCTGGTTTGAAGAACGGGTGGAAAAGCAACCGGACCGGGTGGCGGTGGTTTGCGGCGAAGAACGATGGACTTATGAAGAGTTGAACCGGCAGGCCAACCGCCTGGCCCATGCGCTGAGGAAGAAAGGGATCGGCCGCGAGCAACTGGTCGGCATCCTGATGTCCCCGTCCAAAGAGATGATGGCGGCGGTTCTCGGTGTCTTGAAAGCAGGGGCGGCGTACGTTCCGATTGATCCGCAATATCCGGCGGACCGGATCCAATATATGTTGAAAGACAGCGGGGCTTCCCTGCTTCTTACGGATCGTCCGGCCGTTCCCGGCAGTTCCGGCGTGGAAGTTTGGGATATGAAAACCAAAGATTTCCGGGGCGAATCCGATGACAACCCCGCACCGGTGAACAAAGAACGGGATTTGGCCTACGTGATCTATACGTCCGGTTCCACCGGAAAACCCAAAGGCGTGATGGTGGAACACGCCTCCCTGATCAATTTGTGCGAGTGGCATATCCGTGAATTTCAGGTGACACCGGAAGATAAGAGCATCAAATACGCAGGGGTCGGATTTGATGCCTCGGTATGGGAGATTTTCCCGACTTGGATGGCGGGAGCGTCGCTTCACATCATTGAAGAGGCCATGCGTTATGATCTGGAGGCACTGAACCGGTACATGGAGGAACAAGGGATCACGGTTGCTTTTCTGCCGACGCCGGTGGCGGAGCAATTTATGCAGCTGGAAAACCGCAGCCTGAGAGTGTTGCTGACCGGAGGGGACCGGTTGGGCCGGGTGTTGCCGCAGAACTACACGGTGGTCAACAATTACGGTCCGACGGAGAACACGGTGGTGACGACGAGCACCCCGGTGCGTCCGGATGAACCCGTCACGATTGGAAAACCGGTGGCCAATAACCAAGTGTATGTGTTGAATGAACATCAGCAATTGCAGCCAATCGGCGTGCCGGGCGAGCTGTGCGTCAGCGGGGAAAGTCTGGCCCGGGGATATTTGAACCGGCCGGAGCTGACGGCGGAGAAGTTTGTGCCCAACCCTTATGTGCCGGGGCAAAAGATGTACCGGACCGGAGACCTGGTGCGGTGGCTGCCGGACGGGCGCTTGGAGTTTCTGGGGCGGATGGATGAACAGGTGAAAATCCGCGGTTACCGCATTGAGCCCGGGGAAGTGGCCGACAAGTTGTTAAGTTACCCGACCGTGAAAGAAGCCGTGGTGGTGGCGCAAACCGACGAACAAAATCAGTTGCATTTGTGTGCATATTTCACGGCATCGGAGTCCTGTTCCATTCCTGCATTGCGGCAGTACCTGGGGAAAGAATTGCCTGATTACATGATTCCGGCTTACTTCATGCAGATGGAGCAACTGCCGTTGAATGCCAACGGTAAAGTGGACAAAAACATGCTTCCCAAACCCAAACAGATGCAAACCGGCGTGGAATATGCGGCGCCCCGCAATGAAAAGGAACGCATCCTGGCGGAGCTGTGGCAGGAAATTTTGCATCTGGACCGGGTGGGGATCCATGATCAGTTTTTTGAGCTTGGTGGCGATTCCATCAAAGCGATGCAAATTGCTTCCCGCTTGAAACCGTACCGGCTGAAAATGAGATTGAAAGATTTGTTCCAACATCCGACCATTGAAGAATTGGCACCGCATGTTTTCCCCATCGATGAAGACCGGGAAGATGAAGTGGTGACGGGGGAAGTTGCGCTGACCCCGATTCAGCGTTGGATGTTTGAGCAGACGGATTATCCGGATCAATGGAACATGGCCATTGTCCTGTACCGGAAACAAGGATGGGATGCCGACGTGTTAAAACCGGTTTTCCATGCATTGGTGACCCATCACGACGCCTTGAGGATGTCGTTTAAGCGGGAAGATCACCAGGTGAAGGCATGGAACCGGGATGTGGAAGGGGAATTTTTCTCCATCCACGAGTTTGATGTCAACAGCGAAGACCTTTCGGAAGTGATGAAAAGAGAAGCCAACCGTTTGCATCAATCGCTTCGCATCCATGGCGGGCCGTTGATCCGCCTGGGGATTTTCCATACCGGCGAAGGGGATTACTTGCTGATCATTATCCACCATTTGGTGATGGATGCCGTTTCCTGGAGGGTGCTGTCCGAAGATCTCCATACTGCGTACCAGCAACAATTGGACGGGGAACCCTTGGCTTTGCCGCAAAAAACGACTTCGTTTCAATCATGGAGCCATCAATTGCAAGAGTTTGCGAACAGTCCGGCGTTGCTTGCTGAAATTCCGTATTGGAAAGCGACCGACCGCCTCCAGGTTCCAAAACTTCCGGTCGATAAAAAAGAAACGTCGGATTATGCCAATCAGCATATCGGCATCGTTTGGGGACGCCTCCCGAAAGAGGAAACCGGTGACTTGTTGTCCGGGGCGCATCGCGCTTACCAGACGGAGATGAATGATTTGTTGTTGTCGGGCTTGGTGATGACCTTGAACAGTTGGACCCATGGCAAGGTGGCGGTCCAATTGGAAGGGCACGGCCGGGAGGAAGTGATTGACGGGGTGGATTTGACCAGGACCGTCGGATGGTTTACATCTATGTATCCGGTCGTGTTTGAACAAGATTCCAAAAATCCGGCCGAAGTCATTCCGTATGTGAAAGAAGTCTTGCGGCGGGTTCCCAATAAAGGAATCGGATACGGGATTCTCAAATATTTAACCCGTCCCGAAAACAAACAAGATCTTTCGTTCCGGCTCAAACCTGAGATCAACTTCAACTATCAAGGGGAGTTTGTCCGGGATGTGGAGAAGGAGGACATCCAAATCGTGTCCCTGCCGGTGGGAGAAGGGGTTCATCCCCTGGCTCAGTGGCCGTATAAACTGGATTTCAGTTTGTTTGTTGAAAACGGGGAACTGGTCACGCTGATTCGCTACCACCAAACGCTGTATCATCGGGAGACGATTGAACAACTGAAAAACCTCTATCTCCATCATCTGAAAAGAATTGTGGACTTTTGCCGGGAAGAAGTCTTGGTGAAATAAAGAAAATACATCCTGTCTGGGTGTCCAGGCAGGATGTATTGTCATTTACAGAGCCGGAGTTGGCGTCGGTTCGGCAAAATCGTTGCCATATTTTTGGTCGATAAATTCGCGGATTTTTTGATCAGACGTTCCGGATTTTTTCATTTGTATGGATTCTTTGGCAATCTCCAGACAAACCCCGCAAGTGGTGGCATGGGAATCCCATGTGATTTGGTCTTTGGATTGTTGGTGGATAAAGCAATCAAGATTATTGCGATGCCCCACACTTTGTCCGCATCCGCAGAAACACGGGATCCGGGCCAGCAAATCACGGTGTTTGGAGACTTCTTGATAAGTTTGAGCCACCTCCGCGGGATGATCCCGCAAAAAAGAGGGTAATTCATGGGGCGCGGTGGTCTCCCGGACATCTCCCGTTACATGGGAGGATTCACCGGGACCGGCCTCCTGATGCGGATCCGGCTGGCAACCGGCTGTAAATGACAAGCCAAACAGAAACAGAAAGACGGAAAAAAATCGAATCGTTTTTTGATGCATGATCATATGCCCCCCCTTTTTCCCCACTCATCATAGCAGAAAAAAATGATTTGGTGTGGAGAAGGGGAAATCCGTTTCAAAAAGATAAAAAAAGAGACCGTGTAAACGGTCTCATAGATCCGGGGAACAAAATGATAAAACCACTTGATTGAGATAGCTTGCGTAAGCCAGAGTGGCTATCTCATTTATTATTATAAAGCAATTTGTGAGTTTTTGTTAAGGAAATAAAAGGGAGAAAAAACTTTATTTGGGTGACTTATTCCGTTTTTTAAGTGTTTTATTTTTTTAGATATAATGAAGTGTGAAAAACCATTCTTTACCCGATGGATTATCTGAATGATCCGGCTTGAAAAAGTGGCGATTTTTGCAAAAGGGAGATGAGAGAAAGTTGAAAAAATTGATCAATCATCCTGATGAGGTAGTGGATGAAATGTTGGAGGGCATGGTGGCCGCGTATCCAAAGAGATTGTCCAGGATTCCGGATTATTCCGTCATCGTCCGCAATGAAGCGCCTGTTCAAGGAAAAGTGGGGTTGGTCAGCGGCGGCGGTTCCGGGCATGAACCGGCTCATGCCGGGTATGTGGGAAAAGGCATGCTGGATGCCGCCGTGCTTGGCGAGGTGTTTACCTCCCCCGCGCCCGATCAGATCTTAAGAGCGATCCAGGCAGCCGACGGAGGCAAGGGTGTCTTGTTGATCATCAAAAATTATGCCGGGGACGTCATGAATTTTGAGATGGCGGCAGATATGGCGATAATGGGAGGAATCCCCGTGAAATGCGTGGTGGTCAACGATGATGTGGCCGTTGATGATCCGTCCCGGAGAAGGGGAATTGCCGGAACGGTTTTCGTCCATAAAATTGCCGGAGCTTGGGCCGAAGCGGGGGCGGGTTTGGAGGAGGTTCACCGAATTGCGGAAAAAACCGTGCGAAATATGCGGAGCATGGGAGTGGCTTTAACCGCCTGCACGGTGCCAGCCGTCGGAAAGCCAGGCTTTGAGATCCAAGAGGATGAAATGGAAATCGGAATGGGGATTCATGGGGAACCCGGCATCCAAAGAACGGATCACTTGTCCGCAGATGAAACTGCTGGTGTGTTGTTGGATGCCATTTTTAAGGATTTGCCACTCCAAAAAGGGGACGAGGTTGCGGTCATGTTGAATGGTTTGGGGGCCACGCCGCTGATGGAGTTGTATATTTTGAACAGAAAAGTATCGGAATATTTACAAGATAAGGGGATCCGTGTGTTCTCCACCAGTGTCGGCGAATACATGACTTCGTTGGAGATGGCCGGTTGTTCACTCACCCTCTTGAAACTGGATGATGAATTAAAAAAAGGATTGAAAGAACCATCCGACACCGTATCATGGGTTCAAGCCGAAGGAGGAAGATAAGATGGAATGGACGGTTTTGCAGGTGAAGCATTGGTTATCGGATTTAAGCCGGATCATGCAAGAAAAAAAGGAAGAGCTTTCCCGGTATGATCAGGCGATTGGAGACGGGGATCACGGTGTGAATATGGCTCGCGGCTTTAAGGAAGTGGAGAAGGTCCTGGCGCAAGAACATGATCCTCACGATATCGGGTGGTGGTTCCAAACGGTTTCCCGGATTCTGTTAAGCAAAGTGGGCGGGGCATCCGGCCCGTTGTACGGCACTGTTTTTCTGAAAATGGCTTCGGTTTGCAAAGGAAAAAGCGTGTTGACGCATGAAGAATGGGTAACGGCTTTTTCCGAGGCTCGTCAGGGATTAAAAATGAGAGGAAAAGCGGAGCCCGGCGACAAGACCATGTTGGATGTCTGGGAACCCGTTGTCCGGTACATGGAACAGGCGAAAGAGCAAATCTCCTGGCAAATGGTCAAAGACATTGCCGAACAATCCATGATCGACACCCGGGCGATGGTGGCAAAGAAAGGGCGTGCTTCTTACCTTGGGGAACGCTCGAGAGGTCACTTGGATCCGGGGGCGGTGTCTTCTTATTACTTCTTTTGGACATGGGCAGAACAACCTTGGAAGGGGGACGGACAATGAGCTGTGTCGGATTGGTGCTGGTCTCGCACAGTGAAAAGCTTGTTGAAGGATTGGCGGAATTTCTCTCGCAAATACAAAAAGGCGTACCGGTCGCCATTGCCGGCGGAACGGATGATGGAGAGCTGGGAACCAGCCCGTTTAAGATCAAAGAAGCCATCGAACGCGTTTATTCAGATTGCGGCGTTTTGGTTTTATTTGATATCGGAAGTGCGGCTATGTCCGTCGAAATGGCCATCGAGATGTTGGGGGACGAAAAGAAGATACGCGTGGCGGACGCGCCGTTGGTGGAAGGTGCCTATGCCGCCGCCGTGGAAGCTTCGGTCCGAAGCGATTTGGATAAAGTGGCGGCATCGGCGCAAAAAGCAAGAAATTGGCGCAAATAGGAACATAAAATTCTCCCGGGTTCCTCACAATAAAAAAAGAGAGATGCGCATACTAACTCGTAGTCCATACAAAAGGAGTGAACCCGGTGAAAGAGGATCGAAATGTCCGACCCGATACAGAATCGAATGAAAAAAAGAAGAATGCTGCCGCCCAGATGATCCAGCAGTTGGGGCAAACCAATGTGCCTCAACTGGAAAGCAATATTTTTTGTTTGAGCATCATCGGGCAAATCGAAGGCCATCTGGTGATGCCTCCCCAAAATAAAACGACGAAATATGAACATGTGATTCCGCAGATCGTCGCGGTGGAACAAAACCCGAAGATTGAAGGAATGGTGATTGTTTTAAATACCGTGGGCGGTGATGTGGAAGCCGGTTTGGCCATTGCGGAAATGATTGCGACGATGCGAAAGCCGACGGTTTCGATTGTTCTCGGGGGAGGCCACAGCATCGGGGTTCCCATTGCGGTTGCGGCGGATAAATCCTTCATAGCCGAAACAGCCACCATGACGATTCATCCGGTCCGTCTGAGCGGATTGGTCATCGGCGTGCCCCAAACCTTTGAATATATGGAAAAAATGCAAGATCGGGTGATTCATTTCATTTCCACCCATTCGAACATCACGGAAGAAAAGATCCGTGAGCTCATGTTCCAGACCGGGGATCTGGCCCGGGACATTGGAACCAATGTGATTGGAAAAGATGCGGTGAAATACGGATTGATTGATGAAGTGGGCGGCATTTCCGAAGCGCTTGCCGAATTGAACAAAATGGTGGAGGCCAACAAGCAAAAGGAGATTTTGCAATGATTTACTATTCCACGATCCCGATCGAAATGGCTTTTTACCGCCCGGATGAGTTGAAGCTGAAACAAATTCAAGTGGATGGCGTGAAGATGATTGTCCATGAAGGAGAGGAAGGAGAAGCGACCATTGTCCAAGTGCTGAGCGGAGATCCCGGTCATTTTTTGGATCCTCGTTTTCAGCCGGGAAACACCATCAAAAACGTTCCGACCGTGACAGAGTAAACTGCCGGCCATTGCCGGCAGTTTTTTTGGAGCCGGAAGAAGAACAAAAAGAAAAAATCTTTAAAATCCGGTAGGAGACTTTATGTTGTTTTGGGAAATAAATATCGATAAGATAATACCGACTGGTTATCATTTCCATTATTTACTTTCGGAACGGATGGGTTGAAAAGGTGGTTTCAATGACAAAAAAGAGAAATAAGAAAAAACAGTCGATTGGAACAAAAAAAGAAATTTTGTTTGAGATTTACGGCATTGTCTTATTGGCGTTGTCTTTGGTGACGATTGCCAGTTATGGAGCCATTGGCAGAAATTTGACGTATCTGGCCCGTTTTGTGGTGGGGACATGGGATTTTATCATTCCGCTTTTGGGAATGGGATTGTCCGTGTATGTGATGGCGCATCACCGGTGGCCGGATCATTGGTCGTCGAGGTGGACGGGAGTCGCTTTGGTGTTCATGGCGCTGATCACTTTTAATCATTACTTGACCTTTCACACCATTCAAACGGACAAGGGAATCATTGATCAGACATGGTACATGTTGTTGGAGGAAAGAAATTCAGCGGTTCCACTGGATGTCGGCAGCGGGATGCTGGGGGCTTTTTCCTATGCTTTGCTCCATTTTTTATTCGATGACACTGGCGCTTTGATTGTGCTGGCTGCCGTCGTGTGTTGCGGTTTTTTGCTGATCGCCGACTTTTCATTTACCAAAGCTGCGCTGATCTCTAAGGCCGTTTACAAAAAAGCAAAACAGAAGGGAAAAGATTGCCTGATCGATTGGATCAGGCAATATGACCGCCGCCGGAAGCGGCCATCGAAGCAAAGACGTGTGCAGAAAAAAACCGTCCCTGATGTGGAAGTGAGCAAAGAGCCCATCGATCCGGTGGTTTATGACTTTGAAGATGTGGCTTACCAAGACAGCCGGGAGCAACCGGAGGACGGGGAAAAGCCGGTCCATGAACAAATGAAATTGAAATTGCAGCCGTCGGAGCCGGATAGGAAACGACCGAAACAACCCGAACAGGAAGAAGGTTCCGACGAGCCGATTGAAGTCCATTTTCAATCGCAACAAAAGATGGATCACTATGTATTGCCACCGGCCACCTTGTTGAATCCGACAAAGAAAAGGCAGGGCCGGGAGCAGGAAAACGTCCATGAAAAAGCAAAAACGCTGCAGGACAAACTGGAAAGCTTCGGAGTCAAAGCAACGGTGGGGGAAATCCACCGGGGACCGGCTGTCACCCGTTATGAAATCCGTCCGGAAAAAGGGGTGAAAGTGAGCCGGATTGTCAACCTGGCGGATGACATTGCCCTGGCGCTGGCGGCCAAGGATATCCGGATTGAAGCCCCGATCCCGGGAAAATCGGCGGTCGGGATCGAAATCCCCAATTCCAAAGTCGCGCTGGTGGGGTTAAGAGATGTATTGGAGAGTGCGGAATATTTGGGATCGCAATCCAAGTTGAGCATTGCCCTGGGGCGTGATGTGTACGGCAAACCCATTGTGGATAATCTGGCCAAGATGCCGCATCTGCTGGTGGCGGGTGCAACCGGATCGGGAAAAAGCGTTTGCATCAACGGGATCATTGTCAGCCTGCTGTACAAAGCGCGTCCGGACGAAGTGAAATTGATGATGATTGATCCCAAAATGGTTGAATTGAATGTATACAACGGAATTCCCCATTTATTGATTCCGGTTGTCACGGAGCCGCGCAAAGCGGCCATGGCATTGAAAAAAGTGGTGGCGGAAATGGAAAAGCGCTATGAATTGTTTGCCAAGCACGGGGCCCGCGACATCGAACGCTTCAATCAATTGGTGAAAGAAAAGGGATTGGAAGATACAGACCCTCTCCCTTACATTGTTGTCATTGTGGATGAGTTGGCGGATTTGATGATGGTCGCCCCGGCCGATGTGGAAGATGCGATTTGCCGGCTGGCGCAGATGGCCAGGGCTGCCGGGATTCATTTGATCATCGCCACTCAGCGTCCATCGGTCGATGTGATTACCGGCGTGATCAAGTCCAATATCCCGACCCGGATTGCTTTTGCCGTTTCATCTCAGGCCGATTCCCGCACCATCCTGGACATGGGGGGAGCCGAGAAATTGCTCGGACGCGGGGATATGTTGTATCTGCCGACGGGAGCATCCAAACCGACCCGGATCCAAGGGGCTTTCCTTTCGGATGAAGAAGTGGAGCGGGTGGTGAAATTTGTCAAGGAACAACAAGAACCGGATTACCAGGAAGAAATGATTCCCCAATCCCCTGACAAAAATAAATCATCCGTCGACGACGAATTGTTTCCGCAAGCGAAAAAACTGGTCATTGAAGCGCAAACAGCCTCTGTGTCTTTGTTGCAGCGCCGGTTGCGGATCGGTTACACCAGGGCGGCCCGCCTGATTGACATGCTGGAGGCCAAAGGGATTGTCGGCCCTTATGAAGGGAGCAAGCCCCGCGAAGTGTTGGTTTCATCCTTTGACAATGAAACCGGGGAGAGAAAAAAAGAAGCTGTGAAGTAGTCGCGAAGAGGGAAGCCGCCGAGTTTTCAAAGAAAAGAATTTTTTTGCCGGGCAGACGATCATAATAAATGGTGAACATTTCTAACCGGTGCCGTATTCGTCTATAATAGGGGTAATTGACTTGATGAAAAAAGAGGTGAATACTTTGGGTTTTGCTCAGTTTGAAACAGGCTCGATCGGGAATATCCGTGTCCATGTTTGTAACAGCGAAAAGTTTAAAACCACGACGCTGATGGCATTTATTCAACAGGAGTTGTCCCCGGAAACCGTAACCAAAACCGCATTGCTCCCTCAAGTGTTGCAGAGGGGGACACAGTCCCATCCGACCACCCTTTCCTTCCGTCAGAAATTGGATGAGTTGTATGGGGCCATTTTGTTCGGGGATGTATTCAAGCGGGGAGAACGGCATATCATGCAATTTGGCATGGAACTGGCCAATGAACAATATCTCAAGGAATCCCCTTCCCTGCTTGCGGAAGGAATCCGGTTTTTCAGCGAGGTGTTATTAAAACCGGCGCTGGAAAATCAAGCATTCAAGCCGTCCTATGTGGAAGCGGAAAAGAAAAATTTAAAACAGAAAATTGAAAGCTTAAAAGACGATAAAATCCGCTATGCTTCCCATCGCCTGATTGAGGCCATGTGTCAGGGAGAGCCGTATGCGTTGTTTAACCATGGACGTCTCGAAGACTTGCCAAACATTGACCCGCCATCGTTGTATACATATTATCAAGAGGTCTTGTCCGATTGCCCGGTGGATTTTTATTGCGTGGGCAATGTATCGGTGGACGAAGTGCTGAAATTGCTTGAAAAAGAATTTTCGTCCATTGCGGACAAAACGCGGAAAACGATACAGACAAAAACGGCTTCCCTTCCGGTGAAGGAAGAACGGATCGTGACCGAACGGATGAATGTCAAACAAGGGAAATTGAACATCGGTTGCCGGACCCAAACCACAATAAAAGATCCGGATTATCCGGCGCTCATGATGTATAACGGCATCCTGGGCGGCTTCCCGCATTCCAAGCTGTTCAGGAATGTGCGCGAAAAAGCGAGCCTCGCTTACTATTGTTCTTCCCGCTTGGAAAGTCATAAAGGCCTGTTGCTCATTCAATCCGGAATTGAAATCGCCAACTATGAGCAAGCGGTTCAAATCATCAAAGAGCAGTTGGAGGAAATCCGGCAAGGAAACATCAGCGATCAGGAACTGAAGCAGTCCAAGGCGACGTTGTCCAACCAGCTGCGCTCTCAAATGGACCGGTCTTATGAGATGATCCATTTCCATTACCAATCCGTTTTGAACGGAAAAGATTTGCCGCTGGAAAAATTATTGGAGCAAGTGAATGCGGTGCAAAAGGAAGACGTGCAAAAAATAGCGGAGAAAATCCGGTTGGATGTGATTTATTTCTTACGGGACCGGGGAGGGAATGAACATGCAAAAAGTGGAGTTTGATAAAATTCAAGAATCTCTGTTCTTTGAAGAGCTTCCCAACGGCTTGAGTGTTTATGTCCTGCCGAAAAAGAATTTCTTTAAAACGTATGCCACGTTTACAACCAAATACGGATCCATTGACAACACCTTCCGGGTAAAGGGGAAAGAAAAGCATGAGGTTCCCGACGGAATTGCGCATTTCTTGGAACACAAAATGTTTGAGCAGGCATCGGGGGAAGACGTGTTCCAGGAGTTTTCGCGGCAGGGGGCTTCGGCCAATGCGTTTACCAGCTTTACCCGGACGGCCTATTTGTTTTCCAGCACGGGCCAGGTGGAAAAAAACCTGACAACCTTGCTTGATTTTGTGCAATCGCCGTATTTCACGGAGCAAAATGTGGAGAAAGAAAAAGGGATCATCGGACAGGAAATCCGGATGTACGATGACAACCCGGACTGGCGTGCTTATTTTGGCTTGTTTGAAGCCATGTATCACCATCACCCCGTTAAGATTGACATCGCCGGAACCGTGGAGTCCATATCGAAGATTACCAAAGACTTGTTGTACACTTGCTATGAAACTTTTTACCATCCGAACAACATGGTCCTGTTCATTGTCGGGCCGGTGGATCCGGAAGCCATCATCCAATTGGTGAAAGAAAACCAAAAGAACAAGTCTTTCCCGGATCAGCCGGAGATTGAACGCTTTTTCCCGGATGAGCCAGAGGAGGTGGCCGAAGCCTTCAAGGAAATCGAGTTGAGTGTCGGGATTTCCAAATGCATGTTTGGATTTAAAGAAAAAGCGGACAAGGTGAACGTAAAGGGAAACGAGTTTCTCAAACAAGAAATGGCCACCCAGATCGCTTTGGAAGCATTGCTCGGCCCGGCTTCCAACTTGTATCAATCCCTGTATGACGACGGATTGATTGATGACGGGTTCGGGACGGATTATACCCTGGACAGGGGATTCGGGTTGTCCATCATCGGAGGGGATACGCCGGATCCCGATCAGTTGCTTGAGCGGATCAAAAAGGAATTGCCACCCTTGATTGAAAAGGGATTGGACCAGGAAACTTTTGAACGGATTCGCAAAAAGAAGATCGGTGCGAATTTGCGCTATTTGAATTCTCCGGAATGGATTGCCAACCAATTTACCGGTTACCGGTTTCATGATGCCGATTTATTTAATCTGGTTCCGTGTTTGGAGGCTTTGACGTTAGAAGAGGTGAACCGCCGCATGCAGGAACACATGCAGTGGGACCGGTTTGCCGTTTCCATCGTGCGGCCGTCCCAAGATTAAAGTTACAAATCATAACCGTGAAAGCGTCCTTTTTCAAAAGGGCGCTTTTGTTTGAAAGGATGGAAAACATGCAAGCGTTAAAAGGAAAAACCGCCTGGATCATTGGAGGCAGCGGGGGAATCGGGCGGGACATTTGCATCGAACTGGCCGGATTGGGTGCAAACATTGCCGCCGGTTATCATTCCCGGCGGGAGGAAGTGCAAAAAGTTGTCATGGAATGCAAAGAAAAAGGGGTTCCGGCTTTTGCCTTTCCGGTGGATTTAAGGACCCGTTCTTCTGTCGATGAGGCTTACCAGCAAATTTGCATGTATTTGTCTCCGCCGGATATCGTGATTCATGCGGCGGGTACGTCCAAATGGGGATTGATTCAGGATTTTTCGGATCATGACTATGAATTGCTGATGGATGTTCATGTGCGGGGTGCTTTTTATCTGGCACAAATCGCGCTTCCCCGCATGATCCGCAAAAAAGATGGACGGATTATTTTGGTCTCTTCCATATGGGGGCAGACCGGCGGTGCGGGGGAAGTGTTGTATTCCGCCGCCAAAGGAGCGCAAATCAGCATGGCCAAGGCCCTGGCGAAAGAAGTGGCGCCAAGCGGCATTACGGTGAATGCTATTGCGCCCGGAGCCATTGACACTCCTTTGTTGGATCGGCAATTGACCGGGGAAGAGAAGCATTCGTTGGCGGAGGACATTCCGGCCGGCCGTTTGGGAAGTCCGGAGGAAGTGGCATCGCTGGCCGCTTTTTTATGTCTTCCCCAATCTTCCTATATCACCGGGCAAGTCTTTGCTGTTAATGGCGGTTGGTATACATAAAATGAAATCATTCGATTCATATTAGAAGTAGATCCATGTATCAGATAAAAGGAGGAAAAAGAAATGTCTGTTTTAGACAATTTTCAGGACTGGAAAGAGTTTTTGCATAACCGTGTGGACCAAGCCCGCCAGCTGGGGATGAGTGACCAGGATATCAAAGAATTGGCCCATCAACTCGGGGATTATCTGGCCAAGGATGTGGATCCGCAAAACACCCAGGAACGTGTTTTAAAAGATCTTTGGAGTGTGGCGGATGAAAACGAGCAACAAACGATCGCCAATTTAATGTTCAAAATGGTGAACGATGGAAACAGATGAATGTTTGTTTTTATTTTAAAACACCCAAAAACGGGTGTTTTATTTTTTTGATAAATTCAATTCTCAATGTAATACTTTTTTGGCACTTTGCGGTTATGCTATACTAATTAACATATTAATCTTTTGAGTTTGGCGTTTGAAACGGGAGAGGGTGGGGTGCTTTCATGGATCACCAGGAATGGTATCTGGAATATCAGATTCATAAAAATCGCCCTGGTTTAATGGGGGATTTGGCATCCATATTGGGAATGCTTGGCATCAATATCGTCACGATTAACGGGGTGGAGAAAAACCGGCGGGGTTTACTGCTCCGTTCTGATGATAAAGAAAAGATTGAGGCGTTAAGGGGAATTTTGACAAGAGTTGATAACATCACCATTACGTCTTTGCGCCCTCCTCAACTGGTGGACCGGATGGCGGTCAGACACGGCCGTTACCTGGAACGGTGTGTGGCCGATGAAAGAACGTATCGATTCACAAGGGAAGAGCTGGGGCTTTTGGTGGATTTCATGGCACATCTTTTTAAAAAAGAAGGGGCTCAGTTAATCGGTATCCGGGGCATGCCCAGAGTCGGGAAAACGGAGTCCGTGGTGGCTGCCAGTGTTTGTGCCAATAAGCGCTGGACATTTGTTTCGTCCACATTGTTAAAACAGACGGTCCGCAGCCAATTGGCCCAGGATGAACTTTCAGGCCAAAACGTGTATATTATTGACGGGATCGTTTCCACGCTCCGCTCGACCGAACGCCATGACATGCTGGTTCGGGAAATTTTGCGTATGGACGCAACCAAAGTAATTGAACATCCGGATGTGTTTATCAGGGAAACAGAGTATACATTGGATGATTTTGATTATATCATTGAACTCCGGAATCATCCGGATGAAGTGATTTCGTATGATCGATTGGATGAATATCATGGATTTTAAACGTGGCAAAAGCTTTGCTGCAAGGGGAGGGATCAAAAATGTCGGGGATTGGAGACTATTTGAAACAGGTGCGGCAGCAACGGGGGTATTCTCTGGAAGAAGCAAACAGAATTACGAATATTCACATAAAATATTTGCATGCGCTTGAAAATGACCGTTTTGATCTGCTGCCAAGCCCTTTTTATGCCAAGGCTTTTTTGAGAACTTACGCGAAAAGCCTCGGCGTGGATACGAAACCATTGTTGGACCATTTTGACAAGTTGATGAAAATGCGTCCCAATCAGGAACAGTCCAAAGCCGTCACGCCCCCCAAACCGGCATCCCGGACAAAAATGTTGCCGAAATCAAGCGGGAATTTTCTTCCTCCGAAAGGACAAGCGCAAAGTCCGAGACCAAGCGGGGTGTTGAGCGGGAGTCCGTTCCGCCAGCCAAACAACCCGGAGCCTGAACCGGCCAAAAAATCTTTGTCTTCCGCGCCGAATCCCGGATTGAATTTTCGTCCCGCAAACCAGCAGAATCAGCTTCCGCCGGTTCCGGAAGTAACGAAATCCCCGGAACCACCGGTTGAGCCGCAACCAATGAAACACCCGGAACCGTCAACCCAAACACCCGTACCTCAAACGACGCTGTCTCTGCCTCCGCTTGAAGCCACGCAACAGCATCTGTTAACACCGCGCCGGGTTGCCATGGAATTGAAAAAACAACAAATGAAAGAGAAAAAAGAAAATGTCAAAAAGAAAAAACATACGATGATTGCCATGGTTGTCGGTGCTTTGTTATTGTTAAGCGGAGGAGTGTATGTTTATCTCCATGGTCATCAGACTTCCCAGCCCGAAAAACGCAATGCAGCGGAATATCCTGCCGGAAACGGGCAAATGGTGGATGTCAATGCCGCTTCGCAAAATTTGCCCACTTTGGAGGAAGGGGAAGAATCCTCGGATCCTTATGCCGGACAAGAGTATTTGATCAAAAATGTCGATAAATTAAATGTTGTGTTAAAAGGGAGAAGTGGGGAATCAACGGTTTTGTATGCCCCTACTCCGAAGGATCAGCCCAAAAAATTGACATTGCGTGTGGGGCAAGAAGTCACACTGGATACAGCCGGAAAAAACTATGTTTGGTTCCGATTGGGAACGCCATCTAATGTAGAAATCCTTGTGAATGATCAACAAATTAATACAGATGCGCAAGATGCTGAAAAAAGTTATGTGGTGAAAGTTCAGTAAGCCGTGAAGTTAGTTGGGGGAGGGTGCTTCGTTGTCCGTGGAAATCGGGAGGAGACTGAGAAGGGCGCGTGAGGCGTCGGGCTTGACTTTGGAAGAAGTGGAGAGACGGACCAGAATTTCCAAAAGGGATTTGTTGGCGATGGAACAGGGGCGGTTTCATTTTCACCCCAATCCCGCGTTTGTTCGTTCCTGTGTCCGGGCATATGCAACGGTTGTGGGAGAAAATCCGCAACCGATGTTAAATTTGTTGCAACAGGCACAAGAAAGGACGACGCGCAGGGAACCAACAGTCCGAAGAAATCTTCCGGACGGGCAGGGAAATGGTAGAGAGCTGTCCCGGTCCCGCCGCCGGTCAAACGGATACGGACGTTCTCAATCCCATAAGAAACCGGATTATCCTCAGCAGGATCATCCCCCTCAAAGGCAGGTTTACCGACGATCGGAGAGAGAGGGGATGGAGACGGAATCCGGGGAAGGTGTATACAGCCGCCGGAGCCGCCGGCAGGCTTCCAAAAAGAAAACGTCCGTTTTTGGTAAAATCTACTCGTATTTTTTATTATCGGGTGCAATTTTATTGGTGATTGCAACCATATGTTTTTTATGGTTCCGATGGAGCAATGCCTGATCGGAGAGGCGGTTTCCCGGTTTGGACAGGCCGGGGGACGCCGGTTTTTAAATATAAGAATATACTGAATTTTAACGAGGGGTTTTTCACCGGAAAAATTGACGGTTTTTAAAAAAAGTTTTAATTTCGGACGGCAACAAGAGGGACTGTAGAAGAAGGCGTTTTTGACACATTTCGGAGACCATGGTATGCTTGAAACAAATTGTTGTTTCTATACAGCGCCGTCAAGATCATTGTTTTTTTATATATATTTACAACAACTATATATTTACAACAACTCTCAGGCTCTTTTTTGTTTATGGGATGTTGTTTCAAAGAAAAAGAATAGATTTTGATTTCGGTAAAGAGTATGATAGAAGACGGTGTTTCAACTAACGATAAAAATGTTTACAACCAATCGAAAAGTGCTGGGAAAACAGCAAACACCATGAAAAAACCGATAATTTAACGGGTTGCTGAGCAGCATGTCTTTTGTTGTCAAAAGCGTATTGTTCAAACAGCCTTTCAGGAGGTGGCTGGGGTGTCTGTCGAAATTGGCTCATATCTTCGACAAGCCCGAGAAGCGATTGGAATGTCCCTCGAAGAACTGCAAGAAAAAACAAGGATCCAAAAATCATTTTTAATTGCGATCGAAAATGGTGAATTCGATAAATTGCCGAGCCCTTTTTATGTGCGGACATATCTGCGTTCTTATGCCAATTGTGTAAAAATCGAACCGCATCATATTTTGCGTCAATACCGAAAGATGGAACAAGCGGAGAGATTAACCGGGGTACATAAAGCGGTCAATCCGAATGATTTTAATCAAAATCAGCAGACGCAAAAGTTACCGCCGCTTGAAAAATACCAGCAAACGGGCAAAATGCCTGCCGTCAATCCAAGTCCATCGACGCAAAACACAATGCGCATGAGAACGTTGCCGATGAATAACCAGACCAAGGGACGGATCGATGCCCAAACGGCGCTGACGGCTTCCAAGACCATGCCCAACCGGGTGAGCGATCAGGTGAAAGCGCGCCGGGACATGGGTTATCAGCAAGCGGGCATTCTGAATAAGGATAAAGATCAGACGGCTCAGGGAAACGTTGGCGGAATCAATCCGAAAAAAGAATTGTATCCGACGGTTTCACGGAAAAACCAGCACGGACAAACCAGACCGAACCAAAGTTTGTTGCTTTCAAACACCGGGACGGTGCCGCGTGTGTCCGGGCCGTTGAACCGGGTTTCGGATCAGGCAACCCGAAATTCCGGACCGGTGCCCCGGGTTACGGGTGCGATGAAAAAGCTGGATTTAAACAATGTCCCGATTCCATCGGTTTTGCCGGACGACTTGGAAAACGGATCTCAGAAAAAAGAAGGGGAGCGTCAACTGTTGAGTCGCGTTGAACGCTTAAGTCGCAGTGCGTCCAAAAGCCGGAAATCTTTCAAAATATCCGGTTTGAAGCTTAAAAGCCCCATTGCGATGGCGGTTGCCGGTTTAATCTTGTGTGTCCCCCTGGGATGGGCGATTTTGTCGTTTACAGGGGATGATTCCCAACCGGATTCCAACCCGGCTTCACAAACCGCCAATGACCAAACGCTTGAGATTCCGCCTGAGAAAAAAGGAAAACTGCAATTGGCGCAGCAGGATGTGAATGTGGTGCACTATCGTCTCCAGGATACCGATCAAATCGTGGTGATGGTTCATGCTGCCGGTGGAAAATCGCGGGTTGAGCTCAGAACCGATCTTCCTTCCGAGGGCGGAAGTGATCATTTGATTAAAGATGTGACGTTGCCCAAGGACGAAAAATGGAGCTACAAATATACATATGAAGGCAATCGGGACTTTTATGTCGGATTGAGCGCTCCGGAAGATGCGATTGTTTACGTCAACGGACAAGTCGTGAAATCGGCACGGTATATTCACGTCCGCAGAGTCGATTGATTTTTTTTTTGGAAGCAAGTGCTTGCCCGGCACTTGCTTTTTTGACGTTCATATTCTTCTGGGCTATACTGTAAAAGTTAGAATTGAACAGAACAATCAACGGGAGGGACACGGCAGATGTCCAAGCCTTTTGAAGAATTAAAAAAGGCCAGGGAACAGAAGCAGCTGAGTTTGGAAGAAGCAGCGGAAAAAACCCGGATTGATGAAAAATATCTTGCAGCTTTGGAAAATGCTGAATTTTCCGGGCTTCCGGATCCTCTTTATGTGAGGGGTTTTATCCGCAGGTATTCGAAACTGTTGGGAATCGATGCAAAGCCGATGTTGGATGCATATAAAAAGTGGGAACAAGAAGAGCGTCCCGAAGAGTCCCGGCCGGTCACCACGCTTCCGTCCCGAAGCAGCCGGACACAAGAATCATCCGAACCGAAAAAGAAATGGATTGCCAAGTGGCCGAACGCTCTCTTGGTTTCTTCCATCGCCGTTTTATTGATCGCAGCCGGTGTGGTTACATGGCTGGTTCTGGATCAAGACTCATCCGACGCAGAAACGGTTCAGCTGGAGGAACCGCAAACGGAAACGGCGGATCCGGAGGCCAAACCGGAACCCAAAGAACGTCCGCAGGTGGAATTGATTCAACCGGCTGAAAAAGGAGAACAAGGCGATGTGTACGGTGTTTCAAAAGCCGAAAAAGTGACGGTGAAAGTGGTGGCGGACAAATCAACTGAAATCCAGATCCGTTCGGGGGGACCCACGGGGAAAGTGATTGCTTCCAAAGCATTGTCCCCGAACCAGGCGGAAGAATTTTCCGACCCGGAGTGGATTTCTTTGCGGGTCGATCATCCCCATTATGTTAAACTCTATGTCAACGGGGTTTATATTGACACCTCTTCACAGCAGCAAGTTTCATTGTACCAATTCAAAAAGAAAGAAAGCACGGATGATGAATAAAAGCGGTTCAGCAGAGAGGATCCCTCTTCCTCTCTGCTTTTTTTGACACGCGTCAGATGCTTGGTTTATACTTACGAAAGAATTAAACGAGGATATGGGTTTAATATTAAAGGATGGATGCGTTTATACTAGAAAAATAAAGTTGATTGACAAAAGACGAAAAACGGCTTTACAAGATGGTGCCAACCAGGGCATCTTCAAAAGCGACGGCATTCCCTTCTTGGAAAATGCGAAACGCCGGAAATGAATGGTGCGGTGTTTCCGCTGCTCCCGTGCGTGCGGGGCTTTGAAAATCCTCTTCCTAAATTCATGATGATTGTGTGAATGCGGATGAAATTTTTACATCAAAATGGTTATTGCCAGGGAGGTTGGATAGGATGAACCTGGCCAACAAGATTACATTGGCTCGTATTTTTTTAGTCCCCATTGTGATGATCTTTTTGTTGTTTCGCTTTGACATCGGAGAAATCCATGTGGGAGCGGCGAAGTTGACCGCGGGCGAATTGATCGCCACGTTTATTTTTATTTTGGCTGCCGTTACGGACGGGGTGGACGGATACATAGCAAGACGGAAAAAAATGGTGACCAATTTGGGGAAATTTCTTGATCCGTTGGCTGATAAACTGTTGGTGACAACAGCCTTGATCTCATTGGTGGAGTTGCAACGACTGGAGGCGTGGATGGCCATTGTGATCATCAGCCGGGAATTTGCCGTGACCGGCCTCCGGATGATTGCGGTCACCGAAGGCCATGTGATTGCAGCCAGTCCATTGGGAAAACTGAAGACCATCATACAAATTGTGGCGATTGTTTCATTGATGCTCAACAATGTTCCGTTCTCAACCATTTCATTTCCGTTTTCCATGATCGCCACCTGGCTGGCCGTGATCATCACGGTCATTTCCGGAGTGGATTACTTTTACAAAAACCGCAAGATCGTTTCATTGACCAATACACAGTAGTGTCGTCCGGGATTTGGCTAAAGAGAAAGGAAAGATAAAATGCAATCAGAAATCATTACGGTTGGTTCTGAGTTGTTGGCGGGAGAAACGGTGGATTTGCATTCTTCTTATTTGTCCCGGGAACTCCATTCATTGGGGATTGATGTTCAATTTCACACATCGGTCGGGGATGATGCACAAAAGCTGCATGACGTGATTTCACTCGCACGCACGCGATCGCAGTTGATTTTCCTCTGTGGCGGGCTGGGGCCCACCATGGATGACTTGACCAAAGAAACCGTTTCGGAAGTGACGGGGGTTCCGTTGGTTGAGGATCCGGAGGTGAAACGCCGTCTGGAGAAGTATTTTGAAGGACGGATGAAGGTGGTCCCCGCAAATAATTACAAGCAGACTTATGTTTTTTCCGGCGGTGTTGTTTTCCAAAACCATCATGGAACGGCTCCCGGTTTGGCTCTGCAGGTGGACGGGATCACTTATGTTCTGTTGCCGGGTCCTCCGGGGGAATTGGTGCCGATGTTTGAAGAGCAGGTGCGTCCTTTCCTCATGCGCGAAGTGATTCATGAGGGGCAGGTGATTCTTGCGGAATCCCTTTCTTTTTTTGGATTGGGCGAATCGCTTTTGGAGGAGAAGATTGCCGATTTGATCCGGCAACAGGATAATCCCGTTTTGGCCACCTATGCCAAAGAATCGGGGGTTGTTTTGAGAATCACGGCTTGGGCGCCGGGCGAAGCGGAGGCACGTCAGCTGATTGACCGGCAAAAAGCGAAAGTTTTAACCCGGATCGGGGAATATTGTTACAGCGAACAGGGTGAGACGCTGGAAGAAGTGGTGGTGGCCGGGTTGATTCGCCATCAGAAAACAGTGGCGGTGGCGGAAAGTTGCACCGGCGGAAAACTGGCTCATCTTTTGACTTCCGTGCCGGGAAGCAGCCGGGCGTTTAAAGGCGGATGGGTGACCTATACCAATGAAGTCAAAGAAAAAATCGCCTCGGTGCCGGCGGAATGTTTGAATCAATATGGTGCAATCAGTGCACAAACGGCAGAAATCATGGCCCAAAACACGTTGGAGCGTTTTGATTCGGATTTCGCACTCGGGGTCACAGGGGTCGCCGGGCCGGATCCGGCGGAAGCAAAACCGGTGGGAACGGTATATATCGGATTGGCCGAAAAAGGACAGCCGGTGCGGGTTTATCAGTTCGCTTTGAAAGGATCGCGCAGGCGTATACAGCTGTTGGCGGCGAATTATGCCTTATTTGTTCTTGAGCAATGTTTAAAGAAAGGTGAAACAACAAGATGAATCGTTTTGATCAGTTTCAATTAAGCAATGAAATATTAAACGGAATACACGATATCGGATTTGAAGAACCTTCTCCGATACAAGCGGAGTGTATTCCGGCCGTGCTCCGGGGGGAAGATGTGATCGGGCAGGCGCAGACCGGAACCGGAAAAACCGCGGCGTTCGGCATTCCCATTTTGGAGCGGGTGAATCCGAAACAGCCGCATGTCCAAAGCATCATTTTGGCCCCGACCCGTGAGTTGGCGATTCAAGTGTCGGAAGAATTGCGGAAAATCGGGCGCAAAAAACGGGTGAAAACATTGCCGGTGTATGGCGGGCAATCGATCGGGCGCCAAATCAAGGCGCTGCAACAAGGGGTTCATGTGGTGATCGGGACTCCCGGCCGGCTGTTGGACCATTTGAGACGCGGCACGATCGATCCTTCCCATGTTGAAACCGTGGTGTTGGATGAAGCGGATGAAATGCTGGACATGGGATTTATTGATGACATTGAGCAAGTGTTCCGCTTCATGCCGAAACATCATCAATTGTTGCTTTTTTCGGCCACCATGCCTTCGGCCATTCGCCAATTGGCGAAAAAGTACATGCGCAAGCCGAAGTATATCACCGTCAACCGGGGCGAAGTGACGGTGCCGGTGATCCGCCAGATTTATTATCGCGTGTTGGACAGTTACAAGGTGGATGCCCTGTGCCGGATTCTTGACAGTGAAGAAGTGGATTTGGCGATTATTTTTTGCCGTACGAAAAAAGGCGTGGATGAATTGACGGATTCCTTGCAGGGACGAGGCTATCTGGCCGGCGGACTGCACGGGGATCTGGCCCAGCAACAGCGGGATCGCGTGATGCAATCCTTCCGCAGCGGGGAAATTGAACTTTTGGTGGCAACCGATGTGGCCGCCCGCGGTATTGATGTGGGGAGCGTTTCCCATGTGATCAATTACGACATCCCTCAAGACGTGGAAAGTTACGTGCACCGGATTGGAAGAACGGGCAGAGCCGGACGCAAAGGGGTGGCTCTCACGCTGGTCACCCCCAGGGAAATGAAACAGCTTCGCACGATTGAACAGGAAACGGGCACCAAATTGAAGGCCCGGGAACTGCCCACGTTGGAGGAGGTCGCGGCGAAGCAGCAAGAAAGCTGGATAGCGCAGATTGAAAATACCATCCGTTCCGATGTGGACATGACATTGTTTGAGGAAATGACCGGGGAATTGTCGAAGAAATTTTCCATGGAAAAAGTGGTGGCGGCTTCGTTGTATCTCGCTTTTTCCGACCGGTTTGTCAAGAGCATTGACAACACTTACCATTTCGGGGAAACGGGGGCATCGCCAGGAATGGTCCGCTTTTTTATCAATGTGGGGCGAAATGCCAACCTGCATCCGCAGGAGTTGGCCAAAGCGATTTCGGAGAATGCGGGGATCAGCTTGAGGCAAGTGGGGAAAATCAACATCTACGACCGCTTTTCTTTTGTGGAGGTTCCGGAGGATGTTGCGCCTTTTGTTTATGAGGCGTTCCGGCAATCCAAAATCAACGGTTCCCGGGTCAATATGGAGCCGGCCCGTCCCCGCAACCGTTCATAAAGGGCAAAAAAACCAAAAGAGCTCTTACTTTGTGGATCAACCACAAAGTAAGAGCTCTTTTTTCAGTCGGGAATGCCCAAAGCGATTTTGGCATATCGGGACATCCGGCTTTTGTCCCACGGGGGGTTCCAAACGATTTCCACGTCCACTTTATTGACGCCTTCCACATTTTTCAACGCTTGTTCCACTTCCTGCTGGATGATGCCGGCCAAAGGGCAACCCATGGCTGTCAACGTCATGGTGACCTTGACATTTCCTTCATCATCGATATCTATGTCATAGACCAGCCCCAGATTGACAATGTCAATATTTAACTCCGGGTCATTGACTTGTTCCAGTTGTTCCATGATTTGTTCTTTCATCTGTTCCTTTTGCAATGCGCCTCACTCCTTTTTTGCTTCTACCTATAACGTAACACACTTTTTTTTGCATTACACGAGGATTTCCAAAAAAAGAGTCGAATAAATGTTCGTAAATGATCTTGGCAGATGAAGAAAAACACGATATGATGTTCATATGATTTAATGGGGAAAAAGAGGAGGAACGATACATGTCCGATCGACGACAAGCGTTGGAAATGGCATTGAGACAGATAGAAAAGCAGTTTGGCAAAGGCTCGATCATGAAAATGGGAGACCAGGCCACCCGCCAGGTGGAGACCATTTCAAGCGGCGCGCTGGCCCTTGACATTGCTTTGGGAGTGGGCGGATATCCCCGCGGAAGGATCATTGAAATTTACGGGCCGGAATCTTCCGGGAAAACCACGGTGGCTTTGCACGCCATTGCAGAGGTGCAAAAAAAAGGCGGACAAGCCGCGTTTATTGATGCAGAGCATGCACTTG
Source organism: Thermoactinomyces sp. CICC 10735 (assembly GCF_016055175.1). NCBI lineage: Bacteria > Bacillati > Bacillota > Bacilli > Caryophanales > Thermoactinomycetaceae > Thermoactinomyces > Thermoactinomyces sp. CICC 10735. Next base: position 556,046 of record NZ_JAECVT010000001.1, on the reverse strand, counting down.
ACCCCGTATATGCCGAAAAACTGGGAGTGAACATTTCGGAGTTGTTGTTGTCACAGCCGGATACCGGGGAGCAAGCGTTGGAAATTGCCGAAGCCCTCGTTCGCAGCGGTGCCGTCGATATCATTGTGGTTGACTCGGTGGCGGCACTGGTGCCCAAAGCGGAAATTGAAGGGGAAATGGGAGACTCTCACGTCGGGTTGCAAGCCCGGTTGATGTCTCAGGCACTGCGCAAGCTTTCCGGAGCGATCAATAAATCCAAAACCATTGCCATCTTTATTAACCAAATCCGTGAAAAAGTGGGCGTCATGTTTGGAAACCCGGAAACGACACCGGGCGGACGCGCACTGAAATTCTACTCCAGTGTACGCCTGGAAGTCCGCCGCGCTGAAACCATCAAGCAAGGAAGCGACATGGTCGGAAACCGCACGAGAATCAAAGTGGTGAAAAACAAAGTGGCACCTCCTTTTAAACAGGCGGATGTCGACATCATGTTCGGAGAGGGCATCTCCAAAGAAGGAAGTGTCTTGGACATCGCTTCGGAACTGGACATTGTCAATAAGAGCGGGGCATGGTATTCCTTCGAAGGAGACCGCTTGGGGCAAGGACGCGAAAATGCCAAACAATTTTTGAAAGAGCATGCGGATGTCTGCCTCAATATCGAAAACCGGATCCGGTCCCATTACAACTTGCCCGTCATTCAGGCAAGTGAACCGGAAGAGGCAAAAGACACAAAAAAGAAGAAAAGTAAAGCGGACAAAACGGAAGAACTTGCTTGAAAACCGGTTCTGAAGAATGGATGAGGCAAGTGGGAGAGAGAAAAAAAATCACCCGGATTGAAAAGCCGTATCTTAACAAGCCGCGATATCATATCTATGTGGATGGAGAGTTTCTCCTCTCCATCCATGAAGATATTTTGGTGAAGTACCGGCTTCACAAAGGCATGGAGCTGGATGAAAGCGAAATTCATGAGTGGCTTGAGGCGGAAGAATACAACAAGGTGAAGCAAAAGGCTTTGCATTATTTATCTTACAAGCCCCGTACAACGCATGAAGTCAAAATGTATTTGGGCCGCAAAGGTTTTGAACGCGAAACCGTCGAACAAGTCATTTTGGAGTTGGAAAAAAGCGGATTTTTAAATGACTTGGAATTTGCCAAAGCCTGGGTGAATGAGCGGCAACATCATAAAGGATACGGAAAAAGGCGTTTGAAACAGGAGCTGTTGAACAAAGGAATGGACCCGGCGGTCGTTGATGAGGCATTGATTCATATCGGGGAGGAAGATGAGCGCCAGTTGGCAATATCCATTGCTGAAAGGCGCTATTTGCGTTTATGCCACGAGTCTTGGCCCCGGATCGAACGCCGCCTGGGCAATTACCTCGTCAGGCAGGGATTTTCCATGGGCGTGGTGTATGAGGTGTTGAATCTTTTCCGGGCCCGTCACGAAGAAGAGAAGGGGAATGGTCCATGAAAATATTGTATATGACCGATACACATATCCGTGGGACATCACCACGAAGCCGTACCGACGATTTCCAGCAGGCGATTCGCGAAAAGATTGAAGAAGTGATTGACATTGCCGAAAGAGAGCGGGTCGATCTGGTCTTGCACGGCGGGGATTTGTTTGACCGCCCCAATCTTTCCCCCGCCATTGTCCGGGAATTCGCCGGGCTGTTTCGCCGTTTTCCGGCCCCCATTTTCGCGGTTGCGGGGAATCATGATATTTACGGACATAATCCCGCAACGGTGGAGCGGACGATGCTGGGGTTGCTCGATGCCTTCGGTGCCATCCGGTTGGTGAACGAAGGGGAACGGATCAAATGGGAGAAAGACGGCATCACCGTTCAGATCAGCGCCCAACCTTTCCATTATGATTTGGACAAACGAAAGCGGCATCTCGATTATACAGTGCCAAATGAATGCGGAGCCGAATATTGCGTGCATATGGTTCACGGTATGTTGGTGGACAGGGCTCTTCCGGACAGCATCCCGCACACGGCGGTTCACGAAGTCTGGAGCGATTCCGTCGATGTTCTGTTGACTGGGCATTATCATGCAGGCTTTCCCGTACAGCACCGGAATGGAAAATATATTGTCAATCCCGGCGCGTTGGCCCGTATCAACAACCACCGGTCGGAAATCAAACGGATGCCCCAAGTCGCCCTTCTGGAATTGAACAAAGAGGGCATCGATGTCCGGCTGGTTCCGCTTCAATGCGCCAAGCGGGGGGAAGAAATTTTGGACCGGTCCTACATTGAAAAAGAAGAATTCCGCGAAAAACAGCTGGGCGAATTCATCCGTGAAGTCAAATCGGTGACCGATTTTCAATCCATCAACATCATGGATATCCTCTTTGAAATGTCCAAGTTGCATGACATCGGGGATGTTGTCACTTTGGAAGCCCAGCGGAGGATTGCGATTGAACAAGAAGCAGAAAGGGAGAGCAGCCATTGAATGGTTTTAAAAAGCTCGTGATTGAAAATTTCCAGTCCCATCAGTATACCGAAATTGATTTCACCGACGGGCTCAATGTGTTTGTGGGACCGTCTGACAGCGGGAAAAGCGCGATTTTGCGCGCATTGAAGTGGGTGTTGTTTAACACTCCGCGGGGAACGGATTTTATCCGGACCGGGGCCAAAGAGTGCCGCGTTCGTCTGGTGTTGACGGACGGGACGGCGATCGAGAGAATCCGCAGCCGTTCGGTCAACCGGTATGTGCTCAATACACCGGACGGAAAGGAACAAATCTTTGAAGGATTTGGAAACTCCGTGCCGGAGGAAATCTCCGACGTGCACCGGATCGTTCCGGTTGAGCTGGACCAAAAAGAGTTGCTGTTGAATTTCGGCACACAATTGGAGAGCCCTTTTTTGCTTTTTGAATCGAATCAAAACAAAGCGAAAACCATCGGCCGGATCAGCGGTGCCCATTTAATCGACAAAGCCTTGAAAAAAACGAGCACCGACCGGCTGGCTTTAAGTGGAACGATCCGCCAGCTGGAACAGGAAAAAGAGCGGTTGGATGAAAAATTAAAGCCGTATGAGAACCTGCAGCAGTTGGAAGCCGATTTTCAAGTGGCGGAACGGGCTTTTCTTGACGTGCAAGAAAAAAAGCGTCTGCAAGCGTCTTTGGAAGCAAAACTGGAAAGCTTGATCGAGATACGGCGGGGAAAAGAAGTGTGGCAGGAAAAAGTTGCGGCATTAAAACGGTTGCCGGATGCCGAACAGCAGCTGCTTCACTTGGAGTATCAAAAAGCGATGCTTTCCCGGTTGATTCGTTTAAACGAAAAGTGGATCCGGCTTCAACAGGAAAAAGAGCGCACGCTGGAAACGGTCAAGCAGGGTGAACACATTCCGGAAGCGGAAAGGCGGCTTGCCGGTTTGTCTAGGAGCCAAAAAAGGTTTGAGCAACTGCTCCGGCTCCAAAACAAGCGGAATCAGATCAAAGAGAAAAAAGCCGGGCTTAAAACCTTTGTGCTCAGGCTTAAAAACGTGCCGCAAGGCATGCGGGAGTTAGAGAAACTGGCCGAAAAGCACGAGCGTTTCAAAGTGCTCCAGCCTTTAAAACGACGGAAAGAAAAGAATGCAAGGGAACTTAAGTACTGGCGGCAGGTGCAAAAGCAAAACCAAGAAGCCTTAGAGGTGTTGGAAAAAGTGGTGCCGAACATAGAAGAGAAAGAAGCGCTGATGAAGAAACTGGACGATTTGCACCGAAGCCGGCTGGATTGCCAAAAACGGATTGCCACCGGAAAAAAATACATCCAGGAAAAAGAACAGGAAATTTTGCGTTGCACCCGGGAATGGATCCGGCTGTTAAAAAAGATCGGAAAGTGTCCGACCTGCGGAACGCCCATCGGCCACTCTGTTTTGCAACATATCATGGAAGAGTATCAAGGAGGAATTTCTCGTGCAGCAGCTGGAAGAGAAGATTAAACAACTCAAAGCGCAACTGGAAGATGCCAAAAGCAAATTGACGGTTGCCAAAGCCCGTCTGGAAGATTTGGAAAAGCAGGAAGAGGAGATTGTCAAAGAAGCCAGGGAGCTGGGAGTGGAACCGGAAGATTTGCCCGGGGAGATTGAGCGGCTGGAAAAAGAGATTGAGGAAGGCATTGAAAAGGCATGGAGCTATTTGCCCAAGGAGTTGAGAAAATGAGATGAAAGACACATCACTTGAGGAATTGCAACAGGCTTTGAAAGAAGCAAGAGATGAACTGTTGCGCCGAAAAGCGGAAAAAGAGCTGCATTTGCGTCAGTTGAATGAGACGGAAACCCGGTTGAAAGAAAGCGTGGAGCACCGTGATCTGTTGGACCGGGTGCGTCTTTTGTTCCAACTGTCATCAGACTATGCCCGCCAACAGGCAAAGCAACAATTGGAAACGCTGGTGACCAATGCCTTGAAGTATGTCTTCGGTTCGACGTTTCGTTTTCAAATTGAGCTCTCGGATCATGGCGGAAATCCGACGGCGGAATTTTATGTGGTTTCGAAGTGGGATGAACAGGAAGTGAAAAACCGTCCACAGGATGCCCGCGGCGGCGGTGTCGTCGACATTGTCTCATTGGCGCTCAGGATTGCGCTCATGGAAACGATCAAGCCCCGTGTCCAAGGGCCGATTATTTTGGATGAACCCGGAAAACATGTGAGTGAAGATTATATCGTCCCCATGATTGAATTTTTAAAATCGGTCGGGGAAACGTTCGGCCGGCAAATCATTCTTGTCACGCACAATACGCATCTGACGGAATCGGCCGATTCGGCCTATTACGTGCGGTTGTCATCCGGTAAGTCGGAAGTGGAGCGCAGCCGGAATCTTGACAACAATACTGTATAAATAATACAATTTAGTTGTATCTTTGCCTTTTTTAACGGTGGAAGATACCTTCTGACGAAGTAAGTTTGGAATAGAAACCTGAAGGAATTTGAAAATGTTTGCTGGTTTTCCAGCCTTGACCTGGTATAGCAAAAAATGAGTGAGGACGAGCGTGAGAAGACCGAGTTCATCGGTCTTATTTTGTAAACAGAAACAGAGGAGGTGAGCGGTGAATCCAATGGTGTTTAACGGATTGGACATCGTTCTGATGTTTGCCTCTCTCGGTGTCGGAATCGGTGCGGGTTATTGGATACGCAAAATGACGGCGGAAGCCCGGATCGGCAGTGCGGAGAAGGAAGCTGCCGAGATTCTGGAAAAGGCGAACAAAGAAGCCGAAGCCAACAAAAAAGAAAAAATCTTTGAAGCCAGGGATGAAATCCATCAATTGCGCACCGAAGCGGAAAAAGAGATTCGTGAGCAGAGGAATGAATTACAGCGGATTGAGCGTCGTCTTGACCAAAAAGAAGAAACACTGGAACGAAAACAATTAAATTTGGAATCGCGTGAGGAAGAACTGGCCAAACGCGAGAAATATATTGATGAACGTCAGCGGGAGATTGACCGGCTATACCAGGAACAGCTCAAAGAGATGGAACGGATTTCCGGACTTACCACGGAAGAAGCGCGTCAGTTGATTCTGGCTAAAGTCGAGAATGAGATGAAACACGAAACGGCTCAAATCATGAAAGAGATGGAACAACAGGCGATTGATGAAGGAGACCGGCGTGCACGGAAAATCTTGTCTTTAGCCATTCAACGTTGCGCGGCGGATCATGTTGCGGAAACGACCGTATCCGTAGTGAATTTACCCAATGATGAGATGAAAGGCCGCATTATCGGGCGTGAAGGCCGGAATATCCGGACGTTGGAAACGTTGACGGGAATTGACCTGATCATTGATGATACGCCGGAAGCCGTGATTTTGTCCGGATTTGACCCCATTCGCCGTGAAGTGGCGCGGGTGGCGTTGGAAAAACTGGTGGCTGACGGAAGGATTCACCCGGCCCGGATTGAAGAGATGGTGGAAAAATCCCGCCGGGATGTGGACGAACGGATTCGTGAATATGGAGAGCAGGCCACCTTTGAAACCGGCGTGCACGGATTGCATCCGGATCTGATTAAGATCATCGGCAGGTTAAAATTCCGTACCAGTTATGGGCAAAACGTTTTGAAGCACTCCATGGAGGTTGCGCATCTGGCTGGTTTGTTGGCCGCGGAATTGGGTGAAGACATTCATCTGGCGAAACGGGCCGGCTTGCTTCATGACATCGGAAAAGCCATTGACCACGAAATCGAGGGTTCCCATGTGGATATTGGCGTCGAATTGGCGAAAAAATATAAAGAACATCCCGTGGTGATCAACAGCATTGCTTCTCATCACGGAGACTGTGAAGCGACGAGTGTGATTGCTGTCTTGGTCAGAGCGGCGGATGCGCTTTCGGCGGCCAGACCCGGAGCCCGGCGGGAAACATTGGAGGCATATATCAAGCGCTTGGAGAAATTGGAAGAGATTTGCGATTCCTTCGACGGCGTGGAAAAATCATATGCAATTCAAGCAGGGCGTGAATGTCGGATCATCGTGAAGCCGGATGAAGTCGATGATGCGGAAGCCGTCCGTTTATCCCGAGAAATTACCAAACAGATCGAAAGTCAATTGGATTACCCCGGCCATATTAAGGTGACGGTGATTCGAGAGACAAGATCGGTCGAATATGCGAAATAAAGTGGCCTTGCGGCCGCTTTATTTTTTCAAGCATCTTAGCGGAGTTGGAGGCTATTTGTACTGATGAGAATTTTAATGATCGGTGATATTGTTGGACAAGTGGGGCGACAAGCGGTCGCCAATTATTTGCCTAAATTAAACCAAATGTACTCGCCCGATGTGATTGTGGCAAACGGGGAAAATGCCGCGGGCAACGGACGGGGAATTCAACGGGACATCCTGAGGGAACTGATGGATCTGGGAATCCATTGTGTCACATTGGGAAATCATGCTTGGGCGCAGTCCGAGGTGTTTGATTTTATCGATGAGGAGCCGTTTTTAATCCGTCCCGCCAATTATCCGCCGGGGACGCCCGGGAAAGGCCATGTTTTACTGACGGTAAAAGGCGTAAAAGTGGTTGTGGTCAATCTGATGGGGAGAGCGTATATGGGACCATTGGATTGTCCGTTCAGAAAAATGGATGAAATTTTGAGCCGGATTTCAGGAACCCCGTATATATTGGTCGATTTTCATGCGGAAACCACGTCGGAAAAACAAGCATTGGCATGTTACCTGGATGGGAAAGTTTCCGCGGTGATCGGGACGCACACGCATGTGCAAACGGCAGATGAACGAATTTTGCCAAAAGGAACGGGTTATTTGACGGATGTGGGGATGGTCGGCCCGTATGACAGCGTGATCGGGATGAAAAAAGAGGAAGTCGTGAAGCGGTTTATCACACAAATGCCTGTTCGCTTTTCTGTTGCAAAAGGAAGAGAACAATTTAATGCTGTATTGATCGATTTGGACAAACAAACCAAAAAAGCCACGAAATTAACGAGGATTCGTATTGATGCGGAGCATCCGCTTATCGGTTGAAATAGAATAAATTTATTTATGATTTTTTACTCCTATCTATGCAAATTGGAAGGAATTTTTACTTGCGAGTCGAATAGGATAGTAGTGGATTCACTCCAACCATCGAGGAGGTACCTACATGGAAGTATTAAAAGTTTCAGCAAAATCTAATCCGAATTCTGTTGCTGGTGCACTCGCCGGAGTCTTGCGTGAACGTGGTCAAGCAGAGATGCAAGCAATTGGCGCAGGGGCGCTGAATCAAGCTGTAAAAGCGGTTGCGATTGCACGAGGATTCGTGGCGCCTAGTGGGATTGATCTGATTTGTATTCCTGCTTTTACCGATATTATGATCGATGGTGAAGAACGGACCGCGATCAAACTGATTGTGGAACCTCGTTAGGGAAATTGGTCGATATATTCAAAAAAACCTGTTTATTTATATAGACAGGTTTTTTTAAATGGAAGGGTGAACAAGATGCAATGGATGGATGGGCATTGCGATGTGTTAAGCAAAATGTGGCGAAATTTGAAAGACCATTCTTTTTATGACCCCCGCTCCCGGTTGGACAGTTCTTATCACCATCTGAAAGAAGCCTTGGTGGCTTTGCAGGTTTTTGCGATATGGGTACCTGATTCGGTACCCAGAGAAAACCGGTTGTCAGTCGCATTGAAACAAGTGGATTTGTTTTACGAACAGATTATCAGGAAAGAAGAAGCGGTTCATTTTGTCGGTTCGAAACAAGCGTTAAAAAAATGTGCCCCGGATCGGATGGGGGCACTGTTGGCGATGGAAGGGGCCGACGCCTTGCATGGAGAACTTGCCTTCCTGCGGCTGTTTTTCCGCCTCGGTGTGCGCCAGTTGGGGTTGACTTGGAACCATGCCAATGAAGTGGCGGACGGCATTGAAGAGGAACGGAACGGAGGATTGACGAACTTCGGAAAAAAAGTGATCACCGAGATGGAAAGGCTGGGCATGATTTTGGATGTTTCCCATTTGTCGGTGCGAGGGTTTTGGGAAGTGATGGAGTCTGATTTGCCGGTGCTTGCTTCTCACTCCAATTGCCGGAAAATCGCCCCTCATCCGCGGAATCTGGAAGATGAACAAATCCAGGCGCTGATCCGAAAAGGCGGATTGATCGGGATCACCTTTGTTCCATCGTTTACATATCCTTGTGAAAAGGAAGCCACCATCGATCATCTTTTGTTACATATCGAACATGTATGCAGCCTGGGAGGCGAACGGAATCTTTGTTTTGGATCGGATTTTGACGGGATCCGTTTGAAAATTAAAAATTTACATAATTACAGGGATATATACTGGTTGAAAGAAGCGCTTTTGCGCCGTTACCCTGAGTCATTGGTGAGGAAATGGGCATGGGAAAATGCCTGTGCTTTTTACTTAAATCATTTACCGTCATAAAGCCGAAAAAAGTTTAGCAAAAATGATCTTTTTTTTACTTAGGTCTTTTTTTGCAACATTAAAAGAAAAATTGGAAAGATAGAGAACTTAAAACGGTTGCTTTTTATACCATACAGGTCTAGAATGATACATGAAAATGCTATCACTCAGCACAAAGTTGGCTTTATTCCTTTCTTTGTGAAGAGTTGATATCTTTCATAGTTATTTTAATATTGTGTAGTGTGTGGCAGTATTAAAGGAGATGAGTTCATTGGTTAAGCAGCTTTCGTGGAAAGTGGGCGGACAACAAGGGGAAGGTATTGACAGTGCAGGAGAGATTTTGTCAACAGCTTTAAATCGAAAAGGGTATTATTTATACGGGTACAGACATTTTTCTTCACGAATTAAAGGTGGTCACTCCAACACCAAGATTCGTATCAGCATAAACCCAATCCGCTCCATTTCCGACGAGCTGGATATACTTGTTGCATTTGACCAAGAATCCATTGACTTGAATGCTCATGAATTGGTTGTGGGCGGGGTCATCTTGGCCGATGCCAAGTTTAATCCAACCGTTCCGGAAGGAGTAAACGCAAACCTTCTTGCGATTCCGTTTACCAAGATTGCCGAAGAAATCGGAATGTCCCAAATGAAAAACATGGTGGCTGTCGGGGCCTCGGCTGCATTGTTGGGCATTCCGGCGGATGCTTTTAAAGAAGTGATTGAAGAAAGGTTCGCACGGAAAGGCCAAAAAGTGGTAGATAGGAATATGGAAGCGATTACAAGAGGGTTCGAGCATGCGGAAGGCGAACTTGGTGATGGAATAACAAGATTTCGCTTGGAACCTTCTGACGGGAAAAAGCGGTTATATATGATCGGAAATGACGCCATTGCACTGGGGGCGATTGCAGCGGGAGCCCGGTTGATGGCTGCATATCCGATTACCCCATCTTCAGAAATCATGGAGTATTTGATCAAAAAACTTCCGAAATTTGGTGGTTCGGTAGTTCAAACAGAAGACGAGCTTGCAGCGATCACCATGGTGATCGGGGCCAACTATGGTGGTGTTCGTGCTCTCACGGCTTCAGCAGGGCCTGGATTGTCACTGATGACCGAAGCGATTGGGCTGGCCGGGATGACCGAAACGCCGGCGGTGATCGTGAACACGCAGCGTGGCGGGCCCAGTACCGGTCTTCCGACCAAACAGGAACAAAGTGACTTATTGTCCATGCTGTTCAGCACCCACGGTGAAATCCCGAAAATTGTCATTGCTCCGAGCACAGCCGAAGAATGCTTCTACGATACCATTCAGGCGTTCAATCTGGCGGAACAGTATCAATGCCCGGTGATTATCCTGTCGGATTTGGCGATGTCGCTCGGGAAACAAACCGTTGAGCCGCTGGAATACGACCGGATTGAAATTAAACGCGGAAAGCTGGTTTCCTGGGATGAAGAGCTTCCGGAGTTGGAGCCTTCCCAATTATTTTTGCGTTATGAACTGACTGAGGATGGCATTTCCAGAAGGGTTCTTCCAGGACAGAAAAACGGGTTGCACCATGTGACCGGAGTGGAGCATGACGAAACCGGACGTCCGTCGGAAAAACCGTTAAACCGCAAAAAAATGATGGAAAAACGGCTCATGAAACTGAAAAACGGCATCGATTTTGACACCCCGGTTTACCTGGATGCTCCGCACGATGATGCCGATCTTTTGGTTATCGGATTCAACTCGACCCGCGGCACGATTTCCGAAGCGAAAGAGCGCGCAGAAGCAGAAGGCTTGAAAATCAACCATGCACACATTCGCCAATTGTTGCCGTTCCCGACGGAAATCATCCGGGAGCAAATGAACAGAGCGAAAAAAGTATTGGTTGTTGAAAACAACGCTACAGGACAATTAACCAATGTCATCAAAATGTATGTAGGAATGGCTGAAAAACTGGTTCACTTTGGAAAATATGACGGAAACCCATTCCTACCTTCTGAAATTTATCATCAATGTAAGGAGCTGTTGGTCCATGGCCACGTTTAAAGATTTTCGCAATAAAGTAAAACCCAACTGGTGTCCCGGTTGCGGTGACTTTTCCGTGTTGGCCGCCATGCAGCGCGCTTTCGCCAATACCGGTTTGGAGCCGCATGAAGTAGCCGTTGTTTCAGGGATTGGTTGTTCCGGACGGATCTCCGGATATATTAATGCGTATGGATTTCACGGTGTCCATGGCCGAGCGCTGCCGATTGCACAAGGGTTGAAACTGGCTAACCGCGATTTAACGGTGGTTGCAGCCGGCGGGGATGGAGACGGATTCGCCATCGGGATGTCGCACACCATCCATGCCATTCGCCGGAATGTGGATATCACCTATATTGTCATGGATAACCAGGTATACGGATTAACCAAAGGCCAAACTTCTCCACGAAGCGAAAAAGGATTTAAAACCAAAAGCACGCCGCAAGGTGCCATTGAAGCACCCATTCATCCAATGGAAATGGCGCTGACAGCAGGAGCCGGTTTTGTGGCTCAATCAGTTTCCAGTGACCTGAAACAATTAACCCGTGTGATCGAAGAAGGGATCAAGCATAAAGGATTTTCCTTTATCAATGTTTACAGCCCTTGTGTAACGTACAACAAAATCAACACGTATGACTTTTTCAAACAAAATCTGGTCAGCTTGGATGATGATCCGGATTATGATTCATCCGACCGACAAATGGCCATGCAAAAACTGATGGAACATCAAGGATTGGTCACAGGAATCATCTACCAAAACAAAGAGCAACCCTCCTATGAATCCGTGATCAGAGGCTTTAAAGAAGAGCCGTTGGCAAAACAAGAGCTGAAAATTTCCGAACAAGACTTCGAAGAATTGGTTGCCGAATTTGCATAAAGTAAAAAAGCTGTACAGACTAATGTCTGTACAGCTTTTTTTGTGGAATGGACGGAGAGAGTTTGTTGTGATAATGGAATGCGAAGGAGGATGCCTGATGAGATGGACGGTGCTTGGTTGCCATTCCCCTTATCCGGCGCCGGGAGGTGGGACTCCCGGTTATCTGTTGGAGGCGGAAGGGAAAAAAATCCTGATTGATTGCGGCAGCGGCATACTGGCCCGGCTGGTCGAACGGATCGCCATCGAAGCGTTGGATGCCGTTTTGTTGTCGCATTTGCATCATGACCATATCGTTGATTTTTTTGTTTTGCAGTACGCGGTCATGACCGCCCGAAAACAAGGGAAAAGGAAACACCCCCTTGCGGTCTGGTCACCGGAGAAACCGGCCGGTTGGTTTGAAAAGTTGCGTTATAAAACAGAGATTGACCGAAACGGGATCCGGGAAGGGATGAAAATTCATTTGGGCGGGCGGTTGACCGTGCAATTTTTCCGCACCGATCATGCCGTCCCTTGTTTTGCCATGCGGATCCATGACGGTAAACGCACCATCTTGTACGGGGCAGACAGTGGCCCGGAGACAGATTGGGAAAAGATGGGGAAAAGCCCTGACCTGTTTGTTTGTGAAGCAAGCTTTTTACATAAAGATTTGCCGGATCAACCAACAGGGCATCTGTCGGCCAGACAAGCCGGGCTTGCTGCCGGCCGGCTCAAGGCCAAGCAGTTGATCTTGACCCATTTGTATCCCGGGTATGATCCGGATCACCTGAAGGAGGAAGCCATGGCGGTGTTTGACGGTGTTTGCCAAACCGCTTATTCCGGCATGACGGTCGATTTGTAGCTTTTGTTTGGGCCGGTCATCCATTATCATGGAGAGACAAGCACGGTTTTGAATCAGCCGATGGAAAGAGGGGAGAGCGTTTGCAGAAACTGAAGGAGTATATTGTCAAAGAGGGATTGGTGCTGTCCGATGACATCTTAAAGGTGGATGCATTTTTGAATCATCAAATCGATCCTTTTTTGATCAGGGAAGTCGGGGAAGAGTTTGCCAGGCGTTTCCAAGATGAATCCGTCACTAAAATTTTAACCATTGAGTCGTCGGGCATTGCGCCGGCTGTCATGACCGGATTGGCATTGCACGTTCCCGTGGTTTTCGCCCGGAAGAAAAAATCGCTGACATTGAAGGATTCCTATTATGAAGCCAAAGTTTTTTCATACACCAAACAAGAGACGACTTCCGTGGTGGTGGCGAAAAAGTTCTTAACCCCAAAGGACCGGGTATTGGTGATTGATGACTTTCTGGCCAATGGACAAGCGGCAGAAGGTTTGATTCAAGTGGTCCGCATGGCAGGGGCCCGGTTGGCCGGATTGGGGGCGGTGATTGAAAAATCTTTTCAGCCCGGCGGCTCCAATCTTCGCAAGCAGGGAATTCGAGTGGAATCGCTGGTGGAAATTGCATCTTTGGCTGATGGAAAAGTTCATTTCAAAGAAAACTGAGGGTCAAGCCGGATTTCTCTTTATGAGGGAGATCCGGCTTGATTGATTGGTGTTTTGAAATAAACAAGTTTGCAACACAAACAATTCGCTAAAATTCATTTTCCCCGGCTGGGAAATTCGCAACAACATGTTATAATGGGGGAGAATCATCCGAGGATCTTTATTGAACACATGTCACTCATCGTGTATAATGAGAAAATTGCAGTATTCGTGTTCAGCCTTCGAAATCATGGATTTATTCATTATAGAAGCAATCTCACCAGAAAGGGTGGATGAAATGGAACGAAAAGAGAAAGATTACAGCCAATATTTTGTTGCACCCGATCTGAAAGCCGCCAAAAGGCGGGGGAAGTCGGGTGTGGAAGTGATACAATTTGATCAGATTCCCGAAAATATGCGTGGGGTCGGCGCAGGAAAGAAATATTTGATTCAAACTTACGGATGCCAAATGAATGTTCATGACAGCGAAACGATCGCCGGAATTCTGGAACAAATGGGCTATGAACGGACAGAACGGGAAGATCGAGCGGATATTATTTTGCTGAATACGTGTGCCATTCGCGAAAATGCAGAAGATAAAGTGTTTGGCGAATTGGGACGCCTCAAACACCTGAAGTTGGAAAACCCGGATTTAATCCTCGGGGTTTGCGGTTGCATGTCCCAGGAAGAAGTGGTCGTCAACCGGATCTTAAAAAGTTATCAGCATGTGGATTTAATCTTTGGCACACACAATATCCACCGTTTGCCGGTCTTGTTGCAAAACGCCTTATTCAGCAAGGAAATGGTTGTGGAAGTATGGTCCAAAGAGGGCGATGTGGTTGAAAACATGCCCAAGAAGCGTGAAGACGGACTGCGTGCCTGGGTCAACATTATGTACGGATGCGACAAATTCTGCACGTACTGTATTGTTCCTTATACACGGGGGAAAGAACGCAGCCGCCGTCCCGAAGACGTGTTAAATGAGATTCGCGAACTGGCGCGCAAAGGCTATCAGGAAGTGACTTTGCTCGGACAAAACGTGAATGCTTACGGAAAAGATTTCACCGATATCAATTACCGGTTTGGCGACTTGATGGATGATGTCCGTAAAATCGGCATTCCGCGTGTCCGGTTTACGACAAGCCACCCGCGCGATTTTGATGACCATCTGATCGAAGTTTTGGCCAAACGCGGAAATCTGGTCGAGCACATTCATCTGCCGGTTCAATCCGGAAGCTCGCAAATTTTGAAATTGATGGCGCGCAAATATACCCGGGAGTCTTACCTTGAATTGGTCCGCAAAATTAAAGAAGCCATCCCGGATGTGGTGTTGACCACGGACATTATTGTGGGATTCCCCGGAGAAACCGAAGAACAATTTGAAGAAACGCTGTCCCTTGTCCGGGAAGTGGAGTTTGATTCGGCGTTTACGTTTATTTACTCACCGCGTGAGGGAACGCCGGCCGCCAAAATGAAAGATGACGTGCCAATGGAAGTGAAAAAAGAACGACTGCAACGTTTGAACGATCTGCAAAACGAAATCAGCCGCCGGAAAAATGAAGCTCTCCGCGGCCAAGTGGTGGAAGTTTTGGTGGAAGGCACAAGCAAGAAAAATCCGGATGTGTTATCGGGACGGACCCGTACCAACAAGCTGGTGAATTTCACGGGACCGAAGCATCTGATCGGGAAATTTGCCCATGTCCGGATCGATGAACCGCAAACCTGGACGTTAAAAGGAGTTTGGGTGGAAGAGGAACCTCTGACGAAAGTGGGAGGGTAAAATGTACACTTCGTTTGAAAACCATCCCGTGTTGGTGCAAGCCCGGCAATTTGCGGACTTGATTTTAAAAAGCGAAGAAATCCAACGGTTTCGTGCCGCGGAAGAGCAGGTGAAAAAAAGCAAGACCGTCCAAAATTATATTGACACCATCAAGCGAAAGCAAAAAGAATTGGTCCATGCCAAGCATTATCAGAAAACCAAATATGCCCGCATCTTGGAAAAAGAACTGGAACAGTTGAATCAGGAACTGGAGAACCTCCCCATCATCCGGGAGTATCAGCAGACGCAAGTGGGTGTGAATGATCTTTTGCAAACCATCCAGCAAGTGATTGGCACCACTGTTTCCAAAAAAGTTTCCGTTGAAACCGGTGGTGAAATCCGGCAGGGATGTGGAAGTGGCGGGCCTTGTGGTTGTTCGCGGTAAAAAAATTTTCCCCCGGGATGATTTCCCGGGGGTTTTTTTGCACCCTAGACAGTTGCCCTGCATACACTTGTTATTGAATGATGCTTGGAGGAGGGAAGTATGGTGTCATATCCAGATAGAGCCATGGAATACCGACAAATTATTACCAAGGCTGTATGCGGAAAAGGACGCAGATTTTTACAGTCCACGCACACAGTGAAGTCGCCGGAAAATATCCATACGATCTTGGGGGCATGGGTGATTAATCATCAGTACGAATGCACAAAAGTAGGAGAAGCCGTGGAAGTCAGCGGCAAGTACGATGTGAATATCTGGTATTCCACCAAAGGGAACACCAAAACCGATGTGATTAAAGAAACCGTTTATTACACCGAGCAAGTCCCGCTGAGCTATTATGACCGCAACACCCGTGACTCCACCGTTACCGTCAGTGCCACGGTGACGCAGGCTCCCAACTGTGTGGAAGCTTCCATCGCTTCACACACGGACGGAATCGCAGATGGCATTGTCGTCCGGGTTGAAAAAGAATTTGCGGTTGAAATGGTTGGGCAAACGAAGATTTGCGTACCGGTCTATCCGTTAGAATATGCAGAAACTGATGAAAAAGATTTGGCGGGAAGCTATGAAGAACATGTGGATGAAGATTCTTTTGATGAACTGGATCCGGATCTGATCATTGATGACCTGGAAGATTGATTAACGGATATTCCTCGGGAACTGCTGGCACCCAGTCAGCAGTTTATTTTTTGTTTTTGGATCCGAAACAACATTTAACCAATTGAGAAGCCGAGACATAATATAGATCATAATGCTCTTGACGGAAAGTGGGATGCACAGAAAGGGGAAAGGTTATGGGAGCCGTCACCCTTCCATATATGGATTTTAACAATCAGCAATCAATCAAAAATCTTTTGATTGAACAACAAGGAAGACTCGCCTCAACCATTCATCTGGAAAAGAGCGGATCGGTGGCCGTGTCTGAGCCGGTTTTGATTTTAAATGATGAAAGACATGTCCAAAGGACAAAAAATCCTTCGGCTTGCCACCGGATCTTAAGGATGCACGGGGTTCCCGTGCATTCCCATCATCATCTGGTCTTGCGGGAGTACATGGTCGCTGTTTTCCAAACCAATGTGTTGGCGGTTTATTGTTCCCGTCAACAGGGGGCTTGGCTGGCGGAGCAAAAGAGGAATTGGAAAAACAGTTTCCGGCGGGTCTCTTTGCAGGATCCGTCGAGGGAAGTGCGGAAAATCAAAGAATGGGCCGTCCGGGCTTTGTATGCGTTGGGATTGGATTACGGACTGGTGCGACTGGCCGTGGGGCCCAACCGGAAATATTTTGTCCGGCAGGTGGTATGTGATCCCAAGTTAAACAAAGAAATGAAACAAAGCTTCGTGAAAGCCGTACAGCAATATGTGAAAGAGTGTGTAAATCTTCCGGCCATTCCTTGGAACCAGGTGGTGCTGGGAGCCGATCCGGAGTTTATCATGGAAGGAAGGTCCGGGGGATTGCTGATGGCATCCCGATATTTCCCAGTGAAAGGGAGGGTCGGGTGCGATGCGATCTGGATGAACCAAAACCGTTCCTTAAAGCCGCTTGTGGAGATCCGGCCGGAGCCGACTCCGGATCCGCGCGCACTGGTCATCAACATCTTTAAAGGGTTGTTGTACGCAGCCAAAAAAACAGGGCGTGCCCCGGCAAAATGGCTGGCCGGCGCATTGCCGCACCATGCTTTCCCGTTGGGAGGGCATATCCACTTTAGCGGTGTTCAACCAAACTTTAAATTGTTGCGGGCTTTGGACAACTATTTGGCGTTATTTTTGGCAATCGTGGAAGATCCGCAGGGGATCGGGCGCCGTCCCAAGTACGGGTTTTTGGGGGATTTTCGATATCAGGACCACGGCGGGTTTGAATACCGGACGTTACCCAGTTGGCTGATTTCCCCCACCCTGACCAAAGGGGTCTTTGTCGTGGCCAAGTTGATTGCCATCCACTACCGGTATTTCAATTATTATCCGCTGGACGAGGAAGACGTCCAAGAAGCGTATTATCAGGGGGATAAAGAGGTGTTGGCCAAGTGGTTGCCCGTGTTGTGGAGCGAATTGAAGAAGTGCCCTTATTATGGGCGGCATAAGGAATATCTGGATAAATTCTACAAATACCTGACTTCGGGATCGACTTGGAATGAATCGCAAGATATTCGAAAAGTGTGGAAACTGCCGCCTTACCAGAAGAAAAAATAATGGAAAAGTGGGACGGTGCCTCGATTCATGTTAAAATATTGCAGTGAAAAATATTGTAACGGAGGCAGAGAACTTTGGCAAAATATACTCCGATGATTCAGCAATACTTGTCGATCAAGGCACAATATCCGGATGCCTTCTTATTTTTTCGTTTAGGCGATTTTTACGAGATGTTTGTGCGCCCATAAGGACTTATAGGGAATCTGCCCTTGGCAAGGCAGTGGGTGAGGGACGCGGAAAACACCCATCATCTACCAACTGATCCGGAGGGGAAACCCGAAGGGGAGTGTAGCATGTTGGTAAAGTCACGAGTCACGAAGCTGCCATCGTGCGACTGAGTGGCGAGATGAAAGGTTGTGAATGAGGATGAAAGCTGGATTGCTTGAATGACAGCCCGAGCCGGTTGATCGTAGCCCATGGCGGAAGGCAGCTGTATACGCCATGCAGCCGTGATGATTCGCAGAAAGACATGGCGGTCATCGGTGCGTCCTGCGGCTGGGCAGCCTCTGTCAGAGGAAAAGGGCGAACGTCACATCCGACATCACAACGTGCCTGTCTCTATAAGTCTAAATGGGGATCACCTGAGTCGGAATGCCTGCCTGTCGGGCTATGGCCGCAAGGGCCTGAATATCCGATATGGTGACGGAGCCCCCGTAGTAGTCTGAGCCGGGGAAAGCCCGGCACACGGCGAAGGGGGGCAGCTTGCTCGGGTTCCATACGACAAAGGAAGAAGCGTGAGGCTTTATGAGAAATCCTGAGTACGTATTGAACAGTCTGGCCGCGAAGTCCGGCGATTCAACCTATTTATTCCAAAGGATTTACCGAAATTTGTATAACCCGCGGTTTTATCAAAAGGCATATCAGGAACTGATCCGCCGGTTCCCTCAGGTAAGACACCGGAAACTCCTTCCCGGACAGCTGGAATCCCTGATGAAGGAATTGAAAAACGAAACCTATCAGCCGGCACCCTTTCCCGGCGCCGGGGAGACGGAACCGCTTCGGGATTGCTTGGTGGCATGGATTGTCCGCATGCTTCTCGAGGCGATCTATGAGGGTTCTTTTTCGGACTTGTCCCATGGTTATCGTTCTCACCGAAGCTGCCATACCGCTTTGTTGCAAGTAAAGAAAAATTTTTCCGGTGTCAAATGGTTGCTGCACGGAAGCCTGTATTCTTTTTTCCCTTCCATTTCTTTTGAAGTGCTGCGTTCCCTTCTGAGAAAAAGGATTGAGGATGAAAAATTCATCCGGCTCATCAACAAGTTTTTGCGGGCAGGATGGTTAGAGGATTGGCAATTCCACCGCACCTGCAGCGGGGCTCCCGTGGGCGGATGGATCAGCCCGGTTTTGGCCAATATTTATTTCCATGCGTTGGACCGGCATGTGGAAACGCTGATCCATGAGTTTTCCAAAGGAAAGAAGCGCAGGAGGAATCCGGCTTACGAGAAGCTTCTTGCCCGTATCAAACAGGTGGAACAAAGAAAAAGGGATGCAGAAAGCGAAGCGGAAAAAGAGAATTTGAACCGGCTGCAACAACAATGGACGGAACGGTTGAAACAAATCCCCCGGGAAGATCCGTGGGATCCGGCTTTTAAACGGCTCGTGTATACGCGTTATGCCGGGGAGATCTTATTGGGGGTGATCGGTTCCAAGAAGGAATCCTCAGCCATCGGGGATGAGGTTGTCCGGTTTATAAAACAGGAATTGAATCTTCCTTTTTCCCGCGAAGCACTTATTTTAAAACATGCCAAAAAACATACGCGTTTTCTCGGATACGACATCACCGTCAAAGAGCAGTGCAAACTGCTTCTTCCCAAAGAGGTCCGGATCAAAAGGCTGTATCAATTCGGGGCGGTGAAAGAACAAAACGGCAAGCTGAAGCCGGTACATAAGAAGGAACTGGTTCATCTTTCCGATGCAAAGATCCTGCACGTTTATAACCGGGAGATCCGGCGCATGTACCGTTATTACCAATTGGCGGAGAATGTCAGCACTTTGTCGCGGTATGCCCATTTGCTGAAATTCAGCATGTATAAAACGTTGGCCATGAAATACAGGTGCTCCGTGCACCAACTTTTGAAGAAGTACATGCATGCGGGGGTCTTTCGGGTACCGGTTGAAACCGGAGACGGGGAAAAAGCGTTTGCCACCTTCCATGACGAAGGGTTTCAATGCAAGGACGATCCCGTCTGCCATGGCGATGTCGACCGGATGGACGGATCCGAACCGCCGGACCAAGGCCGGATTTGAGCAAGCGGAGAGCCGTATACGCCGAGAGGTGTACGTACGGTTCGGAGAGGGGTTCAGAGAAACCTGCCGTCAGAAGGCGGCAAGGCGCTTTGTTCCTACTCTACTTTGAAGATGCCGAAAAAGCAGCCGAAGAGCTCGAGATTACATTGACCAGCCGGGATGGCGGCAGTGAACGCATTCCCATGTGCGGGGTTCCTTATCATTCGGCTCACACCTATGTGGAAAAACTGATTGATCAGGGATATAAAGTCGCCATCTGTGAGCAGGTGGAAGATCCTTCCGCTGCCAAAGGGGTGGTCAAGCGGGAAGTGGTTCGCGTGATCACGCCCGGGACCATCATGGAAGAAAACATGCTGGTTGACCAGGAAAACAATTTCTTGGTGACACTGACCGGAAGCGCGAATCAAATGGCATTGGCAGCAGTGGATCTGTCCACGGGAGAGTGCCACATTACGGAGATGGGCGGTTCGCTGGACGCGATTTTGGATGAAATTTCTTCGTATCGGCCGAAAGAAATCGTGTTGGATGAATC
This sequence comes from Thermoactinomyces sp. CICC 10735, assembly GCF_016055175.1. Lineage (NCBI taxonomy): Bacteria > Bacillati > Bacillota > Bacilli > Caryophanales > Thermoactinomycetaceae > Thermoactinomyces > Thermoactinomyces sp. CICC 10735. The sequence goes on along the minus strand of NZ_JAECVT010000001.1, from coordinate 535,642 downwards.
CTTGGCAGATCAAGCGGCGGTAAAAGAACAAATTGAAACCCGCTTAAAATGTTTGATCACGCCGCATGGCATGGATGCCGGTTCCGAAAAGAAACTGTCCGAAGAGTTGCCGGCGCAGTTTCCGCAATACCCCGAGCTGTGCGATACCCCGTTTTTGCGAAAAGTGGTCGCCTTGTTATTCTCTTATCTGAAACAAACGCAAAAGCGGGCTCTGCATCATTTGCAGCGGTTGCACCGGTATGACGCCAGGCAGTATATGATGTTGGATGAAGCGGCGAGAAGAAACCTGGAATTGACGGCAACGCTTGGCGAAGGAAAGAAAAAAGGTTCGCTATTGTGGCTGTTGGATCAAACGGCCACCGCAATGGGGAGCCGGTTGTTGAAAAAATGGCTGGACAAGCCGCTTCTGTCACTGGAAGAGATCACCCGGCGCCAAAATATGGTGGAAGCGTTGCTTTCCGACTTTTTGTTGCTGGATGAAGTGCGGGACCGGATGAAACAAGTTTATGATTTGGAGCGGCTGGCGGCGCGCATTTCTTACGGATCGGCCAATGCGCGGGATTTAAACAGTGTGAAAAGATCGCTTTCCATCATTCCCGAACTGAAAGAGAAATTGTTGCAATCCGACTCCCGGCCGCTGAAGGAATTGGCGGAAAAAATGGATGAGTTGGCGGATGTAAAAAGCCTCATCGACGAAGCGTTGGTGGAAGAAGCGCCGGTTTCCGTCAAGGAAGGCGGCATCATCCGCGAAGGCTTCCATGAAGAATTGGACCAATTGCGGAAGATCCAGAAAGACGGGAAAAGCTGGATTGCCGAGCTGGAGCAGAAAGAAAGAGAAACGACGGGAATCAAGTCGCTAAAAATCCGTTATAACCGCGTGTTCGGCTATTATATCGAGGTTACCAAGTCCAATCTGCATCTGGTTCCCAAAGACCGGTACCACCGCAAGCAAACGCTTGCCAATTCGGAACGGTATATCACGCCGGAATTAAAAGAACGGGAACAGCTCATCTTAAATGCTTCGGAAAAATCAGTGGAACTGGAATATGAACTGTTTACAAAGGTCCGGGATCAGGTGGCGGGCCAGGTTCAACGATTGCAATCTCTGGCCGAACGGGTGGCCGAGTTGGATGTATTGCACGCCTTTGCGCTGATTGCCCAAAAGTATCAATATGTCCGTCCGAAAGTGCATACAGGCAGTCAGCTGAAAATCAAAGCAGGCCGCCATCCGGTCGTCGAAGCCGTTACCAATACGGGGGAATTTGTGGCCAATGATGCGGAGTTGGATCAGGAAGACCGCCAAGTCTTATTGGTGACGGGGCCGAACATGGCCGGAAAAAGCACGTACATGAGACAAGTGGCTTTGATTGTGATTTTAAGCCAGATCGGAAGTTTCGTTCCGGCGGAAGAAGCGGAAATTTCCATTGTAGACCGCGTGTTTACCCGGATCGGGGCGGCGGATGATTTGACCGGCGGGCGGAGCACGTTTATGGTGGAGATGTCTGAAACCTGCCATGCCCTGAAGGAGGCCACCCGGAGGAGCTTGATCCTGCTGGACGAAGTGGGACGAGGAACATCCACTTATGACGGGATGGCTCTCGCGCATGCCATCGTGGAATACATTCATGACCATGTGGGAGCCAAGACGCTGTTTTCCACCCATTATCATGAGTTGACAAAACTGGAGGAATTATTGTCCCGGTTGAAGAATGTGCATGCCCAATGCATTGAGCGGAACGGAAAGGTGGTCTTTTTGCACCGGATTGTCCCGGGAGGGGCGGATCGCAGTTACGGGATTCAGGTGGCCGAGCTGGCCGGGCTGCCGAAAGAAGTGATCACAAGAGCCAAGCAGCTGTTGGCCGAATTGGAAAACGGCACACCCGCACCTTCAAACACCGGTGCTTCCCCGGATTCGTCGGGGCAGTTGTCCTTGTTCGATCCGTTGGAAATTCAGCCGGCAGCCCGGGAGACGGCCGCTTCGTCTTTGACCTCCGAAGAACAAGAAGTTTTGGAGGCCGTCCGCAAGTGGGATTTAATGAATAAGACCCCGTTTGAATGCATGCAGTTTTTGCATGAGATCAAACAAAAATTAAATTAAACAATATGGAAAAGGAGGGGAGTGGATCATGGGCAACATTCAAGTGCTGGATGAACATTTGACGAACCAAATTGCCGCGGGAGAAGTGGTGGAACGGCCGGCGTCGGTTGTCAAAGAGTTGGTGGAAAACTCCATCGATGCCGGCGCCACCCGGGTGCAGGTCATGATAGAAGAAGGCGGGATTTCTTTTATTCAGGTGTCGGATAATGGTTCTGGCATGGACCGGGAAGATGCCGTGTTGGCCTTTTCCCGCCATGCCACCAGCAAAATCAAGCGGGAACGGGATCTGTATTCCATCCGGACACTCGGCTTTCGGGGAGAAGCTTTGCCGAGCATTGCTTCGGTTGCCAGAGTGGAATTGGTGACCACGAAGGACCCTTCACAGCTTGCGACCAAAGTGAAAATCGCCGGAGGCGACATCGAAGCGGTGGAGGAAACTTCCCGTTCCAAGGGAACCGATGTGATGGTCCGGGATTTGTTTTATAACACGCCCGCCCGTTTAAAATATTTGAAAACGGTCAATACCGAAGTCAGCCATGTTGCCGATGTTTTGGGAAGGTTGGCCTTTGCCCATCCGGAAATTTCTTTCTCCCTGACCCATAACCGGAGGAAGTTGTTTCAGACCGCGGGAGACGGGAACTTGAAGCATGTACTCCTTTCCATCTACGGGAAACAGGTGGCCGGACAGGCGGTTTCGATCGAAGGAAGCGACATGGACTTCCGGGTTTACGGATGGATCACCAAACCGGAAATCACCCGCTCCAACCGGTCTTATTTGACCATCATCTTAAACGGGCGCTATGTGCGTTCCCTGCCGATCACCCAAGCCATTTTGCGTGCTTACGGCACCTTGTTGCCGACGGGAAGGTTCCCGGTCGGGGTTTTGCATTTGGAGATGGATGCGCAATTGTTGGATGTCAATGTTCACCCTTCCAAGTTGGAAGCAAGGCTCAGCAAGGAAAAAGAATGTTGCCGGCTGGTTGAAGAAACGGTGCGGCAAGCCTTGCAAAAAGAGCGGTTGGTTGCGACACCCAAAGCGGAATCAGCGGTGAAAAAACCGGAGTATAAGCAGGAAACTTTCCAGTGGAACCAAGCGAAAAGACCTGCCGTGAATCCATATCCGTCCGACCGTCCCGATCCGTCATGGAAACTGCGCGAAAGCCCGATGTCGCTGGTCAAGAAAGAGGAGCCGGTCAAGAAAGAGGAAGAGAAGGAAACGGATCCGGCACCGGTCTTTCCGGATCCTTCCCCGTCCCAAAGCAAACCGGAGCCCAAAGATTCAAAATATCAATCCGCCTTGAGCGCATGGTCGGAACAGAATACGCCCCGGGGAGAAGAAAAGGCGACCCTTTCCGCTCCGCCGGTTTCAGAAGAAGCAGCGGCGGAAGAGCCGGAAGCGGAAGCAAACGGGGAAGACCGATTGCCGTTCATGACTCCGTTGGCACAGGTCCACGGCACTTATATCGTGGCGCAATCGGAAGACGGATTTTTTTTGTTGGATCAGCATGCGGCACATGAGCGCATTTATTACGAGATTTATTCCAAAAAGTTGGGGGAAGCAAATCATCACCAGTATTCCCTTTTGATTCCCATGACGATCGAGTGCACGCCGGCCGAAGCCGAAATATTAAACATGCATTTGGATTATCTGAATCAGTGGGGCCTGGAAATGGAGCCTTTTGGCGGAACCACGTTTGTGATCCGCGCTTACCCCGCGTGGTTTCCGAAAGAAGATCCCCAGCAATTGATTCACGAGATCATTGACTGGCTGAAAGAAAATGGGAAAGTGGAGACTGCTCAACTGAGGGATGCAACTGCCAAAATGATGTCATGCAAAGCGGCGATCAAAGCCAACCGCTATTTGCTGAAAGAGGAGATGGAAGAATTGTTAAACCAGTTGAGCCGTTGTGAAAATCCGTTTACTTGTCCGCACGGACGGCCCATTTTTGTTCATTTTTCAACTTATGAATTGGAAAAAATGTTTAAAAGGGTGATGTAATTTTGTTTGTCACAACATCTTTTCACCCGGGAGACCAGGAAACAAACGAAGCAAAAGAATTGGCCCGTGCATGGAAGGTGCCGTTCGTCCGGCGCGGGCGCCGGTCTCTTCAAGCGCTTTTCGAGCAGACGGCATCGGATCAGGTGGTCATTGTCAGCAAAGAGGGATGGCGCTATGAAGACAAAAAAGGCCATTCCTTCTTTTTTCATCCCAACATGTCGGCCCTTCGCATCAAACATTTGGCTTCCGGGCAGCCGGACAGCATGGTTTCGGTGGCCGGATTGAAAGAAGGGGATTTTGTCCTGGATTGTACCTTGGGGATGGGGGCGGATTCCATCGTGGCCAGTTATGTGGTCGGGGAAAAAGGCCGGGTTGTGGCGCTGGAGAGTGAGCCGGTCATCGCGGCGATCGCCGGACACGGCCTTCAAACATACCGGACCGGGCGCAAAGCGTTGAATGAAGCGATGCGGAGGGTTGAAATTGTTCAGGCCCGCTATCAGACCTACTTAAAACAATTGGAGGATCAATCCTTTGATGTGGTGATGTTTGACCCGATGTTCCGGGAAACGGTGAAACAGTCGTCAGCCATGCAAATGTTAAAACCCCTGGCCAACCCGGAACCCTTGGATCCGGAGTCGGTGCAAGAAGCCGTGCGGGTGGCCAGGAGGGTTGTTTTGTTAAAAGAGCGGCCGAAAAGCGGGGAGTTTGAACGGCTGGGCTTTACGATTGTTAAAGCTTCATCCAATTACGCCTGGGGTGTGATCTGGAAAGGAGGTCACCGGTGAAGGAAAAGCTTGTTGTCATTGTCGGACCGACGGCGGTCGGAAAAACCGGTTTGAGCGTACGGTTGGCCAAACGGGTTCATGGCGAAATTATTTCCGGCGATTCCATGCAGGTTTACCGGGGGATGGACATCGGGACAGCCAAAATCATGCCGGAGGAGATGGAGGGGGTTCCCCATCATCTCATTGACATTCTCCCGCCGGATCAAAATTTCTCGGTTCAGGAATATCAACAGCTGGCACGGGAAAAAATCAGCGAGATCAACCGGCGCGGGCATCTGCCCATGCTGGTGGGGGGAACCGGTTTGTACATCGAAGCGGTGGTCCATGATTATCTGATGCCCCATGTCAAAGAGGATCCAAAGCTGCGCGAAGAATTGCATGCGTTTGCCCGGCGGGAAGGCAACGAAGCGTTGCACCGGCGGTTGGAAGAAGTGGACCCGGTCCAGGCCAAAAAATTGCATCCCAATGATCTCAGACGTATGATTCGGGCTTTGGAAGTTTATCATGTTACTGGAAAGCCGTTTTCCGAGCTGAAAGGAAAAGGAACTTCGCCTTATGACGTGTTGTGGATCGGGCTGACGATGCCGCGGGAACAATTGTACGAGCGGATCAATCGGCGGGTGGACGAGATGATCCAAAAAGGCCTGGTGGATGAAGTGAAAAAACTGTGGGAGCAAGGATACGGGCTTCATTTGACTTCCATGCAGGCAATCGGGTATAAAGAGATTGTAAGTTATTTGAAAAACGAAATCACTTTGGATGAAGCGATTCATCTCATCAAGCGCGGATCGCGAAAATACGCGAAACGACAGCTCTCCTGGTTTCGGCGTTTAAAAGAAATTCATTGGTTTGATGTGACAAATTCCCAATCTTTTCGAGAAATTGAAGAACTGGTGGCAGGAAAGTTTCCTTTGGCCAGAGAATAAAGTACAATAACGTTAAATGTAAATACATAGGAGGTACGGGTTTTGAAACAAACAATCAATATTCAAGATACATTCCTCAACCAAATCCGTAAAGAATCAGTACCAGTGACCATTTATTTGGTGAACGGGTTTCAATTGCGCGGCGTGATCCGCGGCTTTGACAATTTCACCATTGTGATTGACAGTGACGGCAAGCAACAAATGGTATATAAGCATGCGATCTCCACGTTCACCCCTGCACGTCCCGTTTCTTTGATGCCCGCCAGTGAAGAAAGAGAAAGCTGAGTTGTTCGTTTGACTTGTTTTGCTGCTGACCAAACCGGCCGGCAGCTTTTTTTATTGCCGCAGGTTTGACAGAGTCCGTAAAGGGGCCGGACGGCTCTTGTCACCATCAAACCCTGAAATGCCGTATTCAACGCGATTTTTCACCAAAAAATGGGCGGATGCGTATACTGGGATCAGCGAATAAGGACGAAGAGGTGAAACGATGAGCAGAAGGGTGATGACAGTAAACGCCAAGCATCAGATTCATGTTGTTTTTGACCATCCGGAAAGAAAACCCGCGCTTTCGTCGCGGGTGGAGCCGTTGAAACCGGCTTGTCCGGGCGGTGAACCGGGGCCTTTGCAGGAGTGTTTTGAACAATTGGACCGGCTGGTGGGGATGGATAAGATCAAGGAGTTCATCAAAGAGATTTATGCATGGCTGGAAATCGGGAAACAGAGGAGAGCGGCCGGTTTAAGCGCCGAACAACAAGTGTTGCACATGATTTTTTCCGGGAGTCCGGGGACGGGGAAAACCACGGTTGCACGGATTTTAGGCCGGTTATTAAAGGAAATGGGCGTGCTGTCCAAAGGGCATTTGATCGAAGTGGAACGGGCGGATCTGGTGGGCGAGTATATCGGCCATACGGCGCAAAAAACAAGAGAACATGTGCGAAGGGCGTTGGGCGGTGTTTTGTTTATTGACGAAGCTTATTCGCTCGCGCGGGGCGGGGAAAAAGATTTCGGCAAAGAAGCCGTTGATACGATGGTCAAATCAATGGAAGACTATAAAAATGACTTCATATTAATTTTGGCGGGGTATCCCAATGAAATGGACGCATTTTTGCGTTTGAATCCCGGCCTTCCTTCCCGCTTTCCGATTCATCTTCATTTTCCGGATTTCAAATTGGATGAATTGATGAAGATAGCCGGGCAGATGCTTCAAGAGCGGGAGTATTTCTTATCCCGGCCGGCCAAAGATAAATTGCGAAACCACTTGCAAAAACAACTCCACGTTGCCAAGGCCGGTTTTGGAAATGCCCGGTACGTCCGCAATTTAATTGAAAAATCGATCCGGAATCAAGCGGTGCGCCTGATGAAAAAATCGCATGTGACCAGAGAGGAATTAATGACGTTAAGAAGTGAGGATTTGCGGTTTGACGATATGAAAAACGGTTCATGGTATAATGAAAAAATGCCTTATCAGTATTTGGTATAAGAAAGGGTTGAGTGCGTATTCAGGAGTTGGAAGGAAAAGAGAAAGCGATTTTGGTGGGGTGCGGCACGAAAAAACAGGAATGGTCCTTGCGCTCCACCTTGGAAGAGTTAAAGAGTCTGGCGGAAACGGCGCAAGCGGTTCCCGTCAGCCAGGTGCTTCAATTCAGGGACCGGATTGACCCGGCTTGGTATATCGGGCGGGGAAAAGCAGAAGAAATCGCCCGCATGGTGGAAGAAAACGAAGCGGACCTGGTTATCTTTGACCAGGAGCTTTCCCCTGCGCAGCTTCGAAACCTGGAGGGGTTGATGCCTTGCAAAGTGATTGACCGCACGCAATTAATTTTGGATATTTTTGCGCAGCGGGCCCGGACCAAAGAAGGAAAAATCCAAGTGGAACTGGCGCAGTTGAAATATTTGCTGCCCCGCCTGGCCGGAAAAGGGAAAGAAATGTCCCGTCTGGGCGGCGGCATTGGAACCCGCGGTCCCGGTGAAAAGAAACTGGAAACGGATCGCCGTCACATCCGCCGCCAAATCAGTGTTCTGACCAAACAGCTTGAGGAAATTAAAAAACACCGCCGGTTGCATCAGGAACGCCGGAAAAAGAACGGCATCCCGCAGGTGGCGTTGGTGGGATACACCAATGCCGGAAAATCGACATTGTTAAATCAACTGACGGGTGCGGGCGTGCTGTCCGAAAACCGGTTGTTTGCCACATTGGATCCGACATCCCGCCAGCTTGTGCTTCCCTCTGGCAAGGAAGTGATCCTTACCGATACCGTCGGGTTTATCCGGCAACTGCCGCACCATTTGATCGCCGCTTTCCGCTCGACGTTGGAACAGGTGAAAGAAGCGGACTTGTTGTTGCATGTGGTGGATGCTTCCCACCCGGAAGCAGAAGAGCAGGTGGAGGCCGTGGAGCAGGTGTTGGCTGATCTGAATGCGGCGGACATTCCGGTTTTAATGGTCTGGAACAAAGCGGACCGGCTGGAGCGGGAACTGCCCGAAGGATGGGATCCGGATCACCTTATGATCTCTGCGTTCAACGAACAAGATCTGGACCGGTTGAAAGCACGTGTGGAGCAGGCATTGCAACAAGAGATGATCATCGGTCAGGTGGAAATCCCGGTCATGAGGGGTGACTGGATTTCTCTGTTGCATCATAAAGCGGAAATGATAGAATCAAATACGGACGATTTGATGATGGTCATAAAGTTTCGTCTTTCTCCCGCTGATTTTGAACAGTTGCCCGGGGAGTTGAAAAGCCGGATTCAAATCCAATAAACGAGTAACAGGAATGATGACTGTGTTTGAAACTTTGAAACATGGAGCATGGATTGAAGAAAAAGTCCAAACTGCAGAGAAAAAGATTGAACCGGTGCTTAAAAAGATCGGTCAAAATGCCGATTTCATGCAGTGGAAGGTGCTGGAAGCCTTCCGGGAAATGAAAGTAAGTGAAATTCACCTTCATTCTTCAACCGGTTACGGGTATGATGATCTGGGCAGAGAAACGTTCGAAGCGGTATTTGCACGGGTTTTCGGCGCAGAAAAAGCTTTGGTCCGTCCAAACATCATTTCCGGCACCCATGCCATTGCCGCTTGTTTGTACGGGGTGTTGCGTCCGGGGGATGAGCTGATCTATTTGACGGGCCGTCCTTATGACACGTTGCATCAGGTGATCGGTTCATGCAAAGACGGTTCCGGTTCACTCAGGGATTACGGCATTGAATACCGGGAGATCCCGCTTGCGGAAGGAAACCGGATTGATTGGGCCGCCTTTCGTCAAGCGGTCGGCCCGAAAACCAGGATGGTTGCCATCCAGCGGTCCCGGGGCTATGCCGACCGTCCGTCTTTTTCCATCCGGGAGATTGAAACGATGATCCGGAAAATCCGGGAAATCTGTCCGCAGGCGGTTGTTTTTGTGGACAATTGTTACGGGGAGTTTGTCGAGTCCAAAGAACCGACTGCAGTCGGAGCGGATCTTGTTGCCGGGTCTTTAATCAAAAATCCGGGCGGAGGGATTGCGAAGTCCGGGGGATACATCGCCGGAGCGGAAAAATGGGTGGAAAGAGCCGGATCCCGGCTGGTGGCTCCCGGCATCGGGATCGAAGGGGGAGCAACCCACGGCTATATGCACGATTATTATCAAGGATTGTTTTTGGCTCCACACGTGGTTGCCGAAGCATTGAAAGGAGCTGTTTTTGCCGCGGCATTTCTGGAGGAAGCCGGTTTTCAAACCACACCGGGATGGGAAGAGCCGCGCACGGATATCATTCAGCAAGTGTATCTGGGAACGCCGGAGTTGCTGGTGGCTTTTTGCCAGGGAATTCAATCGGCATCGCCAGTTGATGCGCATATTTTGCCCGTGCCTTCTCTGATGCCGGGCTATGAGGACGAAGTGGTCATGGCGGCCGGAACGTTTGTGCAAGGCGCCAGCATCGAGTTGTCGGCGGACGGGCCCCTCCGTGCACCGTACATTGCTTACATGCAGGGAGGCCTCACCTATTCGCATGTGAAGATCGGTATGGCAAAAGCCATGGATTTCATGTTGGAAACCGGACAGATGCATGGGAAATTGCAGGTGTGAAGGGAGAGCTTGTTATATGGACATGCTTTGGTGGGCAATTATTATTTTGCTCTTTATTCTTGCTTATGTCGGCCTGGTTGCTCCCGCTTTGCCGGATGCCCCGCTGATGATTGCAGGGTTTGCGGTTTATCACTTTTTGATCGATTCCGAACCGTTGGGGTTCGGGTTTTGGATTACCACGTTGATCCTTGCCATCTTGCTGATTCTGGTTGATTATTTTTCCAGCAGTGTGGCGGTGAAAAAATACGGCGGCAACGCGGCTTCCGTCACCGCCGCGATTGTGGGGGTCGTTCTTTTCCCGTTTATCATGGGGCCGGTCGGCGTGATTGTCGGACCTTTTTTGTGTGTGTTTGTACTCGAATTGCTGCTTAAAAAATCTTTTTCCAAAGCACTTTATATCGCCTATGGGACCTTGGTCGGTTTTTTGGGCGGGATTTTGATGAAATTGATTGTCATGACCGGATTGATTATCTGGTTTTTGGTGTTGGTGTTGTTTTGATGAAAAATCGTTCTTCCTCCGGGGAGAACGATTTTTTTATACCCGCCTGAAATGATGTCAGAAAACCTGACATGTATTGACTAAAAAAGCTGACATGAATAAAATGGGATTATGAGGTAACAATCCCGAAAATGAAGGGAGCGTTTCCCATGGATTTTCGTGATGAAAAAAGACGGAACATGCCGCTTTTTTCGATGGGGATCGTGACGAAACTGACGGAGCTGAGTCCGAGACAAATCCGTTATTACGAACAACAAGGCTTGATCCGTCCCCAGAGAACCAAAGGGAACCAACGATTGTTTTCTTTCAATGATGTTGATCGGTTGCTGAAAATCAAGTCCTATCTGGAAAAAGGGGTCAACATCGCGGGAATCCGGGAACTCTTCAGTCAGTCTGAACGGGTTCAGGAAGCGGAGAAAGAAGAGCGTAAGGCAAGAAAAGAGCTGTCGGAAAAAGAATTGAGACGCCTCTTGAAAAGACAGATCATCCAACCCGGGCGTCCCGGGCGGCTTCCGCTTAATTACGGGGAGTTGAGCCGTTTTTTCCGACACTGAACAATTTTTCAGAAGGGAGAACGAACTGTGGCGAAGCATACCAAAGAAGACATTATGCGAATTGTGGAGAAGGAAAATGTCGCTTACATCCGTCTGATTTTTACCGACTTGCAGGGAACCATTAAAAATGTGGAAATTCCACGGAGCCAATTGGAAAAAGCATTGGACAACAAAATGATGTTTGACGGTTCCTCCATTGAAGGGTTTGTGCGAATCGAGGAGTCGGATATGCTGCTTTATCCGGATTTGGATTCATTCGTGATTTACCCGTGGGGAAATGACGTGAACGGCAGCAAAGTGGCCGGGATTATGTGTGATATCTACAATCCCGACGGAACGCCTTTTGAAGGGGATCCCCGCGGTATCTTAAAACGTGTTCTCAAAGAAGCCGAAGAAATGGGATTCACCTCTTTCAACGTGGGAACCGAACCGGAATTTTTCCTGTTCAAAACCGATGAAAACGGAGAGCCCACACTCAATTTAAATGACAAAGGCGGATACTTTGATTTGGCTCCGGTGGATCTCGGGGAAAACTGCCGTCGCGATATCGTGTTGACGCTGGACAAAATGGGCTTTGAGGTTGAAGCTTCCCACCATGAAGTGGCACCTGGGCAGCATGAAATCGACTTCAAATATGCGGATGCGGTGACAACGGCCGATCATATCCAATCATTTAAGCTGGTGGTCAAAAACGTGGCACGCCGCTATGGATTGCATGCGACCTTTATGCCCAAGCCGCTTTATGGTGTCAGCGGTTCCGGTATGCACTGCCATATGTCGCTGTTCCGCGGCAAGGAGAATGTTTTTTATGATCCTTCCGATGAATTGGGCCTGAGTGAAACCGCCCGGCATTTCCTGGCGGGGATTTTAAAGCATGCCCGTGCATTTACAGCGATCACCAACCCGATTGTCAACTCTTACAAACGGCTGGTTCCGGGTTATGAAGCGCCTTGTTACGTCGCATGGTCGCCGAAAAACCGCAGTCCCTTGGTGCGGATTCCTTCTTCCCGCGGGTTGAGCACACGTATTGAGGTTCGTTCCCCCGACCCTGCGGCCAATCCTTACCTGGCTTTGGCGGTGATGTTAAAAGCCGGATTGGACGGAATCAAAAATCAGCTCCCGCTTCCGGAACAAACGGACCGGAACATTTATGTCATGGATGAACAAGAACGGCGTGAAGCCGGCATCGAAGATCTGCCGTCCAGCTTGAAAGAAGCCTTGATTGAATTGCAAAACAATCCGGTCATGGTGGAAGCATTGGGTGAACACGCGCTTTCGCACTTTTTGGAAGCCAAGGAAATTGAATGGGATATGTTCCGGACCAATGTCCATCCTTGGGAACGCGAACAATATATGCATTATTATTGACCGAAAGCCCCCGGTGGAACCCGGGGGCATAACATTTTTTCTTCATTTTCGGAATAGTATATCGGGGATGTATCCGGAAATGAAGGGAGCGAAACGGTGAATGGCTTTTACGTTGTGTCTGGCAGGGGCACCGGTGACGGCAAAAGCATCTGGAAATCAGGCGGGAGCCCTGGCTTGTACGTTTCAAGGGGCTTGGCTGGAAGATGCCAATTGCACTGCCAACCGGTCCACGGTGTATACCGTTGGAAACGGCGCGCTTCGCACAGCCAGCGGTGCCGGAAATTTCACATGGGCCTATCCGGCTTCCAACAGTTTGGACAGGGCGTTCAGAGTTTGTGTTTACGATGAGGATTATCAGTTGGAAACCCAATGTTCCCCTTGGTGGTGATTTTTTCGTTTTCCGGCACCTGTTCCACCCGCGGGCAGGTGCTTTTTTTGTCGGCTCCTTGCCAAGCGGCGGGGCATAAGATTGTGCTATAATGAAAAAAATTGGAATGAAGCGAGCTGAAAGCCCTTGATCGATCTTCGCAAAATGTTTCATGGAAAAAATCTGACGGAATTGGATAAACAAATTTTGCAATACATCATTGAACATATCGACACCGTCTTGCAAATGGGCGTCCGCAAGGTGGCCAAAGCCAATTACACTTCGCCCGCCACAGTCATCCGTTTGGCCAAAAAGTTGGGTTATACCGGGTTTGTCGATATGTATTACCAGCTTCTGCCGCAAGTGAAAAAGATGGAAGTCCGGCCGGGCGGGAGAATGAAAGACTTTCCGGAAATCCGTCCGCAAGATTTTTTTCAGTTCAACACCATGGACGATATTGAACGGTTTATCGATCGGGTGCTTCATTTGCGGAAAAAATTGATTTTTATTTATGCCACCGGATTTTCTGCGATCGCGGCGGAATATTTGTATAAAAAGCTGTTGGTGTTGGGAAAGAAGACGATTATTGCCAGCGGGACGGACTCCGTCGGGGTGTTTGAAAACAATTTGGAAGACATCGGGGCGTTGGTGGCGATTTCCAAATCCGGCGAAACCCAGCTGGTGATTGATAAACTGAAGGCGGCCAGAGAACATCAAATCTTTACCGTGTCGTTCACCAAAGAAACGGAGAACCGGGCAGCCGAACTTTCGGATCTCAATTTTAAAATCGTGGATAATTATGAGCTGGATGACCGGAATATGTTGCCAAACATCTTTTTTCCCCGGTTGCTGATGCTGTTTGAACTGATTTTCAAAGAGTATTTCGACCGGATGTCACCCAAAGGCGGATGAAACGTGTTTCAACTTGTGAAACACGTTTTTTTCGTTTGTCAAAACATATACAAGAAAGCGCTTTCGCTATAAACTGGAGACAAGTCCGAACCACTGAACTGGAGGTGTCACCATGAAGGCAAAGCTGATGGAAGCCATGCAACGGTTTTCCAAAGCGATGTTTATCCCCGTCTTGATTTTGCCGATTGCGGGGATATTGATCGCACTTGGAAATTTGTTGACCAATCCCAAACTCTTGGAAACCGTTCCTTTGATGAATAACCCGGTGACAACCGGATTTGGCTCCATATTGGCCGGATCCCTGGTTTCCATTCTGGGCAATCTGGGGCTTATTTTCTGTGTGGGAATCACGGTCGGCCTGGCCCGGAAAGAAAAGCCGGTCGCAGGATTCACCGCCTTGCTGGGTTATTTGGTCTTTGTTCACGCGATGAATAAGTTTATGGAATTGAGCGGATTGTTGGTGGAGGCGGAATCGCTGCAAGGAACGGGGCAAACCCTGGTTTTGGGCGTGCAAATTCTGGATATGGGCGTTTTTTTGGGAATCATTCTCGGAATTGTAACCGCTTTTATTCATAACCGGTGGATCGATACGGAATTCAAAGGCGCTTTTCAAATTTACGGCGGATCCCGTTTCGTCTTTATCCTCCTGATTCCGGCGATGGTGTTGCTGGCCGGGGTCTTGATGTACATCTGGCCTTTTTTCCAAAGCGGGATCAACAGCTTGGGGACGCTGATTCAACGGAGCGGGAGTTTTGGGATCTTTTTGTACGGGGCATTGGAACGCTTGCTCATCCCGACCGGATTGCATCACCTGGTATATACCCCGTTTTTGTACACTTCACTGGGGGGAGTGGCCGAAGTCGGCGGACAAATTTATGAAGGAGCCCGGAACATCTATTATGCGGAGATTGCTCATCCGGGGGTTACCCGGCTTTCGGAGAGCGTGATCTGGGATGCGCGCGGGATTTCCAAGATGTTTGGGTTGATCGGGGCGTGCCTGGCGATGTACCACACGGCCAAACCTGAAAACAAAGCCAAGGCCAAAGCGGTGTTGCTTCCGGCGGCGTTTACTTCCTTCATTGCCGGGGTGACCGAACCGATTGAATTTTCCTTTATGTTTGTCGCGCCGTTGTTGTTTGCGGTGCATGCCGTATTCAGCGGGCTCAGCATGGTGGTTCTCAACCTGCTGGATGTGCGCGCCATCGGGCCCAACGGGATGATTGACTTTTTGCTGTACAACCTGCCGCTGGGTATCCAGAAAACCAGTTGGCCAATGTATGTGTTGGTTGGACTGATGTTCTTTGTCATTTATTACGTGGTTTTCCGTTTCCTGATCGTCAAATTCAATTTTCAAACGATCGGCCGGGAAGAAAAAGGACAAGAAGTCCGGCTCTATTCCAAAAAAGATTACCAGGAGAAAAAGAAACAAACCCAAACCGTAGGACAAGCTTCAAAGGAAACATCCGATGTGGCCGGTGTCATTGTCCGCGCGCTCGGCGGGGCGGAAAACATCCAAGCGGTGACCAATTGTTACACACGTCTCCGGCTGACATTGGTTCATCCGGAAAAGGTGGATGAAACGGTTTTGAAAAATGAAACCGGTGCCAGCGGAGTGATTATTCGCGACCAAAACGTGCAGGTGGTTTACGGATTGCAGGTGACAAACATCCGGAAAGCCGTGGACCGGTATTTGGGACGCGCCGGTCAAGAATGACTCACAGAAAGGAAGAGATGGTGATGAAAAAGTTTTCCATTGTGATTGCAGGCGGAGGAAGCACTTATACACCGGGAATCGTCATGATGCTGTTGGATCATTTGGAAACGTTTCCGATCCGGAAATTGAAATTATACGATAACGATGAAAAGCGGCAACACATGATCGGGGAAGCCTTGAAAATCGTGTTGAACGAACGTGCGCCGGAGATCGAGTACACTTACACCACCGATCCGGAAGAAGCATTCACGGACATCGATTTCTGTTTTGCCCACATCCGGGTCGGGAAATATGAAATGCGCGAGCTGGATGAAAAAATTCCGCTCAAACACGGGGTGGTCGGCCAGGAAACGTGCGGTCCCGGAGGCATTGCTTATGGCATGCGTAGCATCGGACCGATGATTGAATTAATCGATTGGATGGAAAAATACTCCCCGGATGCGTGGATGTTAAACTACTCCAATCCGGCCGCCATCGTGGCCGAAGCCTGCCGGATTCTCCGCCCGAATGCCAAAGTGCTGAACATTTGCGACATGCCGGTGGGAACCCTCCGGAGAATGTCCCAGATTATCGGCAAAACGCCGAAAGAGTTGGATGTTCGTTATTTCGGGTTGAATCACTTCGGTTGGTGGACCAGCGTCAAAGACAAGGAAGGCAATGAATACCTGCCGCAAATCCGCGAATATGTGAAAGAAAACGGGTATTTGACCCAGATCGAAGTCGATACCCAGCACATGGATCCCAGCTGGCAGGAAACGCATAAAAAAGCGAAAGATTTGTTGGCGGTCGACCCGCGGTTTTTGCCCAACACGTATTTAAAATATTATTTCTATCCCGATGAAGTGGTTGAAAGTTCCAACCCCAAATACACGCGGGCCAATGAAGTGATGGACGGGAGGGAGAAGAAAGTCTTTTCCACCGCCAGAGAAATCATTGAAAAAGGGACGGCGGCAGGAAGTGAATTTGCCATCGGCAGCCATGCAACCTTCATCGTCGATCTGGCCCGGGCCATTGCATTTAACACCCATGAGCGGATGATTATGATTGTCGAAAATAACGGTGCCATTGCCAACTTTGATGATGATGCCATGGTTGAGGTCCCGTGCATTGTCGGCTCCGACGGCCCGGAACCGCTCAGCCAGGGAAAAATTCCCGAATTCCAAAGAGCTTTGATGCTTCAACAAGTTACCGTGGAAAAAATGGTGGTGCAAGCCTACATCGAAGGCAGTTACCAAAAATTGTGGCAGGCTTTGACCCTGTCCAAAACCGTCCCCAGTGCCAAAGTGGCGAAAAAAGTGCTGGATGACCTGATTGAGGCCAACCGGGGATACTGGCCGGAATTAAAATGACGTTTGGCCCGGATTTTGGATCCAAGCCTGAAAAGGCTTGGATGTTTTTTGTTTTGAAACAAACGCTGATGCGAAAGGGATGGCGATTTTCAAAGAGAGAACGGACGGAAGCAACCGAAGCGGCAACGTCCGTTCTCAAAATGCGTTTCAACTTTCTTGACATCGCAAATAAGTTTGCAACACAAACTAAATTCAAGCAGAATGATTGATGACAAGCGGGGGAAGGTGCCGGGGATGAAGAGGCGGAGTTGAGGAAACCGCCGGGGATGTGTATGATAGCATGTATGTACAAACAGGAATGAGAAAGGGGAGGGCCATGGAAAGAAACCGGGCAGAGATCAAAGCGATTGCACTGGACATGGACGGGACGATGTTAAATGTAAACAGTCAGGTGGAGCCGGAATTGGTTGATCTGTTCAGACAACTCAAGCAAAAGGGGATCCGGATTTTTGTCGCGACCGGACGGACCTTTCCCGAAGTCCGGCGGGTTCTTCCGGAACATCTGGAAATCGACGGGGTGGTGACAGCCAACGGGGCGGTGACTTATATCGGGGACCGGATCATTTCCCGCCGCACTTTGGATCCGTCCGTCGTGAGAGAAGCCGTTTTTCAAGCCGGACAAAAGAACATCTATTATGAAGTTCACACGGCAGAAGGCGTCCGTTTTGCTCTGGCAAAAGAGAAAGAGCGGATGATGGAGGAAGTGTTCCGGGAAAAGCCTGACACATTGTTTGCAAATGAATGGCTCTCCCGGAAAGCCGCTTTAAAAGAAAAAATGGTTTGGCTGGATCATTTGGTGGATGAAGATATCGTCAAAATTTATTTTTTCAGCATGGAACCGGAGAATATCCGGAAATGGCGAAATGAATTGGAGCAGATGAAAAATCGCACGCCGTTTACCCTTTTGTCTTCTTCCAAGCATAATTGTGAAATCATGGCTGACCAGGTTTCGAAGGCATACGGGTTGAACTTGGTGTTAAAAGAATATCAACTTGCGCCTGCCCATTTGATGGCCGTTGGCGACAGCGAAAATGACCTCTCGATGTTTGCATTGGCATCCCGTGCGGTGGCCATGCAAAACGCAGCGGATGAAATCAAAGAGAATGCGGATGAAGTGACGGAACTTCCGTATGACGAGAATGGATTATACCATTTTCTGCGAAAAGAATTTTTCGGTTCGTAAGCGCAGAGGGTTGCCGGCAGGAAAAGCTGCCGGCAACTTTTTGTATGTGGAGCTGTTTTTAATGCGGTTTCCGGACAATAAAAAAGGGCGGCTTAAGGGCCGTCCGTTTTTTATGATCATAAACTGCAACGGGGGTTGGAGCCGATTTTAAACACCAGCAGGCTCGCATCCTGAAGCGCTTCAATGTCATGCTTTTCAAAGGGTTTCAAATGCAGCAACGATCCTTCTTTCATATGGTGCCGATTCTCTTCCACACCAAAGAGGACTTCCCCGCTTGCCACATAAACAATCACATCGGTATTGGCATGATGGCGGGGGACGGTTTCCCCGGCTTTGATTTGCAGATTGATCGCCATTCCTTGATCAAAGTCGAGTACTTTGTTGCGAGTGACTCCTTTATCAATCGGTCCTTCTTTTTTGATTTCAACCAAAGACACAGGCGGAGCCTCCTTCTTTCAAAACTTAATTTGAGTATGGCATAGATTCGGGGCATGTGATGTGATATATCTCACAAAAAAGATCACGAGAGTTTGTCTTGCAGGGTTTTCAAGTCCAGAATTTTGATTCCTTTCCGGCTCACATCAATCAAGTTCTCCTTTTTTAACTGGTTTAACACCCGGTTGACGGATTCCCGCGACAATCCCAGCATATTGGCAAAATCCTGGTGGGTTAAAGGCAGGGAAATGAAGATGCTTTTGTCTTTGGAGACGCCGTATTCATCGACGAGCCTCAGCAAAGTCATGACCACTTTGTGATAAACATCGCCGGAAATGACTTCCTGAAGGCGCCTTTGCAGTTGCAAAATTTTAACGGCCATGATTTTCATGACGGATTTGGCGATTTGGGGATTGGCATCCAGCAGGCGGTCAAAGTCATGGATAGGGATCGCCAGGAGTTTGCTGTTTTGGATGGTTTGTGCTGTTCCGGGGTAGGGGGAGTCGTCAAAAAAACCCACGTGAGGAAACATATCGCCTTTTTGGAGGATCGAAATCACTTGTTCGTTTCCTTGATTGTCCACTTTGGTGACTTTAATGACTCCCGACTCGATGAAGTAAACCGTTGTTCTTGGTTGCGCTTCCATAAAAATGGTGGAATGTTTGGGGTATTCCTTCAAGGAGGTGATTTGTGCGATTTTCTCCAGCTCTTGGTTGTTCAGGTCCCGGAAGAGAGGCACCCGTTTCAAGATTTCAACCTTGCGGTTCATAGTTACCGCCTCCAGAAATGAAAATAAATGGTGTTTAATTTCATTCAAAGGGATGCGTTCCCCGTTCGTCAACAACAAAGCGTTTTCGGTTCTGTCAACGTTCTGTGAACACCTGCATTTTTGTGATCCAGATCACATTTTGTTCATATGACAATGTTTATAATGTTTAATAAATCATTTTATATAATTTGTTATTTTTTATGTTGTCGGGATGAAGAAAAACACACGACAAGGAAGCATGAATGGTTGCCTAAAATAAAAGGGGATTTTTGCTGGAGGAGGCTTTTTATAAATGCTGGATGCAAAAACGATGGAAATCATTAAAACAACGGCTCCGGTACTGAAAGAAAACAGTGTAGCGATCGGAAAACGGTTTTATGAATTATTGTTCACCCGTCATCCGGAGTTGCTCCATATTTTTAACCACAGTAACCAAAAACGCGGTTTGCAGCAACGTTCCTTGGCGCATTCCGTCTATGTGAGCGGGGAGCATATCGACCGTTTGGAGGACATCCAACCACTCATCATGAAAATCGCCCATAAACACCGGGCGCTCGGGGTCAAACCGGAACAATATCCTGTGGTGGGCGAAACGCTGATTGAGGCTGTCAAAGATGTGTTGGGGGACGGAGCGACGGATGAGATTATCCAGGCTTGGGTGAAGGCCTATGATTACATCGCCAATCAATTCATCGGAATCGAACAAAAGTTGTATGAACAAACGGAATCGGAAGAAGGCAATTGGGAAGGTTTCCGGGAATTTGTGGTGGTGAAAAAAGTGAAGGAGAGCGAGGTGATCACCTCCTTCTATTTAAAACCCAAAGACAATAAGCCCCTTGCTTCATTCCGTCCCGGACAGTATCTGACCATCCGGGCAAAGATTCCGGGTGAAAAATACATGCATCACCGCCATTACAGTTTGTCCGATGCTCCCGGAAAGGACACCTACCGGATCAGCGTGAAACGGGAAGATGTCCGGGATGGAAATCCTCCCGGCGTGGTTTCCACCTGGTTGCATGAACAGGTGCAGGAAGGGGATGTGCTTGAATTCAGTTCGCCGGCTGGTGATTTTGTTTTGGATACCGAATCCACGAACCCGGTCGTGTTGATCAGCGGAGGTGTCGGGTTCACTCCCCTCATGAGCATGTTGAACACCTTGGTGGAAAAACAGCCGGACCGGGATGTAACCTGCATTCATGCGGCCATAAACGGCAAACACCATGCAATGAAAGAGCATGTGGCCCGTTTGGCGGCAACTTGTGATCGGCTGAAATCTTATGTGATTTATGAATCGCCGACCGAAGAGGACCGAGCGGAAAAATCCTTTGACAAAGAGGGATGGATTGACAAAAAGTGGCTGGAGTCCGTGGTGGACCATACCGGTGCCGATTTTTATTTGTGCGGTCCGGTTCCGTTTATGGAAGTTGTTTATTCGGCGCTCCGAGAGATGAATGTGGATGAAAGCCGCATTCATTATGAAGCTTTTCGCCCGCTTGACACCATAGATGCCGGTTCATGACGGGAAAATGAAAACCACCCGATACGGGTGGTTTTTTTGTTTGCAGAGCTTATAAGCCGTGGCAAAGAAAAGAAATTGACAAAGTGTCAAACATTTTGTCGCCATTTTGTGAACGACATCCGTTATGTGATGTGAATCACAAAAGCGGCGCAACGCCCCGTTTAAAGTGAAGGTGTAACAAAAAAATGAAATACAGGCAGGAGGAATTCATACCAGAGACACAAGGACATGAATCATTTTTATGAATCCTTCATTTGTGATGTTTGTCACAAAATCTGGAGAATTGGACTCATCAGCCAGTGACATTCCAAGTGTTATGGGAGGGAGAATTGTTGAAGAAATTGCGGGCATCCAACAGACTGAGAAAGCTTTTGCCGGTACCGGGATTTGTTCTCATTTTATTGCTGACAGGATGCGATGACCGTTATGTCATGTTTAATCCGTCCGGACCGGTCGCCATGACTCTGTATGATCTGATCAAGTTGTCCGTTCTCATGCTGTCTTTGATTGTGATCCCGGTGATGCTGTTCTTCTTCTATGTGGTTTACCGGTATCGGGACAAACCGGGGAATAAAGCTTCCTACCGTCCGGAGTGGGATGACAGCAAAATCATGGAGATCATCTGGTGGACCATTCCGGTGGTGATTGTCGCCATCTTGAGTGTGGCAACGGTTCGGGACACATATGGATTGACGAAAAAACCTTCACCGAACAAGCCGATCACCATTGAAGTGGTTTCATTGGACTGGAAATGGCTTTTCTTGTATCCGGAACAAAACATTGCCACGGTGAACCATGCACCCGTTCCGGCAGGGGTTCCGGTTCAATTTGTGCTCACTTCAGATGCCCCCATGAACTCCTTCTGGGTTCCGGAATTGGGCGGGCAATTGTACACCATGCCGGGAATGGAGATGCCGCTTTGGTTGCAAGCCGACAAACCCGGTGTGTATGAAGGAAAAGGAGCCAACTTTACCGGAAAAGGCTTTGCCCACATGAATTTTGAAGTGATTGCCAAACCGCAGGCGGAATTCGATGCATGGGCAGAAAGCGTGAAGAAATCCGCACCTGCTTTCACAGGAGAAAAATATGATCAATTGAAACAGCCGGGTTTGGCAAAAGAGCAGTCGTACTCGTCTTATCCGCCCAAACTTTACAAACAAATCGTGGATAAAAACGGAGGAATCTATTGGGACAAACATGATATGGACGTTCGCCATGAACCTGTTCATGAATAACGGAAAGGTGGGATCCAACAGTGATTCAGCAAATCGTTGATTACCTGAAAAACGCCCACCCCATGATTCAAATGTCAGCGGTTGCTTCCTTGGTTGTTCTGCTCGGGATCATCTTTGTGCTGACATATTTTAAAAAGTGGGGCTGGTTGTGGCGCGAATGGCTGACCACGGTGGACCATAAAAAAATCGGGGTGATGTATCTGATCTGCGCCCTGATCATGTTGTTCCGCGGTGGCGTGGATGCGCTGTTGATGCGGATTCAGCTGGCGGCGCCCAATATGCACTTTCTCGATCCGCAACATTATAACGAAATTTTTTCCACACACGGAACGATCATGATCTTGTTTGTGGCCATGCCGATGATCTTTGCCATGATGAACATTGCGGTTCCCCTTCAAATCGGGGCACGCGATGTCGCATTTCCTTTCTTGAACGCACTCAGTTTCTGGTTGTTTTTCTTCGGTGCGATGCTGTTTAATCTTTCCTTTATTCTGGGCGGTGCGCCGGACGCCGGATGGGTGGCTTATCCGCCGTTATCCGAAGTGGATTTCAGTCCGGGCCCCGGAATCAACTACTACCTGATGTCGCTCCAGATCTCAGGAATCGGAAGCATTGCAACCGGTGTCAACTTTATCGTCACGATCCTGAAAATGCGGGCACCCGGCATGACCTTGATGAAAATGCCACTGTTTCCCTGGTCGGTTCTCGGGTCTTGCATCATCATTATTTTCGCTTTCCCGGCCTTGACCGTGGCTTTGGCGCTTCTCGGGTTGGACCGGATTTTTGATACCCATTTCTTTACGATGGATGGCGGCGGGAACCCGATGATGTATATCAACCTGTTCTGGATTTGGGGTCACCCGGAAGTATACATTGCCATCCTGCCGGTTTACGGAATTTTGTCGGAAGTGATCAGCACCTTCAGCAAGAAACGCATTTTTGGTTACAAATCGATGGTGATGTCGCTGATGCTTATCAGCGTGATCAGTTACTTCGTCTGGGCACACCATTACTTTGTGATGGGGGCCGGCCCCGGAGTCAACAGTTTCTTTGCCGTCGCTTCCATGGCGGTCGGAATTCCGACGGGTGTGAAGGTGTTTAACTGGCTGTTTACGATGTTCAGAGGACGCATCCGGCTGACCCTGCCGATGATGTGGGCACTTGCTTTCATTCCTTGCTTTGTCGTGGGCGGGGCAACCGGAATCATGCTGGCGATGGCACCGGCGGATTATCAGTTCCACAACAGTTATTTCCTCATTGCCCACTTCCATCAAGTCTTGATCGGAGGAGCCGTCTTCGGACTGTTGGCCGGAATGTATTACTGGTGGCCGAAAGTGTTTGGCTTCAAATTAAACGAGAAGCTTGGAAAATGGGGGTTCTGGTTCTTTAACATCGGCTTTTATGTCTGCTTCATGCCGCAATACGCTTTGGGATTCATGGGCATGACCCGGCGCGTGTACACTTACCCGGCTGAATCTGGTTGGGGAGATCTCAACTTTGTCTCCACCATCGGTGCCTTTATGATGGGAGCCGGTTTCTTGTTCATCGGTGCTCAAATTGTCTACAGCTTGTTCCATAAAGAGTTGGACACAACCGGAGATCCGTGGGACGGCCGCACCCTCGAATGGTCGATTCCTTCCCCTGCACCGCATTACAACTTTGCCCAAATCCCGGAAGTGGGCAGTTTTGACGCCTGGTGGGAGAAAAAACGGGGCAACCGGGACAGTTTGAAAACCGGTTCAAAACTCAAACCGATCCACATGCCGAAAAATACGCCCATTCCGTTCCTCATGTCGATCGCCTTCTTTATCGGCGGATTCGGATTGGTGTTCAGTCAATTCACCATTGCGGTCATCGGGTTGATCGGGATCATTGCATGTATGTTGTGGCGCTCGTTGGAAAAGGATGAGGGTTATTTCATTCCCGTCGATGAAATCAAAAAAGCGACTGCCAAGGGGGTGTCGTAAATGGGAGCGACGGAACAACAAGCTGTTTTGGATCACCAAGCGCATGACCATGAACATCACGAGGATCAAGACCGTTATGTTCTGGGCTTTTGGGTGTTCCTTGCGTCGGATTTGGTGCTATTTGCCAGCATCATCGCCACTTATTTTGTCTTGCGTACGCATACCGACGGGGGCCCGTCCGCGGCCGAACTGTTTGAAATTCCGCTGTTCACGCTGGAAACCATCCTGCTTTTGACCAGCAGTTTCACCTGTGGTTTGGCGATGCACGCGATGAAAAACCACCGGTTGAATGCCATGATCGGGTGGATCGCCGCCACGATCGCCTTGGGATTGGCGTTTGTCGGGATTGAGGCCAGTGAGTTTGTCAAATACGCTGCCGAAGGGGCCACCATGCAGCGGAGCGCGTTTTTGTCCGGATTTTATACACTGCTTGGAACCCACGGACTTCACGTATGTCTGGGCATGGGTTGGCTTGCCTCTGTGATGGTTCAGCTGAAGCGCCAATCCATCAATCCGGCCACGGCAAGGAAATTCACAAACGCGGGACTCTACTGGCACTTCTTGGATGTGGTGTGGATCCTGATCTTCACGCTGGTTTATCTGGTGGGGGTGATTGAATGAAAAAAACAAGCAGTTTCCCCTGGTCTCATGTGATCGGATTTATCGGATCGATCGTGCTCACGTTTTTGGCCATCGGGGTTGCCGTCCGTTCCCCGCTTTCCATGGTTGGGACCTTGACGGTCTTGCTGGTGTTGGCCGCCTTGCAAATTTTGATTCAGTTGGTTTTCTTTATGCACATCAATGAAAAAAAAGGGCCGGCTTATCATACCATCGCCATTTCGCTGGGATTTGTGTTTACGTTTGCCGTGATAGCCGGATCCATTTGGGTGATGACCTTCAGTTACTTTTAATAAGGGGTGAGGAAAATGCCGGCTCCATCGGTTCATGCGGTTTCATCAGACACCCGGTTGCTTCCTGCGGTGATCAATAAGGTCAAGGCGTATGTGGCCTTGACCAAACCGCGGATTGTACTCCTGATGGTTTTTTCGGCGCTTTGTTCCGCCATCGTTGCCGAGGGGGGGTGGCCGGAGGTTTGGACCTTGGTTCATATGTCGGTCGGTTTGGCGTTGTGTGCCGCGGGGGCATCCGCTTTTAACATGTGGTACGACCGTGACATGGATCAACTGATGGAACGCACCATCCATCGACCGCTTCCCACCGGGCGGATCCGTCCGCAATCCGCGCTTTGGTTCGGATTGGGTCTGGGCATGTTGTCCCTGATTTGGTTGGCCGTTTTCGTCAACGGGCTTTCCGCCCTCCTGGCGCTGGCCGGCTACTTGTATTACACCGTGATCTACACGGTGTGGTTGAAACGGAGAACACCGCTCAACATTGTCATCGGGGGCGGAGCCGGCGCTCTTCCCCCGATGGTGGGATGCGCTGCGGTGACGGGGGAAATCGGTTGGACAGCCGTGTGGTTGTTTGCCATAATCTTCGTTTGGACGCCGCCTCATTTCTGGCCGCTGGCCATGGTGAGAAATGAGGAGTATCGCTTGGCGCACGTTCCCATGATGCCGGCAGTCCGGGGTTTTCGTGTCACAAAACGGCAATGTTTGGTTTATACGGTGCTTCTTTTGCCTGTTTCTTTGGGATTGGCGATGACCGGAGCGGTTGGTGGTTTTTATCTGGTCACGGCCGTCTTTGCCGGGTTGGCTTTTTTGGCGGCTCAGATCTTGATGTGGCGTGAACCGGATGACGAGATCCTGTGGGCGAGACGGGCTTTTCGGGCTTTATTGGCTTATTTGACGGTTTTGTTTGCTGCCATGGCCATGGATGTATTGATATAAAATTTCTCCTTTTTTTCTAAGAAGGGAGGGAGAGGATGCAAACGGCAACCATTTTCCGCCATCGGAAAAAACTTTATCCGTTGGCGCTCATCACGCTGATCGGGTTGTTTTTGGTCAATCTCATCGGTTTTGTCGACACCAAGACAGGGTCCACTTTTGGTTGTGGCGAAGAATGGCCCCTCTGTAACGGGGAATGGATTCCAAGCGAATGGGATAAGCATGTTGCCATTGAATACACCCACCGGGTGAGTGTCCTGGTTGACATGATCCTCTTAATCGTGTTGACCGTCCTCTCCTGGACACGATACCGGGACCGGAAAGCGATGCGAATCATTATCGGCATTTGTTTTTCGGGATTTATCGGGGAGTCGGTATTGGGCGCGTTGACGGTTCTTTTTGACAACCCGCCGTGGGTGTTGGCTTTTCATATGGGGATGGCTCTCACTTCGGTGGTGGGATTGTTTTTGTGGACGGGATGGTTGTACCGAAACGAGGTGGACCCGTCACGCCACCAAAAGGAAGCGGATCCGGCCGGGATGAAAAAGCTGGGACAATGGGCCTGGTTCGCGGTGATATATTTCTTCTTCGTGGTGTACTTCGGGGCGTATGTCTCATTTACCGGTTCCGGTTCTTTCTTTCAAGGATGGCCGGTGCCGACGGAACCTTATGAAATCGCCCGGCATGCGCTGGTGATTGACTGGGTTCACCGCCTTTCAGGTTTTGTCCTTCTTTTGATGATCCTCCGGCTGAGCGTGTTGGCTTACCGGATGCGTCAGGAAAGAAAGGATTTGTGGGGCATCTGCCGGGCCATGTTAATCCTGATCGTCTTGCAGTTTTTAAGTGGCGGTTTGTTGATTTACACCGGACTGAGCCTGGCGGCCTTCCTGCTTCATGTTACCTTTCCCAGCCTGATCATTTGCCTGTTGAGTTGGCTGGCTTTTAAAACCGTGCCACAGAGAAGAAACAGACTATGAAAGATTGACAAGAGTAAGGCCACCTTATCATGGTGGCCTGTTTTTTATTTGGGGAAAATTATCTTTCTCTTTCCATCGCATCCCGCTTGGTCCGGTGAACCGTGCCGAACGGATGCTCCGGCGGGGCGTAAATGCTGTAGAGTTTCAAAGGCTGATATCCCGTATTGATAATGTTGTGCCATGTGCCGGCCGGAACCATGATGGCATCATCTTCAAATACGGCTCTTTGGAAATTTAACCGGTCTCTTTGCGGTCCCATTTGCACCCAGCCCTGGCCTTCTTCAATGCGCAAGAACTGGTCTACATTGCGGTGGACTTCCAGGCCGATATCTTCCCCGGGGTTAATGCTCATCAAAGTCACCTGCAAATGATCTCCCGTCCAGATGGCCGTGCGAAACGTTTGGTTTTGTTCAGCCGCTTGTTCGATATTGATGACAAAAGGTTTTTTTCCCTGATCTTCGAACCGGACCCTGTTGGGGTTGGATGGATCAGGCATTTGAGCATAATAAGGATACGGATAAGGAGGATACATGTAGTGATACACATTGCTCATCCCTTTCAAAGGTATTCATGCTTTTTTCAAAGGTGATTTCACATTATACATATGGGGATCCGTGGGCAGATGTTCCGTGTTTTTGAAATCAAAGAGTGAACACAAAAGAAAAAGACCTCGTGATGTGAGGTCTTTTTTGTCAAAATGTTTCAAATTAAATACAAAATGATTAAAATGATAAGCAAAACACTATCCAGGATACTAGCCAAAATATAGGCCGATTTGGGTTCCCAATTCAACTTTTTTCCAAAAGTGATAGCCCCGAATAGGAAGATCGATGACAGTACGGCGTAGATCAAAATTAAATATAGGATTTCTATCTTTATCCCTCCGTTTCTTTTACAGATTGGATCAGCAATGAAACCAGTTCCCAAAGAGTTATTCGTAAAAGGATCGGATTTTTTTGTCAAAATATTTTCTGTTTGGGAAGAAAACCATTTTGTTCATTTTTTTGGGAGGGACTTTCGGGATGTTTATGGTGCATGGTTTACTGACTTGTTTGTTTTTCTTTTGCTAAACTGAAAGTGGCAGAATTTGCGATTGTTCACGGAACAGGGTTGTATTCATTATTTACAAAAAATACGGAATAGAAAAAATGCGGTTCGGCAATAGTCCGATTTAATCACAGGTTTGGGAGGCGGAAAGATGAAAGTGGATTTTGGCCTGACTGCCGGCGATTACCGAAAGTACCGGGCGGGTTATCCGGATGAATTATATGACCGTCTTAAAAAGTACGGAGTGGGTCTCAAGGGACAATCCGTGCTGGATCTCGGGACCGGAACCGGGTATCTCGCCCGGAAATTTGCCAAGCAAGGGGCCCGGGTAACCGGAATAGACATTTCCAAAGAGCTGATCAAAGAAGCCCGGGAGCTGGATGAACAAGAAGGGGTCCATTCCCGATATGTGATCGCCCGGGCAGAGGCGTTGCCCTTTTCGGATTCCGAATTTGATGTGGTGACCGCCGGGCAGTGCTGGCACTGGTTTCAAGCGGATCAAGTGTTAAAAGAAGTGCGCCGTGTTTTGCGCTCGCACGGAAAACTGGCGATCATCCACCTGGATTGGCTGCCGCTGAAAGGAAATATTGTGGAAAAAACGGAAAAGCTCATCTTGTCGTATAATCCGGATTGGCAAGGGGCCGGGGGAACGGGGGTTTATCCGGCGTGGTTCACGCAAGTGGCGATCGGCGGATTTTCCGGTATCGAGTCTTTCACGTTTGATCTTATGATTCCATACAGCCAAGAGGCGTGGCGGGGGCGGATCCGGGCAAGCGCAGGGGTGGGGGCCAGTCTCCCGCCGGATGCAATCGCCAGGTTTGACCATGAGTTCAAAGAGTTCCTGGAAAAGAATTATGAGGAGACGCTTAAGATACCACATCGCGTTTTTTGTTTGGTTTGCACACCGAAGGAGGAACCATGATGGTTTGCATGGGAAGAAGAGCTTTCCTGTGGGGAAGCTCTTTTTTGTTTTGTGATCTTATTCACAAAGAGAAATCGTTTTTTTGGCTAAGATGAAGCTGGAAGGGATGTGATGGGATGAAGGCATGGGCAAAACCAAGGGATTACAACGTGAATCCGTTTATTGTGATATGGGAAGTCACCCGGGCTTGTGCGTTGAAATGTTTGCATTGCCGCGCGGAGGCCCAGTACCGCCGGGATCCGAGAGAGCTCTCGTTTGAAGAGGGAAAACATTTAATTGATGAGATTGCGATGATGGATTCGCCTTTGTTGGTCTTTACGGGCGGCGATCCATTTATGCGCCCGGATTTGTTTGAATTGGCCATATATGCCATTGAAGAAAAGAACTTACCCGTTTCCATCACCCCCAGCGCCACCCCCAGGGTGACCCGCCGGGCGGTGGAAAAAGCCAAAGAAGCCAAATTGTCCCGCTGGGCCTTCAGCCTGGATGGTTCATGTGCCGAGATCCATGATTTTTTCCGGGGAACCAAAGGATCTTATGATTTGACCATGAGAGGAATTCAATATCTGAAAGAATTGGGGATTCCGCTTCAAATCAATACCACTGTTTCCAAATACAATCTGGAAGATTTGCCGGAGATTGCGGACACAGTCAAAGAGATGGAAGCGGTGTTATGGAGTGTCTTCTTCCTGGTCCCCACCGGGAGGGGATTAAAAAAAGACATGATTTCCCCCGAGGAGCATGAATCGGTGATGAAATGGCTGTACGAGCTCAAAAAAACGATGCCTTGTGATATCAAAGTGACGGAAGCGCCGCACCATCGCCGTGTCTTTTTACAGGAGTCCCGGCGACAGCAGGAAACGGGCGTTTCACAAGCAGGCAAACGAAAAGATGTTTTGGGAAGAGCGCCGAAAGCCGTGAATGACGGAGACGGATTTGTGTTTATCAGTCATATCGGCGAAGTGTATCCCAGCGGTTTTTTGCCGGTGGTTTGCGGAAATGTCCGGTGGGAACCGTTGTGGAAAATTTACCGCGAGTCGCCCGTCATGCAAAACTTGCGGGATAAATCGAAGCTGAAAGGTAAATGCGGGGTTTGTGAATTCAAGGAGATTTGCGGAGGGTCCAGGTCACGGGCTTATGCGTTGACCGGGGATTATCTGGAGAGCGATCCCTCCTGCAGTTACATTCCGGCAGCGTTTCGGCCGGAAACATGAAAAAACCAAAGAAAAAGGGACTTCCAAGGTCGGAAGTCCCTTTCTTTTTTACCGGGTTACCCGGATGATTCCTTTGGCGCCTTTGGAAGCTTGCCGGAGCTGATGGCTGATGAAAGGATAGTTTCCTTCTTTCGTGACGGTTAGTTCGATCACGGCGCCCGCGCTCGGCGAAAGTTGCACGGTTTGCAGACCATGTAGCCGGTTGCGGGGATTTCCGTCCAAATAGACAGTATCCAGGGTGGTGCCGATCACATGGAAGGAAGAAACTTCATTCGGCCCGGCGTTGAGCACATACAACCGGATCCGTTCGCCGGCTTTTGCATGGAGCGGTTGTTCTTTCAAAGCATAATCGTTGCCGTTGAACACATTGTATTCCGGCATTCCGTTGGTCATGGCACCAAGGTCATTTTCTTTATACCATTCGCTTTGGACGATGACATATTCGCGGTCGATCGTTGCATCGGTCGGATAGCCGTTTTTGGGTTCAACGATGATCATGCCGAACATTCCGTTGGCAACGTGTTGCAGGACCGGGTCGGTTCCGCAGTGGTACATGAAGACGCCGGGGGTATCGGCGGAATAGGCGAAGGTGTTTTGCTGACGGGGCATCACGTTTGCAAATTTTTTGTCGGGGGCGGCATGGACGGCATGAAAGTCCATCGAATGCGGCAGGTTCGGATCTTTGTTTTTTAAGGTGAAGAAAAGTGTGTCCCCTTCTTTGACCCGGATCACCGGGCCGGGAACCGTGCCGTTAAAAGTCCAGGCGTTGTAATTCACGCCTTTGGAGATCTCGACGTCCGTCACTTGTGCGGTCATTTCAATACGGACTGTTTTCCCGTCCCGGGTGATTTTCGGCGGGATCGGCGATGCGTTCTCCCGTTGCACGGCAGGTTCGGTTTTCTCCGGGGGTGTTTCCGGTTCTTCTTTTGGCACAATGGAACAACCGGACAGGACAAGCGATGAAATCACAAGAACAGAGAGAAAGTTTATAGCTTTCATTGATGATCACCACGTATTCTTTGGTCGTGTCAAATCCTGCAAATGTGCATCATTTCACAAATAAGTCGTTGAGACTGCCGGGATTCCCGGATTTTTGGCGGGATGTTTCTTTTGGTGCCCCGGGAGGGGCGGGCGGCGTTTGCCGGAAGACAAACGCTGCGGTGATGTGTTGATGAAGGGCGGGTCAAAAGCCAAGCCATTCTCTTCCTTCCGGGGAAATTTTCTCCGGTGTCCACGGGGGATCCCAAACCACGTCCACTTCCACGCTTTCCACGGACGGCAATGAACTTAATGCGGCTTTTACCCCGTTGACGATGGTGTCATGAAGCGGGCATCCGGGGGTGGTCAGGGTCATCTCGATGAAAATATGGCCGTTTTTGATGTCCATTCGGTAAATCAGCCCGAGATCCACCACATTGACGCCCAACTCGGGATCATAAACTTCTTTCAGTCTTTCGATGACGGTTTCACGGGTTAAACACATGCTTTTTCCTCCTTTGACCTGAAAGTGAAGACGTTGCCGATGGTGGAGATGGCATACAGGCTGGAAAGCGAAAACAGAAGGAATCCGGCTTGAAAAAGAAAGGTGGATGATGTGACAATCCCGGGCACCGTTCCCAAAAAGGCAAAGCCCACAACATAAAGTGCCCGTTTCAATTTCTTCTCCTGAATCATTTCAGAAAGAAGCGGGACTTTGTTCTTTCCGACCTGGTTGCCGTATTGAAAGGTCCACCATAAAAAAGGCACGATTTTTGACAAATAACCGATGATCGTCAGGTAGACCCATCCCCATAAACCGATCCAGACGGTCAGGATGAAAAAGGACGGTTGGGAAACGAAAAAGGAACCAACGGCAAACCCAAGAAGACAGAGCGCCGTCAATAAATTGACTCTCAAGGTGAAATGAATGCCGGCTCCCGGATTTTTCTTGATCCCGGCTTGGCGGATCTGGTGCAATGCGTAAACGTAAAGGCAAAAAGCCACGGCCAAGAGCATGATGGAAAACCGGCTCCACGGTCCAATCCCCGTCAGGTTGCTTAAAGCCCCGCCGGCCACGGCCAGATTGAAGAGAATGAATGTCCGATTTTGCCATTGGACCGGATGGTTGTGAGAGATGGAAAACATCGGCAACAGTTTATAACTGAAACCGATAATCAGATTGCCGAACCACCCGGCAACTCCGAGCCAGATATGGGTGTAAAGAAGCTGGTCATGGCTTACGCCCAACTTCCCAAGGGTAAAATCAAAACCCATGAACATGCCGCTTGAAGCGGTCAAGATCAGGCAAACCAGCGCACTTCCCGCATGAAGGGTGACCGGATTCCATTGCCCGGCCCGAAGCAGCGTGATGCCGATGTTGAGAACAAAAAGCAATATGGCCAGAAACAGGAGCGTGCAAAAAACGGCAATCCAGCGGGGGTTAAAAAAGAAAAAGCCGAAGATCAAGCCGGTATGGCCGACCAGATAAAATACATAATGGAGTCCCCCCATTCTTTGGCTGAAGAGTGATTGGTTGAGAACCACCGGAACCAGTTGGTACACCGCTCCCATGGCAATCATGGATGCCCACCCCAGGACGAAGAGATGCGTCAATCCCCATCCGTACGGGGAGCGGGGTGCCGTCACATGAATGTCAGACTGGAACAAAACCGCTGTGATGAAAAACGCGGTCATTTCCAAGATCCCCGTAATGATAAAGCACAGCGGGATTTTCAGTGATGACGAATCGGCATGGATCTTCATCCCTTTCACTTCCTGTCCGTCCGGGGCTTGAAAATGGTAACCTCTGCGGAACCATCCTCTTTTTGTTCCACTTCACAGGTGAAGCCGAGCCGGTCCAACTCTTCCAACAGATACACGGGAACCCGGTCGTTGTGAATGATCACTTGATCACCGGGTGCGGCTTTTTCCAATTGATTCAGGGTCCGGACCATCGGTTCCGGAGGTTGAAGTCCCCGGTTGTCCAAGCGGTAAACCTGAGGTTCAATGTTTTCCCCGGTTTGGGGCCGCGGTTCCGCCTTTTCCTCGATCGTTTTCCCGTTTTTCTTATAAAAAAGACAAGTCCAGTGATCCGGGGCCAGCTTGGTGGCATCACACCGAAAACCTTTCATTTTTAACATCCGGATTAATGGAACGGGTTTGAAGGTTGTATGCAAAAGCAACTGTTCTTCCTCTTTCAATGAGGCCACAGCGCCCATGATTTTTTGAAAAGGCTCAGTTTTTTTCCTTAAGTCCTCACGGACATCCAATTCCACGACGGGTTGATTCGGTTGTTTCATCAGTGAATCCCTCCTTTGGTTCCCACTATATAGAAGGACGGTCCGGGAGGTTGTGACCAAAATCACATCAAAATCCGGGTTTTGTTTTTCCGGGGAAAAGTGGGAAATATCACAGAAATTCCGGAAGAAGCGGACTAAAATAAATGCGGAATCCGATCAATAAAAGGAGGGTAAAGCATTGGAACATTCCTTTGCGGCAACCGTCGATGCAAGAGAATATGAACCGAAGGACAAGCACCGGATTATTTTTGAAACCTTTGACGGGTTACAGCCCGGACAAGCGATGTTGTTATACAACGACCACGATCCGAAACCACTCTATTATCAGTTTCAAATGGAAAGGCCGGAGACTTTCGGGTGGGAGTATTTGGAGGAAGGCCCGGAGGTCTGGCGTGTGGCGATCAGCAAAAAAGGTTGACATTTCATATTTCCATCCTTCTTGATGATGTGCCAAAGGGGATCACTGCTTGAAGCGTGATCCCCTTTCAAGCGGATGTCACCCCGCTTTTAAAAATAATCACGGCTCCGGTCGCATAAAGAACGAGGATCAGTGCCGTCAACAGCAGTTGAACCGGTACGAGGTTAAATCCGCTGATTTCCACCAAGTAATTAAAAAAATCATACAAGTCGGGCGTGATTTCGATGAAGGCAATGGTATACAAGGCCAGAGCGGCATTTTTGGCAAATTTCTTTTGCGCTTCCTCTTTGCGCTGTTCAGCCCGGCGCATTTCTTCATTGGAGAGAAGTTCAATCCATGAATCGAGTTTTTCGCTCAACGCTTCCAACAATTGATGGATACGGCTTGTCTCGCTTAATCCGTCGACCATGGGTTTAAACCGCTCGGGCAAACGGGATTCGTCCGTATATTGGATGATCAGAGGGATATCATCGATTTCCACTTTTAAATTGATGCATTGATCGATGGACAAATTCAGTTGTTTGAATTCATCTTTTTCAATAGGCAGCCATTGATCCAGGCAATACAAGTAGAACCAGTAATGTTGCAAATTCAATTCAATCAATTCATAAATCTCTTTGTCTGAATCATCAAATTCTCCAAAGATGATGACGGCGGCCCAACTCATAAAAATCATGAGCTGCTTCCGGTCATCGTAGTCCACGGGTGTCGAGTGGATGTTTTCCAGGTATTCCAACACTTTCTCTTTTTTTGCATTCATTTTTGAAAGTTCATTGGAATCATCATAACCGATTAAATCCGGTTTTAAAATGGCGGGAATCCCTTTTTGCAAAAAGCGGGGCAGACGGTCAAAGCGGGAGGTGTCCACATTGCCTTGAAGCGGGCTGAAAAAAACCATGGTCATGACGTAAGAAAGTCCGTTGTATTCCCAACCCGAGGAAGCGCTGGGTCGAAGCTCTTTCTTGTGTTTTCTTACCAACTCCCTCAACTCTTTGGTAATGACATAGATGACGGGAGAAATGTCATGGGTCCAATTGAGAATTTTTTGGTGGGATTTTTTCCTTTTTTCCAGATACCTCGCGGCAAAGGTCATGTTTCCGATGTAAATTTGCGGTTTGGAATAGTATTTAAACAGCCCGATTCCGGTTTGAAAAATATATAAAAATAATTGATCGGTGATTTTGGTGCAGATACATTTTTCATACAAAATCACTTTTTCCCTTTTCGTCAACGGGGATACTTGAAAATTTTTGGACAGATAAGCGCTGATTTCTTCGAATAATTCCGGGGAAAGCCGGGCGCCGAGATCAAACGGGATGTATCGGACCGGTTCTGACAAAATTTGATAGAAAGTCAAGTCCGCTCCCCCTTTCATTTAGTTATAAAAATAAACAAAAATTGCATAATATTACCTTTGTTTATTAATTATAAATAGAATTATATAAAAGATTCAACGGATGATTTTAAAATAAAACAACATGACACAGAAAAATCCCTGCTGCATGTAGAAACAGCAGGGAGACGGGGTGGTTATACATCTTTTGTTTTCTCAGCATAAGGAAGGCGTTTTCCCGTCAGGGACCATCCGGTTTTCAGCCCCAGGACAAACCAGCCGAGGACAAGTGCACCGATGGCAAAGAGGGTGTCTCCGATGGTCCGGAGCCAGACAAAGGTGTGAATGATCCCCTGCGACATGAATTGGGCGGAACGGGCGTACCAGGTTCCGTGTTCGACGCTGGCCCATGTTTGCATCAGGCCGATGGGGAGCAGGCTTAAAAGAACCATGAGCGCCAGTCCAATGTTGATGGTCCAAAACGAGAACGACAACGCTTTGGTCTTCCAAATCGATGGTTGGGTCAAACCGCGCAAACAGAAGAGCATCAATCCGATCCCGAGCATGCCGTACACACCGAACAAAGCGGTATGCCCGTGTACGGAGGTGGTGTTCAAACCTTGCATGTAATAAAGGGCGATCGGGGGATTGATAAAAAACCCGAACAATCCGGCACCGGTCAGGTTCCAGAAAGCAACGGCAATGAAGTAGTATATGGGCCATCGATAGGCTTGCACCCAGGGGCGGACCCGGGGTGAGGGTTAAATTTTGATACGCTTCAAACCCGATCAGCACGAGCGGAACGACCTCAAGGGCACTGAAGGTTGCACCCAACGCCAAAACCCCGATCGGCGTTCCGCTGAAATACAGGTGGTGGAATGTGCCGATAATCCCGCCGAACAAGAAAACAATGGTAGAAAATAAAACGGAAGCGGTTGCGGTGGCTGTTCTCAAAAGTCCCATGCGAGTGAACAGGAAGGCGATGACAACGGTCGCAAACACTTCAAAAAATCCTTCCACCCACAGATGGACCACCCACCAGCGCCAGTATTCGGCGATGGCCAAATGCGTGTGTTGACCCCACATCAGGGCGGGGATGTAAAACAAGGGAATGGCGGTGGATGCAATCATGAACAAAATGAGCAAATGTCTGTCGTTTTGTTTCTTTTTCAGTGCCGGCCAAATTGCCCGCAACATCAAAAACAACCAAAGGAAAAGTCCGATGGTCAAAAATAACTGCCAAAACCTTCCCAGATCGGTATACTCATATCCCTGATGACCGAACCAGAAGTTGGACTTCAGCCCGAACCGTTCTTGAACAGCATACCACTGTCCGGCCATTGAGCCGATGACAATGATCACTAAGCAGACAAATAAAATGTTGACTAACAGACGTTGGTGTTTCGGTTCACGGCCGGAGACCGCCGGGGCCACAAACAAGCCGGTGGCGATCCAAGCCGTGGCAATCCAGAAGATGGCCAGTTGGGTATGCCATGTGCGGGTGATGGAATAGGGAATCCATTCGGCAATGGGAATCCCGTAAAAACCGCTTCCTTCAATCTGGTAATGCGCGGTGACGGCTCCCAACGCCACTTGAATCACCCATAATATACCGACCACCCAGAAATATTTCAGCGTTGCTTTCATGGATGGAGTGGGAGACAAGGCAAGCAAAGGATCTTTCTCGGGAAAATGATCTTCCGATCCAATTTCATCGTGTTGTTGCGTGGCATAATACCAAGCCAGAGCGCCTACGCCGGCCAGCAACAGGACGAAGCTGACCACCGACCATAGTACCATTTCCCCGGTGGGATGATTGCCGATGAGGGGTTCATGCGGCCAGTTATTGGTGTAAGTAATGTCTCTTCCCGGACGGTTCGTCGCACATGCCCAGGTTGACCAGAATAAAAAGGCGTTTAAGGATTTCATCCGCCCGGGATTTTTGACGGTCCCTTCGGGAATGGCATATTTTTCGCGCAAATCATCCAGTTTTGGATCGCTGCCAAACATGATGAATAGTGCCGGCTGATGTGGGAAACCGCCTCGGCGCGCAAAGGGGAAATGACGAGATTGCCGGTTTCCGGCTAATAGGTGTTGGTTCTGATTTCTTTTTTCAATCGGGCTTGAAGCATGGCTTTTTTCTCATCGTCCAGTTGCTGATACGGTTTTTTGAATTGATCCGCGGCATATCGGTTTAACATCCACACGGCTTCCCGGTGCAGCCAATCCGCATTCCAATCCGGGACCACATAAGCGCCGTGTCCCCAGATGGTTCCCAATTCCTGGCCGCCGATGGATTGCCAAACGTTTTGCCCTTCTTTGATATCTTTTTCGGTGAATAAAACCTTGCCGGTTGTGGTCACGACCTTTTTGGGAACCGGGGGCATGGTTTGATAAATTCTTCCCCCGTAATATCCCAAAATGGCGAATGAAATCAGAATCACCAGTCCAAGACCGGTCCAAAGCCGGGAATATCGCATGTCAAAATCCTCCTGATCCGTTTTTAAGCTGGTACTATTTTTTGGAAACCAAGCATTTTTATTCAAAAACAAAAGAAGAAAAAGAACGGAAGGGAAGACAGAATCTGGACATTTTATGAAGAAAATCGGGAAACGCTTGGCAAAAAAATATATTGTGATATCATTAACAATGTGCAGAGGCAAACACTCTTTCGCTATGTTTTCATCAGGAAAATATTGGGATGGATGTTCAGGAAATATATAATCTGTTATTGCCGTTTTACTTATGTGAAAGAGTTGGTTTGGGTAAAAACTTAGTAAAGAGGTTTGCAGTATTGAACCATAAAGAGGTAGATAAATATGGGTCAAATGAATGATGTCTTTTTGAGAGCTTGTCGGAAAGAGGACACCCCTTATGTTCCTGTCTGGTATATGCGCCAAGCAGGAAGGTATCAGCCGGAGTACCGGGAAATCCGCCGGAAATATTCTTTTTTTGAGATGAGCGAAAATCCCGAGGTTTGTGCGAAAGTAACCTCGCTTCCGGTCGAACAGCTGGGCGTGGATGCCGCCATTTTGTTCGCGGATATTATGACGCCGCTGAAACATATCGGGGTGGAAGTTGCCATTCAACCGGGAACCGGTCCCGTGATTTCCAACCCGGTCCGGGGGGAAGAGGAGATCGGCCGTTTGGGAGAGCTGGATCCAAAGACGCATGTGCCTTACATTTTAGAAGCGGTTCAGATTTTAAATGAGCAGCTTTCCGTTCCTTTGATCGGTTTTGCCGGTGCGCCGTTTACGCTTGCCAGTTACATGGTGGAAGGCGGACCTTCCAAAAATTATCACAAAACGAAAGCATTGATGTATTCGGCACCTTCTGCTTGGGATCAGTTGATGGCGAAACTCGGCGACATGACCGTGAATTACCTGAAAGGACAAATTGAAGCAGGTGCCCATGCCGTACAAGTGTTTGACTCCTGGGTCGGTGCCTTGAACCAACAGGACTACCAAACCTATGTGGCTCCGGTCATGGAGCGGATCTTCCGCAAATTAAAGGAAGAAACTGATGTTCCCGTCATCTATTTCGGAGTCGGAGCCGGTCATCTCTTGGAGGCATGGAATCAACTGCCGGTGGATGTGATCGGTCTGGATTGGCGGACGCCGATCCGTTTTGCGAGGGAACAAGGGGTCGAAAAAGCTTTGCAAGGAAATCTTGACCCGTCGATTCTCATGGGCCCTTGGGAATTGATCGAAGAAAGGATCAAAGAAATTTTAGACCAGGGAATGAAACAGCCGGGCTATATTTTCAATTTGGGCCACGGTGTGTTTCCGGATGTTCGCGTGGAAACGCTTCAAAAATTGACTGAATTTGTCCATCAATATACAAGAAGGTGATGACCATCGCTAAAAAAACCGGTTTGCTCGTCATGGCGTACGGAACTCCGAGAAGTCCTGAGGAAATAGAACCTTATTACACCCACATCCGCCACGGCAGGAAGCCGCCGGCCGAACTGCTGGAAGACCTGAAACAACGTTATGAAATGATTGGCGGGGTGTCCCCGCTGGCACGCATTACGGAAGAACAAATGAAAGCTTTGGAAGAGGAGTTAAATTCCAGGTCTACGGACCGGACTTTTCAAGCGTACTTGGGATTAAAACACACGTACCCGTTCATTGAAGAGGCGGTCCGGAAAATGAAAGAGGATCAGATTGAGGAAGCGGTCAGCATTGTGTTGGCGCCACACTATTCCACCCTCAGCATTCAAACTTACAACGACCGCGCAAACCAGGAAGCCGAAAAACTGGGCGGCCCGAAGATCAAAACGGTGGACAGTTGGCATGACCATCCGGGATTTATCCGTTTATGGGCAAAACGGGTTCAAGAAACTTTGTCGTCCATCCCGGAAGAAGAGCGTGACCAAACGGTGGTGATTTTCACGGCGCACAGCCTGCCGGAGAAGATTCTTAAAACGGGGGATCCCTATCCGGAACAATTGGCGGAAACCGCCAAGCTGATTGCCGAAGAAGCGAAAATTCCACACTATGCGGTGGGCTGGCAAAGCGCGGGCCGGACGCCGGAGCCTTGGCTGGGACCGGATGTGCTGGATTTGACCCGGGAATTGTACGAACAAAAAGGATATCGTTCGTTTGTCTATTGCCCGGTCGGCTTTGTGGCGGATCATTTGGAAGTGCTTTATGACAACGATATTGAGTGCAAACAATTGACGGATGAGTTAAACGCCAACTATTACCGTCCGCCGATGCCCAATGTCGATCCGGAAATTATCCGTTGCCTTGCCGATGTGGTGGAGAAGCGCCTGACCACTTGAGGAGGAGATTTGTCATGAACGTGCAAACACCACATGTCGTCATAGCCGGAGCAGGGATGACCGGTTTGTCCGCGGCTTATTATTTACAAAAAACATTAAAAGAGAAGGGGCAAAAGTGGCAAATCACTTTGTTGGAAGCTTCCGGCCGTCTGGGCGGAAAAGTGAAAACGTTGGTCCGGGACGGCTTTGTCATGGAGCAGGGGCCCGACTCCTTTTTGGAGCGAAAGAAAAGCGCGTTCGAATTGGTCAAAGATTTGGGGCTCGAAGATCAATTGGTCCGGAATCAAACCGGACAAGCATATATCTTGCACAAGGATGAGTTGTTGCCGATTCCGGAAGGGGCAGTGATGGGAGTCCCGACCCGGATCATGCCGTTTGCCCTCACTCCTTTGGTGTCCCCGGCCGGCAAAGTCCGTGCCGCGGCCGACCTGGTTCTTCCCCGTTCCAATGTGGCGGAAGGAGCTGACCGGTCCGTGGGGTCGTTTTTCCGCCACCGCCTGGGAAGCGAAGTGGTGGACCGGATCATCGAACCTCTGCTATCGGGGATTTATGCAGGCGACATTGACCAGATGAGCTTGATGTCCACCTTCCCGCAATATGCTGAGATGGAGAAAAAATACCGCAGCATGATCCTGGGAATGAAATCGATGCGTCCGCCGAAAGCCAAATCCGACAAACCCAAAGGCGCGTTTCTCACGTTGAAAAACGGGCTTCAATCCATGGTCGAAGAATTGGAAGCACAATTGCAGGAAGTCCGGGTGATCAAAGGAGAACAATTGAAGCGGGTGGAAAAACAGGAGCAAAAGTACCGGTTGTATTTGGAGCAAGGAGAGCCCTTGGAAGCGGATGCGGTGATTTTGGCATTGCCGCATGAAGTGAACCGGGAAATGTTGGGGCAAGCTGATTTTTTGAAGCCGCTGAATGACCGGCCCACTTCAGTGGCGACGGTGCTGCTGGCTTTTTCGGAGGAAGAAGCCCCCAAAACCAAAGAAGGAACCGGCTTTTTGATTCCGCGTGTCGAGCCTTACACCATCACCGCCTGCACGTGGACGCACAAAAAGTGGCCGCACACCACCCCGCCGGGCAAAGCG
Organism: Thermoactinomyces sp. CICC 10735; assembly: GCF_016055175.1. Classification (NCBI taxonomy): domain Bacteria; kingdom Bacillati; phylum Bacillota; class Bacilli; order Caryophanales; family Thermoactinomycetaceae; genus Thermoactinomyces; species Thermoactinomyces sp. CICC 10735. The sequence goes on along the minus strand of NZ_JAECVT010000001.1, from coordinate 494,990 downwards.
TTGCTTCGTTGTTATGTGGGGCGTGCCGGCGATGAAGAGATCGTGTACAAGTCGGATGAGGAAATTGTTGAGGTGGTTCTCTCCGATCTGAAACGGATCACCGCCTTTCACGGAGAGCCCGAGTTCACTCATGTGACACGTTGGAAGAAGGCCATGCCGCAATTTGTCGTCGGTTTTCCGGATTGGTTGAAGCAATTAAAGGAACAGATGTCCATCCATTATCCGGGCATTTTCATGGCAGGATCCAGTTATGGTGCATCCGGGATTCCCGATTGCATCAGCCACGGAAAAAAAGCCGTCCGAGATGTGATAGAATATTTATCAGCTTGATCAGATGAGGAGTGAAAAAAGATGGCGCAAGCAGTGGAAACGTATGAAGGCTGGTATGCTTTTCATGATTTTCGCTCAATCGACTGGAATCAATGGAGATCACTCAGTGCCGGCGAAAGAGAAGAAGCGGTGCGCGAGCTGAATGAAATCCTGAAGCAATATGAATCCGTTGAAGAAAATAAACAAGGAAGCTTTGCCTTATTTGCCATTTCCGGTACCAAAGCGGATTTGTTGTTTGTTCATTTCCGTCCCACGTTGGAAGAATTGACCGAAGTCAAAAATCAATTTAACAAAACGCGTTTTGCGGGAGTCACCACCACCCCTTATTCTTATATTTCCGTTGTGGAACTCGGCGCTTACACCATTCCGCCCCATGTCGATCCGGAAACGGATCCGTCGGTGCAAAGACGCTTAAAACCGATGATGCCCAAATCCGGTTATGTCTGCTTCTATCCGATGAACAAAAAAAGAGACGGGGAAGACAACTGGTACATGCTCTCCATGGAAGACCGGAGAGAAATGATGAAAAGCCACGGCATGATCGGCCGTTCTTATGCCGGGAAAGTGCGGCAAATCATTACCGGTTCGGTCGGTTTCGATGATTGGGAATGGGGTGTCACCTTATTCGGCGAAGACCCGTTGCAATTCAAAAAGCTTGTCTACGAAATGCGTTTTGACGAAGCGAGCGCACGTTTCGGTGAATTTGGCCCGTTTTACGTGGGAAATTACTTGACACAGGAAGATTTGAACGCTTTGCTGTTGGAAGGTTTAAACGGATAAACCCGACCCGCTTGATCTTGTTATAAGGATGATGGACAAAGAGGTCCGTCATCCTTTTTTTGATGATGAAATGACTTCGGCCGCAATGGGTGGTTATGATAGAATAAAAAAGAATTTCTCTAAAAGGTGGTACGGATGAAGAAAGCAGACAAGTCCGCCTCCTGAATTTACACCCGATAAAAATTCAGGAGGCGGATTCAATGAACTTTCATAAAGTGAATTGGAATGAATGGGAAAGAAAAGAAACATTTCATCATTTTTTGAACCAACAAACGACATTCAGCATGACCACGGAAATAGATATCACTGCTTTGTATGCAAGGATCAAACAAAAGGGATTTAAATTTTACCCTGTGTTTCTTTACGTGGTGACCCGCGTGGTCAATTCACATCCTGCTTTCCGAATGGGTTACAACCATAAGCGGGAATTTGGCTGTTGGGATCAATTACATCCGCTGTACACGATTTTCGACCGGGAGTCGGAAATGTTTTCGGGCATTTGGACAATGGCAGAAGGAGATTTCAAAGCATTTTACCGTTTATACCTGACTGATGTGGAGCGATATGGCGGTTCGGGAAAATTGTTTCCCAAAACACCGATCCCGGAAAACGCTTTTTCTGTTTCGATGATTCCATGGACTTCCTTTACAGGGTTTAACTTGAATATCCATAATCAGCGGGATTATCTTCTGCCGATTGTCACGGCGGGAAAATGGATTCGTCACGGCCGTTCCATCCGCTTGCCGGTGGCATTGCAAGTTCATCATGCGGTATGTGATGGATATCATGCGGGGATGTTTATGAACGCCGTTCAGGAATGGGCGGATCATCCGGAGGAATGGCTTTGATCTTTTCCAAAAAAGGCCGGCTGTACTTTTCACAGCCGGTTTTTTTCGTCCTGAATTCCGGGCACACAGAAGAGTTTTACAGAGGGGGATTTTCCACGCCCAAACGGATCCAATCTTCTTTGGGCGGACCATAGACGCCAAAAGGTTTTAATCCGGCTTGCCGGATCAGAACCGTCAATTGGCCGCGATGATGGATTGTGTGTTTGATGAGTCCCATTAAAATTTGGGCATTGGTCTCTTCTCTTCCGAAAGCGGTTTGCACTTCTTTTAATGTCTCGTTATTCCACTGTTCTGAAATGGCTCTGGCGGCATTGGCGCTTACGTTTTTAAAGGTTTCGGCGATTTTTTTGGCTGATGCCGGAACTTGATCGGCATTTTCCACCGGATCGATTTTCAAGCCGAATTCAGCCAAATATTCCGGGATGCAGGTGGTTAAATGCCACGCGATTCTCCCCAGTGTGCGACCTCCGGGATAAACTTGTTGTTTTAAGGAGGCATCAGTCAGCCCATCCAACACGTTTTGTGTCAAGACGGCTTCTCTGTTCCATTCTTTGATGAAGTCTGAAACGGTTACGTACATCCAATCATTCCTCCATTGTTGATTGACTGCTGTTATTATTTATCTGCCAACCATGATATATTATGATGGTGACAACCCTTGTCACCGTTCCACAGAATTTGGAGGTTTTCATGTCCAAGGCGAGAAGATTGAATGAAATGATCATGATGGTGAACCGGAAAAAAAGATTTACCGTCCGGGAACTGGCACAGGAATTCGGGGTTTCCAAACGGACCATTTTGCGGGATTTGCAAGAGTTGAGTGCGATGGGGGTGCCGTTGTACTCCGAGACCGGGCCGAACGGAGGGTATCGGGTCTTAAAGGAGAGAGTGCTTCCTCCCATTGCTTTTACCGGGGAAGAAGTGATGGCCGTCTTTTTTGCCATTCACGCATTGAGGCATTATCTCTCACTTCCTTTTGATGTGGAGTATGAATCCGTCATCAAGAAGTTTTATTTAAATCTCTCCGGAGACCTGCGGGACACCATTGACAATCTGAAAGACCGGATGGACTTTGTCACTGTCCATCAACAAGAAGAGATCCCTTTTTTGAAACCACTGCTGAAAGCCGCGGTTCAACAGGAAGTGTTAAACATCCGGTATCAAACGGGTGAAAAAAACAGCTGTCGGAAAATTCAACCGATCGGGGTTTATGCAAGAGACGGAAAATGGTATTGCCCGGCTTATTGCTTTTTGAGAAAAGATTACCGGGTTTTCCGGTGTGACCGGAATCAATCGGTGGAACATGACGAAAACACAAAGCCGGTCGATTTATCGGGTGTCCGTTTGAAAAATCGTTTTTCGCTGATGAACCGGAAGCGGGAAATGATGGAAATGGTTGTGGAGCTCACCCAAGACGGAACAGAAAAATTTCAACCGGTTCAGTGGCCGGATCTGTCGTTGGAAAAACGGGAAGATGGCTCAGGTTTGATCACCGGAAGAATAGCCAAAGACGATCTCCCTTTTTTCGCAGACTATTTTCTTAAATACGGCGAGCATGCTTTGGTCAAGAAGCCGCTTGCCTTAAAAAAGCTTCTGAAAGAAAGATTGGCAAAAGCCCTTGAACAATACCGCCCGCTTTAGGTTCTTGCGGGCGTTGACGCCTGAGAGGACGGATGCAGCGAAGGGCACGTTGTGTGGAAAGAAGGGGTTGCTTGCTCTCACATTGACTCCTTAAAATAAGCGGATGTATAATAAAATTCAATGTGATTCTTATCGGATGGAGGGTACACAGGTGTTGACGACAATTAAAGAAATAGCCGGCCATGTGGGAAAAGAAGTCAAATTGGGCGGATGGCTTTACAATAAACGTTCGAGCGGAAAAATCCAATTTTTGCAGCTTCGGGACGGAACCGGATTCATTCAGGGGGTTCTGGTCAAAAGTCAAGTGGCTCCGGAAGTGTGGGACGCTGCCAAACAATTGACACAAGAAAGCTCATTGTACATATGGGGAACCGTACGGGAAGATGAACGGGCACCCGGCGGTTTTGAGTTGGATGTGACCAACCTCGAAGTGATTCAGGTGGCGGAAGAATATCCGATTGCGAAAAAGGAACACGGGGTGGATTTTTTGTTGGACCATCGCCATTTATGGATCCGTTCCCCCCGGCAACGTGCCATTTTGACCATTCGGGCCGAAATCATCAAAGCCTTGCAACAATACTTGAATGATGAAGGCTTTACATTGGTGGATCCACCGGTTTTGACGCCGTCTTCCTGCGAAGGAACCACCAACCTGTTTCACACCAAGTATTTCGATGAAGACGCCTACTTGACGCAAAGCGGCCAGTTGTACATGGAAGCCGCCGCGATGACGTTGCGAAAAGTTTATTCATTCGGCCCGACGTTCCGTGCGGAAAAATCCAAAACCAGACGCCATCTGATTGAATTTTGGATGATCGAGCCGGAAATGGTCTTTGTGGAACATGAAGAAAGCCTGAAAATCCAAGAGAATATGGTTGCCCATGTTGTCCGGCATGTGTTGGACAACTGCGAAGCGGAATTAAAAACATTGGGCCGGGATATCAGCCGCCTGGAAAAAGTGACGGCTCCGTTCCCGCGCATCACTTATGATGAAGCCGTGGAACTTCTTCACAAAGAAGGATTTTCCGATTTTGAATGGGGGGAAGACTTCGGGGCGCCCCATGAAACCAAAATCGCCGAAAGCTTTGAGAAACCGGTCTTTATCACACATTATCCGACAGAGATCAAGGCTTTCTATATGAAGCCCGATCCGAACCGGCCGGAAGTGGTTTTGTGTGCGGATTTGATTGCTCCCGAAGGCTATGGGGAAATCATTGGCGGAAGCCAGCGGATTGATGATCCGGAACTGATGCGCCAACGCTACGAAGAACATAATTTGCCGAAAGAAGCTTATCAGTGGTATATGGATTTGAGAAAATACGGTAGCGTCCCCCATTCCGGATTCGGCTTGGGATTGGAAAGAACGGTGGCCTGGATTTGCGGATTGGATCATGTCCGGGAAACCATCCCGTTCCCGCGGATGCTCAATCGGTTATATCCATAGAAAAGGATAAAGCATCGGTTTTTTCTGACCGGTGCTTTTATCCATTTTTCAAGTCTGTTTCACCAAAGTGGATCATGGTATAGTGGAGGATAAGAGAGGTGTGAAAGAGCATGGACCGGAAGGAAACGGTGCAAGCGGCAATGGTTCATCTCCTGAAACAAGGATTCGTGTCTTTGCCCGTTCTTTTGTTTACGGAGTATAAACGGCTCGGATTGACGGAAACCGAAGCCATGTTGCTGATTCATCTTTATATTTTTCAAGAAAAAGAAAACAAGACGTTCCCGACCGTGGCAGAATTGGAAGAGCGCATGAGCCTCAGCCAACATCAAATCGTGGACTTGATTCAGCGCCTGTTACATGGCGGATTTATAAGGATTGAAGAAGGTCACGAACACGGGATCCGGAGTGAAAGTTACGAGTTGACCCCGCTTTTTCAACAATTGGTCTCATCGTATCTGGATCATAAACAGAAGAAACCGGAATCGGACGGTGAAACATATCAGCAAATATTCCGCGTGTTTGAACTGGAATTCGGACGGGCCCTGTCTCCGATGGAATGCCAGATGTTGTCCCAATGGATTGATGAGGACGGCTATTCAAAGGAGATCATCGAAGCCGCTCTCCGGGAAGCCGTTTTTTGCGGGAAAGTGAATTTTCGTTATATTGACCGGATTTTGCTGGAATGGCATAAAAACAATGTGCGCACGGCGGATGAGGCGGCCGAGTATTCTCGCAAATTCAGGCAAAAAGGAAGCTTATACCAGACCAATGTGAAGGAAAAACCGGTTCTGAGCGAAAATGGTTTTTCTTTTTACAACTGGGTGAATCAAGAGTAGCGGAAGAAACCTTCTTCCGTTCTTTTTTTGCCCGGATGGAGAAATGGAATTTTATATGTAATTAATTTATATTGAAATAATATTTCACATCAGATATAATGAAAGCGCATTCAAGGAAGTCTTGATTTGGAGGGTATAACATGGAAGAAGAGCTGAGTCGTCTGACGACCGAGTCCCGAAATGAACGAAGCAAACAGATTGACAAAATGGATACGATAGAGATTTTAAGACTGATCAATGCTGAAGATCAAAAAGTTGCTCAAGCCGTCAAGGAGGTGATTCCGGACATTCAGGTGGCGGTGGAGTATGTTTGCAATTCTTTTTCCCGCGGAGGGCGTCTGATTTACATGGGAGCCGGAACCAGCGGACGGTTGGGGGTTCTCGATGCCGTTGAGTGCCCGCCCACCTTCAGCACGTCTCCGGAACAGGTTGTCGGTTTGATGGCGGGGGGCGAAAAAGCCTTTGTGAAAGCCGTTGAAGGGGCGGAAGATAACGAAAAACTGGGGGAAGAAGATTTAAAGGCGATTGGCTTGACGGAAAAGGACACAGTCATCGGCATCGCCGCCAGCGGAAGAACCCCGTATGTGATTGGAGCGCTCCGGTATGCGCGAAGCATCGGAGCCCACACGGTGGCCCTTTCCAGCAATTCCGGTGCACGTATCAGCCAGGTAGCTGGTCATGCCATTGAAGTCATTGTGGGTCCCGAGGTGTTGACGGGTTCGACCCGGATGAAAGCAGGAACGGCCCACAAAATGATTTTAAACATGATTTCCACCACTGCGATGATACGCATGGGAAAAGTGTACGAAAATCTGATGGTGGATGTCAAAATCAGCAATTACAAATTGCAGAAACGGGCCGTCAACATCATCCGCACCATTACCGGCTTGTCTGACCGGGAAGCGGAAGACTTGCTCCGGCGTGCCCAAAATGAAGTGAAAACGGCCATTGTGATGGATTTGTCTGAAACCGGCTACGAAGAAGCCAAAAGATTGCTTGAAAAGTCCAGAGGGCATGTCCGCAAAGCGATTGCGCTCGGGATTCGGTCCCGTTAACAGGAGGGGAGGAGGGTGTCTGCAGGAGGACTTCATCGTTTGCGTTTGATGTTGGATCAATTGACGGTTGCCGAGCGGAAAATCGCCGAATATATTTTGGCTCATCCACAGGAAGCGGTTCACGAGACAGCGGCCGGATTGGGGAAACGGACGGGCACAAGCGGAGCGACGGTGGTCCGTTTATGCAAGTCCCTGCAATTAAACGGATTTCAAGATTTAAAAATGCGAATCGCCGGCGATCTGGCCAAGCCCGAAGAGAGCGGCTACCGGGATATCAGGCCCGAAGAGCCGGCCGGGTTGATTTTGCAAAAGATGACCAGTAACAGTGTGCAAAGTTTGCGCGACACGGCCGAGGTTCTTGACTTGAAAGAGTTGGAAAGAGCGGTGGATGCTTTATTAAAGGCAAACCAAGTCCACTTTTTCGGAGTGGGGGCTTCCCACATCATCGCTTTGGATGCCAGGCAAAAGTGGCTTCGAATCAACAAAGGGGTGACTGCTTTCTCCGACTTGCATCTGGTTGCCACCCAAATTGCCAATGCCCGGCCCGAGGATGTGGTTTTTGCCATTTCATATTCGGGGGAGACCCCGGAAGTTGTGAGGATTTTGCGCTTGGCCAAAGAGTATGGAGTCAAAACCATCAGCTTGACCAAATATGGTTCGTCCACTGTGGCCGATCTTTCAGAAATCCGCTTGCATATCGCTCCTTCCGGTGAAGCCGTTTTTCGCAGCGGGGCGACTTCCTCCCGGATTGCGCAACTTCATGTGATTGATATTTTGTTTTTGGCGATGGCCGGAAAAGAGTATGATCAAACGGTTCGTTTGTTGGATAAAACCCGGAAAGCCACCCGGCGGCTGAAGGAAATTTAACCCAGGAAGGAGAATTGGGATGGGAAAAGACAACAGCGTGCTTGCGCAAGAGATTTTGCAGCATTTGGGGGGAGCCTCCAATATCGCTTCTTACACCCACTGCATGACGCGGCTTCGCGTCAAACCCAAAAATGAAAGCCTTGTCAATAAAGAGGCATTGAAGGAAATCGAAGGCGTCATCGGTGTGGTGGAGGAAGAAACGCTGCAAATTATATTGGGGCCCGGCAAAGTGGCCAAGGTATACGAGGAATTCAAAATATTAATGAAAAACACGGGCGAATGGGATTTAAACGAACAAGCGAAGCAAAAAAGGGAAGAAATCAAGGAGAAAAACAAAACGCCGTTTAAGCTGTTTTTAAGAAGAATCGCCAACATTTTCATCCCCTTGATTCCGGCTCTGGTGGCTTCAGGGCTCATTACGGGGGTTACGAAAAGTGTGGTGCAGGCCGGTTGGATTGCGGAAACTTCCATGATCGCAACCGTCTTGACCGTGATGGGATCCGGCCTGTTTTCATTCCTGGGGATTTTGGTCGGGTTAAATGCCGCCAAAGAGTTCGGAGGTTCCCCGGCTTTGGGCGCGTTAGCCGGCATTTTGGTGATCAACCCCGAAATTGCAAACATCAGTTTGTTCGGAGAAGAATTGGTGCCGGGGCGCGGCGGTCTGATCGGTGTCATGTTTGCGGCCATTTTTATCGCTTTTTTGGAACAACGGATCCGCCGCCTCGTCCCGCAAGCGCTGGATATCATTGTTACACCGACACTGGCCTTGCTGATTACCGGAATCATCACCTATGTGGTCTTTATGCCGATTGGCGGTATGATTTCCGACGGAATTACCAAAGGCTTGCTGGCCATCTTGGATACCGGCGGAGTGATTGCCGGATTTGTGTTGGGAGCCACCTTCCTCCCGTTGGTGGTTACCGGTTTACACCAAGGCTTGACACCGGTTCATCTGGAACTGATCCAATCCATCGGCAACGACCCGTTGCTCCCCATTCTGGCCATGGGAGGCGCGGGGCAAGTCGGGGCGGCCTTTGCCATCTATGTGAAAACAAAGAAGAAAAGGTTGAAAAGGGCAATTGGCGGGGCTCTTCCGGCCGGCTTGCTCGGCATCGGGGAACCGCTTATTTTCGGGGTGACCTTGCCTTTGGGAAGGCCCTTTTTGACAGCATGTCTGGGAGCAGGCGTGGGCGGAGCTTTTCAAGCCGTGTTTAAAGTGGCCACCATTGCCATCGGGGTTTCCGGCCTGCCGCTCACCTTTTTGGTGCTGCCCGGCCAAATCCTTTTGTATATAACCGGATTGGTATTATCTTATGCGGCAGGGTTTTTGTTCACCTATTGGTTTGGTTTCCGCGATGAAATGGCCGGCGGATTTGAATGATCCCGTCAAAAATACAGCTCCGAAGCGGGCTGTATTTTTTCTTGCCATCGGTTGCTGTATAGATTGCATCTTCCTTTCGGATACTAAACAGGACAATCAAGAATTTGCGGAGGAAGATTTCAAATGAGCTGGTATTTGGTTGTGGTCAAAACTTTTTTTACGGTTGTGGTCCTTTTGGTGCTTACGAGATTGATCGGAAAAAGACAAGTTTCCCAACTTTCCCTGTTTGAATACATCACGGGTATCACCTTGGGAAGCATCGCGGCATATATTCCGTTGGAATCGGAACCGAACTCATGGTATTTGGGGGCGCTTTCCCTGTTGGTGTGGTTGATCATGGCACTCGGCATCGAATATTTGGGGATCAAAAGCCAAAAAATAAGAAAGTGGATTGTCGGGACGGAAACGGTGTTGATCAAACAGGGAAAGGTGTTGGAGGAAAATTTAAAGAAAGAGCGGATGACGGCGATTGAATTGATGAGCAAATTGCGGGCGAAAAATATTTTCAACTTGTCGGAAGTGGAGTTTGCCATCATTGAGCCGGACGGATCGGTCAATGTGATGCTGAAAAAAGAGCATCAACCGCTTACGGCCAACATGCTTCATCTTCCTGTGGATCATGAACGGAAACCCGAAATGGTCGTTATCGACGGCCGGATTGAAAAAGAAGTGTTGTCGAGCATCGGGAAAAACGAAAAATGGTTATTGAAAGAACTGGAAAAACAAGGGTTGAAATTGGAAGATGTGTTTTTGGCCCAGGTGGATTCGTCCGGAAAATTGTGGACCGACCTTTATCAAGACCGGTCTTCTTCCCGTCCCCGGCCCCACTGGCGGGCAAACCTCATACAGGCATTGGAAAAATGTGAAGCCGAGTTAAAAAAGTCGGGACAATTGGCCGGGGATCCGGATGAGAAACAAATGTACCTGAACACCGCCCGCAATCTCAAGGAGATCACCAAAGACATCCAGTCCCGTTTCTTATCGCCATCATGAGAATCATTGCATTTTCTGTTGGATTTCTATTATTATTTTTACAGGCCCATTTATAAAAAAAGAGGTGCAAACCATTGGAACAATTTACATTTTATAACCCAACCCAAGTGTTCTTTGGCAAAGGCACTTTGTCAGCGATCAAAGAACAAATCCCCCGTTACGGCAAAAAAGTATTGTTGGTTTACGGGGGCGGAAGCATTAAAAGAAACGGGATCTATGATCAGATCATGAAATATTTGCAAGAGATCGGGGCAGAAGTCCTGGAATTGTCCGGGGTAGAACCCAATCCGCGCCTGTCCACGGTACATAAAGGCGTGGAATTGTGCAAGAAAGAAAAGGTGGACTTTTTATTGGCGGCCGGTGGCGGCAGTGTGATTGACGCCACCAAAGCCATTTCTGCTGGAGCCAAATTTGACGGGGATGTGTGGGACATCATCACCAAAAAAGCCGTTCCCAAAGATGCCCTGCCGTTTGGAACGGTTTTGACCTTGTCGGCGACCGGTTCGGAAATGAACAGCGGTTCGGTGATCACCAATTGGGAAACCCAGGAAAAGCTCGGCTGGGGACATCCGTTGGTCTTTCCGAAGTTTTCGGTTCTCGATCCGGTTCATACCTTTACGGTTCCCAAAGATCAAACCGTTTACGGAATTGTGGACATGATGTCCCATGCGCTGGAACATTATTTCAGTCCTGCCCCCAACGTTCCTTACAACGAACGAATGGTGGAAGGATTGCTGTCAACGGTTATCGAGACGGCACCCAAGCTGCTTGAGGACCTGGAAAATTATGAAGCCAGAGAGACGATCATGTTTTGTGGAATGATGGCATTAAACGGAGTCGTAAACCAGGGGATGCGAGGCGATTGGGGAACGCATGGAATCGAGCATGCTGTTTCCGCCGTTTATGATATCCCGCATGGCGGAGGTTTGGCAATTTTATTCCCCAACTGGATCCGGTATAATCTGGATGTGACCGAAGCCAAAATGAAGCAATTGGCGATTCGTGTGTTCGGTGTGGATCCCGAAGGAAAATCGGACCGTGAAATCGCTGAAGAAGGAATTGACCGGCTGCGGGAATTCTGGAGTTCCATCGGAGCCCCCAGCCGTCTGGCTGATTACGGAATCGATGATTCCAAACTGGAACTGATGGCAGAAAAAGCGGTGGCTCACGGTTCGTTGGGGCGGATGAAAAAATTAACCAAAGAAGATGTTTATGAGATTTATAAAATGTCATTATAAGGGCAAAGGCCGGACAAAACCGGCCTTTGTCAAAGCATGTTTTGTAAGCGCTTTAGCACAGGGAGTGTGATTTTAAGTTTTGCTAAAAAATGGTTTGTTGACAGCTGGGAATAAAAGTTTTTATAATGCATTGTACTGTTAAATTATAATCTATAAATAATAAATATACTGAAAATGCACAGAAGAAAAAAAGTTTGCCTGTGCATTTCAAAATACGGCAATGGTTGCAACAGAACAAAAAGGAGACATCTTCAATGCTTAAGAACACCAAATTACTCACAATCGGTTTGATGTTGTTTTCATTATTTTTTGGCGCCGGAAATTTAATTTTTCCGCCGTTGTTGGGACAAGGGGCTGGAGACCAGTTCTTCACGGCGATGCTTGGTTTTGCGGTCACAGGAATCGGCCTTCCATTGTTGGCCGTGATCGCAGTCGGTTTGTCTGACGGCGGTCTGCAAGCGATCGGAAGCCGCGTCCATCCGGTTTTTGGCCTGATTTTAAGTTTGGTTGTATATTTGTCCATTGGTCCTTTCTTTGGAATTCCCCGGACCGGAACGGTTTCTTTTGAAATGGGCTTGTCTTTCCTGCCGGATGCCATCCGGGAAGCGGTATGGGCTTTGCCTGTTTTTACAATTATTTATTTTCTGATTACATTGTTGATCAGTTTGAACCCTTCCAAAGTCATTGATCGTGTCGGAAAGATCCTGACCCCGGTCTTGTTGACATTGATTGTCGTGCTCTTTCTCCAAAGCTTGTTTCACCCGGTTGGAGATTTGGGAACCCCGACGGATGTTTATGCGCAATTTCCTTTTTTCCAGGGGTTTCTTGACGGCTATTTAACCTTGGATGCGCTGAGTGCATTGGTGTTTGGGGGAATGGTGGTGGCAGCCATTCGCGATGACGGAATCCGTGACCGGAAGAAGGTGGCCGCCACGACATTGAAAGCCGGTTTGATAGCGGTTACTTGTCTGGCTTTTGTGTATTTTTCACTGGCTTATATGGGAGCCACCAGCCAGCAGTTGGGAATGATGGATAACGGTGGTGAAATTTTAACGGCGATTGCTTTTGAACTTTTTGGCCCATACGGTTCCGTCCTCCTGGGGGTCGTTGTTTTGCTCGCTTGTTTGACGACTTCGGTCGGGCTTTCGACATCCTGTGCGCAATTTTTAAACCGGGTTTTCCCGAAACTGTCCTATAAAAAATGGTTGTTGGTTGTAACCGTATTCAGTGCCTTTGTTGCCAATGTCGGATTAACCCAGTTGATTGCGATTTCCGTGCCGGTTCTCAGCATGATTTATCCGGCGGTGATCGTCTTGATCTTATTGTCTTTCCTGCACTCATTCTTTCATGGTTATCGTGCGGTGTATGCCGGAGGAATTGCAGGCGCCTTAATTATCAGTGTTTTGGATACGCTTACCGGTACATTCGGATTCGATTTTTCATGGCTTGTGGTTTTTCCGCTTTATGACCAGGGAATCGGCTGGCTGGTGCCGGCTGTGATCGGAAGCTTGCTGGGATATGTCATTGGAAAAGCATCCGAAAAAAAAGCTGCCCTTACGTAAGGAAAGGGCGGCTTTTTGCCGTTACAGCCTTTTTAATTGCTTGACGAGCTTTTCGAAATGGAGGGAACGGGAGGCTTTAAAATAGATGACTGCATTTTTCGGGGTTTTTGCCAAGTGGTGCAATGCTTGCCGGAAATCTTTACAAATCAGTACCCTTTTGCGGCTCATTCCATTGGCGATGGCAGATTGGGCAATGATTGCCCCGCGTTTGCCCAAGGTGATGAGTTGCGTCAACCCCAAGCGCGCCGCATATTTCCCTGATTGCATGTGAGCTTGATGCGAATATTCCCCGAGCTCCAGCATGTCGCCTAATACGGCAATCTTGGGGCGGGATCCGCTGACATTTTTCAGGACGTCCAATCCGGCTTTCAGTGCTGTGGGATTGGCGTTCCAAGCATCATTGATCAGGATGCGCCCGGATTTTGTGCGAATGAATTCCAAGCGCATTTTCGGCGCTTTAAAGGTGGCGAGCCCTTTTTGAATTTCCGGAATCGTGGCTCCATAAGCCCAGGCAACCCCGATGGCGGTCAGGGCGTTATAAACATTGTGTGTGCCGAAGACAGGGATCCGGACGGGGAACTGGCGTCCCTGAAGCACGGCGTCAAAGACCATCCCGTTTCGGGTGTAACGGATGTTTTTCCCCCGGATGTGGGCCGGATTGCGGATGCCGAAGGTAAGGATTTTTCCCTGGAATCGGTTGGTTTTCAGTTTTCTTGACCGCGGGTCGTCCGCATTTAAGATCAAGGTTCCGTTTTTGCGGACACCATCCACCATTTCCTGTTTGGCTTTTACGATGAGATGAAGTCCGCCCAAGCTGCCCGCATGCGCTTCTCCGACATTGGTGACGGCACCGATCTCGGGCCGGACGATTTGGCATTGTTTGCGGATGTTATTGAGCGATTTCATTCCCATTTCCAAGAGGAGCAATTTTTCTTTGCCGGTTAACCGGGTCAGATATGTTGGCAAAAAAGAAAAAGTGTTCAGGTTGCGGTGGGTTTTCACCATCGGTGCACGATATTTCAAAATGGAAGCCACCATTTCGGTCGTGGTCGTTTTGCCCGCACTTCCCGTGATGCCGATCACTCTGGCCGGGCATTGTTTCCAGTTCCAAAGACCGGCTTTAAAAAAAGCCTGATAAGCATCTTTCACCCGGATGATCGAAGTGCCCGGCGGGATTCCCCGGGCAAAAAGGTGAGCGGGGAGCACGACGGCGAGCGGGCGGATCCGTTGAATGGCCGGCAGTTGCTTTTCGTGCCACCGGATTTTGCGGGTGTAAAAGTACACTTGGTGCGGTTTCAATTGTTTTGGATTTCCAAAATTGAGGGACTGGACGATTTTTGACGGGGAACCTGCAGTCAATCTTCCGCCCATGATTTGGGCCAGTTTGTTTAATTGGATTGCTTTCATGTATATATCCTCCCATGGCGAGACGATCTCATGGATCCATGTGTGATTATCCTATTCAGGAGGCAATAAACCGGCTTGGATGAAAGCCCATAAAAAGAAACCGGTCATTTTTGCCGCATATTTTGAGGACAAAAAAAGCAGCGCCTTTTCATGGCACTGCTTTTTGAAGATAAGTTATTCATTGGTGGAGACGACAGGCTTTTTGCTCATCTTCACCCGGGTGTCGCCCATGAACAGAATGGCTATGGCTGCCAGCACGATGGGGATCAAAGCCAGGGCAAAGATATGGGTGATCGATGAAGACATGGCGTCCACGATTTTATCCAGAATGAAATCGGGAATCGCGGCGCGGGCACCAGGCTCAAAGAGCCCTTGCGGGTCGTTGAGGTCAAAGGATGGCCCGTGTCCTCCCTGCATCCCGCCAAAATCCAATTGATCGGTAAAAAAGCGGTTTTGCAGGGAGCCGAATAAGGTGATCCCGATGGTCATGCCAAGAGAGCGGAAGAATGAATTGGTTGAATTTGCCGAACCGCGGTGTTTGGCATCCATGTTGTGCACTGATGCAATGGGCAACAACGAAAAAGAAAATCCGACCCCAAATCCGGCGATGACCATGTAGATGGTGACCAGCCAACGTGCCGTTTCGGGCGTCATGGTACTGAGCAAGGTCATTCCGGCGGCATAAGCAATGATCGAGAGGATCATCAGATTACGATAACTGGTCTTGGTTTGGAAGATGCCGCCGATCGCGCTTCCGACGACCGACCCGAGCATCATCGGAGTCAGGATCAGTCCCGCATTGGTGGCGGACCCGCCGTACACCGCTTGCACAAAGATCGGGATATATACGGTCAACACGACAAAAGTGGCGCCATATAAGAAAACGGCGATTTGGCTGGCGGCAAATAACCGGCGCTTAAACATCCAGAAGGAAATAATCGGTTCTTTTGCTTTGGTTTCAACGTACAAGAACGCAAGAAAAAAGACCGCAAAGATGACAAATAAACTGATGATGGGAAGTGAATTCCAAGCATACTCTTTGCCTCCCAGTTCGAGGGCAAACATGAGGCTGACGACGGCAGTCACCAGGGTGACGGCTCCCCACCAGTCGATTGCTTGTTTTTCATGCTTATTCGACTCTTTGTAAGCCGTGAGAATCAGAACAAGGGAAATGATCCCGATGGGTAAATTGACATAAAAAATCCAATGCCAGCTGATGTAATCGGTAATATAAGCACCGAGCAGGGGACCGGCGACACTGGATGAACCAAAAACCGCCCCGAGCAATCCGGTCATTTTCCCTCTTTGTTCCGGTGGAAAGATGTCAAAAACAATGGTAAAGGCAATGGGCATCAAGGCTCCGCCGCCGATTCCCTGGATGGCCCGGTAAATGCTTAACTGGACAATGCTTTGTGCGGTTCCGCAAAGTGCCGAACCGATCAAGAAGATGGTAAGACCGAAGGTAAAGAAACGTTTTCGCCCGTACATGTCCGACAGTTTTCCGAAGATGGGCATTCCGGCCATATATGTGACCATGTAGGCGGAGGTGACCCAAACGAATTGGTCCAATCCCCCCAATTCCCCGACGATCGTCCCCATGGCTGTCGCAACAATGGTATTGTCCATGGCCGACATGAAGATCGCCAGCAATAAAGATGCGACGACAAGTTGAAAGTTGCTTTTTTTTGGGTCCATGATGTTCCTCCTTTGTTGTGGATCACAACAACATTATAATCCCAACCGGTTATTTAATATAAGTAATATTTAACATACGAAATAATGATGAAAATTTCTGTCAAAAACAAAGGTTTTGCGTCGGACAGATTGGTTTTATTAAAAATAAAAAGGTTACCAACTATTTTTAACAGATGGTAACCTTTTTATAATAATTATGACAATTCTAAATTATGTATTTACACAGCCGGGGGCTCGCCGCAACAAAGTTTGTGGGACCGCATATTTTCACCTCACTTGATCTTTTTCTATTACTTTATTTGCGATGTATATTTAAAATCCTGCTAATCTGATAAATTTTTTAAGCTGATTTCTCCGCGGATTCGCAAAATCGCTTCAGTCAGACCGTGGTAGGATGCGGATTTTTCGTTGAGCAATTCCGATAACCCGCACTTTTCCGCGCATTTTTTGCAGACTTTGACCCCGTCTTCAAAAAGCCCCTCGGGATCTTCAACGATGCGTATATGTAAACGGTGTGTTTTTTTGTAACAAAGAGAGCAGTTGTCCATCACTTCAGTCAGATGGGGTTGAGGAGCATAATTTAATAATTTTTGCAAAATCTTTTCTTCTTTATCCGCAATGGATTGGATTTTTGCTTTCCATTGTGAATTCACGGTCCATCTCCCTTCTTGAATCAGAAATCTTCATTCAAAATTCTATCGCTTTCGTCACTATTATACAACCGATTTTAACCAAATTTTTTAAAAAAACCGTGTTCTTTACCCGGCGAGATATTTGGTGTTTTTAAATTTATTTTTGAGATGTTTTCTCTTTAATATTTTTGGCAGGGTCCGCTTTCAAAAAAATCTCTTCATCGGCCGGCGCCGGTGGCATCGGATGTTCATTCATGATGACAATGACATCATGTCGGAGAATGTTTTTATGAAGGCGAAAGAATGCATGAGAAAAGAAAACGGAGGGATATTATAGACAGGGTGATTCAAATGAAAAAAATTTTTATTGTGATGTTTTCTGCACTGATTGCGTTGACGGGATGTGCCAAAAACCAAGGAAGTCCGGAGCATGATGCCACTCCCCGGCAAGTGGTGGACCAAAACGGTCAGCCCGGGAATGAGCCCATTTCAAGCCGGGGAAGGGTCTTGCCGGATGAAAGAGGAGAAAATGAGCTGAATCTGAAAGGAAAAACCAAACGCATCGAAAGTATTGGCTTTTTGGAAGCCACTTCCCCGGATCAGGCGGTGGAGGATGCATTGGAAGCGGTCCGCGATTTAACCTACGTAGCCTTTTTCAGCTACCAGGTTCGACCGGATGGGAGTTTAATCCCCCTGAAGGATGAAAAACCGCTTCGGGCCATTCAAAACAAGGCCGTTCCGATGCTGGTGCTGACCAATTTTGCTGACGGAAATTTCCAACCCGATTTGGCTCATCAAATTTTTACAAACCGGCAATCCCTCAACCGGTTGATGAATCAAGTCGAACAGGTGATGAAGGAAAAAGGGTACAAGGCGATCAACATCGATTTTGAACACATTTACGAAAAAGATCGTGAGCTGTACCACGGTTTTTTGGAAACCTTTATACCCCGGATGAAAAAACACGGATATGTGGTATCGACTGCCTTGGCTCCCAAAAGCAGTGACGAACAGGCCGGAGCTTGGCATGGGGCGCATGATTATGCGTTTCACGGGAAGATTGCCGACTTTGTGATCTTAATGACGTATGAGTGGGGATGGACCGGAGGACCTCCGATGGCTGTGGCTCCACTTCCCCAGGTTCGGAAAGTGGTGGATTATGCTGTCCAAAAAATTCCCCCGGAAAAAATTGTGATGGGAGCACCGCTCTACGGTTATGACTGGACGCTCCCCTATAAAAAAGGAGGCCCCCCGGCGAAACGGATTGCTCCGCATGAAGCCGAAACATTTGCCAAAAAACGAGGGTTGAAGGTGGAGTATAACAACCGGGATGAAGCTCCTTACTTTTACTACCGGGATGAACAAGGGAAAAAGCATGTGATTTGGTATGAAAATGAACAAAGCATGCAGGCGAAGTATAATCTGATTAAAGAATACGGTCTCCGGGGTGTCAGCTATTGGGTGTTGGGTGAAGATTTCCCGGAGAACTGGAAGCTTCTGCGCCAAAATTTCAAGATCAACAAATACTGATGTGAACGCTCCGTGAAAGCAGCCTGGATGGGAAATCCGGGCTGCTTGTTGCTTCCCGGGAGTTTGAAAATTTGTCAAAGGGATGGTTCCTTGACAAGAATCAGATCTGACAAAATGGAGAAAATGGAGCTACCGGTTGCATACGGTGGGGGGGTATCCTATAATAAAGATGTAAGAAGATGTAAAAAAACTTCGTTACAGCAGGAGGAAAAGATAAAATGAAGGAACAAATTCGCGTTGCCGGAATGTCCTGTGAGCATTGCGTCAAATCGATCGAGGAAGCATTAAAACAAATCGGGGTTGCAGCCAAAGTTAATTTGTCCAAAGGAATGGTCGATGTGGATTTTGATGAACAGACGGCCGATTTGGACAAAATCAAACAAACCATTGAAGATCAAGGGTTTGATGTCCTTTCATAAATTGCATCACAGCAGGAGGCGTTTTCGTTGTCCAGTGAACTCAGCTCGATTCGGTTGCCGGTGGAAGGGATGTCTTGTGCGGCTTGTGCCAACCGGATCGAAAAACGTCTTTCAAAGTTAAACGGTGTCGATTCGGTCCGTGTTCACTTGGGCATGGAAGAAGCCCATATCGTTTATGACCCGAAGCAAGTCCGGTTGCCGGAGATGGAGAAGATCATTCAAGATCTCGGCTACCGCGTTCCCAAAGAAGAAGTGGATATGGAGATTACCGGGATGACCTGTGCCGCCTGTGCCAGCCGGATTGAAAAAGTGTTGAACCGGATCCCGGAAGTTGCCAATGCTTCCGTCAACCTGGCAACTGAATCGGCGCGGGTCGCTTATTACCCGGGGACCTTGGCCGTATCCGACGTGGTGCAACGGGTGGAACGGTTGGGATTCGGGGCAAAGCCGAAAAGTGCGGAGTCAGGGAAGCGGAAAGAGGAAGAATGGAAGAAAAAAAGAGTCCGGTTTTATGCAGCGTTGGCATTTTCCATCCCGCTTCTGTGGACCATGGCCGCCCATTTTTCTTTCTTTCATTGGATCCCGGTTCCGTCTGTTCTCATGAACCCTTGGGTCCAATGGATTTTGGCCACACCGGTGCAATTTGTGATCGGGGCTCCGTTTTACCGCGGAGCATGGAAGGCGCTGCGCAACCGCAGCGCCAATATGGATGTGCTGGTGGCACTCGGCACCTCGGCGGCCTATTTTTACAGTTTGTATGTGATGTTGACTCAACCGGCTTCCCGCATTCATGAGCAGGGATTGTACTTTGAAACCAGCGCCGTTTTAATCACACTCATTTTGCTTGGCAAATTGCTGGAATCCCGGGCCAAAGGAAAAGCCTCGGATGCCATATCCAAGTTGATGCGGTTGAAAGCCAAAAAAGCATTGGTCTTGAAAGACGGCAAGGAGGTAGCCGTCCCGGTGGAAGAAGTCAAGCCGGGGGATCTGATTCTTGTGAAGCCGGGCGAGCAGATCCCGGTGGACGGAGAGGTGGTCAAGGGACGTTCGTCCGTCGATGAATCCATGTTGACCGGTGAAAGCATCCTGGTGGAAAAACAGGCGGGCGACCCGGTGATCGGCGCCACCATCAACCGGCAAGGCCGGCTCCTCTTTAAGGCGACCAAAGTCGGGGAAGAGACGGCGCTGGCACAGATTATACGGGTGGTTCAGGAAGCGCAAGGCTCCAAGGCGCCGATCCAACGGATTGCAGACCGGATTTCGGGGATTTTTGTTCCCGTTGTGTTGGGGATCAGCGTGCTTACGTTTATGCTTTGGTTTTTCGGTTTGGAGCCGGGTCAATTTCAGGGCGCCTTGGAGAAAGCGATGGCCGTGTTGGTGATAGCCTGTCCTTGTGCCTTGGGGCTGGCCACGCCCGTTTCGATTATGGCCGGTTCCGGCCGGGCTGCGGAATGGGGCATTTTGTTTAAAGGCGGCGAACATTTGGAAAAGGCGCAGCAAATCACGATGGTTTTGTTTGATAAAACCGGAACGATCACCCACGGGAAACCCGAATTGACCGATATCATCATCTTTCATCCGGAAGACAGGGAAAACGTTTTGCGCCGGGCCGGTTCGGCGGAAAAAAATTCCGAGCACCCGTTGGCGCAGGCCATTGTGAACGGGATTGCGAAAGAAGGAGTGACATTGCAAGATCCCGACTCCTTTGAAGCATTACCCGGCCGCGGGGTCAAAGCCGTGCTGGACGGACAGGAAGTTTTGCTGGGAACCCGCCGGTTGATGGCACAAAACGGAATTCAAACGGATTCAATTGAGGAGGAATTGGTCCGGCTCGAAAAACAAGGGAAAACAGCCGTGATCATCGCAATAGACCAAAAATGCGCCGGGATTTTGGCCGTTGCCGACACGGTGAAAGAAACTTCCCGCACAGCGATCCAAAAGTTGAAACAAATGGGGCTAAAAGTGGGGATGATCACGGGAGATAATGAACGGACGGCCCGTGCCATCGCCAAACAGGTCGGCATTGAGGATGTTTCGGCCGAAGTGTTGCCGGAAGGAAAGGCCGAAGTGGTTTATCAGTGGCAGAGACAAGGGGAAAAAGTGGCGATGGTCGGGGACGGAATCAATGATGCGCCGGCTCTCGCGGCGGCCGATCTGGGCATTGCAATGGGAAACGGAACCGATGTCGCGATGGAAACCGCAGATGTCACCTTGATGCGCGGGAATCTTGAGCAGGTGGCCGATGCGCTTTGGATGAGCCGGAAAACCATGGCCAATATCAAACAAAATCTGTTCTGGGCTTTGGCGTACAACAGCTTGGGAATTCCCGTCGCCGCGGCCGGATTTCTGGCTCCCTGGCTTGCAGGGGCGGCGATGGCTTTCAGTTCGGTCTCCGTGGTGTTGAATGCCCTCCGGTTGCAACGGGTCAAATCTTTGTCATAAGTTGTCCAGTCCATCGGAAAGATGGGCTGTTTTTTTATGAATTAATTTGGTGAATTTTCATTTTTTATATTATGATTGAAATAGATTCTATTAACAAAAAATAATAATGCAGCTGTTTGGAGGGGTTTAAATGGAAGAAAAAACCGTTGTCCTGACCATACAAGACGGCGTCGGCCTGATCCGGCTGAACCGTCCCCAAGTGTATAATGCCATCAACCGACAATTGGCCGAAGAATTGACAGCAACTTTGCAAAAGGTAAACGAAGATCCGAAAGTACGGGCCGTGGTTTTGACCGGGGAAGGAAAAGCGTTTTGCTCGGGACAAGATTTGAATGACCAGTCGGCCATTGTCACCAAGGGGGATGAAATTTCACTGGGCGAGAGTGTGCGTTCCCGTTATAATCCTTTGATTCAAGCCATCATGGATCTGAAAAAACCCGTTATTGCCGCGGTAAATGGCGTGGCGGCCGGGGCCGGTTGCAGTTTGGCGCTGGCTTGCGACCTGCGTGTGATCACTCCCCGTACCTGTTTTGTCGAAGCATTTGTCAGGATTGGATTGGCACCCGACAGCGGTTCCAGCTACTTTTTGCCCCGGTTGGTCGGGCTGGGAAGGGCATTGGAGATCGCGATGACCGGACGGGATGTGGAAGCGGAAGAAGCCGTCCGGATCGGGTTGGCCAACCAATTGGCGGAGGAAGACAAATTGCTGGATGAGGCGATGGCACTGGCCAAGCAGTTGGCGCAAGGCCCCACGGTGGCCATCGGATTAACGAAAAAAGCGATTTACCGCGGGATGGAAACGACGATCGAAGAAGCGCTGGAATATGAAGCCGTGGTTCAGGAACAAGCGGGGAAAACCAAAGACTTCCTGGAAGGCATACAAGCTTTCGCCGAAAAAAGAAAACCGAATTATCGCGGAGAATAGCATCCTTTTCAAACAAAAGCCGGTTTTGTTGATAAATCGGCTTTTTGTGTTTACCATCTAAAGAACGGTTAAAGACTTTGGCACCACTTTGACCGTGATGGGGGTTTCATCCAGAATTTCGCCATCCACATGGGCCAGACAAGAGCCTTGCGGCGTGATGGTGAATTCTTTGCCGCGGTGAAAAATCACGGATTTGTGCCGGGTGTGCTTGCCGGAATAAGCCGTCGGGAACAGGCGGAGAAACTCAAAGGAGCTGAGGTTTTGAATGCAACAGAGATCCAGCAGGCCATCATTTTTTTCCGCTTGGGGGCATATTTTGATTCCGCCGGCAAAGTTCGGGATGTTTGATACCGCAATCAGCCAGACATGTTCGTAATCATAGCGCACACCATCCACGGTCAGGGTGACGGGCTGCGGGGTGTACGAACGGAAGACTTTCAAAGCCTCCAGGCCGTAAGTCAAGCGCCCGAACCACTGCTTTTCCCATCTTTTCAGGCGAACCGCATTGGCCACTTTGGCATCAAATCCCGCGCCGCCGAAGCTGATCAGGCAACGGTTGTTCATTTTGGCGGTGTCCACCTGGTAGGTTTGGTGCCGCAAAATTCGTTTTAATGCAAATTCCGGATCCAGGGGGATCTGATGCCCCAAGGCAAAATCATTTCCGGTTCCTGCCGGGATATAACCCATGGGGATATGGGTCCCGATGAGCCCGCTTCCCACTTCATTTACGGTGCCGTCCCCACCGACGGCGACAACGGCTTTGACCGGGTGATGTTGTTTGATGTCATTGACAATCCGGGTGGCATCTCCCGCTTCTTGTGTGAAGACTGCCTGGTACTCCACCCCCAGTTCATTTAATCTGCGATGGATATAAGACCATACTGTTTTCCCCCGTCCATTGCCGGCCAGTTGGTTGACCACGAAAAAATACATGGTGGCACTCCCCCTTAAAATTCAGATATGGAATGAGATGGTCTTTTGTGCGGGTTTTGGTCCAGTTTGCGGTAAATCCGCCGGGTGGCCCAAAAATAAAGGGAGGGAAACCATTTGCGCAATTGAAGCGCCCATTTTAACTTTCCGGGAATCACCACGGTTTTGGGGCGCTTCATTATTTTTAAGGCACAACGGGCGACTTCCTCAGCCTCCAACATTTGGCCGGCGATCAGGGGAGGAAAATGGCGGCGGGGATCTTCTCCCCTGAAAAAAGGCGTCATGACCGGTCCAGGGCAAAGAACCCCCACCTGAATCACCGGTGCGTACTCCAATTTCAGAGCTTCGGAAAAGCCGATCAAGGCAAATTTGCTTGCACAATATCCGGCGAGGTTTGGAATGCCGGTCAATCCGGCCAGAGAAGCGATGTTGATGATTCGTCCGTGGCCGGCGCGCAGCATGTGCGGCAAGACGTGACGAACCATGCGGACGGCGCCCAAATAATTGGTTTCCATCATCCCCCGGTAGTCATCCGGCGAAACATCCAAAAATCCGCCAAAACACCCATAGCCGGCGTTATTGATCAACACGTCAATGCGGCCGTAAGTTTGGATGATTTCCTCCACGACCTGTTTGACTTCCGCTTCTTTAGTGATGTCACAGGAATAATAAGATCCCCGGTTGAGTTCGCGATGGATTTCTTTTAGACGGGAGGATCTCCTTCCGAGCAGAATCGGGACATATCCCTGGTCCGGCAACTTTCGGGCAATGGCTTCTCCGATTCCGCTGGTTGCGCCGGTCACCAGAACAACGGGGTTTTTCATTCCATTTCCTCCTTTTAACTCATCGGAACCTGCGGAATGATTTTGCCTTCAATCCGTTCAAAAATATCGTCAATGTCTCTTCCGGTAATGGTCAAGCCGTGGTTTTTCAACCCGATCACGGCCCGGGAAGGATCTTCTGCTTCCCGGATCAAGCCGGCAACCGCTTCGGCCAGCTGTACGGTTCCGCATGGATAATTGATTTCCGTGGAAGGGACTCCTTCCATCCAGGCGTGAATATGCACAATGGCTCCGACTTCAGGGTGCTCGTTATAAATCATCCAATGCTCGATGGCATCGACCGAAACGCGGTTGGGCTTGATATTGGAAGGAACGCTCAATTCCATGGCCGACTGGTCTTCATCATACCCTTTCACCAGCAAAATATCCTTTCCGATCCGGCTCAGGTTTCCTTTGTTGACGCCGCTGGCGCTCATCCAGAATTCATTTTTGTCCCGCCGGGCACTCAAGTTGCCGTAACTGAGCCCGCCGATGCCGTATAAACGCTTGATATGGCGGAATTCTCTGGGAGGCAATAATTCCTGGATCGGAAACGGCGCGGGAAGCAGATTCATTTCATCCAGTTTTTTGCCCGCACGGGAGATGCTTTCGCTGGTTTCATCCCCTTCCCACAGGTCTTCGGGAAGATCGGGGTGAAAAATATTGTTGATGACCAGACGGGAAGTGGCCAAAGGACGCAAGCGTTCGAAAACTTCTTGGAAATATTGGTCATCCTCTTCGGGACGGGAGACGGCATAACATCCCTGTTCCAGGGTGATGAAATGCGTGGACGACACGGGACGGGAACGATCAATGAAAATCATCAGGTTTCCCAGTGAACGGATCAAGATCGGATAACCGGTTTTCAGGATATTGGACACGGGCTCATCAACCTCGGTGATGGACACGACAAACGTTCCGTTTCCTTTGCGGCGAAAAGGTTTCGGACGGTTTGGATCCACGAAATTCAACACCAGTTGAAGTTGCGGAAAATCGGTCGGCACCCGTTGAAAACCGTGTTTTTCCATCTCTTGTTGGATGCCTTCGGCAAAGCGTTTTAAATCCGGTGTTCTTTCATAATCTCCAAACAATGCGAAGTGAATCATTGTGCTAAAACCCTCCTTTGATACAAGACCTAGTTTCCCGAAGGATTTGGAAAAATATACATCTTGGCGCCGGGTCTTTCCGGGGATTGATTCAGAAAGTTGAACCGCAGGACCGGAAAAAATGGTATGTTAAATTTCGAGGATTCCTTACTGGGGAGGATTGTTTATGCATACCATCCGAAATATTTATTGCATCGGCAGAAACTACCGGTTGCACGCGAAAGAGTTGGGCAATGAAGTGCCGGAGGCCCCGTTGGTTTTTTTAAAGCCGACCCATTCACTGGCCAAAGCGGACGGAAGGGTTCTTTCGCTTCCGGGAACCAAAGGGGAAGTGCATTATGAAGCGGAGTGGGTTTTAAGGATTTCCCGCCCGGTTGCGTCAGGGACACCCGTGGATGAAGTGGTGAGCCACATGGGGCTCGGCATCGATTTTACATTGCGGGATGTACAGAGTGGGTTAAAGAAAAAAGGGCATCCCTGGCTTCCAGCGAAAGGGTTTCCTAATGCAGCGGTGTTAACGGATTTGAAACCGTTCCCGGGGCTTATAGCATGCGCATCGAAATCGTTTTCGCTGTTTAAAAATCAAGAAAGAGTGCAAAAGGGAACCATTGATGACATGGTTTTTTCCCCGCAACAATTGGTGGATTACTGCGCGGCACACTTTGGGCTGGGCGAAGGCGACATTATTTTTACCGGTACGCCGGCTGGTGTGGGGAAGGTGGAGAATAACGATCATTTCAGGCTGGATTGGGAAAACGAACCATGGGGAGAATGCCAAATCCGGTTGAAATAAAAAGGAAACCGCCTTGCTCCAAGGCGGTTTTTTCAACGTGAAAACAAGTCAGTTTCCGTTTTTTTGCAGCCACTTTTGTTCAGCCCGTGCAAAGTTGGCGGGGCCGTCATGCTCCAAGGCATCATAAACGAATTCATACGCATGGGAATCAAAGGCGATGCCGAGGTGAGCCGCCAGATCGGCCGGCACTTGATCCTGAATCGTAATATTGGACACCTGTTCTTCGGGGCCATCCAAAAAGGCGGAGGTGTAGGGAACGACAATTTCATCGTATTTGGTGCTGATCACGGTGTACGAAACATCTCCCGGGGTTTCATTGCCGGCGTTTAAATCATTCAGGAAGTCAGAGCCGGCTTTTTGTTGATCGCATGCCGTGCATCCCAAAAGACCCGGAAGAATCATAATGGGTTCAATGCCGAGAACCCCGATGGTCCCGTGGTTGGATGGAGCCAGTCCAATCAGGTCTTCGACTTTTTCCGCACCGCCAAGGTATTTGATGTAGTAGCGCGGCATCATGCCTCCCTGGCTGTGCCCGACAATGGAAACTTTCTCCGCGCCGGTTTGCTCCAACACCTGATCGACAAACGCTTTCAATTCTTCAGCAGATTTTTCAATCGGTCCGGTACTGAAGCCGAGATGGGTGATGCCGTAGTTTAAAGCATACACGCAATAACCTTTCTTCGCCAAAAGGGGTGACAGTTTGCTCCAGTTAAATGCCATGCTTTCAAAAGTGCCCGGCACCAGGATGACCGGATAAGGATGTTCCTCGCTCGGCTTGCAATCGGGAAGATTGGCGCCGGGAGGTGACAAAGCGGCTTCGCGCAGGATGTCTTCATCCGTTTGGGCATGGGCGGATGAGATCCCAAAGAGACAAGGAGCCAACGCTAACGCTGAAATAATGAATATTCTGAAAATAAATCGGAAGGCAGACATCGTCTCTCCCCCTTCTGTGGATTGTTAATACTTATCTATATTAAATTTTATCTTACTGAAACAAATCAGGGAAGGGGAGAGAGATAAAAAATCAGATTATTCAATCATTTTTTGCGGCATGGTTCCTTGGAAGATTGGAACCATTTCATTTTCGGGGCGATTCACCGGGAACGGGGACAAAGTCGAAGATTTCTCCGCTTTTAAAGGTGTTTGCCAACTGGCGGAGCCAGGCATAATACCGTTTGGCATTGGACAGTTTTTCAAGGTCTTGTTCCGCTTGTTTTTTCTCTTCATCTTTGACCCCGGAATCATGAAGCAGTTTTGTCAGCTTTTCTTCACTGGCACGAAGCGCTTTCTCATTCAGCTCAATTTCTGTTTCCCACAGGTGGACGAAAAACTCGATAAAAGACCGGAACTGGTCTTGTTCGGCCTGGTACAAATCTTTCCGGACGCCTTTGATCCATTTTTTTTGCACCAGTTTTAAACGGGATAATTCCCGTACCCCCGTACTCATGCTTGTTTTGCTCATGCCGGTGCGCTGGCGCATTTCATCCAGTGTCATCGGTTCCTGATGGAAAAACATGATGCCGAACAGCCGGCCCATGGAGGGACTGAGTCCGTACATCCGCATCGTTTCAGCCAATGATTCGATGTAATCGCTTCTTGCCTCTTCCAATTGATCCATCGCACATTCCTCCAATCGCTTGCGTGTCCTTTTGTTTAATCCAATTATCCGAAGCAGGTGCCCACATCTTAAACATAAGGAATGATTTTGTCAAACAAAAGGGATGGTTGCGGAAGAAAAAAATTCATGTTAACGTAATTTATATACAGTTTGTACAGAAAAAAATGTACAAAAGGAAATTGATGGTTAAAGGGGGAGGGGAAATGTTCAAGCGCATGTTCATCGGCGGAAAGTGGACCGAAGCCGTCACGGGGGGAGTGCGGTCCATTTTCAATCCGTTTAACCAGGAAGTGATCGGAGAAGTGCCGGAAGGCGGGCGCGAAGATGCGAAAAGAGCCATCCAAGCCGCCCGTCAGGCGTTTGATAAAGGAAGCTGGCCGGATACGCCGGCTGCTGAACGGGGAGAGAAGTTGTTCCGGCTGGCGGAGGAGATACAAAGGAACAAACCGGAACTGGCCCGGTTGGAAACGTTGAATACCGGAAAGACACTGACGGAAAGTGAGGCAGATATGGACGATATCGCCAACGTGTTCCGGTATTACGCGGGGCTGGCGGATAAGGACGGGGGAGAAATGCTGTTTCCTCCGGCCAAGCATGCCGAAAGCAAAGTGGTTCGTGAACCGGTCGGCGTTTGCGGAATGATCACCCCTTGGAATTATCCGTTGCTGCAGGCGGCTTGGAAGCTGGCTCCGGCTTTGGCTGCCGGTTGCACGATGGTGTTGAAACCGAGTGAACTGACTCCGCTGACCACGTTGAAGTTGGCGGAATTGATCGAAAAGGCGGGCATTCCTGAAGGTGTGGTAAACATCGTGACCGGACCGGGGGAAACCGTGGGGGCCGAACTGTCCGAATCGCCGGACGTGGACCTGATTTCGTTTACCGGCGGAATCGAAACCGGCAGAGCCATCATGCAAGCTGCCGCAAGCAATATGAAGAAAATCACTTTGGAATTGGGAGGAAAAAACCCGAACATCGTTTTTGCCGACAGCGACTTTGAGGCGGCGGTGGATTATGCGCTGAACGCGGTCTTTTTCCATGCCGGACAGGTGTGCTCGGCCGGGGCCCGGCTGCTGATCGAAGAAACGTGGCATGATGCCTTTGTCGGGGAACTGGTGAAAAGAGCCAAGCAAATCCGGTTGGGCAACGGGTTGGATCCAAAAACACAAATGGGACCGCTCATTTCAGCCGAACACCGGGCCAAAGTGGAGAAATATATCGGGATCGGGCAAAAGGAAGGAGCCGTTTTGTTAACAGGCGGAAAACGGCCTGCATCAAAGGAACTGGCCGGCGGCTTTTTTGTGGAACCGACGGTGTTTGACCATTGCACAAGTTCCATGCGCATTGTACAGGATGAAGTCTTCGGCCCGGTTTTGACGGTGGAAACTTTCCGTACGGAAGAAGAGGCGGTGGCTTTGGCCAATGACACCCGTTACGGGTTGGCCGGGGCGGTGTGGACCGGCGATATGAACCGGGCGGAAAGAGTGAGCCGGGCATTAAGGATGGGAACGGTTTGGATCAATGATTTTCATCCGTACTTCCCGCAAGCGCCCTGGGGTGGATATAAACAGTCGGGAATCGGAAGGGAACTGGGGAAAACGGGATTGGAAGAATATACGGAACAAAAGCATATTTACAAAAATTTGCAACCTGCCCCCATGCGTTGGTTCGGATAAAAAAGACAGGAGGGAAGCACCATGCTGCGAACGGAACAAATGTTGGAGAAGAAAGAGTTTGTCATGCCCACCAAAGTGATTTCGGGCATCGGCGTCTTAAAGCACGTGGGAGAGGAAGCGAAGGCGTTGGGCATCCGGAAAGCGATGATCGTCACCGACCAAGGTCTTTACCGGAATGGACTGATCCAACCAGTTGCCGAACGGTTCAAACAAACCGGCATTGATGTTCATGTGTTTCATGAAATCGCGGGTGAACCGGACACCTGTTTAATCGCATTGGGAGCGAAAACGTTTCAGGAGCAAAAATGTGACGGATTGGTTGCGGTGGGCGGCGGAAGTTCCATGGATACCGCCAAAGCGATCGGAGTGGAAGCCGTTCACGGAGAACCGGTGATCCGGTTTGAAGCTTCGGAACGGGGCAAGCCACTGGAAAAACGGATCCCGCCGCTGGTGACCATCCCGACCACGGCCGGCACCGGAAGTGAGGTCACGCAATGGGCCGTGATCAAAGACCCCGAACGGCAAATTAAATTTAATGTGGGAGGACCTTTGATCCCTGCCCATCTTGCGGTGATTGATCCGGAACTGCACCTGACGATGCCCAAAACGATTACGGCGGCCACCGGGATTGATGCCTTATCCCATGCCATCGAGTGTTACACCATGAATCAATCGCAACCGTTGACGGACGCAGTGGCATTGATGGCCATTGAGTATGTGGCCAAATACATTCGCCGGGCATATGCCAACGGTCACGACATCGAGGCGCGTTATCACATGGCCCAAGCGGCGATGTTGGCGGGCCTTTCGTATGGAAGTGATTCAGCGGGAGCGGCCCACGCGATGGCCCAAACATTGGGAGGCATGGTGCCGGTCATGCATGGACAATGTGTTTCGGCCATCCTTCCGGCCGTGATGGAATATAACTGGATGGGAGCTCCGCAGAAATTTGCCCGGATCGCCCAAGCGATGGGGGTTGATATCCGGGGCATGAGCACCGGGGAGGCGGCAAAGGCCGCGGTGAAAGAAGTGGATCGTCTTGTCCGTGATTTAAACATTCCGTCTCTTCAAGAACAAGGGGCAGATCCCGGACAAATCGACCGCTATGCCGAAGCGGCACTGGAAGACCCGCAAACCTTCGGCAACCCGCGTGATTTGGATCTGGATGCTTACCGCTGGATTTACCGTCGCGCGTTCGGGTTGGAAAAATCCGTTTTATAAATCAAATACACCCCTGGTGATTCGTTACCAGGGGTGTTTGTTATTTTTAAATCGATCTGGAGAGGACATATTCCACGACGGAGATAATCTCCTTTTTTTGCTGTTCGTCCAACACCCTCCCTTTCCACAGAGCTGTTTCGTTTTCGGAGGACAAGATTTGCCAGATGTCGCATGGGTTGCTGTCCCCGTTTGTGTTTTTCTGTAACAAGTCTTCATACCCGCTGGCCCGCATCAAATCTTCAAAGGGGTATTGGTATGCATCGGCCAATTTTTTCAAGACATGGGCCGAAGGTTTGATCGGTTTGCCTGTGGCGCGGCGGATGCCAAGTTCCAAATCCCGGATGTAGGTGTGGGAAAGTCCGGTTTTTTCCGAAACATCACGCAATGTTCTTTTGCCGCGGAGTTTTTTCAGTAAAATCCCCAATTCGCTGTGCATGGTTGAATTCGTTTCCTTTCTGAACAGGGAATATTCCACTTTCATTATAAGGGAAACCGGGCTTGAAAATAAAAACTGATGGCCGCTGAAACCGTGAAGAAGGGATCAGATTGGGGAGTGGGAGAGGGAAAGGGCATGATCCTGAAGTGCAGAATGAAAAAAAGGGGCTTAAAGGGCGGTAAATCCCTTGCCGGACACCCAAGGTTACAAAAGTTTGGTTTTGTAACGGTATAAATCAGAAGCAAAAAACGCGAAAACCCTTGATTTATCTATGGTTTTGGCGTTTTTTCATTTACGCAGGGCATGGGAGGGGGTCTTTTGTAAACTCGGTACAACAAAACATCACCTGAAAAAACGGCCTTCTTATTTTGGTTTTAAGGGTGGTTTATTTTCACATCCATCCAATGAGTCGAAAAAGGGGGATGAGCGCTGTATGACCCCTTGGAGTCCGTCTCATGTGTTTGTCAATGATTTCCACGAAAAAACCGGACAAATGCGTCCGGTTTTTTCAGAAAATATTATTCTTTGCTCACGGTTTCCAACGCCATGATGATCATGTCGTTAAAAGTGGTTTGCCGTTCTTCGGCGGTGGTTTCCTCTCCGGTGAAGATGTGGTCGCTGACTGTTAAAATCGAGAGGGCTTGCGCCTGGTGTTTGGCAGCCAGGGTGTAAAGGGCGGTGGTTTCCATCTCGACGGCCAGAACGCCGTGTTCTCCCAGTTTTTTCACCATATCCATGTTGTCCCGGTAGAAGACATCGGACGTCAAAATATTTCCGACGCGAACGGATAACCCTCTTTCCACCCCGGTGTCATACGCTTTTTTGAGCAATTCAAAATCGGCGCACGGGGCGAAATCAAAACCAGGGAAAGTTTGCCGGTTCATGTTGGAATCCGTGCAGGATGTCATGGCGATAATCACATCACGGACCCGGATGTCTTTTTGTATTCCGCCGCAGGTTCCGACGCGGATCAATTGCTTGACGCCGTATTCCCGGATCAGCTCATTGACATAAATGGAAATGGAAGGCACCCCCATGCCGGTTCCTTGTACCGAGACGCGGGTTCCTTTGTATGTACCGGTAAAGCCGAGCATGCCGCGAACCTCGTTGTAACAGGTGACATCTTCCAGGAACGTTTCCGCAATATATTTGGCACGAAGGGGATCGCCGGGCAAAAGGATTTTTTCGGCAATCTCTCCTTGTTTGGCTCCAATGTGAACACTCATGTTGACACCGTTTCCGTCAATTCCGGACCGGTGTTCACCTCCTTTATTCTCGATCTAAATATAACTATAACAGGAGAAAGAGGCATTTGAAAGAAAAAGGACTTGTGAATTGCATACAGATTTAATATATAAACAAGTTTGCTTTGCAAACAAAATAAAACCACAAAAGCGATCCGTGCCCCAGACGAAATCTTTTTTCAATCAAAGGATGGCATCCGGCCGGTTGATATAAAATGATAATATGGGAATGAACCTTTTTTTAGCGATGCAGTTTTTGGAGGGGTACAGATGAACGAAGTGATCAAAACGATAATGAACCATCGCTCCATTCGTCGATATGAAGACCGTCCTTTGACGGAAGAACAAATCCGGACCATTGTGGAAGCGGCCCAATCTGCTTCGACGTCCAGTTATATCCAAGCATACACGATCATTGGCGTTAAAGATCCGGCCAAAAAGAAAAAGCTGGCGGAGTTGGCGGGAAACCAACCTTATGTGGAGAAAAACGGCCATTTGCTGATTTTCTGCGCGGATTTGCACCGGCATGATTTAATCGCGGAGATGGAAGAGGCCGATTTGACCACCAGTCTGGAAAGCACCGAGAAATTCATGGTGGCCGTGGTCGATGCGGCACTGGCGGCCCAAAACGCAGCCATCGCCGCGGAGTCGATGGGCTTGGGCATTTGTTACATCGGAGGGCTTCGCAACAACCTGGAAGAGGTGACGAAGCTGCTCAACACCCCCCGGCGGGTTTTGCCGCTTTTTGGCATGACGATTGGTTATCCTTTGCACGAATCATCGAAAAAACCCCGTTTGCCCTTGGAACACGTTTATCATGAAGAAGAATATGAGCAGGATGAACAGCGCTTGAAAGAACAACTGAAAGAATACAACGAAACGGTCCAATCCTACTATATCGAGCGCACCGGCGGAAAACGGGAGGACACCTGGACGGGACAAATGGCGCAAATGCTCTCCCACCCGCGAAGAATGTACATGAAAGAATTCGTGGAGAAAAAAGGCTTTAACAAACAATAACGGTGAAGACCAAAATGGCTTGAGTGCATGGAGGGTGCTCAAGTCATTTTGGTTTCATCGCTGAACAACAACCGGGCCATGTAATATTCATCCGCATACCGGTCCTGGATAAACAAGGATTTTTTTCGCATCCCTTCGATTTGGAACCCCATTTTTTTATAAAAGTAGACGGCTTTCAGATTGGGACGCAGGATGGAGATTTCCAACCGCTTAATATCTTGTTCCCGGGCCCACTGAATGGCTTTTTCCAGCAACCGGGTGCCCACCCGTTGGTTTTGGTACTTTTTCAAAACCCCTGTCTCTGGACGCGCGGTATGCCGGTTGTGCGGATCATCTCCACGCCGGATGGCAACATGGCCCGTCAACTTTCCGTCCGTTTCCGCTACGAAAACGTGCCGGTTGCCGTCGCTGATCTTGCCCGGGTCCGCATCGCCGCAAGGAAACAAAAGGTACGGACTTTCCTCATTCAATTGGTTCAACAGCCGAAGGTAAGCCTCATGATCCTCCGGGCAAATTTCGCGTATCTGCAAGCGCCTCCCCCCTCTTAAGCACAGATCCTTGTCTCCCAACCATCATATGATCGTCTTACCCGGTTAATTCGAGTCTGTGGTGAAACCTATTTCCATTTTGAGTTGGTGACTGGTTGGACGATGATCCTTTGTGGCCGGCAGGGGAGCTGTTGCAGGAAAACCAGCCGGAATTGAGTTAATAACGGTTTGAAATTTTTCAGGTGGGTTAAGGCTGATTATCAGGTGGAGGTTTATTCCGATTGTGTCAATGCAGCAATGCATGCTTCCCGTATTTCCCACACTTTTCTCCAGTCCTTAATGGGTACACTCGGGGATGTCACCCAGTGTTTCAAATAATCTTGATGAAACCGGTTTTTTCCTCCCCGATTCCTTCGGGTGTAATCTCTTTTTCAACCAAAAATGATAGGGGGGTCCCATTTGTTTGACCGGTCAGACGCGTGAAATCCAAATACTGTCCCTCAAACCGCAAATAACAATTTGCTTCCGGGAGCTCCTTAAGGCCGTAACGTTCCAACACCTTGCCGACACCGGGGGTGTTGTCCTCATTCATCAAATAAATGCCGATCATCAACCGGACGGGCATGTTGTTTTCCTCCGCCAAGATGGCCAACAGCGCGTGCTTCATACTACAGGTCCCTTTCCCCTCGCGCAAGACCGATCGCGCATCTGCCCGGTTGGCATTTCGCCCGTAAGGCAACGCCTGCAAATAACAGGCGGCTTTTTGGAACGTTTGAACACCCAAAGACTGAAACGCTTGGGACATTTCTCCTGCCGGTTGCAGACAAAAATCCAAACGTTGTTTAGCTATTCATTTCCTCACCCTCACAAATAAGATCCATTTGATTTAATCATACTTTTTCGATATTCATTCTAAAAAGTTCCTTGAATAAAAATATTCTCGTTAACCTGATAGGGATAAATTGGAACGAAGTGATCTAAATCATCGCTTGATCCGGAAATGCGAGGATTGTCCGTTTTCCGTTTGTTGATTTTCTGTGCAGGGGCATTGTCATGAATTGATCAGGGAGATGAGAGGGGGAAGAGATTTGACCGCCAGTCTGGAAAGCACCGGGGAATTTTTGGCAACCGTAGCAAAGAATCCTGAACGTGGTTTTGAATTTAACATACCGTCCGATCTTTAGTCTCTGAGATGGGTCAGTTTCTCTTAAGGTGCAACAATGAGTAAAGCAAATGGACATTAAAAAAGGAGCCGTTTGCGGCTCTTTTTTAGTTAAGAGGTTCCACAATGGATGCAATTAAACAGATTCGTTCGTTCCCGTTCCTAAAAGGGGACGTGGGTTTCAATTCCACAATGGATACAATCAAACCCCTTGCGTAAACACCAGTTATATCAAGCACTTTAAGTGTATCAAAAATCAAGATTTGCAGCAAACCACCGGTTGTGTCCGGCAAAGTTTCATGCGGAGGGCGATTGATGTTTAAAGAAGCTGCCAGACGAACGGGCAGCTTCTTTAAAATCAAAGGTTTGATATGTTCTGCTGTCTCAGCCGGATAAAAACTTTCCGCCACACCACCCATGAAGCAGCTCCCAGGATCACTGAGGTGAGAATGCTTCCTTCAATCCCGAAAGGGCCGCCGTGGAACCATTCGGGGCCGTGTGTCGTCGCGTGAAGAAGCGGGAAGGACAGGCTTTGTCCGCTCACAGCCAATCCGTAAACCGAGCCTTGTGCCCAGTTCCAAACAGAGTGAATGGCGCAAATTCCCCACAGGCTTCCTTCGTTTAAAACGTGACCGACGGCAAACAAGCCGAACAGACTGATGTTCAAGAAAGAAATCACGTTGATCCCGTCATTTAACAAATGCATGGCGGCAAAGAACAGAAAGGAGGTGCCCACCGCAATCCAGAATGGTGCGCGCATGGCCATGACCGGGAACAACCAACCGCGGACCACG
The DNA here is from genome assembly GCF_016055175.1 of Thermoactinomyces sp. CICC 10735. Taxonomy (NCBI): domain Bacteria; kingdom Bacillati; phylum Bacillota; class Bacilli; order Caryophanales; family Thermoactinomycetaceae; genus Thermoactinomyces; species Thermoactinomyces sp. CICC 10735. The sequence continues at coordinate 459,659 of NZ_JAECVT010000001.1, read as the reverse complement.
ATTTCTTCCGTTGCGCCCTGGATGATGAAGGTGATCATGGAAAGCAGTAAAATGAGAAGCGCGGGGAGATGGATTTTCGTGATCTCAAAGGTCAGAGAGCCGGTGATCCAAAGGAGGAACACAGGGGAGGAAATGAGCAAAAAACCCCACATCCACCCGGTTATGTACTTTTTAAAAGCCCTCTCTTTCGTAAAGCCGATGCTGGAGACCGGCCGTTTCTCCACCAACCGGACCCAGGCGAAAGTGAACAGTGCGGTTCCGCTGAAGGAAACGATCAGTTCCAAATGAAACCAAACACTTTGCATCAGCGGGGAAACAGGGGGCGGAAACAAAATGAGAAAGAAGATCCCGAGCCCACCGAAAAAAAGGAAAGAAAAGGCGATGACCGGGGCCAAAACCGGATGAATTTTTCTTTCGCCGGTTGCGGCCAGTTTTAACAGGGTAAACGTTTGGAAGTTCATAATCGGTCCTTTCGAAAAGTAAAATTTTCAATATAATCTATCATATATGAAAACGACAACAAAAACCATCGGTGATCCTTTTTCTGTCTAATCGGTCAAAAAAAGTGTATACTAGTAGGGGATAGAAGAGAAGATTTTTTCTGACAACTGGGGGACTATCAGTGTTTAAAAAACAAAAGACGAGTTTGTATTCCAAAACGTTGATGGATATTACATCCTTGATCGTGGAGGCGGCTGAGCTGTTTCGCGAAAATGTGGAAAACCTTGAACAACGGGAGCAATATGGAGAGAGAATCAAACGCCTCGAGTCCAAAGGGGATGAATTTGTCCAGCTTTTGATTTCCCAATTGAACAAAGAATACTTCCCGCCGATGGACCGGGAAGATATTTTCCAATTGGTGGCCAAACTGGATGATATTTTGGATGGCATTGAGGCTTGTGCCGAACGTTCGTTGTATATCGAGAAGACAACACCGCAGCTGATCCGGTTTGCGGATATTTTGGTGCAAACGGCCAAAATTTTGCAGGAAGCATTCACCTCATTAAACGACCGCCGGTTCGAAGCGCTTCATAAGGCGACCATTGAAGTCAATTCCTTGGAAAGTGAAGCGGATCAATTGTTGCGGGACAGTCTGAGCGAATTGTTTTTTGATCCGAAAGATGTGGTCTTGCTGATCAAAATGAAGGATATCTATGAGCGGCTGGAAAAAACAACCGATGACGCCGAAGACATTGCGGATGTTTTTGAAAGCATGATCATTAAATACGAATAAGGAACGGATAAAAAAACACCGGCTTTACGGCCGGTGTTTTTTATATAAACAGGCGGACAATTTGGGTGATGGTGAAGGTGACGGCAACCGCGATGGCGGTGGGAATCAGTGCGGCCAGGAGAGACCATTTGACGCTTTTGGTTTCTTTATAAATGGTGAACAAAGTGGTCCCGCACGGATAATGAAGCAGGGAAAAAAGCATCATATTGAGTGCCGTCAGCCATGTCCATCCGTGGTCGAGCAGGATTTGTTTCAGATCGGCCAACTGATCAACTTCCACCATGGAGCCGGTTGCTAAATAACCCATGAGCAGGATGGGAAGAACCACTTCATTTGCCGGCAATCCGAGGATAAAGGCGAGCAAAATGAAACCATCCAGTCCCAGCGCATGTGCAAACGGGTCCAACAAGCGGGCGGCATGTTCCAGAATGCTGGCCGAACCCATATCGATATTGGCCAGGATCCAGGTGATCAAGCTGGCCGGTGCGGCGATGATGACGGCCCGTTTTAACACAAACAAGGATTTATCCATGGTGGCCCGGTAAATGGTGTTCCAAAATTTCGGCCGCCTGAACGGCGGGAGTTCCAACGTGTAATGTGTGGGAACCCCGCGAAGTGCGGTTTTGGACAAGGTCCATGACACAAAGAGCGTGACGACAATGCCGAACAAAACCAGTCCCATCACCACGGCGGCGGTGACCATGGTGCCGATGCCGGAGCTGAAACCGGCTGCCATGAATAGTGATGCCAAAAGGATCAGAAGGGGCCACCGGCCATTGCAGGGAACAAAATTGTTGGTCAAAATGGCCAGCAAACGTTCCCTCGGGGATTCAATGATCCGGGTGGAAACGATGGCCGCTGCATTGCATCCAAATCCCATGGCCATGGTGAGGGCTTGCTTGCCGTGGCCGCCGGATTTTTGGAAGACCCGGTCCATATTGAAAGCCACTCTGGGCAGAAATCCGAAGTTCTCCAACAGTGCAAACACAGGAAAGAAGATGGCCATCGGCGGCAACATGACGCTCACCACCCAAGTGGTTCCCCGATAAAGCCCGAACACCAAAAGATCATGAAGCCAAACGGGGGAGCCCAAAGCCTGAAGGACTTGGGAAAGAACCGGTTCCCCCGCGCCGAACAGACGGGCCAGGGCTTGGGAGGGAAGATTCGCTCCCCAGATGGTCATATAAATAATCAAGCCCAAGATGGCCAGCATGATCGGAAATCCCCAAGTCCGGGAAGTCAAAATCCGATCCAGTCTGGCGTGGGAGGGGGGGATCCGGTGTTGCCGGGTGTAGCGAACGCTTTCCTCGCACAGTTGATGTGAGTTTTGATAAATCCGGCTGACAATCTCGTCGCGGATATTTTCGCTTCGTAAGGATTTGCTCTGTTCCATCAAATGATCCAATTCGCCCAGAGGAAATGCGGATGAATTTGCCATGATCCTTTCCTCCTTTTGTTTAGCCGTGAGCACGGGTGGCGCGGGCAGGTGGCTGTTTTCGGGCAAATTTTTGTTTTAACACCCGAAGCAAAGACTCATCGCCCTCCAACAAGCGCAAAGCGAGCCAGCGGGCGGGGAGGGAGTCGCCGAATATTTCTTTGATTTTCGGTTCGATGCGTTGGATATGTCTTTCAATATTCTCGCTGTACTCAATCCGGTAAGGTCGGGTGATGATTTGTCCGCTTACCATCTTGTGCAAGGTGTCAAGCAACCGGGTGATGCCTTCACCGTTGCGGGCGGACATTTTGACCACCGGAATGCCCAGTTTGGACGCGATTTTTTGGTCATCGATGACAATGCCTTGCTTGGAAGCCTCGTCGATCAGGTTAATGCACAAAATGACCCGTTCGGTCATCTCCAAAACTTGCAAGGCCAAATTCATGTTCCGCTCTAATGAAGTGGCATCGACGACGACCATGGTCACATCGGGTTGTTCGAAAATGATATAATCGCGGGCCACTTCTTCATCGGCGGAGTTTGAGAACAGGGAATATGTTCCGGGCAAATCGATCAAGCGATAGTCGTTTCCTTTATGGTGAAAGGTTCCTTCGGCAAGTGACACGGTTTTTCCCGGCCAATTTCCGGTATGCTGGTTGAGTCCGGTCAGGGCATTAAAAAGAGTGCTTTTTCCCGTGTTTGGATTTCCGGCCAGTGCAATCCGGTATTCACTCATTGGTTTCATCTCCCAATTTTTCACCCCATATTTTTTGGCTCTCTTCTTTTCGGAGTGCGATGGTGGATTGGCTCACCCGATAGGCGACCGGATCGCCCAAAGGACTTTGATACAACACTTCGACCAACGCCCCCGGAATGAAGCCGAGATCCAGCAGTCTGCGCCGGAGGACGCCTTCCACACGGATTTCCCGGATGCGGAAACGATCCCCCGGCTTTGTATCAAAAAGAGTATGATGATTCATTTTTTCACACCTGCTCTTTTTTTCTATTGAGACAAATTTGTTGGTTTAGGGCAACATTTAATTTAAAGAAAATCAATTATACTATATAAAGTATATATAACTGTAGATATAAAATCAATATGGTTTTGCAAGATATGTATCGTCTTTCACGCCGTTTGTCAGGAGGTTTGCGTTTGGTGCGATTCGAGTGATACCATTTTATGTGGTATGATGACAATGTGTGTCACATCCCTTTCACTTTTGTGAAGATTATCCATAAGGGATTTCATGGTAAGATAAAATACGGAAACAGGCTCTTGTTCAGAATGGAGGGATTCCGTGTCTGCGTCACAAATTTTATTCCAAATCTTTTCGTATCCCAGCAATTGGAACTATCAATTGAATCTGCTTTTCATCCTGATTGCGGTGGTTTATTTGTTGATCACTGGTCCCTTGCGGCATCGGTTTAAAGATGCAACTGAGGTGAAAGGATCGAAGAAAGCGGTGTTTCTGACCGGCTTGATTGTTTATTATTTTGCTGTGGGAAGCCCGCTGGCCCTTTTGACGCATGAGTTATTTACCATGCATATGCTGCAAATGGCTTTGATGTTTTTTGTGGTTTCACCTCTTTTGTTGATCGGGATTCCGGTTTATTTATATCGTGCTGTTTTTCGCATCAAGCCGTTGAAAGCGGTGTTTTCGTTTTTGTCCCGTCCGTTGTTGACGGTGTTCCTTTTTAACGGTTTGTTGTCGTTGTACCATGTGCCGGCGGTTTTTGATACGATCATGAACAGCGAGGCGTTGCACGTGATCTCGCACACGCTCCTGATGGTTGCGTCCCTTTTCATGTGGTGGTCGATTGTATCGCCGGTGCCGGAAATGGATACCTTAAGAGACAGGCATTTAATCAAAATTGCGTTGATTCTCGGGGGGACGGTCTTGATCACTCCGGCTTGTGCACTGATTATTTTCACGGATACGGTTTTATTTGAAAGATTTCAAGAGACCTCCCAAATGCTGCCGCTGTTTGCTCCGCTGATCGACCAGCAATTGGGCGGGGTCATCATGAAAATCATCCAGGAGATTTCCTTTATGGCGGCCATCGGCACCGTTTTGGCCGGCTGGTTTAAAAGCGAACGGAAAAAAGACCAGGAAGATTTGATGCAAATTGAAAAGGAGCGGCAACTCAGATTCTCCGAAAATCAAGTGTGAAGGTGTGAAACATGAAGAAGATCCGAATTGCAGGTTTGATCGCGGGAAGTGCCATCTTGCTGGCTGCCTGCGGATCAAACGGAATTGGGCCCAATCAAAGCGGACAAGTGACGGAAGGGCCGGAAAAAGTGTATATGCAGCACTGCGCCAATTGTCACGGTGAACAATTGCAAGGAGGGTACGGCCCGGCACTCAAAGAAGCGGGAAAAAAATATTCTGAAGCTGAAATCTTGACCATTATTCAAAAGGGAAAAGGAAGCATGCCTTCGCAAGGCTTTATCAATGAAGAAGACCAAAAACAGCTGGCCAAGTGGCTGTCGGAGCAATAGGGACAACGTGTCTTTCATCAACCTGTCAGGGGTTGATGTTTTTTTATGCGCAGATGGAAGCCGGATGAATATAATGGTACGGAATGACAAGAAAGAGCAAAGGTCGATCGCAATGGAAGAAAAAAAGAATTCCTTGTTGATCCGGTTTCCCTCTTCGATTCCTTCCGCATACATGGCGCAGTTTCCGGCCGGACAAGGGATCCCGGCAGCCGACAGTCGGGAAGCATGGTCCTTGATCAGCCGGGAGCCGGAGTGGACGAAGGTGGAATTGGTGAATCCCCCGGCGGCGGTGTTAAAGCGGTTGCTGGAGGAAGGCCGGAATCCTCAAAACATCGTCTTGTATTATGATCATTTGCCCCAAGCGGAAGAGGGAACGTTTCTCCGTTCTTTCCATGTCCGGGTTCCGTCGCTTTGTTTTTATTATTTCTTCCGGCAACGGGAGGTGGACGTGGAGCTGATTCATCCACAGCCGGTTGAACCGCTGAAAGGCTCCGGGGACGGGGAAGAGGCCCCAAAAGACTTGAAGATGAAAAACAAAGTATGCTTGTGGATCGATGACCGGTTGGTTGCCCCGCGTTATCGCAAAGGATTGGCGCTGACGGTTTTGAAAGTGCTCAAGCAGTCGGATGATCTTGAAGTGATTTGGGCCGGGCCGCACCGGGAGGATTTTGATCAGCGGATCCGGGTGGTTCCTCCGGAAGAAGCAGACCGGAAACATCTTTGGCTGGCGGCAGATATCGTGGTGACATTGAGCCCGGTTGCCCAGTCGATGGCCCCGCTTCATGTCCGGTGTTTGGCGAATCAAAAAGCGGTGATCACGGATGACCGGGGGGATCATGGGGAGTGGGTGAATCATGCATTGACCGGCTTCTTATTGAGTCAAAAAGGAATGTTTCCGGAGTTGCGCAGGTATTTGCTGCGGTTGTTGCATCAGCGGGATATGCTGATGCGCTTTCAGCAAAACGGACCGCTTATGGTTGAAAAGGTGCTGAAGAAAAGATGAAACCCGAAGTCAGTTTGATCATTCCCCACCAAAACGATTGGAAACGCATGCGGGTTTGTCTGGAAGGGATTTTGGCGTATACCCATGCGGAATATGAAGTGATCATCGTGGATCATGCCCCGGGGAAGATCCCGGAAAAATTCCTGCAACGCCCTCCGTTTACGGTCATTCAACATCAACCGGATTTGGGGCGGGCCGCTTCACTCAACTTGGGAATGGAAAGGGCGAGGGGAGAGTACATTGTCTGGCTGAGCCCTTATGCCGTTCCTTCACACCGTTGGTTGGCACAGCTGCTTGCCGTTTTCAAAGCGAGGGAGTGGACGGGGATGGCGGGGCCAGTTACCAATCGCGGAAATGCCAAGCAAAAATTAAGCATTCCCTTTAAAACCATCTCCAAAATTCACCGGTTTTCCAACCAATTTAACCACAGCAATCCCACGAGGTGGAAAGAGACCGAGGTGTTGTCGGGATTTTGTGTGTTGTTCCCGCGGAGGCTGGTTGATGAAATCGGATGGCTGGATGAACGGTTTGGAGATGGTATCCACGCGGAGGCGGATTATTGCCGGCGGGTGCGGAGAGCGGGGTATTCTTTGATCATCGCCGCCGATACGTATGTTCATCAGCTGGCAAAAAAACCGTTGAGCAAAGAAGAAGTGCGGGATCAGATCAAAATCCGCAAACAAAACCAGAAATATTATGAGTACAAGTGGTTTTATTTACAAGATCACAATGGAGGCCAATCAACGCTTCATCCGTAAAATACAAACCTTGGCTGGTTTGTATTTTTTTTATCGGGTTATATATATTTCGGGGTTTGCAATCAGCCGGAAAATGGCTGCTGGACAGGCTGTGTCGAAAGGGGGATCGGGGGATGATTGGTGTTTTCATGGTCGTGATCGTGTTATTGGGCGGAATTCTTTATCTTTTCCTGAGTCCGAAGGTTCCGTCCATCAGTCCGGATGATTTGAAGAAGGTCATGGAAAACAACCATAACATATTAATCATTGATGTCCGCGAAAAACGGGAATATGAGTCCGGACACATCCCCGGAGCAGTCCATGTTCCGTTGCGCCAGCTGGAACGTCTCAAAAAAGAGGCAGATCAACAAGAAAACGGCGGGGGAGTGTATATCTACTGCCGCTGCGGTTCCCGCAGTGCGATTGCCGTGCGTGAATTACGGAAGCTCGGGTGCCGGAATGTGTACCTGCTCCGGGGCGGGCTCATAAATTGGAACGGTCCGGTCCAAAAAGCTGAGGAAAAAACAGATGAATAAAGGGGCGAGTCTGCGGGAGGGGTGTATGATGGAGGAAGACACAGTCCGATATTCCGTGATTTCAGCCAGGCAGACTTTGATATTGGCGTGGTGAATTGATGTGGATTGCGGAGGGATGCATTGCAGTTATTTAAAACTTGTTTGTAACACAAACTATCTGTTGAAACAAAATTTTTATTGAAACATTTACCGGTCGTTTGTGAGGTTTTAAAAACACTGGTTAAATTGAAAAACCTCTGGTTGTGAAAACCAGAGGTTGATATTCTAAAGAATCGTTTACCACCAGGAGCTGCATTGATATGATGTATCACTGAGGATACATACGCGGAAGCGGCGGTTCGGGTCGCTGGATGCCGGATATGCCCAAGTGGTAATGGTGGATGTTCCGGAAGTGATATAATCATACGTGCCAATGGTTTGTCCGCCATCAAAGCTGACATCAAAGAAAAGGGTATAGCCGGGGCTGGAAGTCGTGAGCCTTCCCCAACCGTATTGTTGTCCGTTGTAGTAGCCCACTCTTAATTCCGCATTACTGATGGTGCGGACGGTTGACCGGTTTGTCGTGCAATCAGGGTCCGAAAGCCAGCCATTGTAAATTTCACACGCTTGCGCTCCAACGTCTGCCGCATGCGATACTGCCGGCACTCCCAAAAATCCCATCACCGCCACCATGGCAATCGCAAACAGTCGTTTCAATCCAAACGCCCCCCGTTAAATTATACTGAAAATTCAAAACACACTTATAATTATAATCTTTATCGGATGGATTGTATAGCATAATTTTCAAATTTCTGAAAAAGGTTGCATCAGCCGCCATATTAAAAGAGCGTCTGTTTACTTCAACGCGGTTGGATTTTCCGGACCATGTCATTGAACCGGAAGCGAAATCGATTATACTATACAAAGATGTAAAGATTTTCTAAGGAGGATATGATCATGAATCATTTAATGACCGGCAAGAATGTTGTCATCATGGGGGTGGCGAACCAAAGGAGTTTGGCGTGGGGGGTGACCAAATCCCTGCAAGCCGCGGGGGCCAATTTGATCTTTACATACCGGAAAGAACGTTCTTATCAAAAGCTGACTTCTCTGTTGTCAGAGGCTGGAATTGATCCTTTGCTCATTGTTCCGTGTGATGTTTCCGACGATGCCAGTATTGAAAACGCCTTTTCCGAGATCAAACAAAAAGTCGGGACAATCCACGGCTTGGTTCACTCGATTGCATTTGCCGACAAGGATGAGTTGTGCGGGGAGTATGTGGAAACTTCCCGTGACGGGTACCTGATGGCGCAAGAGATGAGCGCATATTCACTGGTTGCAGTGGCCCGGGAAGCAAAAAAACTCATGCGTGACGGTGGGAGCATTGTGACGCAGTCCTATCTCGGGGCCGAGCGGGTCGTGAAAAACTATAACGTGATGGGCGTAGCCAAAGCGGCATTGGAAGCCAGCGTAAGGTATTTAGCAGAGGATCTGGGGAAATATAACATCCGGGTGAATGCCGTTTCCTCCGGGCCGATCCGGACCCTTTCCGCAAAAGGCGTTTCCGGTTTCAACGACCTGATGGGAATCATTGCCGAAAAAGCGCCGCTGAGAAGAAACGTGGATCAAAGCGAAGTCGGGGACGCCACATTATTTTTCTTAAGCCCCTTGTCCAGAGGGATTACCGGGGAAGTGCTCCATGTCGATGCGGGTTATCATATCATCGGGGTGTAAACAACTCTACGGTTCATAAGCAATCGTTTCATATCAATTAAAACCAGTTTGCGATGCAAACAATATAAAAATACCCAAATCACTCAAAGTGGAGACCAAGGGACCGGAATCGCTCACGGGAAAACCTTATCTCCAACCATGTTGATATGAAAATAAAGCAATGAACAGGTTTTTTATCACAATTTCTTCTAATCTTTTATAAGGAGAAAACCAACAAACCGGCTGTCCATCGGCACAGGGAAGCCGGTTTGTTTTTTGGAAAAAAGATTAACCGGCAGAGACTCCTCCGTCGACGATCAGGATATGTCCAGTTACATAGCCGGCTTCGTCGGAGCACAACCAAGTTACGGATCGGGCGATGTCATCCGGGTCACCGATCCGGTGGAGGGGGATTTTGGATTCATATTGGCTTGGGGTGAATCCTGTTTGCTTGAAGACCTGTTCCAGCATCGGGGTGCGAATGGCCCCCGGGCAGATGGCGTTGATCCGGATGTTGGATTGGGCATATTCCAAGGCGGCAGATTTGGTTAAACTGATCACTCCGCTTTTGCTTGCCGAATAAACGGATGCGTTTGGATGGCCATCCAAGCCGTTAATGGAAGAGATGTTTACAATGGTGCCGGATCCTTGTTTTAACATCTGGCAAATCTGATGTTTCATACAAAGCCAGATCCCCTTCAGGTTAATTGCCATGGTGAGATCAAAATCTTCTTCCGTGATGTCGGCCAGAGGGGCCAATTTCCCCCCGGTGCCCGCCGCATTGCATGCGAAATCCAAGCGTCCGAAGCGGTCCATGGTTGTTTGGATCATTTTCCGGACTTGCTTGTCTTGCGAAACGTCGGCTTGAACCGCAAGGGATTCTCCGCCCAAACCCCTGATCATTTCTTGTGTTTCCTCAATGTTCTCTTTCGTGCGCCCGACGACCACGACTTTTGCGCCTTTTTTGGCAAAAGCCAGGGAAGTTGCTCTTCCGATTCCGGAACCCCCGCCGGTCACCATGGCCACTTTTCCGGCAAATGGCTTCATCTGTTCATCCCCTTTGCTTTTTTTGTCCGGTGTGAATCATAAATTTGCAAATAAAACAAATGATTAGCAATCATAAAAATCGTTATACTGATTGTATCTTATCATGTATGAAAAAACCTGAATGAAAAAAGTACCCTTTTTGGATCCAGGAAAAAGAGCGAAACTGCCTCGTATTTATCTCACGGGAAAGAGAGGGAACGGATTTGGTGAAAGACGATTGGCATAATCCGGAGTTTGCGCTTCACTGGGATCAAACCGCTTTGGCAGGAAACCCGACCCGGAAGGAACAGAAGGACCTGCTCATTTTTCTGCTTGAGCAAAAACTTTTTTCAAACGCAACCCTTCTGGATCTGGGGATCGGTTCGGGGCAGATCGAGGAGAAATTGTTGGCCCGAAGGGCGGATATCACGGTTATCGGAGTCGATGCTTCCAAAGCGATGCTGGACTTGGCCCGGACATGGTTGGATCCGGCGCGTTGCCAATTGATTCAGCATGATATCGGCGACACCGATACACTTGCCGTTCCAATGGTGCAAGCAGTCATAATCGTTCAGACGCTTCACCACCCGCCGCATGACAAACAAAAGGCAGTGTACCGCTTCGTCCATCAACATCTTGAGCCAGGGGGCCAGTTCCTGATCATGGACCGCATCCAATTGCCGGATGAGGCTTTACATCCCGTCTGCGCGGACATGTGGGACTGGCTTGAACGGAAAACGGATCATCCCGACGGAACAACGGGGGAGGAATTTCTTAATAAATTCCAACACAAACATGATCACCCGGCAGGATTGGAAGAGCATCTTCATTGGCTGCGGGAGTCCGGATTCACCACCACATGTTTGCATTTAGCTTTAAATCGCGCCTTGTGGGTCGGGGTGAAAGTGTGAGAAAAGCATTGGAGAAGGAAGAACGAAGTACCGCATGGATTGCAGAGAAGGCATCACAGACGAACACGATGGACGAATCGATTGCCGTCGGACAGAATATCATGAATAAATTATTTGATTAAATTCAAACAAGTTTGTATTGCAAACAAACAAAACGCTTTTTTCTTTCTGCAGATTGGGTACTCATGCAACAATCGAGCCGGACGTCATCTGGAACAAGATCTGGATGTTGTTTTATTTCACAGAACGTCTGCCGGCATTGAACTGACGGAAGCCGGGGAACGTTTTTATAATCGGATTGTGCCCGTACTTGATGAGCTGAATGCGGTTCGTCAAGAGTTAAGACGATTTTGTCAAACCACGCCTGTGGCCATTGGGAGTCTGCCCAGTCTCGCGATCTATTATTTGCCGCCGAGGATCAGGGGAAACCGGTTTTCAGGCCGGTCCATGACCTTGATGATTCAAAACACCTTTTGGGAGCTGATACAATCCTTGCAGGAAGGAAGGCTGGATGCAGTCTTTGTGGATACATCCTATGTGGGGGATTCTTTGTGGAGTTGCGAATTGTTTACGGAGTCTTATTATGCGGTGTTTCCTTTGCATCATCGTTTCCGTGAGCGAAAAACGGTGCATCTTTCGGAACTTTGCGATGAACCCCTCATCGTTCATCAAGCCCCTTGTGATACAAGGAAGCATATTATCGAACAAATGGAATTGCTGGGTCGCAAGCCAAACATTATCAGTGAAGTGGCCTTTGGCGACTTTATCCTTGGAGCAGTAGCGGCAGGAATGGGAATCACGATTATTCCCGAATTGATGGCGAAAAATATTGGCCATCTCCAGCTGTTTGCTCTGCCTGTAACGGATTTCGGCAGGGAAAGGTCCATTTCGATCGCTGCCCGTCATCGTAAACTAGGAAGGCAATTATATCAATTGATATCGACTGCAAAGTGACACCGGACTGCGGGTGGGAATCTCAACATGATCAACAGGACCCATGTGAATGGGTGCTTACTTCTGGGATATGAACATTAACAAAAGAAACATGTGTGGGTTACAACAAGAAAATCAACATATATACCTCGATGATCCGAAAAGCGCTGCGGGGAAAGTGTGACTTATCATGAAGCGAAAAACGTTATCCAGAAATATATCCGCCAGTAAACTCCAATATTATATGTGGAAAGAGTTTTTAAGGTGGTGGGAGGAGAGGGGCGCCCAAGGATTCTGGATGAGGGAGTAGAAGCGATGATTGAAAAAGTATCACGGACCGGAGTGTGCGAAATCGTGTTGTCAGGATTGATGAGATAGAGCTTTTTGGAAAGATAATGGCCAAGGGCCAATTCCAAAGGATGTTTGATCGTGTTCAACAATGGATTTTGTTTGAATAAGAAAAGGCCCGTGTGGGCCTTTTTTATTTATTCTCCTTTTTCTACATGCTCCAAAGTCTTTCAAATCTTCGCGAACCCACGACCCGCCATAAGCCCCAAGCCATGGTATTGTTAGGCTATCTGTATGACCGCTTTGGGACTTATCTCGAACTTTCCCCTTTGTTTATTTTCTGCCATTTTTCCAGTTCCATATTGGGGAATTCATCTGCAGTATCGATTTGAAGCGGAGAAATTAGTTCTAAAAGGTTTCCATCAGGATCTTTAAAATAGATAGCTGCATGTGCGTGAGGAACGTTTGACAATACAAGAGGTTGTCTGTCGGGTGAAAATCCAAAGAAAGGACTCACTTCAACCCCAATCGACTGTAACCATTCTTTTGCTTTTTTAATATCCTCTACATAAAAGGCAATATGACGTAAAGAAACATGATAAGGCGTATGAACTTGTTCACATTGCCATAACCCTAACCAACTCTTGCCTTTTTGAATCCAAAAAAAAGCTAAATTTTCACTCCGGTGAGCCAATTCAAGACCTAAGTTTTCATAAAACTCAATTGAACGATCTAAATCACTGACAGGCAAATGGGCTTCATATAATCCTTGAATCATTTTGTCCCCTCCCTCAATATCCGGCATAGCCGAAGGTAATAAAAATCAGAAAAATGAGGTTACTCAATCGATAACATATTTACACACCCAGTCTTATACCCCTTTAATTATATTTTTTAAACATATTTGTTTATTAAGTGTGAAAAAGAAAAGAGAGCAACGCCATCTCTCACCCAAACATTCAAACACTCCCCGGGGAATGCCACATTCACGATCCACGTGACCATGAAGTCATCACCAGATCCTCGTTAATGAACGTCCTTAGAAGGAACAAAAAAAGCTGCCTTATTCAGGCGGAGGGGGATTTACATGATATGTTTCAGCCCATTCATGATGATCTTCAAAAAACTCCCGTACTCTTTTTTTAAACAATTCAACCACTTTATCTCTTTCATAACGAGGCTTAGGCACACCTCGCCCACTAAAAGGATCATACCAAAAATGTTCACCTAAACCCATATTTACTGACCGGTCATAGTCATCCTCCAAAAATGACTGATCATGAATACCGACTTTTCGAATAAATAATTGCTTTGCCTCTGGTGAGCTATTCGCTTCTACAATAAAGCATTGATTATGTATTGTGTCTTGATTAACTTGTTCCCCTTCTATAACCAGATAAGAAGCCATCAAAGTTTTAAACAGGATACCCTCAGTGATTAGATATCACTAAGGTGGATGACGCATATTTGAAGTATGTTGAACGATTCATTATCGAAAACGAATTGTATGATTAGCCTTCCGTAATGGAGAGATTTTTTCTTTTATAGTCGAATAAGGTGAGTGGGGGGATGAAAAAAGATGAAGAGATAAAAAAAGAAGAGATATGGTTTGGTCGCCTAGGGACCGCATATGAGCAAGCAGAAGCTAAGATCGAAAATATCACGGCCCGGAATGTGCAGGTGTCGTTTAACCAAGTTGTCCAGGTGAAAGGAATACGACTGCTTGGTGAAGTGTTGTCAAAAGGGAAATTCCGTCAGATGTTTGATCATGTTCAACAATTGAATTTGTTCAAATGAAAAAAGGCCCATCACAGGCCTTTTCTTATTTGTACAGAGGATAACCGGTTATGCAAATGTCTTCACCGAAACGCTCAACAGTCACATTTTCAAGTTCTACCGCCAAAGCCATTCGTTCAAATCCTTTTCCTGAAATAGGAGTAATACTCTCTTTCCCACCGAGCAATTTGGGAGCAATGAAGGATACCACTTTCCCAACAAGTTTGGCTTCAACCATTGACCAGTTGAGTCCACCGCCCCCCTCAAGTAAAACTGATAAAATTCCGTTTTCAGCTAAGTATTTCATGGCTTTTACCAAATCAACTTGCGGGCCGCTACCGGTACGTATAACTTTTACTCCACGATCCACAAGTTGTTTTTCTTTCTCTTCATCTGCGGCATCAGTACAAAATACCCAGGTTGGCGCTTCTTCTGTGGTCGTCACTAGTGGAGTATCCAGGGGAATACGTAAATGGCTGTCAGCAACAATACGGGTTGGATTTTTGCCTCCACCTTCGGGTAAACGCGTTGTCAGTCTCGGGCGGTCTTTTAAAACAGTTCCGATCCCGACCATGATTCCGTCATTCCAATGACGCATGTAATGAACGTCTTTTCTCGAAAGTTCATTGGTTACCCATTTACTGTCGCCGTCAGCAGTGGCGATTTTCCCATCTAAAGTCATCGCCGTTTTGAGTGTTACCAAAGGAAAACCGGTTTTTTTGTAATATTCCAAGGCTTCCTGTTTGGTTTGTTCATGTCTCATATTTAAACCCCCAATATCTACAAAGTAAATTTATATACAAACTTATAAAGATCCGTCCGACTAGTGAGTTGGCAGTATTCAACGAGCTTGCTGGAAGCATCAAATGTTTTCCGGGTGATTCTCGCAACAGGAACGCCTTCAGGCATTTCTAAAAGTTCACGTTCTTTTTCTGAAGGGTAATCAATGACAATTGTTTCTTCACAGGAAATCGGCTTTCTTCCAAAGGATTCCAGAGTTTTATATAAACTCAAGGTGGGATTCTGCTTTACTTCTTTCAGAATGCTTGCTAATTCCTCAAGCGGAAAGGAGTGGGGGATATACGATTTTGAGATCGAGACAGGGGTCCCGTCTCGTAGTTGCAAAACGTGGTATAACAGCACGGGTGGTTGCAACTCCCCACTCAATTCTTCCGGCATTGCATCTAATTGCCGGAGATCAATGTATTTTTTTGTTGCTTTGCTGTGATCTCTTCCAAATCCTCTGCGTGACGACTCAAACCGACCAAGAAGCGAGTCGGTGGATACCCCAAAGAATTCAGCGATTTTTTTAATGTTCTCAATGCTTGGTTCATAAATTCCCTTTTCCCATTTCGATACTGTGGTGTTATCAATACCAAGGTGACTCGCTAATTCTGCTTGGGTCACTTTTTTTCTTTTTCTAAGCTCCTTGAGCCTGTTCGCAAAAGCCATGCATTTCCCTCCTTCCTGTTTCCATCTCCGAGTACATCTTAATATAAAGTTGATCAAATAGCAATTTAAATTATTGACATTTGAGTAAGTATCGAATATTCTTAAATCAAGAACTTGAGCAAACATCAATTTATTGAGTCGTGACCTTCGTAAAAGCTGGATACTGAACTTTTAGTATTGAGCAAAACGCCAATCGGAGGTGGGAAGGGATGAACAAATTATTGCCCTCAAAGGCGGTGAAAATTGTGAAGATTGAAACTGGGGAGAAAACAATATATTTTCCGCTGTCGCATTTGATTCATGCAGAAATTGAGCCAGGAAAAGTGATTTTTTCCGGATTCAGTTACGATATTTTTTCTTCTGCTAATTCAGAAAAGTATGAATAGGGAGTCGGGTTTGTCGACTCCCCCCAAAAAAACAAAGGAGTGATCCAGTTTAAAACTGAAAAAACTTTTCGGAGATCTGATCCCAATGTATCTGATCCCGTTGAAGCGCGGTGACAGATGGAGTTTGAGAAAAAACAGAAAAAGGACGTGAATTCATTAAAGGCTTATTTTTTCCCGGATAATATCCCGGAAAAGCAAGGTGATTGTATCTATTTATTCGAGGGCCGTTGTTGACTCGGAAATAACAGCATTGGACTAGAAAATCAAGAAAAAGAAACCGAAGTCGTGTCATTTATCTATAAGAATGGCCAGTTAGTCCGATCGTGCACAACCGATGAAAATGGGAGAGTGATTAGTGAGTGTTTCTGTGATGACGACCAGCTCGCTTACAAATTTGATTACGATGAGCAAGGCTGGATTCGGAAAACTTTCTATGACGAAAAACAACAGAAGCGAGGCTTTTTACAATGGATAAGGTACTTTATACATTCGCTTTGCTACTTATTTTAACGATATATGTCGCGCCTGTCGTAGTAGTGGCAAGTGTTGTTTATGATTTCATTAGACGGAAGTTATTCAAGAAATAAGAGGGAGAGAAGAGAATGGGAGCACCTGATCTCAAGGGGACGATTGCGTTTATCTCGAGTTTCGCTGATCTGTTCATGCTGTTTGCTGCTGTTGCGATTGTCATCCTAACATTTATAGCTATCTGGCAGATTGGCTTTAAAGGAAAAAAGCCTGTTAAAGTCTTTACCCAATATTTTGTTCGTATTCTCGCATTGTGGATCATCTCTTCATGCCTGATCATCATGGTTGCAGCCCAATTGATGTCCTCGTTGTGGGACAGCGTTTTATTGGTGATCGATATGGTCGGGGGCAAACTTGCAGAGGCTGCGAAAGGAGATATGTGATGGAATTAATCCAAGGACTGATGTTTTTGAGCGGTCAGTTTGCAGTGACGGTTTTTTCAGTAATCTTCGCACCGCTAGTCATACTTATCGGTTATCGGACCAATTGGAATATATCCAGGATGTTGAAAAAAATTACTTCAATGCTTTTAGCCTTTATCATTGTGTCTGGCTTCTTTATATCGGTTGGAAGCTATGGTCATGATGAAGAGGCTGAACAGTGGGAAAAAGAAGTGAAGGCGTCGAAAAAATGATTTGGTATTTAATCTTCACTATTTTCGTGGCGGTGCTCGGAGCTTTCACTTTTTGGTTTAGGAAGAGAGAAAGAGTGGAAAACCAAGCGCTAACCACCAAACCGAACACAGAAGATGTTGATGAAATAGAGGACTAGCGAGGCAGGCTAGTCCTTTCTACTGAAAGGAGTGATCCTGATGAAAAACCACTCATCCCGGTTTCATTCGTCCCGAACTCAAAAAATTCCTACTTGGTTGAAAAAAGCTGGGGAGATATTGAAAACGGACGTTTTACCGGAGGTATTAGATGCTTTGTTTGAACCAAAAGAACGGAAGAAGATCGAGGAATGGTTTAAAACAGAACCACTAGATGAGAAAAAAGAGGAAAAGAAAGAGCAACCGAAGCGCGGTCGGATCGCCGGGAAAATGGTGACGGATTCCCCGAAGCATATCGCATTTGCTCGTCACAGGTCTGGAAAAATCCTCTCCTTGGTACGGGAGGAAAATGAAGAATCGAAAGACAGTCTTTCCACTCCGATGATGGTGGTGGGAAAACAAGGAGCCGGAAAGAGCACTTTGTTCATCAACATGGCCTTGGAGTTTTTCGGGGTTCGTGCAAAGAACCGAAAAGAGTGGGAACAAATTGCCCGATCTGTCTTCTTGTTTGATGTCGCAGATGGCGTGATGTTACCGGAAATTCTGGCTTGCGTGCCAGAGTGGATCAGGGACCGGGTGGTCATCCTGAACCATGCCAATGTGGAGCGTGTTGTTCCTATTGATTGGCACGATCTCATGAAACTGTACCAGGATGACGAATCCATTGCTGCTGAGGTGGCCGAGATTGAAACCGAGCTATTGCGGAAGTTTCTCAAAGATGACACTCAAACGGTATCTATTGAAAGATTTTTCAAAAGCGCTCTTCAAGCATCATATCGTGTCGGTGAAGGAAACTTGCTTGACGCCATGAGGATTCTGAAGGATGGAGAGTATCGGGACGAACTCATGGAAAGACTCAGTGAGACTGATTTTGAGTTGGAGATTGCGATGAATCAGATTGACGAAGAGAGCGAAAAAGAAAACAGCCGAGTGCTAGAAACCATCGAAAACCGAATTGCACAATTGAGATCATACAAGCGCCTTTTCTACTCGCTCAGTCAGACAAAAGATGAAAACATCGACTTTTGGAAATGGATGAATGAACCGTATCTAGTACTAATCCACATTCCAAACTCTAAAGAGACTTTCCAAGATTTTGCTTTTACCCACTATATTATCAAGATTTGGCGTATGATGATGGCCCGTGAGATGATCCCGAATTCATGCCGCAAGGAATGTGCGGTGATCGTAGATGAAATTGATCTGATCATCAAAAACAAACCGGTTCAAAACATATTCCTACAAATGACTAAGAAACCGCGGAAGTATCGGACCAAGTTCATTTTCTCATTTCACGATTGGTCATCATTCGCGAAAGCTGGCCAACGCAAGAGTGATATTCTGAGGTCATTCAAAACAGGAATGGATATGGTTCTGTTAAAGGGAAGCGATGAAGTGTTTCAGGATTTTGAAGTAGAACTGGATCCGTTCACTGTTGAGGATTTTCACAACTTGGAGAAATACCAAGGGATCATGCGGATTACTTGCAATAAAAAGGAGTATGTATTCCGCGCGAAGCTACTTGAACCAGCTTTAATGCGGTTGTCATCGTTCTCTGTCCCTGATCTGGAGAATCAATTCGGTATGACGAAAGCATCAATTATAAAAAAAGCAAGGGAAGTTCTCTTGCCTCTGTATGCCAGAAAAGAGGCAAAATCCAAAAGAGAAAACGTGACTACAAAGGATAAAGTATTGGTATTGTTGCGTGAGACACCCGGTTTAACAACAAAGGAAATTTGCGAGGAACTTAATGTTTCCCGAATGACATTCCAGCGTATAAAAAAAGAGTTGAAACTTCAAGAACAAAGAAACGGAAAAAAACTAGTGTATTTTGTCTAACTGTAACATGTAACATGGATTTCCTTTCCCGGATTTTTGCTAAGAGAAAATATCGAAGTTATATGGGTTTTCGGCTACGATGTGTAACATCATTTCACTTCGATGTTACACATCATGTTACAAGAAAGGAGAGGGAAAATGATTGAAAGTGGAGCAAAAATTATTGAGTGGATTATGATAATTTCAAATTCTATATTGATATTTTTGCTAACATATAAACTGTACCAAATTTTTTTGATTTGGATTGGTCTGGAATTACAAAGAAATCCGGTCATTGACCGGTGGGCATGGAGACTAATTCTCATTGGATATATGTTATTGTTTTTGTGTTTTGGGTTACTGATTCTGGTTTATTATTGGGTGTTTCTTGTGCTTTTTTTGGTGATTGGATTTTTGGGGAGAAAAACATTCGCTCCTTTCGTCAATCCATTTGTTTGGATTGGGAAATATCCGTGGAAAGTGGCTACTATTCTATTAAAGGGAAAAAGAGGAATAAAAGATTAAAACTAAAGTTAATGTCTGTCTGTTCGACCGCCGCTGTAATGCTTTTATGAAGCGCAAAGGATGGAAGGTTATGCGTTTTACTTATAATGATATAAAGAAGAAAAGAACACAATCTATTGATAAAATCATAAACTACACTCATAAGAAATAAGCTGCCCTATAAAGAGAAAGGATGGCTTATTTTATTGAAAAAGCTTCTGATAGAAAATAAATTAATCATGGTATTGTATAAAGATCGTTTTATTATGAATGTTCGGATATAATTGTGTTGGAAATAATAACTAAGGAGGAGTTCTATGAAATCTATTTTGACAGTTTGGCTTGCCATAATCCTGGCGCTATCTGGTGTTACCTTTGATATGCCAACAGCCTCGGCGCTTCCTGATACTCCATCGCTGGCAGAGGCTCAATCTGAACTTAACGCACTGACCGTTGCTCCCGAAGGATCGATGACAGGGTACTCGAGGGACAAGTTCCCACATTGGATCAATCAAGGAGACGGTTGTAACACTAGACAAGTTGTTTTAAAGCGCGATGCTGACTATTATGAGGGTGAATGCCCTGTAACCTCCGGAAAATGGTATTCCTACTACGATGGGGTTACCGCCTATTCACCATCCGAGATCGACATCGATCATGTAGTTCCCCTCGCAGAAGCATGGCGAAGCGGTGCCAATGCATGGACCCAAGAAAAGCGCCAAGCATTTGCAAATGATCTTGACAACCCCCAACTCATCGCAGTGTCTGCCAGTAGCAACCGAAGCAAGGGAGACCAGGACCCATCAACGTGGAAGCCATCAAGGGCTGGCGCACATTGTGCGTACGCTAAGTGGTGGATCCGAGTGAAATATAAATGGGGTTTGACTTTGCAATCGTCGGAAAAGACTGCACTACAAAGCATGCTCAATACTTGCTCTTATTAATTTGCAACCCGAGAAAGGAGTTACTCGGATGCAAGAAATAACATCAACATTTACTGCAACTCATGGTGTGATGACAAACGAAGTCGGTGTGATTAGTGGCGACCTCATGTTACGAACTACATGCGATGACGCCGGAACTCTTAAAATGTCTATTACATACGTCGGCGCCGAGGAGTGGTACACACTGCCAGGTAAGAACTATCGCCTGCACGATCCGCGCGACCACGAGGTTATCCACCGTATTCTCGTCAATGTTTTGGAACGTCCTTAAAAGAAAAAAAGCTGCCTTATTCAGGCAGCTTTTTTTGTGCGCAAAAACAAAAAAATTAATACTTTGACCCTAAAAATGACCCCCTGATAGGTATATTACTTATGAAGGGGGGAGATTTGGAGATTTGCAAAAAAATTTCATCCCAAATGTCTAATTTAGAACTGTGGCTTCCCATTATGTTTTAGTGAAAAGAGTTAAGGAGAGAAAAAATCATTTCCTGTTCTTCCATATTGCTTGTGAAATCATTACTAATTCAAAAAAAGACGCCATAATGGGCGTCTTTTTTGAAAGGAGGAATTTAAATGAATGCAAATTTGGTGACCTGGGAGCAACTAGCAGTCATTGTCAGTATTATTTCAATGGTAATATCTATAATGAATCAGAACGGACGTAAAAGATAATGATTCCATTGACGATCCAGCAATTCATAAGATGAAATCTTGTTGTTTTTCAAAATTTGCTAACACTAATGTGGTTAGCGTTAGTGCTAGCATAAATGCTAGCATCATGGACGTTGTGCATGATGTCCAAGTGAAAATGAAAAGCGAATAATGAATGGCAAAATAGAATCTCTTAGGCGTATGTTAGTGAGCTTCTATTTTTCCTTCTGAGACGTTTTGAATCCCTATCGAGTTTAAAGAAAGGGTTTTAATTTTTGAGTTTATTTTACAACACCAAAAATGTTGCGCCGAGGGATTTGGAAAACACATGAGCTGTTTAATCAAGGTGTAGCCTATTACATGAATTTTCTGTTGCTGATACGTCAGGAAGCAGTGGGAAGTCAGAGTAAAGAAGAGATTCAGCGACAGCTGATGGACCACATCCGCCAGCGACAAAGTCGGACGGGTGAAGTCGGAGAACCCGAAGACATTTTGTCTGCACTTCGAAAAATGTATGAATGTATTATAACCGGAAATGCATCTCAATCAGCAAGTACCTGGTTGGGGCGTCTTGTGGATCCCAACACTGTATCAGGAAAAGGAATATCCAAAGCAGGGAGAAAACCTCGATGGATGAAACTGAAAATGCAAGGAGACCCACGATGGGAGGAAGAGTATCAAAAGGACAAAGAAAGAAGCAATCTGATCCTTGGTTGGACATCTTAAATACTTTGGAAACCTACAGGTTACAACCAATTCTTCATTTATACACGGATACCCGCGAAGATATTCAGTGGAACCCAAAGCGACAGACCCAAGTTGTACGAAAATGGGATAAAGAAATGTTCCAACAAGCAATGACTTTTATTGGAGTTCTAAAAAACTGTCAGCTCAAACAACAACCGAAAAAAAGATTTTTTGCCGCATATGAGCGGCGAATGCATGATACTGTGACCCACCCTCTTTTTCAATACAAAATTAATTACCGAAGGACTCTTGATTTGGAAGTTCGTCTACTGGCCAGATTTCTCGAGGGGGGAAGAAAAGTTACTAAAAGACATTTCTTCATAGTAAAAGATGGTAAACAATATAAATATGAGTGATATGGGGGGCTTTAATTATGAAGTGGTACAAAAATATAAATGAAGATGCCAAAGTTGCTTTTGTATTAACTTTGACAGAAAAACTTTCAGATCAAACGAAAAACTACGATTGGTATGATCGGATCAAAAGAGTGGTGGATATGTGCTGGGATTGGGTTAAAAATAGAAAATATAGTGCTGTGGACATTTATGACGTGTTTGCTGATGAAGATGAAGCACTGGTTTTCATTGAGCACTATCCGGGAGTGGTTGATAATCCTGCATTACTATCTCTATTCTTCTGCATATTTGATGGCATCTGTTATGCTATATGGAAAGCCTATCAATTAGAGAAAGATTATTTCCCACAATTGCTTGAAAGCGAAAGTGATCAATCCATCGAGATCTTTATGGAAAAAATCGTAAAAGTAAACGGCTACCAAGAAGAATGGGCAGATCGTTTAAAACAATACCTATTGGAAAATTATCCGGCAGGCAGTGATAGGAAAATTAAGAGAGAAGAATTGTTGAGGTTGATTGCATAAAAAAATGATTAAGTGGAAACATTTCCGCTATATTTGGCGTAATATATGAAGGGGATTTTCCCCTTTTAATCGTCCCAATTGCACAGAAGCAATTGAGTAAAAGACTTTTTGATGATTTCCAAAGCCGATACACTGAAGTCTTTCACGACTTCCAAAGCCGATACTCTGAAATCATCAAACCCTTTCCCATGGCCATTTTTGGCTGTGGGATTCTTTATTTTGTTAAAGCACAGTTCATTTCACAGTTCAAACCACAGTTACACAGACAACATTATAAATAAATAACTATAAAAAGAAAAATAATATAAAAAGAAAAATATAAATAATTAAGGCTAAAAAGCAAAATGTTTTTTAGCCTTAAATCAAGGTTTATTTAACAAGTCTTTTTATAAGAAATCAATCACAGAGAGAAAAGAGTTAAAATAAAAATTCTTCATTCATTCACATTTTTTGCTGTGAGAATTTTCAAGTCAAAAAATATATAAGTCAAAGTTTCGCCAGCGAAGAGGTGGCCGCCACCTGCACGAACGTGACACAGTGGTATTTTTCGTTCACTGTGTAAGTGGCGTGCCAGGAGATTGACTAAAGAAAAAGGAGGTTATCGTATGAAAAAATTAGACGAGAGACAAAGCCGATTCATTGAATCCAGTTTGGAATAAAAAAGACCGTCCGATATGGACGGTCTTTTTTATGCATGCAAAAATACATGCTGATCCAATATTAAAGTTCCCGGGTATTTTTCATAACCACTCGACATTTGAATTTCAAGAGGTTTCGGTGGTTATCCCATTTTGACATATTTCATCAGGTTTTCCCTTCAGCCCCGCTAGAGGATTGAAACAAAAAAGCCCTCTCCGGATATGGAGAGGGCTTTTAATTATTGTCCTGGCAATGTGAAGATAGTGGAACGGATTGGCGGCTGTTGTCGTCATTTGTGGATGCGGCCGGAGAATGGAGAGGGAGGAAGAGAAATGAAGTTCAAAGCGTTATATTTGTTTGCGGGAATTGGCGGTGGAGCCCTTGGGTTTCAGCAGGCACGGGAGGAATGGAAAGGCGTCGTCGGAACAGTTGAGACGCTGGCCGGGATCGACTGCGACTCCGAAGCCTGCGCGGACTTTGAACTGATCACCGGATCCCCAGCCATCCAGATGGACTTGTTCAGTCGGCAGCAGTACATCGATTTTCATGGGGAGGAGCCACCGGAGGATTGGCAGGAAGTGACGCCGTTTGAACTTTGGCAGGCGGTCGGCGGAGAGTATCCGGATATTATTTTCACTAGTCCACCTTGCAAAGGTTTTTCAGGATTGTTGTCGCAGAAAAATTCACAATCAAAAAAATACCAGGCATTAAATCAATTGACAGTTCGAGGAATAGAGCTATGCCTAAAAGCATTTGAAGAAGATTTGCCAGCACTGATTTTGTTGGAAAACGTTCCAAGAATAACGAGCAGAGGAATTTTTCTTTTAAATCGGATTAAGAAACTACTCAGGAAATATGGCTACGCAGTATCAGACGGGTATCATGATTGCGGG
This sequence comes from Thermoactinomyces sp. CICC 10735, assembly GCF_016055175.1. Classification (NCBI taxonomy): domain Bacteria; kingdom Bacillati; phylum Bacillota; class Bacilli; order Caryophanales; family Thermoactinomycetaceae; genus Thermoactinomyces; species Thermoactinomyces sp. CICC 10735. The sequence goes on along the minus strand of NZ_JAECVT010000001.1, from coordinate 435,377 downwards.
GCGATTGGTGGTCTGGCGCAACACCGGAAGCGATACCTCCTAATTGCCCGACATGAAAAGAAGGTTCCAGCGTTTGTGTACCATCCGCCTGTGAAGCCCATGCAGACCATAGGCGATGTGATCGGAACCTTGCCCTTGCCGGATGATCCCATTGGCGGAAAGATGCACAAGTTGCCACGGCTTCAGGAGAAAACCTGGCAACGATTAGCGTTTATTCGTCCAGGATATGACTGGCGCGACTTGCAACAGGCACCAAAGGAACTGCAACTAGGATGTAAGCCTCGTTCAGGTACATATGGCATTATCCGTTGGAATGAACCGGCCCCGACCGTGACCGGATCCGCCGATATTCATGCGGGGACTGCAGCAGTTGCAGATCCACGCAATCTGGAAATGAACAAGGAAGAATTGATTCTCGGGAAGGACGGAACTTGGCATAGACCGCTAACAACTTTAGAATTGGCGGTACTCCAAGGCTTCCCAGCCATCATCAATGGGAAACCGCTGGAATTGGCGGGCAAAAACGAGCAACGATGGCGGGAAAGGATCGGGAATGCAGTGCCCCCACAAGCAGCTCGGGCAATTGCGGAAACGATGCTTCGGACATTGATGCCGGCTAAAGAGAAGGAATGGGTGATGGCTGCGGAACCAATCTGGGTTCAACCAGACATGAGAATCCAATACAGCATATGAGGAGGGAGAACCGTGAGAATAGTAGTTCCTGGCCGACCGATTCCATACAAACGTATGACTCAAAGAGGAAAGTTTGTTAAAAGAGATGCTCAAAGATACTTAGGTTATAAGGATTATGTAAGACTTTGTGCTACACGCGCAATGGCAAACGCAAAAATGAAGATGATCAAGCGAGGTATTCCAATCGAATTTGGTTGCAGGGTTTATTTGAAAGGTAGTTTGGACGGGGATCTTTCAAATTATGTGAAAAGCTTAGAAGATGCATTAAATTTGGTTGTTTTCGAGGATGACAGATGGATTGTTCGTTATTTGTATGCTGAAAAAGTATTTGTAAAGACGAAGGATGAAGAACGGGCAGAAATTGAAGCGCGGGAGGTAAAAGTGAAAAAGCACTCTGAAAAGATTTTAGTGGACCGTAAACGGTGGGAAGAATTGCAAGAGCTAGAAAGACAAGTGAAACATTTGCTTGAGAAAATGAAAAAGGGCCTCAGCAGTTAAAGAGACCCTTCCATAAAGAGGCAAAGCAAAAGCTAATTTGTTTAATTATACCACACCAGGAGGGATCAGGATGGGAGCAGTTCAATTGGATGCAAAAAACCGGGAGAACAAAATTACATGGAGGTGGATTCCCTCTCTTCCTTCTCTGTATGTAGTGACTCCCGGTTTTTTATAAAGAAAAAGCCGCCTAAGAGGGCGCTTTTCTCGTTAGATTATTTCTGGGGTTTTTCGTCGCTCAACTTCTCTATATAGAGCGGACCGACTAACACCGGTTATTTCGCATATCTCTTTGACGGTCATTCCGTTTTGTTCCCGCTCATTAAATAATTTGATGGCGTGTTTCATTCCGGCGTGTTTATCATGATACTTCTTTAGTCGTCCTTTATATTTGCCGGCGCGTTTTGCGCGTTCAATTCCGGCGCGTTGACGTTCAAGCATGATTTCACGTTCAAACTCAGCAAATCCAGCAAACATGGTAAGCATCAATTTACCTGTAGGTGTAGAGACATCGACTTGCATTCCGCCGAAGTTTAAAACGACCATAGCAACGCCTTTTTTGTTTAGTTCATTTGCGATATTCAACGCGTCAACCGTAGACCGAGCGAATCGGTCTAATTTTGTGAAAACGATCTTGTCGCCCGGTTGAACGGTATTAAGCAGTTTTTGAAGCTCTTTCCGTTCATCTGCACTTTTACCGCTGACATGTTCTTGATAGATGACATCACATCCATACTTATTTAGCTTGTCTATTTGTAAATTGATATCCTGGTGACTGGTTGAAACACGAGCATAGCCATAAACAGTCATGAAATCACCTCTATTTTGAGATATGTATTTGGGACGCTGTGATTATTATAATATCGTATCCGCCGGAGTGTTTCAATAGACCACGATCTCATCAAATCTTATCAGGAATGGATGAAGCACCGAGGGAATCCAGAAACAGACCGCCTGTTTGTCACCCGTGAAGGCAGGCCGATGAGCCGCCAGGCCATTCATCAACAGCTTGATAGATATTTCAAAGTCCTTGACGATAAAGAAGTGTCTGCCCACTGCCTCCGCCATACCTTCTGCAAGAGTCTTATCGACCAAGGAGTAGCCATCCAAAACGTAGCTGCTTTGGCTGGTCATGAGTCCATCGAAACCACCCGGAGATACACGACACCATCAGAAAAAGAACTTCGGAAAGCTGTGGAGCTCATCAGCGAAGAAAGGTGATTTATAGTCAGGTTAAGTGGGCATATCATCTGGGGCGTTGGTATCCCCGTATGTAAGTTACAATAGTAAATGGATTGGACACTACATTGTAGATTTTGATTGCCCAGCTTTATGCTGGGTTGTTTTCTGTCCACCAACCGAGATTACTATACTGAAGTAAAGCGATGGAGCACTGATACCACTCCAAATACTAGAGGTCGCGTTGGTAGTGGTAGTTGGTGACATCAACCCCAGTCTCCAGATGGTTTGTGTTTTTAATCCACCGCTGACGGGTCGGGAGGTACATGATGAGAGCCGGCATGTTGGCCGAAAAGGTTAAGTCCACCCCACGGAGCAATGTGAGCGTTTCTCTAGATGATTAAGTTCATCGGTGACGAATTGTCCAGACGCCATATAAAGAAACCCGTCCAGGTTGTAGACCCTGGGCGGGTTTCTTTTTGTGATGTCTGGGTAGGTTTGTCACCAGCTTGATTATTAAACAATAATTTCCATTTCGTTATTTACCCAAAAGATTGAGTGGTAAGGTCATTGGTCGTTAATGCCCCTATGTTGCACCTAAGTGAACCATCAGTTTTCTTTATGGAATGCCATAAAAGATCAGTATTTTATAAACATTTGCCAACCGTTTATTATATAAGATACCTAAATAAACAGGGAGATTTGGATATGCCAAATATGAATCGGTGATACACCCATCATCTTCAGTGTTGAACAACAGACAGTAGACGGATACCCTTAACCATTCGAAACCCCAAGTAGCACGAGTAGGCACGTCCTTTATTTTCAATTATGTAAAACGCTTACACCCATCAGGCAGGTGATCAGAGTGAATATTCAAAATATTAAATATATATTATATCATATTGAAATCGATTTCAATACAGGCGAGAACATCGGTGATAGTAAGGATACGATTTTCAACGATTTCGGGAGGAGGGTGTTGATAGCTCGCAAAATGAAGGGAATCTTTATCCGTTAACGTTGAGATGGATCTCAAGTAATTCAAATCATTCATGGTGACGGAACAAAAATAAAACATTTGGAGGGGGAAAACGAACGTGAACAGAAGTGTAAATATTGCCAATCGTTTGGACCGTTTGCCTGTTTCTTCTGTACACAAAAATGTATTGTATGCTCTTGCGTTCGCGTATTTCTTTGAACTTGGGGATTTAAATACTTTTGCTTACGCGGCGCCGGCTCTTATAAAACATTGGGACCTGTCAATCAGTACGATCGCTTTCATCACGTCTATCTCTTTTCTTGGCATGTTTCTGGGATCCACAGTCGGCGGATGGTTTGCAGATCAATTTGGCCGTAAAAAGGGGTTAATGGTAACCGTTACATTTTTCTCTTTGTTTTCCTTACTGAGTGCGGTTGCGTGGAATCCTTTCACATTGGGAATGTTCCGATTTTTAACCGGTATTGGTCTCTCCGCGATGACAGTCATTGCGAATACTTATATCAGCGAGTTTTTCCCGGCATCCGTTCGAGGAAAATATCAAGCATTGTGTGTCACAATCGGTTTGTGTGGGATTCCGATCACATCATGGGTTTCCCGACTCGTGATACCGTTAGGTCCCTGGGGGTGGAGAATGATCTTTGTTTGGGGAGCCCTGGGAATCTTCTTTGTTCTTCTAGCCAGAAAAATGGAGGAGTCCCCCAGATGGTTTGAAAAACGAGGAAGGTTCGAAGAGGCAAATGCGGCCATGGAACGAATTGAAGCGGCTGTGGTCCGGGAAAAAGGTTCGATTCCGGTTCCTAAAGCTGCACGCGAAGCAAAAGCGATACAATCGGTACCGGTTTCTGAATTGTTTCATCCAACCTATCGCGGGAGAACTGCTTTGTTGCTGGCGGTCTGGATTTTCCAAACGCTTGGTTTCTATGCTTTTGGTTCGTGGGTACCTACCCTGTTGGTCAAACAAGGATTTTCAGTTGAAAATTCACTAACCTATTCTGCCATAAGCTCGCTGGGTGCTCCGATTGGTGCGTTGCTTGGGTCCATGATCTCTGACCGCATGGAACGGAAATGGGCGCTGACACTCTTGTCCGTAGTCATTATGATTGTGGGGTTATTGTACGGAATGACATTTACCCCGATCTTCATTATGGTATGCGGATTTTTAGTTCATATGTTTGAGAGAACGTTTTCTTCCATTTTGTATGCGTATACACCCGAGATGTTTCCGACAGAAGCAAGGGCTTCTGGTAGTGGTCTCACCTATGGAGTGGGACGCTTGGCGAATATTGTAGGTCCGATCATGATTGGATATCTCTATACTGGATACGGATATACAAGTGTGTTTGTTTTGATTGCCGCTTGTTGGCTTGCCGTTGCCTTTTCAGTTGGTATTTTTGGTCCTCTCACAAGGAAGCGAAGCTTGGAAGATTTAAGCCAAAGCCAAATTGACACCCATCCTTCTGTCACCTCTGGATTCAGAGATATTAAGCAATAGAATTCATTAAAACAGGGCCCATTATCATCAAAGGGGGCAGGTTGTTGACAAAGTTTGCGGGTCCGAATTTCCCGTCTCTGCTCCACACTTGACGGGAAATTCGGACCCGCTCCCAAGCGGTTCAACTACTTTGTCAGTCTCAGCCCATGAATCAAAGGTCTCTTTTTCTTGTTCACGTTCTGCATGGGAACTGCCTAGGATGGGAGTGTCACGAAGCTTGGGCTAAACCGACTACGAATCAAAAGTGCCCCATAAGGGTTCATGAAGCATACAGACAAAGGGGAGGCCATTCTCTTCAGTGGCGGTCTGCCGATGATCCATTTATGTGAAAGTTATATCGTGCGTAATGGTTAGGACTCCTTAGGAGACATTGTACACTGTAGGGGACATTCTAGGGGAATTCAAGAGATCAGCAAAGACAGCTGAGTATCCTGAAGAGGAAATCCGATAGATAACATACCGGATCAGGAGAATAGAGTGGAACACATTTTACATCGTGCGGAAAGTGCGATGGACTGTATAGTTCAATCTCCCCTGCTGTTTGATTGTGATTCGGATAGCAAGAATTCGATAAACGATTTAACAAACGTTAATTCCAAGGAAGTGTCTCGATAGAGTAGCCATGTATCTCGAGTCAATGGAGTGCCGTCTGCCGAACGGATCGGCATGGTAAAGAAATCATCTTCATCCAATAAACAAATACCTGGAAGAATGGCATATCCCAGCCCGTTTCTAACCATTGCTTTGCAGGTATCCATCTGATCAACTTCCATTGTGATTGTGGGTGGATGGGAAAATGTTTTTTGCCACCAATGATCAATCAAAGTTTTTAAGGTGATATCGGTTTCATAATTAATACGGGGCAACATCGGCAGCTCTTCTAACACCAGTTCTTCTTTTGCCGCAATACAAATCGTTTCTTTATGTAACAAATACTTTTGACCTTGCCAGTCGTAATTTCCTCTTACAATGCCGAGATGAACTTCCTCTTTGTGTAACATGGGAGGGATTTCAACACTCCATCCGGTTTTTAAATTGATATCCACATTTGGATAGTGACTCAGGAATTTTTTTAAGATAATAGGAAGCTTATAACGAGCGTAGATGCCTGAAACCCCTAATCGTAAAGTCCCCTTCACTTTGTTATTCATATTTGCGATATATTCCTTCACATTTCTTAATTTCGAAATCATTTGGTTTGCGTATTCAACCAGGTATTCTCCTTCAGGTGTGAACTCCACTCCTTTTTTTCCCCTCAAGACGATTTTCGTTTCAAATTCTTTCTCCAGTTGTTGCAGACGATAGGTAAGGGCAGGCTGGGAAATATACAATCGTTCGGCAGCTTTTGTTATATTGCGTTCTTCATATAGTGTTTTTAAAATGATCCAGTCTTTCTCTTCCATCTTTACTTTCCTCCAATAAACATAAATTTAATTTATGATTAACTATAAAAAAGAAATATTTTATTTATTTTATACATTACACTACAATATCCTTAGCAGTCAAATCATCCGTCACTGCTCAAACAAAGAACGGGTTAAAAAAGGGTGGGACAGATGAAGAAAGAGATTCCTTGCACGATTATGCGGGGAGGAACCAGTAAAGGTTTGTTCTTTATAGAAGAGGATCTTCCTGAAGATCTAAGTACCCGCCAGGAAATACTCTTAAAAGTATTTGGTAGCCCTGACCCGTACGGACGACAAATTGACGGTCTGGGCGGTGGCACTTCCACTACCAGTAAAGTAGCCATTATCAGCAAGCGAAAAGGGGAGAAAAATACAGTCAATTATACTTTCGGGCAAGTGGATATCACAGCCCCTTTGATCGATATGAGGGGAAATTGCGGCAATATTTCCTCCGCGGTCGGACCTTTTTCAATTGATAAGGGTCTTGTTGAAGAGATTAAGGAACCCATTACGAAAGTCAGGATCTATAACACAAATACCCGAAAATATATCATTGCACATGTTCCGGTCAAGGGTGGTAAAACGGATTACGATGGGGATTTTTGCATTCCCGGTGTACCAACCAAAGGAAATAAAATTCGTCTTGATTTTCTGGAGCCAGGGGGAGCCGTGACAGGTCGCCTGTTGCCCACAAACCATACGGTGGACATACTCGAAACGAAATACGGCAAGGTAGAAGTATCCATTGTCGACGCAGCCAATCCATGTGTTTTTGTACGGGCAAAAGACCTTGGATTAACCGGCATTGAATTTCCGAAAGATCTCGATCAAAATCCACAACTTCTTGACCGAGTCCTCGATATACGGGCGGTTGCGGCCACAAAAATAGGCTTGGCAACTAATATTGAAGATGCCAAAGTAAAAAGCCCGGCCGTACCCAAGATTTGTTTTATTTCTGAATCATCAGACTATATATCGAATTCAGGCGAATTGATCGACAAGGGTGATGTCGATCTGGTAGCGAGAATGATGTCGATGGGAAAACTCCACCCTTCCTTTGCCATTACCGGAGGTATTTGCTTGGCAGTCGCCGCCAAAATAAACGGAACGCTCGTCAATCAGATCGTTCATTCGAAACGAGACGAAAACGATGTAGTTAGAATCGGTCATTGTGATGGGGTCATGGAAGTGGGGGCTGAGGTTCAACAAGTGAACGGTCAATGGCAGGCCGTATATGGAACTGTGTATCGAACTGCTCGGTGCTTGATGAATGGAAGCGTATGTTTATCAAGCACTTCTGTTTATACAAAATGATTCAATCAAGGTGGTGTGATCCAATGGAGAACAAACATTTATGTAAACGGTTGTAGTGGCTGTGGGGACAGGAAACGTTGCGATGAAAGCTGCGTTGGCTGCTCGCGAGTAAGGAGAAGATGCAATTGTCTTGGACCGTTCAAGATACAAGACGCATCTTGCAAGGTATCTCAAAGACAAAGTCAGAAACGGGTCACTCTTACTTAAACCAAGGTAATGCATTAAATAAGGGGACAGGACAATATGTGTAAAAATATACCAATATTTGAAGAGACGTGGGATATAAGGACCTGTGAGGAATGGAGTGACGACTCCGGCTTTGGGGTTTGGAGTGTTATTTACGTACCCGCATGGAGCGGGGACTATATCTGGGAAAATTGTCAAAGACAATACAGAGAAAGTGATGGTGGGGAAAGATGCGAAAATCTCAGTAATATATAAAGCAAACATTTAACGAGGAAACCATCAATTCGGGCTGTTGGGTTCGCAAGTCGGATGTGCACTTCAATCCTGCTGATGGGGAAGCTGATCCAAGTTTTGTGGAAACAGCTGGGGTTTGTTGGCGGTCCCTTCACAGATTGAGGGCACATTGATTCATCCGCTCAAAAAGCCGAGCGCAGATTCTCCGAACATCAAGATCGATCATTGTGATGGGATTCTGGAAGGCAGCCCAATACGAGGAAGGAGCATGGATTTTGGTCTATGGGACGGTCAGGTTGTCTGATGGATGGAAAAATCTATGTATAACGCCTAACCCATTTATGACGGAGGTGCCTTCGATGAATCAAACGAACAATCATCAAACATTCAAGCAGGCCCCTCTTATGAAAACTGATGTGGTTGTAGTAGGAGCAGGAAACGCAGCTATGTGTGCTGCATTAGCAGCGAGAGAAAAAGGAGTCAATGTAATTGTTTTGGAAAAGGCTCCACAAAACAAACGGGGTGGAAATACGTTTTTTACGGATGGAGCCATTCGCTTTGCTTATAACGGTATCAATGATATCAGGAAAATTATACCGAGTATTACTGATGCAGAAGCTGCGAAAATGAATATACCAGCATACAGTGAAGAAGATTACTACAATGATCTCATGAGAGTAACTGAGGGGAAAAGTGATCCCGAATTAGCGAAACAATTAGTCACAAAATCTTACGAGACTATTTTATGGATGCAAAACCATGGAGTCAGTTTTGAACTTAATTACGAGAATCAATCATTTGAGAAAGATGGAAAGCGACATTTCTGGGGTGGTCTTCCTGTAAGAACACAAAATAAGGGCATTGGCCTTGTGCAACAATTAAATGCGCGTATGCAAGAACTAGGCGTCGATATCTGGTATGAATCACGTGCCATAAAGCTAGTGACTGAAAATAATCAAATTACATCCGTTATAGTGCAACAAGGTGATAGAGAGATTACTGTACATACACGTGCAGTTATCTTAGCTTGTGGTGGCTTCGAGGCGAATAAAGAAATGCGTACCAAGTACTTGGGTTCCGAGTGGCAAGCAGCGATTGTAAGAGGAAGCGAGTACAATACTGGTGATGGACTTGAAATGGCCTTAGCGATAGGAGCCAACAGATACGGTGATTGGTCTGGATGTCATTCTATAGCAACGGACTATAACGCACCAAAAGTTGGTGATTTTTCTAAACCAGGTGATATTTACAAGAAGTCTTCATTTCCTCTTGGTCTTATGATCAATAAAAATGGGGAGAGGTTCGTGGATGAAGGTGCTGATTTTCGAAATTATACCTATGCTAAGTATGGACGTGAAGTTTTAAAGCAGCCTGATCATATCGCTTTTCAAATATTTGACGCGCAGGTACGCCACTTGTTGCGTCCTGAGTACAACCTTGAGGAAGCCACCTCTTACCAAGCTAACAGCTTGGAGGAACTGGCTGATTTGATTCCAGTCAATAAAGCCCAATTTTTAAAAACAATTAAGGATTACAACATGGCTGTACAAGAAGGGACGTATAATCCTGCAGTTAAGGATGGTAAAGGAACCAAGGGAATCACTCCACCAAAATCAAACTGGGCCTTGCGTATTGATCAACCTCCATTCTATGCCTTCCCGGTTACTTGTGGAATTACTTTCACCTACGGTGGATTGCATGTTAGCCCAGTCGGTGAAGTATTAAACAAGGAAGGAAAACCTATAGTTGGACTCTTTGCTGCTGGTGAAATGATTGGTGGAATCTTCTACGAAAATTATCCGGGTGGGTCAGGATTGATGTCGGGCGCAGTTTTTGGAAAATTAGCCGGTGCATCTGCGGCCCGCTATGCTCAAGAGAAGGCGATTAAAAACTAAATTTTAAAATTAATTGATAACTAATGAATAGAATGCTTTTGAACTACAAAATTGTGTAGTGAGGTATTTGGATAACCAAGGTTCAATAAAACTGTATACGGGGTATCAAGGTGAACATATATTTGTGCATCCGTTTCTCAAATAGCCTTGTTCGTTCCGTGTTGTTGTCGTGCTCAATCTAATTACCGCCCATTGAGGAGCAGGAAATTAAGCAAGCAGGAGAAACGTTGGTTATATAATTAAGGCTTATTAAATTCCTCAGTAGAGCAGGCACCAAAAGGTGCCTGCTCGAAACACTCGATGCTACCGTATTCGACCTAATAAAAAACGAAGGCGTCCAACCATCGGACGCCTATATACCAAGTTCCTTTTTTAGCTTATCAAGCGTGATTTTTTCCCCGTCATTCCGCTTTTCCCTTTGTTTTTTATTGATAGGCATATTATCCATACCCTTTGTGGGATCTAAACTCATCTAGCAAAACGCTTCTTGTCGCAAACACTATAGTAATAGCATCTTTGACATTGCGATTTCTTTACCTCAACGTATGTTCTACCCCGATCGTCCACCTTCCGCATTTTCTCGATGGTTTCCCTTAATTCATTTTTCAAGCGAAAGTCCCAATTAAAGAGATATCGCCGTCCATCTGCGTAGCGTATTTCACCGCTTTCCACTGGTAGCTTATATACCGCTTCGGCAAGCCTCATATACGATGCTAACTGCATCTTATGGCTATGATACGGGTAATCTCGTCCACTTGGGAGGTATGTAGACTTGATCTCAACGATATGTAGACGATCATTGTTGCGCCATATTTCATCAGGTTTTCCCTTCAGCCCCCACTCGGTTTCAATCCTCTAGAAGAGGTGTAACCATTTTGACTGCATGCGTCTGAAACCCTTGACACGCTTGAGGTTCAATATCGTTTTTCGAGCACCTTCGTTTTTTAAAGCGCATTTAAGTTATTTTTTATGTATCAAGTCAAAACGGAGTGGCTTTTTCCTTTATTTCATGCGGGTTTCAGCTTTTACGAGCAACCCCGGGGATTTTTGACATATCAAGGCGCTCGATAAATCCTTGTATGAACATCAAAAATATCAACTAATATCAGTCTACAAAAAAATAAAATTCTTGTAAACCTTCAGTTCTAATATTACAGCCCTCTCCGGGAAATGGAGAGGGCTGTTTTTGTAATCCTCCAGAAGAGGAAAATCCCACCTTTAGGTTCATGCTGACATTTCTTTTTGTTTATCCTTGCGGAAGATTCCCATTAATCCTGCAATTACAAGGAACACGGTTGCTAATACATAGAACATCGCGATGCTAATTAATACGCCGATCCCTGAAATCAGCATCAAAGTACCGCTGATCTTTGGATTGATCTTTACTACAATTGCTCCTACGATTGCCAAGATGGAAAAAAGGAAAGCTCCCCAACCTAACCCGGTTACCTCCGATGTGCTGCCTGAAACAGCCTCATCCACAGCTCCAAAAAAGATAGCAAACAGTGCACCACCAAAACCGAAAATCCCACCGATAAGCCCAAGAACAAATTCTGTTGTCCGGCTCATTGTCTATCCTCCTTATTGCACTTTGATTTCAAACTCAACCTTTTTGGTGTTCATAAAATCGGACGACATCACTTCGCCTAAATCCATTTTGATTTCTTTGACTGACTTGGGGTCCAGACGGTCATTATTATTGGTCAAGAAAGTTAGAACGCCATTTTGTTTGACACCGCCTGCAATCTCGCCACCAACTGAATCACCCATAAACATGTTGGCGTTTAATTGCTTATCGCCGACAACGATTTTCCCTTCTTAATCAGGCCAGGCATGTGACCGAAACCCCTGACACGCTTGAGGGTCAACACCGTTTTTCGGCACCTTCTTTAAGTTTGGAATGGGTAGACAGCACAAGTAACCTAAGGGATTGATGAACTGTTTTTTTAAGTATTAAATATACAGATCTTCGAGAAATTGTTTAAATGTTTTCCTTACCACTACAACAGCTTCCGGATTAAATTTATTTTCACGGAAAAGATCCTGTGCTGCATGATTTGAGTCTACCCAAACAATAATAGGGTCATTTTCGTTATTGGCTGGGTAAAAGAAACAATACTGATTGATTGATGAATCAAAAGCGAACGGAATGAGTTTGTCTTTGCTTTGAATTGATTCATCCTCATCCAATCTGACGTCATATTCTTCAATCATTTGGTCTGGCAAATAAAACCCATCCAGTTGAAGGGGATATGGGTAACCTTTTGCCTTTATGTATATTTCTCCTTCAAGATTTTCCGGCATGTCATATTGGCTATAGAATCTTACAAAGTCTGGTGGCAATTTTATTTCACAATGTTCTTCCACTTCAGCCAATTCATCATCAGCAGGTTTCTCAGTTTCCTCTAATATCCGAAATTCAATCATATTTTTTTCACCTCATTTTAATCCACGGGTACCAAAGAAAAGGGTAAACAGTGCACCACCGAACCCAACGATCCCGTCCAAAATTCCAAGAATGTCATCTTTCTTCATTTATTCAGAGGTTTACACGTAATCAATGACCCGGCACAGCCAAATCATGTAGTGACGATTTTTTCCCCAGTAATCTTTGGCGATGTGATAAGGTTTGCCAAATTTCCTTAACCACTTTTTTTGAGCATGCATGTAGCCACTGTCCAAACAAAATTGTTCAATTCCGGATTGATGAAGCTGTTTCATCATGGAATGAATCAAAGCGGACCCCACGCCTTTGCCTTGAAAACCAGGCAATACATAAAGACTGCCAAGCTCCCCGATGGACTCCAGCTTGTGATGGGTCAATTTTTTGATTTCTCTCCCGCAAGGCCCGAAAGAAATCGTTCCGATCAGTCGGCCGTTCATTTTGGCAACCAGAAAGGAAATGCCCGAGTTGTCATTCTCCAGTGAAGAGGTGAGCAAGTTCTTTTTGGAATCAATCTCACAGGCCATATCATTGGTTAAATCTCCAAGGCCTTCTTTTTCAAAAGCATCAATGATTGAGGCTTCAAACACGGCAAACGCTGCTTGGGTATCTTCTTTTGCCGGTTTGGCAATGGATAAATGATTCATCATATTGATTGTCCTTTCATGGAGAAGTAGGTGGGTTAAGACATCAAGCGGATTCGGTTGGCTTGAAGCGGGGTTCTTGGAATTATTCGAATACTATGTACTATCATACTGGTTTTATCTTATAAATGACGCTGAATGCCTTCAATGGTTTATTTGAAAAATTTTTACCCGCGTTGAAAGCAGAGGAAGAACCGGAATTGGAGGCAATGGACTCTAAAAACCATTATTTAATAAAAACAAGTTTGTAAAACAAACTGAATCAACAAAATACAAAGGACATGAATCACACTTAGAGAAGTATATTTCATTCGCATTAAGTGAAACAAAGGAATAAATCATCTTAAACAAGGAAATGGGAGGAAACCCCGATGAAAATTGTTGTGATGAGCTTGTTGGTGAAAGACCAGGACAAAGCACTTCGGTTTTATACCGAAAAACTGGGGTTTATAAAAAAGGAGGATATCCAAGCCGGTGAATACCGATGGTTGACACTGGTCTCCCCAGAGAATCCGGATGGCACAAAATTGTTGCTGGAACCTGCCCATCATCCGGCCGGCAAGGAATACCAAGAGAAATTATATGCTGACGGGCTCCCGGCCGTTCAGTTTGGGGTCGCAGATGTTCATCAGGAGTATGAGCGTTTAAAAGAGAAAGGTGTGAAATTTACCATGGAGCCGACCAACATCGATGGAATCTCCCTGGCAGTATTTGATGATACATGCGGGAACCTGATCCAGATTGTCCAAAGTTGAAGGGGGCTTTTTGGTTATTTGTATTGCTTTCTAAGAGGTATTCGATCCAAACAGATTTATCACATTTACCAAAGGGCAGTGAGAACCACATGGATTCCAGAAATGTCAATGATAAAACACCATTATATGCCCAAACCAGTTTGTAACACAAACACTCATCAACAATAAACATAAAAAATAAAAAACTATCACATACAAACAGTCTTGTCAAAAGGTTTGTATAAAAAGGACTTGGGCATTCCAAGTCCTTTTTATATGACATTGGAGTGCGAAACAAACTTGCCGAGTCGGTATTGCACAAGCCAATGAATGCCGCATAAGAAAGAGATGATCCCGATAACAAGCCCGGTAACGGAAATTCCCAGTTGCTCGTAAGCCCATCCGGATACAATATAGGATAATTGCATCACTCCGCCATAGGTTGCCATATGCAGAGAGAAGACACGGCCGCGAACGGCTTCGGTTGTATTCATTTGCAGCATGTATGTATCAAGCGGGATGATGATGCCGGAAAACAGTCGCATCAAGTAAAGCATGAAGATTCCCGTGAGCAGCGTATTGGTATGTGCAGAAAAGCGAAAAAAACGGCTTGGAAGAGATACGAAGCCCCGTACCACACAATCCCCCGGCGATATTGATGATTCACGAATTTCTTGACAAGATACGCCCCAGTCAAAACGCCCAATCCGTCAACAGCATACAGGATGCCGATCCCCAACCCCTGCATTTGATAAACGTTGTTACCGAGCAAAGGGATCAATATGTAATATCCTCCGCCGGCAAAACCCCAACTGATGCCGATGAGGATAATGGCCCGGGCGACTTGGTTACGGGAGGCTTCGTGAAACCCTTTTTTGAGTGATTCGATATAGGAATCAGAGTGTGAAGGAGAGACGGATTCGGACCATTTCATCTGAAAAATGCAAAAAGCGGACCAGAAATAAGAGATTGCATTGATGACAAAACAAATCAGCGGGTTGAAAGCCGTGGATACGATTCTCCCCAAAACCGCTCCCAGAATCCCGATCATGCTGTCCGTTGCGGAGGAAAATGAATTGGCTTCCGCCAAGTCTTTTCTGGCCACCACCGAAGGGATGGCCGCTTGGCGGGAAGGATTAAAAAAAGCACTCAGGCATCCGATCAAAAAAGAACCGGCATACAAGATCCAAACTTGCTTGAAAAGAAAGGCGAACATAAAAGAGGATACAATGAGACCGCGCGCCAAATCCGTGAGAATCATGATTTTTTTCTTGGAAAAATGATCAATCACAGGACCGGTGAACACCCCCAAAAGGGCAGAAGGCAGGGCGCGGCACATCAAAAGAATACCGACCGACAAGGCGGAATCAGACAAAAAAAGAACGGTTTGTGCCAGTGCGACTTGATTAAACCAATCCCCCAAGACGCTTCCTGTTTGTCCCAACCACAGAAAACGGTAATTGCGGTTTCTGGATATGAGTCTTTTTTTCATCGGTGATCCTCCTGTTGTGCGCAGGTTTATCTGCTTGAAGATGTTGTGATTTAAAGCACCGGCTCCTCGTTAGCAATAACCGGGGCACCGGTGCCTGGAAGATTTAAAAATCGAGTTTCAATTGTTCGTATTTTAAAAAAGGTGGTGGAGCCATGGACGGGTTTAACGATTCCAACCTATACGGATCGGACAACACATGCTCTGCTGAAACCTCAAGCCAACGGGAAGATGGGAGGCGGGGACTTTGTGCTTCATCAATGATTCCGATATAAAGCAGGGCTTTTCCGTCTTCGTCATGCAGGGAAAGATGGGAGGTGTGGTCACGGAAGCGTTGATCCCATTTGATCTGATAAACCGGGTTTAAGGGAATGGGATGCGGAGGTTGGAAGAAGAAACTGATTTGAATGGGAGTGGTGTTTTTTTGTGCCAACCATTGCTGAAAAACATGGCGGAGAACCCATTTCGCCAAGGTGACCTGTGAATGGTACAGCAAACATTCGCTGTCTTTCATGTGATTATGGGAGAAATGTGTTTTTCTGCGGTTGCTTTTCCTTAATTTCAGCGGTTCTCTACACTCCGGACACCGGTATTTTTGAAAAGAGTCGGCATCCCGGGGGGCAATGAGTGTTTTGCCGTCGGGCGAAAGTCCGCATGGGACCAACCCGTATAACTGACGAAACTTCGCTGGGATTCCGGAAGCCAAGCAGACAACCCCCGTTCCATTCGAATTAAAATTTTTATCTTCTAACAATATTATAAATATTTTATCCAAATAAAACTATTGTTTTCAGAGCTGTTTTTATCGGAATACAGACGTTGAACCATAAACTCCCTGGATGACTCCGCAAGCCAGGCGTTTTCCGGCATTTCCCGAAGGTTGGGAGCGGAAGTCATCCGGGTTTTGATGGATCATGACCGATTTTCCGATCACTTGGGATGGACGGAAACGGTTGGTGAAAAAGCTCATCCGTGCATACCCGTTATTTGAAAAGAGAACGGGGAAATCTCCGGGATGATTGCCATGGGGTTGGTTGTCCGGATTCCAATGATTACCGGCCGCTTGAAACGGATCGTCAGGATTTCCAACGGCACAACTGCCGTTTTCATGAAGATGGAATCCAAACGGACCAACGGGTTGCCGGCCGTTTCCTCCCGGTTGATAGGGAGGCAGTCCGTTCACTTCAATAAACACTTCGGTGCCGCCCGGTACTTCAGTAAATGTCACATAGCCTCTGAGTTCCGGCGCGAGCGGACCGCCTTGGATCCAGGCATAAGCTTGATAATTGGGTTGATTGGCCAAATATCCGCCAACAGGGTAATGAGCAAGGTACATGTCATGACACCTCCGGATGAAAAAAGAAGTTTCTTTTTATCCTATGAAGGGATTTCTGGATATCGACCCATTTTGCCGCCCATTTTTTCAGTTTATCCTTTATCTATCTTGATGGTCCTAACAGCGACGGCCGGGAAAGTGGTGACAGGAATGAAGCCATTTGATCAATTCTGGCCAATCCGTTCCATTATGCCGGGATAATAAAAAAAAGCCTCTCCATGACCGGAGAAGGCTCTTTTCCATGGGAAAAAGTATGCGAGTTGCGATAAAAAAGCACCGGAAGTTTGCTACATTTACCATAGCGCTGTAGAAAAGAAATTAAAGTTTATACAGACTTTCCAATAATTCATTAAACGATTCTTTTATAAAGGTTACAACGTAGTCCGGATCATCTTCATAATGAGCTTCCCAGTTAATAAGCACAATTGCGGGGGATTCAGTGGATTCCCGATAATCAAAACAATACCATTTATTCTGTCCATCCAATGCGAAAGGGACAAATCCTTCAGGAAGAGTCGGATCTGAGTTTTCATCCAAGTACATATGTCTATAGGCTCCGATTACATGGCAAAAATCCTCTTCTTCTCCGTCTTCTTTTGAAACAGATAACAATTGATCAAATGGGTAAGGTTCCCCATCAACATCAATGCATACTCCTGGAACACTTCCGTGATAAACCTTCGCCAATTCTACATAATCTCCAGGCAACTTTTTACCAACAAAATCCTCAATATGTTGAATATCTTCATCTGTCGCTGGTTGCTTTACAGCTTCCCATTTAATCATCTTTTTTACTCCTTTCTGTTTTCCCTGAATACAATACTTCGCTTGTATGACGATTCCTTTTACGATGCCACACATAACTTCCGATTGGATGGGGTGCCGGATTCCGGGTAACGGATTGACAAAAGTCCGTTGGTAACCTATTATACTTATTAAAAGTAAGTTGATTACACAAATGTATGAAGGGAGAGGGAAAATAACCTTTTTCGTCAACCATAGCAAAGAAAGAATAGAAGAATCAGAAAGGCTGTGGACCATGATTCAGATTTATCCTGCCGAAAACCGTTTTGTGTCTGATCACGGTTGGTTGAAAAGTTATTTCAGCTTTTCATTTGCTGAATATTTTGACCCCGGGAATATGCACTTTGGTCCCATGCGTGTGCTCAATGATGACACCGTCCAACCGGGGACGGGATTTGGCATGCATCCCCATAAGGAAATGGAGATTGTCTCCATTGTGTTGAAAGGGCAATTAAGGCATGAGGACAGTGCCGGCCACATGGAAACATTATCTTTTGGTGAAGTGCAACGCATGAGTGCCGGTACGGGAATTATTCATTCCGAGATGAATCCGTCAGAAACGGAAGAAGTGAATTTCCTGCAGATGTGGTTTTTGCCGGAAACCAGCGAGCTTCAACCTTCCTATGAACAGATATCTTTTGACCCGGAAAAGATGAAAAACCGCCTGTTGCCGGTGGTATCCAAGCATCCTGCGTCAGATCAGACGGCATTGATCCATCAGGATATGACGATTTATCTTTCCAAACTGGAAGCCGGCAAATCCATCACGTTTGAGCAGAAAGATAACCGGCGGATCTTTTTCTTTGTGATCGAAGGCGATGTCCTTCTCAACGGGGATCATGTGTTAAAGCGCCGGGACTCGGCAAGAATAACAGATGTATCTTCGTTAACGGTGGAAACCGATGAAGGTTGTTTCGTGATGTTGATTGATCTTCCTTAACCGGATGAGAATCCGGTGAGGATTAACCATAACCGACAGGAGGCATGAGCATGGCAAATGTGAAATTGGCGATCATTTATTACAGCTCGACCGGCACCAACTACAAGATGGCTCAAATCGCTGCGGAAACAGCGAAAAAAGAAGGAGCCGAGGTCCGTCTGTTGAGGGTACAGGAATTGGCACCGGAAGAAGCCATTGCATCCAATCCGGCGTGGAAAGCCCATTATGAAGCCACCAAAGATGTTCCGGTTGCAACGCCGGATGACATTGTTTGGGCGGATGCGATTATTTTCTGTACCCCCACCCGCTTTGGCATTGTTTCGTCCCAAATGAAACAATTCCTGGATACGACGGGAGGCATCTGGGCCCAAGGAAAAACGGTCAACAAAGTGGTCAGTGCGATGACTTCGGCCAATAACCCAAACGGGGGGCAAGAAGAGACGGTTTTGTCCCTGTACACAACGATGTACCATTGGGGAGCGATTGTCGTCGCACCGGGATATACCGATCCTTCCATCCCGGCATCCGGCGGCAACCCGTATGGCACTTCCGTGACCATTGACAATAACGGCAACTGGAAAGATGATGCGGAAAAAGCGGTTCAACATCAAACCCGGCGCGTTCTCACCGTGGCGGGCTGGATCAAAAAAGGGCAAAGCCAAAGCTGATTTTATGGATTATCAGAAAAAGCACCGGATTTCGATCACCGGTGCTTTTTCATATTATAATGGAAGGGATGGAACATCTTGAGGAAGCAAGGAGAGTCTTTACAGTGAAAACAAGGGAAACCGCCCGTATTGTGTTACTCAACGAACAAGACCGGATTCTGCTGTTTAAGATGAAAGACCCTTCCGTCACCAGCAAAGAAAATCCGGCCGGAGAGCCGGTCTGGTTTCCACCAGGAGGCGGGGTGGAAGAAAATGAGTCTTATCTGGAAGCGGCCAAACGGGAGCTGTGGGAAGAAACCGGATTGGCGGACGGTGTGAATTGGGGGCCGTTGGTATGGATCCGGGATATTCATCTGTTTGTCCATCAAAAGGAAACCCGTTTTATTGAATATTATTATGTGGCACGGGTGCAGGGAAAACAGATTTCGACGGATCATTTTACAGAGGTGGAGAAAGAGACTTACCAAGCCCACCATTGGTGGAGTGTGGATGAAATCATGAACACCCAGGAACTGATTTTCCCCAAGCAGTTGGGGCAAAGATTGATTCTGCTTTTAAAAGGGGAGTATCCTGCCGAACCCATTGCCATTGAATAACCGAATCCATAAGCAGGAAAGGGGATCCCGCCGATGAACGACTATGTTTTGTTTTTTGATGAAGTGGATGTTTCCCGCATTCAACAAGTCGGGGGAAAAGGAGCCAATCTGGGGGAACTCTGTAAAGCCGGTTTTCCGGTGCCGGAGGGATTTTGCATCACCACCCGCGCGTATCTGGACTTTATTCAGTCCGGCCGGGAGATGGATTCGCTTTTGGATGAACTGAACTGCCTGAACCCGGATGATTTGGACGGCCTGCGGGAGATGGGCCGGCGCATTCGCGACCATCTCACCCGGCTTGAGATTTCGGGTGAAATAAAAAATGCGGTCACCAAAGCTTGGGAATCCACCGGAAAACAATATCCATATGCCGTCCGTTCCAGCGCGACCGCGGAAGATTTGCCGACCGCTTCGTTTGCCGGTCAACAGGATACATATTTGAACATCAAGGGAGAGGAAGCGTTGCTCGGGCATATCCGAAAATGCTGGGCCTCTTTGTTTACGGACCGCACCATTTCTTACCGGATCAAAAACGGATTTGATCACCGTCAGGTTTATTTATCGGTGGTGGTGCAACGGATGGTGGATCCGGAAGTTTCCGGAATCCTGTTTACGGCTGATCCGTTAAGCGGGAACCGGAACGTCGTTTCCATCGATGCGAGCTTTGGTCTGGGGGAAGCGCTTGTCTCCGGCATGGTGTCGGCCGACCTGTATAAAGTAAGAGAAGGGCGGATTCTGGAAAAAAACATCCGAAACAAAGAAATCGCCATCTACTCCTTGCCGGAAGGCGGAACCGTGAAGAAAACCCTCACGCCCGAACAACAGGCTCGGCCGGCTTTGACGGATCACCAAATCCTTCAACTGTCGGAAATCGGCAAAAAGATTGAAAAGCATTTCGGGACTCCGCAAGACATTGAATTTTGCGTGGAAAAAGGGAAGATCTATGTCGTGCAAAGCCGTCCAATCACATCGTTGTATCCGTTGCCGGATCTTCCCCAAAAGCCGTTGCAAGTCATGTTTTCATTCGGACACGTGCAAATGATGACCGATGCCATGAAACCGATGGGAATTTCTGTTTTGCGCTCCATTTTCCCGAAAAACTTCCTGGTGGAAGCCGGCAACCGCCTTTTTGTGAATCCCACGGAACTTTTGCGCACAAAGCCGGGAAGAAAGCTCTTTCCCAAAGCGATGGAAAATGTTTTTGATCAAACGTTGAGCAATGCCATCCGCGAGGTGATCCAGCGCCCGGAATTTCTTGATGTCCCGGCCAAACGGGGATTGCTCCGGTCCAACCGCCGCTTTATCCTGACGGTGGTGAAAGAGATTTGGAAAAACCTTTGGGTGCGCGATCCCGAACTGGCCCGCCGCAAAGCAGAACGTTTCATTGAACAAAAATGGAGTGAAATCAACCAAAGCTTTCAGCGGGCAAGCGGAGACAACCGACTGGAAACCATCCGATATGAATTGAACCATTTGGGAAAAGATGTGCTTAAAAACTTGTTTTCATACGTTATCTGTTATCCGCTTTCCTATCTGCTCTTGAAACAGTCCATCGGGGACACCCGGGATCTGTATGAAATCAACAAATCGCTGTCCGGAAATGTCACCAGCCAAATGGGATTGGAAATCGGTGATTTGGCAGACATCGTCCGGGAGTTTCCGGCATTGCAAAATTATCTGGAGCAAGCAGAGGACAAAACGTTTTATGACGGATTGGATCGGGTGGAAGGGGGAGCGAAATTTAAAGAAGCATTTCTTAAGTTCATGGAAAAATACGGCCATCGCTGCCCTGGAGAAATCGATCTCACCAAGCCGCGCTGGCGGGAAGCGCCGACACAGTTGGTTCCGGCCATCCTGGGACACATGCGCAGTGTCAAGCCCGGGGAACACCGGCAAAAATTTGCACAAGGAGAAAAGGAAGCGAATGAAGCCATCGGGCGGATCTTAAAACAGGCAGGCTCCAACAGGCTGAAGAGAAAATGGCTGAAGCGGCTGATCACTGTCTGCCGCAACGCCGGCGGTCTTCGGGAGCACCCGAAATATTTCCTCACACGCCTGTTGGATGAGTGTAAAAAAGCGATTCTTTCAGAAGCGGAACAGCTGGTGGCAAAAGGGGTTTTCGAGAAAAAAGACGACGTGTTTTTCCTTACGATGGATGAATTGATCTTGCTTTTGCAAGGAACCTTCCGGCAAGATGTGAAAAAGCTGATCAATGAGCGGAAGGAAGCTTATGAACGGCATCAAACGTTAATGCCCCCGCAAGTGATGACCAGTGAAGGGGAATGCATCACCGGATCCCGCGCAACGGAAAACCTTCCGGAAGGCGCTTTGGCGGGCGTTCCGGCATCCGCCGGAGTGGCGGAAGGGATTGCCCGGGTAGTGTTCAAACCGGAAGAGGCCCGGCTGCATGAAGGGGAAATTCTTGTCGCCCCGCACACCGATCCCGGTTGGACGCCGTTATTTCAGTCGGCCAAGGCCGTTGTGACCGAAGTGGGCGGCCTGATGACCCACGGCTCGGTGGTGGCCCGGGAATACGGCATTCCGGCAGTGGTGGGTGTTGATCAGGCGACAAAACGGATTCAAGACGGACAAAAAATCCGTGTGGACGGAAACCAAGGGATCGTGGAAATTTTGGATGACGCATCCTGAAGGGAAAACGGGGTCCAAACCGGACCCCGTTTTTTTCATTCCGGGGATTTCCATGCGAACCAACGGCCATGTCCCTCCGTTTTGGCCAAAACCTCATGTTTTTTTCTCCCATTACTATATGTCTCCAAATGAAGAACATCCCGGTCCTCCATATTGTTGTATAAATGAAAAATGGTTTGGGTTCTCCCCAACTCCCCGATCTGATCCCTCAGCTTTTGCTTCGTTTGATCCGGCATTTGGTTGGCGACATGGGTGTGAAAGATGCAGAGGGCTGTATCTTCCGGTACCTGACGGGCTAACCTGGGAAGCATTTCAACCCCGTCGCCTTCAATCAGTCGGAGGGGGTGTTTTTTTAATTGCTGTGCGGCTTTTTCAAAAAGTCTGACCCGTTTTTGGTGTTCCGGCCAGATGAGGGATCGCATCCATAAAAAATCTTCTTGATCCGTTAAATCCATGATATTTAAGTCGACGCCCGCCCGGAAAGCGACAGGGGGACTGTCCGGGAGCAAGAAGGGTTGCCGGGTTCCCCGGATTTCCGATTCAATCCGGAGGGGAGAAGACGGATGCCCGTAAGTTTGACTTCCTCCATATGAATAACGGTAATGATCCCATAACAGTTGCAATCCAGCACTGGTTCCGATTTCAATCAGGGAAAGGGGCTTTTTCACCCGGTTGTAAATCAAGCAAAAGGCGGGATAAAGATAAGCACAACGCCCGGTTTCATTGGTTTGCACCCTTTTTTCCCGGAGAACGGGGATAATTTCGTCCTTGAACATAAGGCAAAAGTCGCGAAAGGCAGGAAAGGCCTCGTCTGCTTCCCGCGGGGATTTCACCAGATCCGGATAGTAATTTTTCAGGGGATGGTCTTTCTCTTTTAACAACAGATAATGGACCGCCCCGAACAGGAGATTGGGAACGGGTTGTCCACGCCGGGCATGGGATGCCAAAGCGAGAAGTTCATCGTCTTGGGCGATTTTTAATGACAACTGTTGATAGAGCGGACTGGAGAGGTGACATTCTATCAAGGCAAAATTCCGAAACAAAACAGATAACGCTTCTCTTTTCATTTCCGTGCGCACCTTCTTTCGCAAAAAATCATCTTGAAAATAAAGGGAATCTGCCAAGTGTTTCCTAATACTATAAAGGGGTTCCGATTTATTCCATGGAAAAGGCAGGGGACAGAATGAAAAACCGAGAGACGATTCCGGGGCATTTGCTCTATGATATCTACAACGACGGAGATCTGAATGTTCATTATTTGATGGAACCTTATGAAGAGTGGAAACAAATCTGGCGGAAAGTCCCGGTGGAGGTGACGGACTGCCTGACAACCCTGGGTTTGAAATACCGGCATAACTTGCATGTGATGAGTCAGAAGGAAAAGGAGATTTTATCTGATATAAAGAAATATTTCCCTGAGGTGTGGAACTATTTACATCCAAACGGGGAATTCAGCCGGTATCTTTGGGATTATGCCAAGTCGGCTTTTTGGTGCCGGTTGCAATTTAAAAAACAAGGCATTTCCGAAGAAGAGGAAGTCCTTCAGGAATCCGCGTTTTAATCCCCGCAAACGTTTTACACCGATATTATATCAAACAAAAAGAAAGGAAGCGCCATGGTTACGATTCATCCATTGAGCAGGTGCACGTGGGAACAAACGTTGCAATTGTGGAACGAAGCCTTTGCGGATTACTTTGTGAACATGAATTTCACTTTTGACCGGTTAATGAACAGGATGGTCCGGGAAAAAATTTCGCCGGCCCATTCCCTGGTGGCTTGGGCCGATGGCCGGCCGGTCGGTTTTGTGTTCACGGCTATCGGGGAGATCAAAGGAAAAAAAGTCGCTTGGAACGGAGGGACAGCCGTTCTTCCCGGATGGAGACGAAAAGGAGTTGGGAGCCGGCTGATGGAAGCATTGGTGGAGATGTATCAACGGGAACATGTGCAACTGGCAACACTGGAAGCGATCGCCGAAAACAAGCCGGCCATCCGGTTATATCAGCAATACGGGTATGACATCGATGATTCCTTGTTCATTTACCAGACAGAAAACTTCAGCCGGAAACAACCAGCGGCTCCCGGATACAACATCCGCAGCGCCCATCCGGCAACCGTTGCCGCTTTTTCTTTTTATCCCGATCCGGCTCCGTGGCAAACCCATTGGTTTCAAGGAGATGAAGCATGGATCATTTCCGATTCTTCCGGAAAGGAAGCCGGATATGCGTTGGTGAGGCGGACAACCGATGACCTAGGACGAGTGTAAGATTTGACTTTGTTGCAATTGGAGACAGCCCCGGAGCATCCTGAAGCGGAAGAACTGGCCCGTCAGTTGTTGCGACATGTGATGGCTTCCGCGGAAGCATCCCGATACCAGTTTTTATACTGCCCCGCAAAGAAGAAAATGGTGACGGGCTTGCTGGAGGAGGAAGGATTTCACATGTTTTTGAATAACGTCCATATGGTGAAGAAAATAGCAGCAGATTGATATCTCATTAACAAGTTAACTTGGTGAGACGACCATTTGACTCTCAGACAGACGGAAAAATGTGTGGGAAATATCCGATCGCCAAACCCCTTGTAAATCAAGGGGTTTCGGCATTTTATCTTTATATAGTTACAAAAGAATTGTTTTGTAACCCTGTAGAGGGCATAAATAGAGTGGATCAAGAGGGAGGAGAAGGAAACCCGCGGCTGTTTCGCGCCACAAATATTCTTGTTAATCAGAACAAACAAAATAATCAAGAGATAAGCAGCCGGATGAAGAAAAATACATTCCAATAAATGGAATATGGATTTCCGATCCGGGAAAAACAGCCTTCTGATTTTCGATTTAAGGGCGGTTTATTTCTTTTTGAGAGGAACAGGTCGAAAAAGGGGGTGAAAAGCTGTAAGAGGCCTTGGAATCGCTCTCTTTGTGTTGGGATTTTAAGGAAGAAAAACCCTCTGAAAAACAGAGGGGAAGAGGTTGAGAGAATCCGCTTCCTAACTATTATTCCATTTTTTGGTAACCTCGCGGATGCGATCCAGTTGTTCCCAATAATTGTGAAGCGCAGCCCGGCCTTCATGTGTGATTCGTATGGTGGTATGCGGGATTTTTTTGCGTACGAATTGTTTCTGGATTTGGATATATTCCGCCTTTTCTAATTTGGATAAATGGGAAGAAAGGTTTCCTTTCGTCAAGCCTGTCAATTCTTGCAAAAACAAAAATTCAGCCATCGTGCAGGCGTCCAGCGCGCTCATAATGGCAAGTCGGGCCGGTTCGTGAATCAATTTATTCAGTTTTGCCATTTCCTTAAAGGGCATCAATGGAACCACACTCCATATGTATGATTAACTAGTTTGCATTATAAACTACAAACCATGATTTGAAAAGAAAGACCCTGTGATGGTGATGCCACCGGCGTCTCTGTTTTTCAAGGGACATAACACTCCATGTATTTCTTTCTCAAGATCCCCTGATTATTACGTCATGATATTTCCTTTTGATCATTTCAGTAATCCGGTACCAAAACAAGCTTTGTAAACCCGTTCATTATAAGCAAACACTCCCCATTCCGATAAAAGCACCATTGTTTAATTCCAAATCCGAATACATACGTGAAATGCAAAAAAGGCTTGAGCAAATCACTCAAGCCTTTGATTCCCACAGTTCCTGCTCGCGGTCAAACAGATGCTTTTCCGCTCTGGTTTCGGTGTCAAAGACCATGGCCGGCCGGTCTTTTTGTGCAAAGGGCAACCACGCATCGGGGAGATGGTCGCCGTTCGGATCCCCTGTCCGGGCAAAGGCAATCCATGCTTCATGCATTTGCCGGGAAATTAGCTCCCGCTTCGGATGTGTGCCGGTGAACACATCGACCCCCGGTTGATGCAGGTTGTGAAAGACAATGGGGATTTCCAGTGCGTGACATGCTTTCAACCGACCGTCAAAGAGCGGGGTTTCGTAATCAAACCGGTAAACCCAAACCTTCCCGCCTTGCTTGATTTGGGCGTCAGCCGTTTTTAACATGCCCCGGGTAAAGATGTGGTAGGTCATGGCGCGCAACAGCTTTTGCCATACCGGTTGCGATGGATCCCCGGAAGATAAGTAATATGGAAAAACTTTTTCCGGAACCGACCCGATTTCCTGTTCGATCCGGTCCATCAGTTCTTCTTTTCCCGCTGTCGTCCAGGAAGGGTCAGTCAGTGTAAATAAATTGTACTCATCCTTTGTCACCCCGATGATGATCGGGATATCGCCGGCGGCTCCGTTTTCCAACGCTTCAATCGGATGGGTTTTCAATACGGTGCCGTCCACAACGGGACCAAAAACCATTCCCGGATTCACGGATTGTGCGGCTTCAAGGAGTTCACCGGCCGGGATGGATAACAACCGGTCGCGGTCTCCTTTTCGAATGCCGGCTTTCGTAAGAATTTGTTCCGCGATGCCCGAGGCTGTCTGAGAGGAACGGAGCAAAATGGCACCCGATCCGCTTTGCAAGATCGCCCGTTGAAACAGCCCTTTGGTTTCCGGGAGGGAAAGCAGAACCCCGACGCTTCCGGCTCCGGCCGACTCCCCGAAGATGGTGATTTGCTCCGGGTCGCCGCCGAATGCGGAAATGTTTTCTTTCACCCAGCGCAGTGCAGCGACTTGGTCCAATATTCCCAGGTTGCCCGACGCTGAAAATTCGTCGCCGAACCAATCTGCCAAGTACAAAAATCCAAACGCGTTCAACCGGTAGTTGATCGTGACAACCACCACATCTCCGTTTTTGGCAAACTCCGTCCCGTCATACCAGGGGGAAGCGCCGGATCCAAACTGGTAGGCGCCGCCATGGATCCAGAAGAGCACCGGCCGCTTTTTTCCGTCGGCTGCCGGCGACCAGATATTCAGATAAAGACCGTCTTCGCTCACAGGAAGATCCGCTTCCCCGAGCACGGTGCTGAAGGTGGTGCCGGACGGCTGCATCACCATGGACCGGAACCGGGTGGCCTCCCAAACGCCATCCCATTTCTCCGGCGGTTCCGGTTTTTGAAAGCGGCGTTTTCCCACCGGAGGTTTCGCATAAGGAATCCCTTTCCAAAAACAAACCTCTCCGTCTGTACCGCCTTGTACTTTCCCAAAACGGGTTTCCACCAACGTATTCATTTGAATCACTCTTTTTGATTTATTTTAATTTTCATTTAAATCTTAAATGATTAAGGAGTGGTTGTCAAACTCAAGTGTTTAAAAGTTCCCCTGAAGCAATCCATCGCACCGGATCCACTGATATCCACGATGTGATGACAATATCCAACCGGACCATACAGCCGGCAATCCGGTGCTTTAAGTTTTAAAACACAAAGGAAAGATCCAGCATGAATTAGAGGGGGTGCCCTTTTGATCAACCTCCGGCCAATCCGTCCCGCTTTGTTTTTTCGCACTGAATTTTGTTTGGGATGTTGTCACTTACACCTTATTGACACTGAGGGACAAGCTCGTTAACCTGAACGATATTCCAACAAAAAAGGAGGAAGAGGGTTTCGTGAAAGGGAAGGATGTCATCGGCTTTCTCATTCCTTTTACCATCCTGCTCATCATTTTGCGGGCCGCGAACTTTTTTGGTTTTTGGAAGGTTGTGTCCATCATATCAGGAGCCATCTTTCTGTTGTTCCTGATCCTTAAATTGCTGGTCTGGATTCAAAAAAAACACTTGGCAAAGCAAAAAAGGGATGAATCCCAGACGTCATGAAAAGGCAAAGAGACTCAGGCAACATGCGGACCTGAGTCTCCCGGATCCATTTACAACTTCACGGCGATATTCTTTGTTAACTGGCGCAATAAGGTGAGAAAGAGGACAATGGCCGCCGCAGAACTCAATATATTCAGCCCGAGCGAATATTTTTCGCTCCATTCCAGCGCTGAAACAGAAAGAAGGAAAAAGGCAACAAATCCGATTCCGGCGATCCAGTGGAACCGGTAAAAACCGACTCCGATCAGGTAACCTGCCAAGTAATAGAAAAAGATATTAAGCAGATATTGAATCACCAGCCACCCGTTTCCGTTCAAAAATTCGTCAGACAGCAAATGAGACAGCTGGAACATCTCCAAAATCCCGTATTCCAAATAAGTGAGAATCACGGCGGAGAAAGTGATCGTGGCCGTCAGCCCGAGCGCGGCAAGCATCGAGCCGGCCCAAAAATCTCTCCGGGTGACTCCCTGCCCGACATAATAAGACAGGAATCCGTTGACGGAAATAATTGCGATCACGATCATATAAACCTTTGCCGATTGAAAAAGAAACACCAAAATTCCTTTCACCGCGGTGTTATCATCGATTGTAAAATAACTGGAATAAAGATGTACGATTTGGGTAACCAACACAAAAACCAGATACCAAACCGTCCATTTCATTTGTTCCAGGTACATGTCTTTGGCCACTTTAGGAAATACGGCTGTTGGTTTCATATGCATCCTCCTTGCCTGTTAAATGAATAAACAGATCTTGCAAAGAGCAGGTCCCGGTTTCCAATCCTTGTTCTTCGGCTTCCAACCGGAGATCTTCATTGAAATCTCCGAACACAATCACCGATTTTGTATTTCCGAGCTGCTCTTCGTTCAAGATCTTCCGACCTTTGGTGAAATCATCAACCGCCCCGGCATCTCCTGTGATGGTGAGTCCCTTGGAAATCAAGGTTTCATAGTCTTCATGGAGCAACAGCTTTCCGCGATCGAGAATCAGCACTTCTTCAAACAAATAATCCATTTCAGACACCAAGTGGGTGGATAAAATCATGGTCCGGGGATGTTTGGCTTGGTCTCCCAACAATTCTTTATAAAACATTTCCCGGGTCGGAGCATCCATGCCAAGATAAGCCTCGTCAAAAATGGTCACGGGCGCCCGGCTGGCCAGTCCGATGGTCACATTCATCGCCGACTTCATTCCTCTTGACAGTTTTCTCACTTCTTTGTTTAAAGGAAGCTTGAATTTCTCAGCCAGCAGAAGTGCATAATCCATGTCAAAGAACGGGCGGAACTTGGCTGCATCCTGAATGAAAGTGGAGACTTTATTCCGCTCTTCCTTGTAATCTTTTTCGTAAACCAACACAACATGAGGCATGATCTTCGGGTTTTCAAACGGCGGTTCCCCGCCAATCAAGATTGATCCTTCCGTCGGCAGGCGAAAAGATGACAAGAGAGAAAGGAGGGAGGTCTTTCCGGCTCCGTTCCGGCCGAGCAAACCGTAAATCTTTCCGCTTTCCAGTTGGAAGGAAACATTTTTGAGCGCCTCAAAGTCTTTGTATCGCAACGATACATTGTCGAATTCCACTTTATAATTCATCCTCAATCCCTTTCCTTTCTTTTTTGATCAGCGCAAACACTTCACTTTCCGCGATCCCCAGCTTGTGGGCTTCTTGCACCAAAGGGACGACATATTCATCCACAAAAGCCTTTTTTCGTTTTTGAATCAGTTTTTCTCTGGCCCCTTTGGCCACAAACATGCCGATGCCCCTTTTTTTATAAAGAATTCCTTCCTCAACCAGCTGGTTGACGCCTTTGGAGACCGTGGCGTGATTGATCTTATAAAAGTTCACCAGTTGCGTGGTGGAAGGAGCCTGTTCGTCTTCCTTCAGCTGTTCGTTGACAATCATGTCCTCGATTTTTTCCCGGACTTGCAAAAAGATCGGCTTGTGGCTGTCCAGCTTCCGGCTCAATGTGTATCACCACCTTACTTCCACGCTTATCTCGTTAAATGGTTATATACCTATGTGTATAAGTGTAACAGTAGTTAAGAGTCAGGTCAACAGGTTTTGTGACTGATTTTGGATGAGGATCGAAAAAAGCCTGATGGAAAAAGGGGAACCGGTACAAGAAAATGTTCCAAAAACCAATAAAAAACCCATAAACCAAAAAATGGTCCATGGGTTTTAAACCGGTTTTTAATGATTGGATTTTTGTTTGATAAAGAGTGAGATTCCGCCAATCAAAAACAGAATCAGCCACATGAGAACAATGATCAATACTTGAATGTGAAAAGAACGGAGCAATATTTGGTTCGTTCCGACCGCCGGGAGAGCCCAAGGGTAAACATACCCCAACCAAGTGTATTTTTTTGAACCGATGATCAAAAAAACCGGAAGGATGAGTAAAATATTGAGAATGACTGATTGTACATAGTTGCTCCAATATGCGCATACTGCCAAATGAAATGCGGCCAACGGCAAAATCCCTATCCATCCGAGAACCAGGCATTGAATCAGCAAGGCCCATGGAAACGGATGATTCAACCGGGCGAATTCCCCGATGACAGCAAACTCCGACAAGGCAATTACCTGAGCCAATCCCAATAAGAGGACAAGCCACAGATACTTGGATAAATACAGTTGTTTCCAAGAAACAGGACAAGTTAAAGCTCTAATCCAATTATGTCCTTCATGCTCCACCTTACACAGATTGGCTGCCAATAATACGGAAAGGATTGGAAAGAAGATGGTTGGATAAAAGTAGTTCGCCATTCCCCAAGCTATCAGCCAATCATTGGTCGCTTGATAATTTTCGGATACAAACCGGGCATAAATGAAGATCCCATAGGCAATCGGAACCAATGGAAGAACCAGAATCAACCGCCAAATATTTGTTTTCCGGATTTTCATCCATTCGGCCATGAACAAATTCCCCAATCATATCTCCCTTTCAGTCGATTAATCAAATTCTTTTCGGTAAAACACAGTAATTCCGATCACCAGCCAGATGGCGCCAAACAAAACAGATAACAAGAGGATTTCCCAGTTAAGCAATGCACTCGTTTCCCCGGGGAACAATGCCTGAACCGACAAAGGCGGAGAGGGGAGGAACGTAGACCAAAATTCCCACGGTGTCCACCAACCCCATCCTTTAAAAACAGGGGCAAGAATAATTGAGGCGATTCCAAATGAAATCGGCACAGATTGGTTCTTGCTGGCCATGGATACGCATAATTGAAAAGCCACAAAGGGGATGGCCAGAAGAAAAGGGGCATACACATAAGAAAACAATTGGCCGATGGTGACAAGGTGTTCAACATCGTGCAATTCAGCCATGATGTATATGCCAAAAACAAACAAAAGCCCCATAACCAAGGTGGTGGCGAATCCCCAGAAGAATTTGGCAACATAGATTTTCCATTTCGCCAAAGGCATGGCAAAAAGAAACTTCCACATATTCGAAAACTGTTCCATGTTGACGATGTAGGCAATGAAGACAGGAACAGTGAAAGCGATGATTTGCCATAAGTATCGGCTGGTAAGTGACAAGATCAATCCCCAACCCTGTTCTGGAGAGTGGCCTTTTTGCAAATAGTACCCAAGGGCAAGTGTGAGGAGAAAACAGGTCACAACAGGAACAAAAATGAAAAGCCAAATGACCCAACTACGGTGGATTTTAATCCATTCGTTGATAACAGATGAATTCATGATCAATGATCTCCATTCTCCAAAATCTGAAAAAACATTTGTTCCAGCGAGTTTTCTTCTTCTTGGAAGTGATAAATGATAAAGTGATGGTCGATGAGTAATCTTTGTAATGAATTAATTTTTTCCGTCGGCAGGGAGTCGATATAAATAAACTCATGATCCCGCGAAATGGAATAGTGATGTTGCTTCAGCAATTTTTCCGCTTCGTCCAACCGGTCTGTCTTCATTTTAAACTGTTTTTGGTTTTGTTTTTTCAAGTCCGCAAGTGATCCCTGAAACAAAAGCCGGCCTTGATGAATAATACCAACATGGGAAGCCATTTGTTCCACTTCACTCAACAAATGGCTGGACACGAATACGGTCACATTAAACATCTGCGGAAGTTGTTTGATCAATTCCCGGATTTCTTGTATTCCGGATGGATCCAGACCGTTTGTCGGTTCATCAAGAATGAGAAAGTCCGGTTGATTCAGAAGAGCCATGGCGATTCCCAGCCGTTGTTTCATACCGAGCGAATAATCTTTGGCTTTTTTATGTTTTGCATCTTCCAAATGAACCATTTTCAGCACTTCATCAATCCGTGACGGAGGAACTTTAAGCATCCGGCGGGCGATATCCAAATTTTCGTAACCATTTAAATGTCCATAGTAGCCGGGGGTTTCCACCAAACAGCCTACCCGGCTCAGTATGGAAATGCGATGTTTGTGAAATTCTTTCCCGAAAATCCGGACCGTCCCCTCCGTCGGGCGGGTAAGTCCCAAAATCATGCGAATGGTTGTTGTTTTCCCGGCGCCATTCGGGCCCAAAAAACCGTAAATTTGTCCTTTTTCAATTTGTATGTTTAACCGGTTTACAACCATTTGGCCGCGATAAGCTTTCGAAAGATTTTCGGTTTGTAAGACCATGTCTTTCCACGGGCTCCTTCCTTGAGACGGCAGAGTTATAAAATTCAAAATATTGATCGCTTGTCAGATGAAATTTCATTTTTTCACTTAATGTATTTTGAACGAAATCCCTTTGATAAAGATTTCATCATTCACAGCCCTTCTGACGATCGGCAGAGAAGAATTACCCCTTTTTGATGATTTACAAACATAAAGGATTAAAAAATATTCGTAAATGTAATAATTTTTATGTTATTCTTTAATTTGATTTACAATTTGGTGCTCATCGTCCTGGTCATCTTATTTTTCGTATCGTTTGCAAAGTTTGTTTACACCATCATGAGCAGCTTGAAACTAATGGTGATGATGACTCACCAGATCAATCAGAAATTGGATCAAATCCTCCGGCATTTGGGGAAAACGGTGGAGGATGCAAAGGAGCAACCGGAAGAAAATCGCCCTTAGACAAACTGTCCAAGGGCGATTTCAGTTTTAATGATAGCGATACCAAACTTTCCATCCCTCATTCGTTTTGGCCACGAAAACTTGTCCTTGCGACAAGCTGGCGCTGGGGAGGAATTCCGGGAAGAACAGTTCCACCAGCAGGGATTTTCCGGCAACTTCTTTTCCGCACTGTTGTTCAGCGATGCCGGAGTAGGGGGAAGATTCGGGATCCTTGAGGGAAAGGATCCGTTTGACCTCGTAATTTTGGTAACGGGAATCGTCGCCATAGGTTTCTTGAATCAATTGCGGGAGGACATCACGGATTTCTTTTTCCGCGTTTTCATCCGGTTGGATCAAATTCTCCGCATTCGGGCACTGCTCCGAGTTTGCAGGCTGATCTGCCGCTGCTAACGGAAGGGGAGAAAAACCGGTTGTTCCGGCAATGGTCAGGACCAGCAAAAAACAGAACAAACTCTTTCCAATGACAAAAAACGGTTTCATTTTTTCACATCCTTTTCTGTTTCATTTGAGGAAAAAAATTCCCTGATTCAATTTTATAATATCCATTCCACAAATCCATCTCATTTTTCACACCAATGGACGGGATCAACTGAAAAAATTTCAGGCATCAGGAAGGTGGGAATTAACTTTTAAGGTTGATGAAAACAAGCATCCATGTTAGACTTTACCGTGTTATTCAATCAAGAACGAAGGAGGATTTACCTGAAATGTATTTCTGCAGACTCCGATTTCAAGCTTTGAACAACTGATTTTAAAAATTCAAAGCCCTGCCATGTGCAGAGTGAATCGGGATCAGTCTGCCCTTTTCAGGTAAAACCTGTGTATATGAATAGATTGAAAAGGGAGGGGATTCCCCTCCTTTTTTGATTTCATTGCCGACATCCCGCCGGGCCGGTACAGGCTTGGTGTGTTTTCGTGCGCCTGAAAAACAGGCTCATCTCCGCATTCGCTTTGCACCGGGCAGAATGCGGAAGGTGAGAAAATATGAGTAAAAAGAAGTTAAGAAAAAATTTTCCGGGACAACATTTAATGAAAAGCAAACGGTTGGCAGCGGGCATTGTGGAGATGTCCGGAGTCGGCCCGGAGGATCAGGTGGTGGAAATCGGTGCAGGCAAAGGAGCTTTGACCGTTCATCTGGCGCAAAAAACCAAAAAGGTCATCGCCATTGAAAACGATCTTTCTTTTGCAAAGATTTTGCGGGAAGAAATGAAACCACACAGGAATGTCAGGGTGATTGAAAAGGATTTTTTGGAAGTGAACTTGCCCGATAAACCGTATTCGGTGGTATCCAATATCCCTTATTCCATCACCACCCCGATATTGAAAAGATTGATGGACCGGCCTGAAAATCCGTTTCAAAACGGTTTGCTGGTGATGGAAAAAGGGGCGGCCAAACGCTTCACAAGCCATCCTTCCACGAACCCGCGCATTCTGGCTTGGCGGATGTATTTTGATTTAACGATGGGAAGGACCATCGCCCGGTATCATTTTGCACCGCCTCCGAAGGTGGATTCGGCCGTTTTGTTTATCAAGAGAAAAGCCCCTCCCTTGATTTCCGTCCGGTTTCGCATTTTGTTTTTTAAACTGGCGTCTTATGCCCTGAAGCATCCGGAGTTGCCGGTCGTTGAAGTTTTCAGAGGGATTTTCACGACACCGCAAATCACGCATCTTGTGAAAACGTTGAAGAAGAGCAGGAATACGCCGGTCGGACGGTTAAGCGACGCAGAGTGGGCCGTGGTTTTTTACACCATGGTCCGGCATGTCCCGCCGTACCGCTGGCCAAAATAAAAAATCCCCCTGAAAAACAGGGGGATTTTTTAATATAATGAAAAACGATTTTTCATGGAAAGGGAGTACACCTGCTCATGGACATGACCAATGTTTTTTATTTTCTGCTGGCTTCTGTTGCGCTCACTCTCATGCCGGGACCGGATATTCTCTTTGTGGCAACGCAAAGCATGGTGCAAGGAAAAAAAGGGGGAATCATGACGGCGCTCGGCTTGTGCACCGGTTTGTTGGGGCATACGGCCGCCGTGGCCGTTGGAATTTCGGCTGTCATTTATCATTCGGCGCTGGCGTTTCAAATCCTCAAGTATTTCGGCGCGGCTTATCTGCTTTTTTTGGCATGGCAAGCGCTGAAAAGCTCCGGCACCGGTCCCGTGAAACAAAAACCCTTGAAACAAAACGCTTTTGCCTTGTATAAACGGGGAATCTGGATGAATTTGCTCAATCCCAAAGTATCCATATTTTTTTTGGCGTTTTTGCCGCAATTTGTTTCCCCTCACGCAGGATCCGTCACTTTTCAATTCATCGGGCTCGGAATGATGTTTATCCTTCAGGCATTAACCATCTTCAGTCTGGTCTCGGTGGGAGCCGCTGCGTTGGGGAAAAAATTTTTGCAACCCTTCATCCGTTCCCGGGGCGTTCATTGGATCGAAGCCGCCATTTATACAATTTTAGGCCTTCGCCTGGTGTTTATGGAAAAGTGATCAATTCCCGATCTGCCGGGACAAATGTAAAAAAACCTCTCCGGTAA
Organism: Thermoactinomyces sp. CICC 10735; assembly: GCF_016055175.1. NCBI lineage: Bacteria > Bacillati > Bacillota > Bacilli > Caryophanales > Thermoactinomycetaceae > Thermoactinomyces > Thermoactinomyces sp. CICC 10735. Next base: position 399,884 of record NZ_JAECVT010000001.1, on the reverse strand, counting down.
TGGAGAGGTTTTTTTATCAGAGATTATCTCTTGCCTTTAAAAAGTTATATTTTGAAGGTTTACAGGCTTTTTATCTTTTTGCTAAATTGAAAATGATTGATATTCCTGATGCTCATACAAGGATTTTTCGAGCGCTTGGATATGTCCAAAACCCCCAGGGTTGCTCGCAAAAGCTGAAACCCGTATGAAATAAAGGGAAAAGTCACTTCGCTTCGAGCTGATCCAAAAAAATAACATGAAACTTTCTTTTAAAAAAGAAGGTACTCGAAAAACAGTGTTGAACCTCAAGCGTGTCAAGTATTTCAGACACATGCCGTCAGAATGATTACACCTCAACAAGAGGATTGAAACTTAGCTACTGTTCTTGCTATCTGCAGAGCAAATGTCGGTCAATGCGATTACACTTCTTCTGGAGAACTGAAACAAAAAAGCCCTCTCCTTTAATGGAGAGGGCTTTTAATTATTGTCCTGGGCTTGATTTGACATCATATATTGGCTGCGTTTTTGAAAAAACACGTGGCTAAATTCTTCTAATTGTTCATTTTAGAGTGATTTTGCCAGAAGGGCCGCTGAACCCATTAGCCCATCAATGCTGTGATCTGCCTTAACAAAGAAGGAAACCGGACTCCTTTCCAAGTATACGAAGGAACAGACAGGCACATGGGTGATTGGATACCCTGATCCAACGAATCCGCGAGGCGGAGGAAGAGAATCGAAGCCCCTACCAGGCATGAGATGTTGGAGTTTTGTTGCCGGAAAGCCAAAAGGCTGAGTGCCTTGCGGACACTCAGCCTTTTCATGAGACTACAGTTTCAGGGAGATATTGTAGTCTTTCATCCATTTGTTGACTTGGAGGATATATTCCATCATTTTTCCGACTTCAAACGGAGATTTTTCAAAGAGATTGTCGGAAATGTGACGGATTTTTTGTTTGTCCAAAAGCAGTGCAACCGGCGCTTGCGGATCTTCGATCAATTCATTCAACATCTTGCGGATGTTTTGATAGTAAACCGGATCCGTTGTGGACGGATATGCACTTTTCTTGCGGGTGCGCACTTCTTCCGGCAGATAACCTTTGAATGTACGGCGCAACAGGCTTTTTTCGACTTTGTCGACGGTTTTCATCGAATAAGGAATATTGAATAAGTATTGAACCAATCGGTAATCGCTGAACGGAACACGCGCTTCAAAACTGTTATGCATGCTGATGCGATCTTTCCGTTCCAACATAAACGGCAGGAAGCGGGTGATGAAAAGGTAGGACATTTCCCGTTGTTTTTCTTCGATTCCCGTTTCCCCGTCCAATTTCGGAACCTCACTGACCGCTTCCTGGTATCTGCGGTTTCTGTGCTCTTCCGGCTGGAGTGTTTTGATCGCCTCTTCATTCAAAACATCTTTGAAGTAGCGAATTTGTGCGCTCCACGGGAACGTTCCGGAGAACAAAAATTCATCCTGATGGAACCAAGGATATCCGCTGAAAACTTCATCTGCAGATTCTCCGGAGAGCGTGGCTGCCGCATTTTTCTTCATTTCACTGAACAACAGATGCAACGATGCTTCCATTTCACCCAGTGCCGGCAAGTCGTGTGCCTCCACAGGGAGGAATACATGTTCCGTCAACTGATCATGGTTAATGATGACAGTATGGTGATCGGTATTTGCATATTCCGCAACGATTTTAACATACGGCTCATCCCGGCTGACATGCAACAAGTCGGCTTTGAAATGTTTGTCGCTTCCGGCAAAGTCAAGGGAATAGGTACCGAGTTGTTTTCCTTCTTCCGCCAAATACCGGGCAGCCATGGAAGTAAGACCACTGGAATCCAACCCGCCCGATAACATGGAGACGATCGGGGCATCGGCGATCAATTGGCGTTTCACAGTGTCTTTCAGGATTTCCCGGATTTTTTCAACAGTGGTATCCACATCGTCTTCATGCGGTGTGCTTTCCAATTTCCAATATTGATGATGATCGGCTTTTTCTTTTGTGAAAACAATGTAATGACCCTGTTTGACTTCCTGAATTCCGCGGAACACACCAAAACCGGGGGTGCGGATGGGTCCCATTCCGAAAAGTTCGCTGAAGCCTTCGACATCCACTTCCGGTTTGACTTCCGGATGGGCCAGGATGGCTTTCAATTCGGAACCAAATAAAACTCCGGAATTATGTACTTTGTAAAAGAGGGGTTTGACTCCGATGCGATCCCGGGCCAAAATCAATGCCTGGCGACGTTCATCCCAAATGGCAAAGGCAAACGCCCCGTTGATGCGCTGGATGAAATCTTCTCCCCATTCCAAATAGCTGTGCAGCAAAACTTCTGCATCCGATTCCGTTCCAAAACGATGTCCGAGATTTTCAAGTTCTGCTTTCAAATCTTTAAAGTTATAGATAAACCCGTCAAAGGAGAGTACGATGGAATGATCCCCTGAGCGATAAACCATCGGCTGTTTTCCACCGGCAGGATCGATGACAAAGAGACGGCGGTGACCAATCGCTGCACGTTCCGAAAACCAATAACCTTCATCATCGGGACCGCGATGTTGAATCGCGTTGGTCATTTTGCTTAAAACATTTTGTTCTCCCGACAAATCTCTTTCCCAATCAATCCAACCTGCAATTCCACTCATGAATGAATCATCTCCCATAAAAGAATCAACAAAATTATCGATATATTTAATTATAAAACAAGAAGAAGAAAATAAAAATATTTTTTTACATATTTATATAATATTCTATGTGAAATATTAAAAAAACCGCTTTTTGAATGCGTTTTATGTAATTTATCATGAAAACAAGTAAAATTTTTACATAACGCAAAACATATGGAAATGCAAGGGGAGGATTGGCAAAAAAATCCGGTTTAGCTCCCAAAGAACAGGACGCAAAAGCCGTCCCGACAAATTGCAAAAGGCAACGAAACAAACCGTAACCGTCGGCATCATGCGCTGCAGAGGAGAGGAGTTTTTTAATTTCTTGAGCTGAAAATAAGATGGGGCATTCGCCTCTTTTTTGCGTAACAATGTTATGTTACAATAATGACGAGGAGGTGTCGGGGAATGGATCAAGACTTGATTTCAAAAAAAGACCTGTTGAAAGAAACAGGCATTTCATACGGACAATTATACCGTTGGAAACGAAAAAACTTGATTCCGGAAGAATGGTTTATCCGCAAATCCACCTACACCGGGCAGGAAACCTTTTTCCCTCGCGATAAAATACTGCAACGAGTGAATAAAATCATCAGCTTAAAAGACGATTTGTCTTTGGATGAGATTGCGCAAATGTTTTCTCCCCGGTTTACGGAAATCTCGCTAACGAAAGAGCAAATTCAAGAGAAAAAGATTGTTTCGGATGTTGTGCTTGAACTGCACCTGTCCATCCATGGTCAATCCAATGTGTTTACCTTGGAACAACTCTTTTATCTCTATGTTCTGGATCAGTTGCTTGAAACGGGTGAAATTACCTTGGATGAAGGAAAATCGCTGTATCTGTTTTTGAAAAACAATTCCCACCGGTTTGAAAAGAAAAATGCAGAGTTATTCGTCGTCCGCAAACTGGGGGTCACCACTTATATTTTGGTGAATGAAATTAAAGAAATTTGTTTTGATGATCGTGTGAAAGTGCTCCTGCGCATTTCGCTTGCAGAGGAATTGGAAAAGTTAAAAGGGAAAATTCAACATTTCGGATGGGGAGATGCAAATGAGTGATTTACTGATCAACGGGTACGGAAATTTTTCGGGCGGTACATTCGAAAAGGTCCGCATCAACGGATTGGGAAAAGTAAATGGCGACCTGGATTGCCGGTTGTTTATCACAAACGGGGACAGTGTCGTGGAAGGAAACGTGCAAACACAAACGGTGAAAGTCAGTGGTTCGTCGGCGATTGAAGGGAAACTAATGGCGGATGAAACAAAAGTGAATGGCCAATTGACGACAGAAGGGGATGTGCACACCCAAAACATCACGCTCAACGGGACCGCCCAAGTAAAAGGAAATTTCATCGCCGACCAGGCAGACATCCGCGGAACCTTAAAGGTTGACGAAGACTTGGAAGCAGAGTCCGTGGTGATCAAAGGGGTTTTTATCATCAAAGGGCTGTTAAATGCCGGAAACATTCAAGTGGAATTGCTCGGCAATGCCAAAGCAAAGGAAATTGGCGGAGAGAAGATCGTCGTCAAAAAGAACAGCTTTGCTTTAAACAAATGGCTGAAATCCTTTTTTGCCGACAAAACATTGCAAGCCGAAGTGATTGAAGGGGATGATATCGAATTGGAATACACCCACGCCGGCATTGTCAGGGGAAAAAATGTGAAGATCGGCCCCGGCTGCAAAGTGGACGTGGTGGAATACCAAAATTCGTTTGATCAACATGATCAAGCGGAGGTCAAAGAAAGCAAGCAAGTCTGAGGATACCGCCCCGGACTTGCTTGCAGGGGCGGCTTCATGCTTGCTTCCATTTAATATTGCAACCCAGACTGGGTTTTTGTGTGACCGTCACCGGCTCACCGTTAATGATTTGATCCAATGCGGCACGGATGGATTCGCCGGTCACCGGAATGTCATTCCCCGGGCGGGAATCATCCAATTGCCCCCGGTAAACACATTTCAGATCGCCGTCAAAAATATAGAAATCCGGCGTGCAAGCTGCTTGGTAAGCCTTGGCTGTTTCCTGGGTTTCGTCGAATAAATACGGAAACGGGTATTGGAGTTTTTCTGCCACTTCTTTCATTTTCTCCGGCGAATCATCCGGATATTGCTCCGCATCATTGGCGTTGATGGCGACAAAGGAAATTCCTTTCGGAATGTAATCATTGGCCAGTTGCACCAACTGATTCTGAACATGTTTTACATAAGGACAATGGTTACAGATAAACATGATGACCGTGGCAATGGAGGATTTTACATCTTGTAAGGCCACCGTTTTTCCGGACACCGCATCCGGCAATACAAAATCCGGGGCTTCTTTTCCGAGCGGGAACATATTCGATTCCGTTTTCGCCATATCCGCATCCACCTCTTTATGTTTTTCCGTATTATAACATTTCGCTCTCTCCTAGAGGAAGATGCAAAGAGGGAACGGATTTTCGTCAAAAAATTCTAAAATAAACAAGGATTTATGCTATAATAACGTTAAAGCGATGAAAGATTCGCAGAGAGGATGGGCTCTTTGCCACCGGTGAACAAAAGAATTCCGATTGAAGTTGTGCGGGTGATTGACGGAGACACTTTGAAAATCAAGAGGAATCAAAAACTGGAACGGGTCCGGCTTCTGTATATTGATGCCCCCGAGCTCAATTCCGCCAATTTGTTGGAACATTTCAAAGCGCTTGAGGCCAGAAAGTACATTGTCAGTCTCATCCATCGCGGCCGGAGTGTCACCATCGAGCAAGGCGCCTTTAAGCGGGACCATTACGGCCGGATTCTTGCCCATGTGTATGTGGATGACATGCATTTGCAACCGCTTTTGCTGAAAAGAGGATTGGCCCGTTGCGTGATTCCGAACCGGGCGCGAAAATTGAAATCAGAACGGAAATATCTGAAAGAGTTCCGGCGTTTGGAAATCATGGCACAAAAAGCCGGGCGCGGGATATGGGAATATGAGCAAAACAACGGCACGATCTTAAGCCGGGTGAAAAGCATTCAATCTTAAAGACAGGGATCCTGGGAAAGGGTGTCCCTGTTTTTCATTTTCGTACGAACCGCATCATGATATAGTCAAAGCATGGAGGGGGGATGCCAAGTTGCACAAAAAGAAAATCATTTCTTCATCAAAGTACCAGTGGCTCCGGATGGAACTTTCCCGTTTCGAAGAAGCCGGAATCATCGATGCTTCGCAAGTTCAACAGATTTTGTCTTCTTATGAGGTTAAACGGAAAGGGAATGCCGGTTTTATCCGCATCTTGTCCATTTTGGGATCCGTTTTGATCGGTGCGGGCATTCTCAGTTTTATCGCCGGGAATTGGGAGGTACTTCCCCGGACGGTAAAATTTCTGCTGATTTTGTCCGGACTTACGGGCGCTTATTTCACCGGCTGGAAACTGAAAGATTCCTATCCCAAAACTTCCAAAAGCTTTTATTATATCGGCGCGGCAATATACGGAGCAGGGATTTTTCTCGTGGGTCAGATGTTTCACAGCTCATCGCCTTATCAACAGGCCTTTTTGGTTTGGGCCCTCGGGACCGTACCGTTGGCACTCTACTTAAAAGACCGTTGGGTGATGATCCTGTCCATTGTGTTTATCGGCATTTATACCTCGCCGGCTTGGGATGCATCCGTGCCGTATCCTTTCTGGGTTTGGGTTTTTATTCCGCTTTTTTACGGATGCAATGAGCGCTGGTTGAACCGAAACCGTCAAGTGTTTTTCTTTGCCAATGCACTTTTGATCCTCACGATCTGGGCGACTTTCGTCCGGTGGGAATGGCACGGGGGAGTCATTGCGTTCATTTTGTTATTGCTGGGAGCAGGCATGACGTTTCTCAACATCCGGCCTTATGCGGAGGTGTTGAAACAGCAAGGAGCCCTCATTCACGGGGTTGCTGCCATTGTACTTACTTATCCGGACTTTTGGGAAATGTGGGGGGGAGTGTTTCATGCCCCGCTTTTGGGATATGCAGTCGCAGTGGCTTATCTTGCCTTTTTGATTTTTTTGCTCAGAAAGAAACAGCTTTCGGCTGTGGTGATTTCCTGTGCACTCATTTTTCGGTTCTATCTGGACTTATCTATCGAATTTCTTCCCAAGTCACTCTATTTCTTGATCGGCGGCATTTTGCTCATTCTCAGCGGTTATTGGATTGAAAAAAGCCGGAAAAGGGGGGGAGGGAAATGAAAAACATCCCCAACCGGTGGTTTTGGATCGTTCTTCTCATTCCGGTCGTTTCCCTGGTTTCCATGACCGTGCAACCATTGCTTGCTTTCATGAGTGGCGAACAGGTTACGCTCAAAACCATCCCGGTGGATCCGAAAGATTTGTTTTACGGGGACTATGTCCGGTTAAAATTGGAGATTGAGGAAGTGGACCGTTCCCGCTTTGATCCGCAGCTCGCACAGAAGGCTGCCCACCATCTGCCTGACCCGGGCATCCCGGTTTACGTCTCCCTAAAACCCAAGGGGAATCACTACATCGTGGACCGGGTTTCTGAAAAGAAGCCGCCCGGTGGCTTGTATCTGAAAGGAACGCTTCAAAAACCGGTGTTTCCCTTTCGGGATGGAGAGAAATACCGGGTGGATTATCATTTGGACCGCTATTATGTCGAGGAAGGATCCGGAGAAAAGTGGGAAGCCTTGGCCCAAAATGGCGGAGTTCTGGTTGAAGTCAAAGTGAAAAACGGTTACGGGGTGATCGTCGGAATCAAAGAAAGCCCCGGCAAATCATGAAAAACACGAGCGATTTCCCGCTCGTGTTTTTGGTTTAATCGACGGATTTTTTCCTTCTCATCAATTCTTCCCGTTTAAATCCAAACCGTTCATAAAGACCGTGCGCATCCCGGGTTGCCAAAATCATGCTGGTATCCCGCACAGCCTCATGTGATAGGAGGAATTTCAGCATCCATTTGGCCAATCCTTGCCGGCGATGATCCGGATGAATGATGACGTCACAAATCCAGGAAAAAGTGGCATAATCCGTTACCACCCGCATGAAACCCACTTGTCCTTCTTCTCCGTAGACGCCGAAACACAATGAATTTTCCATGCTTTTTACAATGGTTTCTTTGGTCCGGTGTCCGGCCCAATAAGTGGTTTGCAACAAACGGCAGACGGCATCCACATCCAACAAATCCTTCTGGTCACTGATCCAATAGGGTAATGTTTCGTGTCTCCATTCCATCTGTATCCCTCCCGGAAATTCCCCTTCAGTATAATGGATGTAAATGAGTTAAAAAATGCTTAATTTTCTTATCTGTACCGGTACACAAGATGGAGGGAAGAAACCATGGCGGAAAGGAAATATGAAATGATTAAAAATGCGATAAAGAAAGAACTTCAGTCCGGAGCGCTGCAACCTGGCAAAAAATTGCCTTCCATCCGTTCGCTGTCCGCCAGGTTTTCCTGCAACAAAAACACGGTGATCCGCGCTTACCAAGAGCTTGAAAAAGAACATTTGATTTATTCCGTTCCCAAAAGCGGTTACTATTCCATCCGCCGCCCCGGAGTGCCCGACGAGGATGAAGCTGCGGAATTCATTGATTTTTCTTCAGCCAATCCGGATCCGGAAATCATGCCATACAAAGATTTTCAACATTGTCTGAACCGTGCCATTGAACTGTATCAGGATGAACTCTTCACCTATTCCGATCCACAGGGGTTTTTGTCTTTGCGCAAAGAATTGGTCAAACATCTGGCGGATTATCAGATTTTCACCCGTCCGGAACAGGTTTCGATTGTCTCCGGATCCCAGCAAGCCCTGAATTTGTTGGCCATGATGCCTTTCCCCAACGGAAAAAATGTGATTTTGGTGGAACAGCCAACCTATCATGGGATGATTCGGATTATTGATGCACTCGGTTTAACAGCCATTGGCATCCGGCGAACCAAAAAAGGGATTGATCTTGATGAGTTGGAATGCCATTTCCGTAACAATCAAATTAAGTTTTTCTATACCATGCCGCGTTTTCACAACCCGCTTGGCACAAGTTATGACCAGGAAGTGAAAAAGCAGATCGCTAAACTGGCTGCAAAATATGATGTCTACATTGTGGAGGATGATTATTTGCTGGACTTGGAAACGGATCCCAAGAACGATCCCGTTTTCAGTTATGATTTGTCCGGTCATACCATTTATCTGAAAAGCTTTTCCAAAGTCATGTTGCCGGGGCTGAGGATGGGGGCGATCCTTCTTCCGTCCATTCTGACAGAAAGCTTCCGCCTGTTTAAATCTGCCTGTGACATCAGTTCGGCCACACTGTCCCAAGCTGCTTTGGAAATCTATTTAAAATGCGGCATGCATTCCCGTCACACTGCGTCGATGCGAGATCTTTACCAAAAACGGATGAAAATTCTCAAAGAAGTGTGTGATCTGCATCTCCCCCCGGAGATGAACGTAGCCGCGGAAACAGGCGGCATTTTCGGGCAATTGGATCTCCCAAAGCAACTGCCGGCCAAAGAATGGATTGCCTGCTTGAGGCAACACCATATCCTTGTCTCATCCATTGACCATTGTTTCCTGAAAACCTTCCCGAAAGTGAACGGATTCCGGTTAAGCATCATACAAACCGACAAAACTCAAATTGAAAAAGGCATTCGCATAATGGGAGAAGTGTACAAAAAACAGTTGAAATCCAAATCAAGCGCCTTCCCGCACAAAACAGTGATTCATTGGATATGACAGAAAAAATGATTGACCTTGACGCATACGTCAAGGTGTACAGTGAAGATGCAGGAGGTGAAATCATGGAATACACCGTGCAGAAATTGCCCCGGTTGGCCGGAGTCAGCACACGGACCCTTCGTTACTATGATGAGATCGGAATCTTGAAACCTGCACGGATCAATTCATCCGGGTACCGAATTTACGGCCCGAAAGAAGTGGACCGTCTGCAGCAAATTTTGTTTTACAAGGAGCTCGGGGTGAAACTGGATGTCATTAAAGAGATCATCACGTCCCCGGACTATGACGGGCTCAAAGCGCTACACGAACACCGTCGGCAACTGATGCAAAAACGGGAACATCTGGACCGTTTGATTGCCAATGTGGAAAAAACCATTGATGCGATGGAGGGGAGAGGAACCATGACGGATCAAGAGAAATTTGAAGCTTTCAAAAAACGGATGGTTGAAGAAAATGAAGAAAAGTACGGGGAAGAGATCCGAGAAAAATATGGAGACGAGGTGGTCAATCGCTCCAATGAAAAACTGCTTCGGATGACCAAAGAAGAGTACGAAAAAATGCAACGTTTGAATGATGAGATTTTTGAAACGCTGACCCGGGCTTATCAGCAGAGAGACCCGGCCGGGGATCTGGCCCAAAAAGCGGCGGATCTGCATAAACAATGGCTGATGTTTTCTTGGAGTGATTACAGCAAGGAAGCTCATGCCAACCTTGCGCAAATGTATGTGGTTGATGAACGTTTTAAAGCCTACTATGAGAAGGAACCGGGGATGACCGAGTTCTTGAGAGACGCCATTTTCATCTATACCGGCATGCACAAAGTATAAAGGATGCAAGCCCGTCATGACACATCCCGATGACCAACGGATTCCGGCTGGATCATCGGGATGTTTTTCAGTAATCGTTTATGAAGTGGCATAAACTTCTTTTCTCAAGTCTTTTCGAATCAAATCATCATAGGTTTCGCGTTCAATCACGACACGCGGTGTTCCGTTTTTGACAAAGACGACGGCCGGACGGGGAAGACGGTTATAGTTGCTTGCCATTGAATATCCGTAGGCGCCGGTGGAAAAGATGGCCAACAGGTCATTGCTGCTGACTTTCGGCAAACAAATATCCTGAATTAAAAGATCGCCTGATTCACAACACTTTCCGGCAATGGTGACCGTCTCTTCCAAAGCGGCATCCGCTTTGTTGGCCAAAACGGCATGATATTTGGCTTGGTAAAGAGCGGGGCGGATGTTGTCCGTCATGCCGCCGTCAATGGAAACATATTTGCAGATTCCAGGAATTTGCTTGATGGCGCCGATCCGGTAAATCGTGATCCCGGCATTTCCCACAATGCTGCGCCCGGGTTCCACCCATATTTCCGGGATGTTCAATCCCCGTTCATTCCATGCTTTTTTCACTTCTTCCGTGATGGCTTGTACATAATGTTCAATCGGAAGCGGCCGGTCTTCATCGGTATATTGAATCCCAAACCCGCCGCCGACATTTAAAACTTTTACTTCAAAGCCGGTTTCGGCGCGGATCTCATCCAGATGCTTCCGAATCATTTGAATCGATTGAATAAAGCCTTCCGTTTCGAAAATTTGCGATCCGATGTGGACATGAACTCCCAGCAATTCATAACAGGGTTTGGCCAACGCCCGTTTGACCGCCATCAAAGATTGCCCGTGTTTGACACTGAAGCCGAATTTGGAATTTTCCTGGCCGGTGGTGATGTATTCATGCGTATGGACTTCAATACCGGGGGTCAACCGGAGCAAAATTTTCACGTTTTTGCGGTACGCTTCGGCCAAGTCATGAAGCATCTCCAGTTCAAAAAAGTTATCGACGACAAAACAGCCGATGTCAGCTTCCAGAGCCATCCGGAGTTCTGCTTCCGATTTGTTGTTCCCGTGAAAATGAATGCGATCTGCAGGAAAGCCGGCCTGAAGGGCCGTATAAAGTTCACCGCCGGATACGACATCCAGCGAAAGGTTTTCTTCATGTGCCAATTCCGCCATGGCCAAACAACTGAACGCTTTACTTGCATAGGCCACTTGGTGGGGACAACCGCTTTTTTGAAAAGCCAGCAAAAAACGTCTCGCATTTTGGCGGATTTGCATTTCATCATACACAAACAGCGGCGTGCCGAATTGTTCCGCCAGTTTGACCGTGTCACATCCGCCGATTTCCAAATGGCCGGAGTTGTTAATCCTCAAGTGATGCAAAAACATATAAAAAAACCTCCTAATCAACTGGTGTTAGGAGAGACAGGCAAGGGCAGAATCCCCATCCGTGAGACGGGTCGATATTTCACCACACCATAACCATTTCTCCTAAAGATAGCGCACCACACGATTCAAGAGAAGTGAACCGTGTGACAGTCCCGTTCCTGTTCGGAGACGGGCCCAGCCTGCTTGCCCAGAGAAACAAACAGACTTCGGCGGCTTTTCCTTTCCTTCACAGTCATCGGCATCTCTGTACCTCGCGGGAAGTACTCATAAAAGCCGCAACCTCTACCTCATCACTAGTTATGATGAGGTTTTTTTCAATATGATTTTTATTGGTGATTTTAATTACGTTCCAGTATAAAGGAAAGGACACATAAATTGCAAGGAATTGTTCAGATCTTTACAAATTCAAAATGAAAAAAGCATTTTTTAGGCATAATGATAAGATAAGAAACCAAAAAAAGGTGATCGGATGAAGCTCAAATCGAAATTGCAAACCCCGATGACGGCAGCGTGGATCGGGTTGGTCAGCAATATTGCCCTGACCATTTTGAAACTGATGGTCGGCTTTCTGTTTCAAAGCCCTTCCCTGATTGCCGACGGCTTTCACAATTTGGCCGATATCGCGGCATCCGGCGCCACCTTGGGCTCCATGCGGATTTCCAAGATGCCGGCCGACCGGGAGCATCCTTACGGCCACGGGAAAGCGGAAGTAATTGCTTCCGGCATGGTCGCAATTGTGTTGCTTTTGATTTCCCTGTTTATGATTTATGAATCCGTTGCCGCCCTGTTTGGGCCGTTTGTCGAAGCGCATGTCCTTTCCTTGCTTGCCGCCGTGATTTCGCTGATTTGGAAACAAATTCTTTATGTCTATACCATCAAAATTGGAAAAAGGGTAAACAGCAAAGGATTAATCGCAACCGCATATGACCATTTGTCGGATGTCTACGCTTCCCTTGCCGCCGTGGTCGGGATTGGCCTGGCGTTATGGGGACAGCACCAGTCGGTTCCTTTTGCGGAATACGGCGATCCGTTGGCCAGTATCGTCGTTTCCCTTCTGATTTTGCGCGTTGCCATTCATATGGGAAAAGAAGCCGTCGATATTTTAATGGAACGCAACATCCCGGAAGAAGAGTTGAAGATTTACCGGGAATTAATCCTGAAGGTAGACGGCGTCAAGCGGATTGATCAATTGCGGGGCCGGGAACACGGCCATTACCGTTTGATCGATGTCCGTGTCGGGGTGCCTGCGAATTTGACGGTCAAAGAGGGGCACGATATTGCCTCGCGGGTCAAAGAAACGTTGATGAATGAATTCCAGGAAATCCAAGAAGTCTTTGTGCACGTCAATCCTTGGCAACCGCCGGAACCGTAAATTTTTCAAAGAGAACACTAGAAAGGAGAATAAAGATTCGATATACATAATAATGGGAGTGACACGGGAGGAGGGATCCGGACGATTCACTACGATTTCCATCTGACAAGGAGCGATTATTGGCTGGACAGTCCAAAAAAACCGATCGGAATTGGTGAATGGCAACAGGTTGTGGAAAAAGACTCGGAAATGAAACTGGTCAATGCCGTCGAATTAAAAACCGTCACCGGCGAAGTGATCAAGCTTGAAGACGAAGGACTTTCTTTATGGACCAACCCCGAAAACGGGGATATGACTTATTTTACATATCGCGACGGGCGGATCTCGGTGAAAAGCCCATCCGACGGCAAATTGCAGTACCAAGTCTTGCGCAAAATGAAGCAACTGGCGGAAGAATTGGAAGCCAATGTTCAAGGGGATGATGGTGAATTTTATTAATCATGCGGTGTTGCTCCCCGGAACATAAAATTCATCAAAAAAAGAAGCACTTACAAATCGAAGTGCTTCTTTTTGTTTAATAGCAATCTAATTCAACAAAAAGAGGTTAATCCAGCTATATTTATTATTAATTATTATAATAAAAATATATTATATTAAAATATATTTTATTTTTTGTATTGATTGTATGAGGATAACAAATGCATAAAAAAAATACATCTCGGATATAAGAGTAGATCATTGATAAAATGCGCACATTCGCTTTTATGAAATATTTTTTCCATTTTTTAATATTGAATTTTATATAGACTGAATATTATAATACAAAAAATATTACTAGATACAATAAAATGTTTGCATTAAAATCAATTCTAACTTTTATTAATACCTCGTTTTCTTACAACTCTGAATCTATATCATTTAGATGGATATTAATATAAAAATGGAAAGAATATTAAAAACAATATTTTAGCGAGATTTAAATTAGTCTTGAGAAATACTTGGTCACAACACACTAAAATAATCTATATATCTTGTTTTTTAATATTTTTAAATTGACGAAAGGATGTTTAGATTGAATAAATATATATCCCCAGATTTACTAAAAGAAGCTGAAGAAGTTTTAATTCACTTGGCAGCTGGAGTGATTTATCAAGAAGAAAAATTGAAACAACATACCTATAAACCAGTGACAGAACTTGAACCAAGTTTACAACGAGCTTGGGATCGACTAACTTTATTTTGTTACACACAAGAAGCAGATCCTCCAAAACATTTTCCTGAACTAATTGAGTGGTTACACTGTCCAGTTGAAAAATGGGAGGGGGTGGGTGATATCTTTAAGGAATTACAATTGTCAGGTTCCATTTTGTTTTATGGCTCACCCACTGAACTTTGTATAGAACTTGGGAAAGATTATGTTGGTTCGTCAGATCTTGAGCGTGAGATTCAAGATCGACCTATGAAAGAAATACTAAAGTATTGTTATGATAATTACCTAGTTGATGAATATAGCAAGGCGAGGAGATTTTTAGTTGAAAATCCGTTTTTGACCAGAGGTATTCCTGAAATTTTAGATTATTATAATTGGGACTCAAAAATTCAGTCCTTGTTAATTCAGTGCTATCAACCTATTCCGCCAATCTGTTTAAGATATGATAAACAACAGAAGTATATTGCATTATGCCCGCGTTGCGGATGGGCTTTGGAGTGGAAGAATAATCAATATGCACAATGCTACAGTGATTTATGTGGACGTATAATAAACATTCATGACGCAACATTTTTGGAATGTCCTCAAGAAGCAATGAGGACTATTCGTGGTATACAGTATTCAACAGTAGGTCCAGAAAAACCGCTTCTTAATTTATATAACTTAATAACAGAAAAACTAAAATTAAATGTTGAACTGTGGCCCGAGATAGATCTATTTGATCTATATATCGAATTCCCTGATGGGGAATTTTGGGCTGTTGATATGAAAGATATATTTAATCCACGAAATCTTGCGAGGATAGAAAATAGGAAAGAAAAGTCTTTTAGTACTGTGCTTTTATGGGAAAAGGCATTTTTTGTTTTTCCAACATATCGCCGGAAACCTGGTTATTTGGAAGTATTTAAGCAAACTTGGAAAGGACAAGAGAATTGTGATGCAATATTTGTTGATGATTTTATTAAACAAGTGAAAGAGAGGTTAAAACATGCGTAATTGGAAAGATTGGTTAACACCATTAAAAAATAAATTCAAAAAAATTAAGGACTTACCTTTTAGCAGAATAGAACTTGATCGTTTTTTGGAAGTGGAATTGTGTTTACGTTTACATGAAAAATTGATTCCTGATCATCATGTTTTAGATGTATATGCTTTATTATCAGGGTATCAACTTCCTAGTGTACCCAGTACTATTGAATCTAGAACAATGTGTTCAATTGCCCGCCGTCGTGTTAGATATCTACGAACTAAATCCTCATGGAGAGAGTGGTTAGAAAGGTATTGTGCATACCCAAAACATTTTAGAATGTATGATGTTAATTTAAAACAAGGGACGAGCAAGCGGATTTATGTTGCTTTTGTTCAAGATAGAGTAGTACATTATGATGAAGCATTGTGTTGCCCTGCTAGATGGAGAATTAATACAAAACATTGGGCTCAGGGTGGGGAAGAATATTACTTTACTGTTGAAGGAGAAACCGAACGAAGATATATACGATTTCCAGAAGCATTAGCAAGAAAGGTAAAAGACCATCCTAAAGTTCCTAAGGAGGTTACTTATCGAAGAAAACGATCACCTATTCAAATACATATGGATGAGTTGTTAAGTGTTGCAAAGGAATTACAAAAACAAGATCCAAAAGGTAATTGGATTTGGCGAGTTCAAAATCTTAGGTTTCACCTTGTTAAAAATGGACTTTTAATTAAAAACTCTAACCATTTTACCATTGACGGTCTATTTCACTTGGTAGGAATGGTTGGTGCAGGTAAATCAACACTGATTCACTTACTCACTTATTATCTGGTAAAGAAGAAAAAACTTCACATTACCTTGATGGTAGGGACTGTTTCGGAAGCAATTGATATGGCTGCGCAATTTACAAAACTTGGGATTTCAGCCGCGCCTGCTTTAGGAGTCAAACGCAATCAACACCGTGCAAAATATGGACAAGCGCATGTAAAAGACTTAAATCCTAAGCAATTTTTATATCAGTCGCTCAATAAGAGAGATACAGCGTATATCGCAGCCCGGTGGCTAACTGCATCTTGTGCGCTTAATGGGTTAGTAGAAAAGCCTATCCCTGTTGGTCAGGAACCATGTAACCGACTAATCAGAGATGGGAAAACTTATGACTGCCCGCTTCGCCCTATTTGTCCAGTTCATCAAGCAAATCATGATTTAGTAAATAGTCGAGTATGGATAGTAAATCCTGCTAGCTTTATATATTCTCAAGCTCCAGAAAATCTCAATCAATTAGATATGCGTTTTTTAGAAGCCATATACTATTACAGCGATTTGGTAATCATTGACGAAGCAGATCGTGTTCAAGTTTTATGGGACCGAATGTTTGCGCCAATAAATGATTTATTTGGTAAACCTGAGGCACTTTTAGATAAATTACAGATTAAATGGCATACACGTTTATCACAAACTTCTTGGAAAGACTTAATTGAGATAGGTTATCGTCAAGTAGGAGGAAACTTGTTGGAAGCAGCGCATCACGCAAGCCATTTAATGCATATGATCTTGAATAATCCCGATTTAGTAAAATGGATTAGCCAGCGTCCATTAACTAACTATATTATTATTCGAGATTTGGCAGAACAGTTTGCTAAGGATCCATATGGGAACAAAAATGAAGAAGTAGAAAAATTGCTTTTCGAAGCGTTCTCTGCATACTCCAGAAATGCTACTTCACTGCAACGAGGTGGTCGACTAGCAGAATTAGTTAATAACCCTCTTTATCTAAAAGAAGGTGTTATTCGTAATGAACTTTCACATTGGATTCAGCAGTTTCTTCCGTGGTCTTTAAAGGAGATCAAGAACAAAGATGCTTTACTGAGAAAATTAGAGTTTGGAGTTTTTTTAATCGTTATGGATGAAAAATGGGAAAATGTGTTACGAAACTGGGGGTGGATCACTAAAGAGGTAGGGGATGATGGCGATATTCCTCAAACCATTCCTACTGAGTATTCTGATCTAGTACCAGATTCACCAATTGGGTGGTTACTCGGGTATCAATATACTCAGAATGAGAAAGGTGGAGGGTTATTTAGATACATTCATTGCTTAGGGATTGGACGATGGATACTATATCATTTCCATGAAATCTTTGCGTTTATAGATGGCACCTATGGTCCACATGTATTTATTACTTCAGCTACAAGCTGGGCACCAGGATCTCCTCAATTTCACTTATCTAAGCAACCAGATGCGCTTTTAATACCTACTCATAAAGAATTAGAAGCACCTAAAATTTATTTTGAATACAAACCATTTTTTGAAAATGATAAACCTATCCGAGTATCTGGCTTTTATGGAAATCTTCGAACAGAACAAATAAAGAAATTAGCTTTACGGTTATCCATTAAACAAGGAGAAAAAGCTTCCTTCTTTCAAAGAGAATTAGATTATTGGGTAAAGCAGAATCCTGAGCAACCAAGGAAAATCTTATTAGTTGTCGGGAGTTATAAAGAAGCACGCATAATTACACATGTACTTAATGGAACTACTGAATGGAATCAACGAGTTTTATGTATGTTGCCGGATGATGATCCAGATTTGTCTTTAGACAGTATTAGCCTATCAAGAGGTGAAATTGAATCTTTTTCTTCTCGAGATGCAGATATTCTTGTTGCCCCTTTGTTGGCAATTCAGAGAGGATTTAATATATTGGATGATCACAAAGGTGCATTATTGGGATCTGCTTTTTTCCTAGTTCGTCCTTTTCCTGTTCCGGATGATATTAGTCAACATGTCATAGGAATTAATCAAAAAGCAATGCAATTAATCTTAGAAAATAAGGATCAAATTCCTTCTACATATGGAAAAGGTGCACAAGCTCTTATTAAATATCGACGTGATATGTATAAACATTGGTCTAAACGTCTAAGTTCCTTCAAGTCCAACGATAATGAATATATATATGAAGTAGCGTGGGATCAATTTGTTATCGTGTGGCAAACAGTTGGGCGATTAGTACGTGGCAATAGATCAGCACGTGTGTTTTTTGTGGATGGAGCATTTCACCAATCAAATAGTAACAGTACCTTATTTCAATGGTATAACATTTTAAATCAATATTTAGGAGATAATACACAAGCATCAGCCTTGGATATCCAGTTGGCAAAAACATTGTATGAGCCAGCATACCAGGGGCTTAAACAAATACTTTTTCAACTAGGAGGGGTAGAGGATGCAGAGTCGTTCAGTTTTAAAAGAACTTCAACCCATAGCTTGGGATATCAATGAGATCCCAAATTTTATTTCAAAGGTTTATTGTCTTAAACTTCCAGATCAATGGAAAGACATTATAAATCACTTAATACAAATAAATAGAGAAAAAGATTTTGTCCCCACCCGAAGTCTTCAAGCTGCTTTATTAGCAGGTGCACCCGAAATTATTGATTTCAATTATTATGCATTTAAAAACAACACTACATATTGGCTTATTTCTGATCAAAACTTCCATACAATTGATGTGAACAATCTTGTTAGTCTAATACGTCAATGGATCTACTTTGAATTTCCTGGTAAGCAAGCACACGCCTTTGCTCAAAGATTAAATACAAATGGGATAAAATGGGAGGTGGTTGACGTACGTACACTTCCTGAAAGTATGTTAAAAAGAATTTTACCACAGCTTATTGTTCGTGAACTTATACGAAGGGAATACCGCGATCCGCAAAATGGTCGTCTTTTTCAAATTGTGCCTCCGTTAAACACAAGACAAGCTGCTGAAATAGTAAGTTGGGAACCATCACGTATGCCGGAAAATCCTGATTTTTCAGCACACTCTTATAAATTAACTTTTAGTGTAGGACGAATGTTAGGAAAATCATCTCTCCAACTTTTTGTTGATCTCGGTTTAAGAAGATGGGTTGGAGAGCCATTACTAACTGATACAGTTAACCATTTACCTTGGAAAATTAACCAAAGCGTTTATCTGGCAAGACAATCAATTAGTTGGCTTAGTGATCTTCCCCAAGAAAGTACATTCATCCAACTACAGTTAAGAAAAGAATCCAAAGATTTTGTTCGATGGGAGAATCGAATTCCTGAATTTCTTAATCGAATTAACTCAGCTGATCAAAATAAAATTCCTGATATTAAAGAACTTTTAGTAAATCCCCAAAAATTCCAACCAGATGTTTTAATTGTTTATGATCAGAGGATGGGGATTAGCCATCCCGTTGGTTCTGGAGTTACAGCAAACGACAGAAAGGATTTCTTTGAGTCGCTAAATAATGCTCTATATTCGATTTTTAACTTTTCACCTTCGTCTAAATGGATACGTCAACGAACACTTCGTCAACAAAAACTGTTAACTGACTCAAAACAACCCATAAATCAAAAAGCAGTAATAGAGATTTGGTCAAACGATGCTGATCGTTGGGAAGAGTTAATTAAAGAAGAAATAAATGATGATCAGAACAAAGATAAGTTACAAATTGTCAAACGTGAACCTCACCCTATTACAAATTTACTTGATTTTGATCCAGAAGATCCAAATCAACAACTTAAAAATGCTATTCAATATCGTATTGATACAATAAGTAAACTGTTTGAAAAACCAAAAAACAGAACCGGTATTTTAATTGAAATGCCTAATTATAATAAAATGTTTGTCCGTACCAAGGACGCTAATCGTGATCCCAAAAGCTCTGTTCGATATGGTTTGGCGATAACTGGTAGACTCACGCAATTTATTACACCAGAATATGCGGAACCTAAGAGTTACGAAGAGCGGATAAAGATGGCAATTAATGATTTATTAAGAAGACAAATGCAATGGAAAAGAAACACTTTATATACCGGCTATAAAAAAACTTCGTTACCTAAACAATTAGACTTATTAGCTTTTTGGGTGATTAACAAGAGAAGAAAGAGAGGGAACTTGACAATTCCATTGGTTGGTTATGCACCGTCAAATGATACTCAGATTAAGGTTTGCTTACCTGGGGAGAATGGAAATGAATGGCAATATTATTCCGAAGCATTATTGAAAATAACACAGATTCAAACTAATTTTGATGGAGAAGGAATTCATGAATTCTTTAAACAAGCAATTGAAGAATTAGACATTAAAAATCCAGCACTTTTGCTATTGGATGAGAGAAACTTACGGAAATATTGGCCTAAGCTCAATAATGAAGAGTTAATATTTGATGATCAGAATTACAAAATCTATGATGATTTTCTTCACCATTCAGAGTTAAGAATTGTTAAGCTACGTTTTTCAGAAGAGAAACCTCTTTCGATCCCAATTGCAAGCCCTACCCGAGAAGTAAGTAAATATCAAGGATTGTTTGCTCCTGAAAATGGACCTGATAATGTATTTTATTCGTTTCAAGAAAAACCAGTTACTGCCGAAAAAATTAAAACAGGATTGAGACATAGAGATGCGATGCATAAACATTATTGGAATTCAGTAACTGCTGAAATTATATTGTTAAATCTTAAAAAAGGGGATAATCCTGCAGAATGGGCTTTTGTTGTGCATTCACTTCGAAAAAGTTCAGAACATATAGACTCAGCAACTCGATTGCCAGAGCCTTTATACTCTCTTAAATGTATGGAAGAATATGTTATTCCAGAAGAGTTATTATAAATATATTTAATCCTCCCTTGGAGATAGGAGTGTCTTCTGGTGCTGGTTTTAAAAAGTTTTATAAGCTTCCTGCATTCCCCTGAGATGATATTAAGAACAAACAAGTTCAGTGTCAATTAATATGTTAATATGAAAAGTCTCTCACAATAAAAAAAGGTCCTAACAGGACCCCTTATTTTAGCAGCTAAACTTATTCCCATTCTTCACGCAGCCGTTTTGGCTGTTTCTTTTTTGTTTTGTCCATGGATGAAAGTGCGACGCCGGCGATGATCAAGAAGGCACCCGGATAGAAGTTCCACGTGAGTTTCTCATTTAACAACCAGGCTCCGAGCAGGGTGCCGACAACAGGCTGGCAAAAGAAAAACAGGGACCCGACGGAGGCGTCGATATATTCAAATCCCTTGTTCCACAAATAAAAAGCCAGAGCAGTCGAAATGATTCCCAAATACAAGATGCCCAGCCATATTCCCCGGTCCGTCGGCCAGGTCCCCCCTTTGGCATGCCATTCCCACCAGCTGATGGGAAACGTAAAAATCACGCCAAACAGGTTGGACCAGAAGGTCACGGTCAGAGAAGAATATTTGAGCGTTTGCACCCGGCTCAATACGGTATAAAGCGCCCAAGTGACCGCGGCGCCGAACAAGATCAGATTGCCAGTGAAGGTGGAAGAGCCGGTTTCCGACGGATAACCGATGACAAGGATCACCCCGACGGTTGCGATGACCAGCGCTGCTCCTTTGCGAAAACCGGGTCTTTCGCGCAACAGTTTCCAGGCGAAAACGGATATAAGTGCCGGGGAAGCGGAAGTAATCAGCGATCCCAGGGAAGCCCCGGACAAATGCGTGCCGACGAATTGCAATCCGATGGAACCGGTATAGCCGATCAAACCGATCAAGGCCATCTGTTTCACATCGCGGCGTGCAATTTTCCATTCACGGGCCAAAAAAGCCCAAGCCCCTAACACACTCAAACCGATAACAAAACGCATCTCCAACAAAACCCAAGGAGGAACGGTATTTAAAACCACTTTGCTTACCACATACATTCCGCCCCAAATGGAAGCGGCGGCACTTAAGCAAAGGGGACCGGGCCACCATTTTTTCATCTTGCTTTCCTCCTTGCCAAAAGTCTCATGGTGGGAAGAGAATGCAATATAATGGAAAATAAATCCCTCATCAATGTTTGGGTTCATCCACAAAGCGCACCCGGGACAATTGCTGTTTCACTTGTCCCCGGATCGCTTTCAGGTAAATTTGATACAGCTTGGCTTGTTCCTTTTTTTCTTCCTCTGTCAAGCCCTGCGTTCTTTTTTTGCGAGCCAGTTCATTGATTCGCTGTATGAGTTGTTCATTGATCACTCCAATCACTCCTTCTTGTTCACTGTACCGAATTCAACGAGGTCTGGCAAGAATGCGAACGGGAAACCGGCCGGGAGGATATCCAATGTTCCGTGTCACTTCACGGCACTTAAATTCCATAAAAAAGAAGCACTTCGATTTGTAAGTGCTTCTTTTTGGACCACGGTGCTTTCACGGAGCCGTTTTGGTTGTTTCTTTTTTTGTTTTGTCCATGGATAAAAGCACGACACCGGTGATGATCAAAAATGCACCCGGGTAGAAGTTCCATGTGAGTTTCTCATTTAACAGCCAAACACCCAGCAACATGCCGACAACGGGCTGGAAAATAAAAACCGGGGACCCGACGGAGGCGCCGATATATTCAAATCCCTTGTTCCACAAATAAAAAGCGAGAGCAACCGAAATGATTCCCAAATACAAGATGCCCAGCCATATTCCCCGGTCCGTCGGCCAGGTCCCCCCTTTGGCATGCCATTCCCACCAGCTGATGGGAAACGTAAAAATCACGCCAAACAGGTTGGATCAGAAGGTCACGGCGAGTGAAGAATACTTTAAAGCTAATCCCCGATGGAACACCGTATACATGGCCCAAGTGATCGCGGCACTAAATAAAAACAGATGACCCGCGAAAGAAGTGAAATTTTCGAACGGAAGTCCAATTACAATGAAGATACCGACGATCGTAATGGCCAGAGCGGTTCCTTGGCGCAAATTTGTTTTTTCACGCAGTGTTGACCATGTGAAAACGCTGATGAATGCAGGGAAAGCGGAAGTGATCAAGGCACCTGAGGCTGCGCCGGATAAATCAGTGCCAACGAATTGCATACCGATCGAATAAGTATAACCGATCAAACCGAGCAAGGCCATTTCTTTCACATCGCGGCGGGCGATTTTCCATTCACGGGCCAAAAAAGCCCATACCCCCACCACGCATAAACTGATGACAAAACACATCTCCGACAAAACCCAAGGAGGCATGGCGTACAGAACCATTTTGCTTACCACATACATTCCGCCCCAGATGGAAGCGGCGGCACTTAAGCAAAGGGGACCGAGCCACCATTTTTTCATCTTGCTTTCCTCCTGCCAAAAAACTCTGCCGGTTTGACTGCGGTCTCATTGTGGGAAGAAAGAATGTACAATATAATGGAAATCGAAACCATTCATCAATGTTTGGGTTCATCCACAAAGCGCACCCGGGACAACTGCTGTTTCACTTGTCCCCGGATCGCTTTCAGGTAAATTTGATACAGCTTGGCTTGTTCCTTTTTTTCTTCCTCTGTCAAACCCTGCGTTCTTTTTTTGCGGGCCAGTTCATTGATTCGCTGTATGAGTTGTTCATTGATCACTCCAATCACTCCTTCTTGTTCACTGTACCGAATTCAACGAAGTCTGGCAAGAATGTGAGAGGATGAGAAGAGAGATTAGCTATGAAAGCGATCATTTATGCGAGAGTCAGCACACAAAAAGAAGAACAGGAAACCAGCCTTGAAAGGCAAGTGGAAGTTTTGACCGAATGGGCAAAAATATTAAAAATGGATGTGTGTCAGGTGATTAAGGAGCAACACAGCGGGTTCGATTTAAACCGGCCGGGGTTGTATCAAATGTTTGAGACGATTAAAAAGGAGAAAGCAAACGCCATTTTGATCCAGGATGACACCCGCTTGGGACGGGGAGAAGCAAAATTGGCGATTATCCATCAGCTGGACCGTTCCGGTTGCCGCATCTATTCCAAACAGCATCAGGGCGAGTTGGAATTGGAAGCCGGGGAATCCACCGTGCTTGCCATCATCGCCAAAGTCGAAGAATTGCAACGGAAAATGATGAACCAGAAGATCAGTTGGGGAATGAGACGCGCCATCCGGGAGAAAGGATACAATCCGGCGAAAAATCTTAAGAACCAGGGAATGGGAGGAAGAGAACGGAAAGAACTTCCGGTGGAACAAATCGTGGCATTGAAAGAAAAAAATCTGACATTCGAAGAAATCGCCGCAACGTTGAAAGGTTTTGGCTATCCGGTTTCCCGCGCAACCGTTCACCGGCGATATCAAGAATGGAAAAATCAACAAGAAAAGATGGAGGAGTAACCATGGCTGAAGTCAATTTGGATATTTACAAAGAGTTGACACAAATCCCCGGCACTTCCGGCTTTGAACATGAAGTGCGCCAGTGGATGCGTTCTTACATAACCCCGTTGGCGGATGAAGTCCTGACCGATCGGTTGGGAGGCATTTTCGGAGTCAAAAAAGGAAACGCTCCGGACCCGAAAGTGTTGGTCGCCGGCCATATGGATGAAGTCGGGTTTATGATCACCAAAATCACTTCCAACGGATTTCTCAAATTTCAAACTCTGGGCGGATGGTGGTCACAAGTCATGCTTTCGCAACGTGTGGAAATTGTGACCCGCACCGGCAAACGAATCCCCGGTGTCATCGGTTCCACCCCGCCGCATCTGCTCAGTTTGGAACAACGCCGCAAACCGATGGAAATCTCCCAGATGTTTATCGATATCGGAGCCGACAGCGATGAAGAGGCAAAGAGCTGGGGAGTCAGAGTCGGGGACTTTGCGGTGCCGCATTGTGACTTTGTGGAAATGGAAGGCGGAAAACGCCTGTTGAGCAAAGCTTGGGACAATCGTTTGGGCTGCGGATTGGCGGTGGAATTGTTGCAAGAATTGCAAAACGAGAAGCACCCCAACACCTTGTATGCCGGCGCCACGGTGCAAGAGGAAGTCGGCACCCGGGGAGCGGCAACGGCTGCCAAAATGATTGATCCTGATGTCTTTTTTGCCGTGGATGTCGGTCCCGCCGGTGACACTCCCGGAGTGAAAGACGGGTTTGGCGAAATCGGAAAAGGGGTCGTGATCCGGATTTATGACCGCTCGATGATTCCGCTGCCGGCCATGCGGGACTTCTTGCTGGACACCGCGGAATCCAATGACATTCCATATCAATTCTTTGTCTCGCAAGGAGGGACGGATGCCGGACGCGTCCATCAAACCGGAATCGGAGTGCCGTCGGCCGCCATCGGGATTTGCGGACGCTACATTCATTCCAACATAACCATTGTCGATAA
This sequence comes from Thermoactinomyces sp. CICC 10735, assembly GCF_016055175.1. Taxonomy (NCBI): domain Bacteria; kingdom Bacillati; phylum Bacillota; class Bacilli; order Caryophanales; family Thermoactinomycetaceae; genus Thermoactinomyces; species Thermoactinomyces sp. CICC 10735. The sequence continues at coordinate 374,769 of NZ_JAECVT010000001.1, read as the reverse complement.
AGAGGACATCGCGGCAGCCAAAGAATTTGCCGTCAAACTGATCAAAAACCTTAACCGTTCCACATACCAATCTTTGCTTGCCTGAGAAAGGGAAGGGATGATGAGTCAAACCGCCATTTCCGAAGAACTGTTTTGCTTTTTGGATGGAAACGACTTGGAAGACAAAACACGGGAGGCCATGATGCTGCTTTCGGTCAGCGAAGACGGCTGGCCGCATGCTGCTATGGTCAGTGTGGGGGAAGTGGTTGCTTTAAACCATGAGGAATTGAGAATTGCCCTCTGGCCAAAGACCCATACCGTCGCCAATTTAAAACGAACCCAACAAGCAACCTTGGTCGCCGTCCACAAAGGAAAAGTGCACTATGTCCGGCTGGCGATCAAACCGCTGCCCGCCTTGAAGGATGACAAACACAACCGGGAGCGGTTTGCGGCCAAGGTGGTTTCCGTTAAAGAGGATACAGCCAAATACGCTGAGATTACTTCAGGCATCCGCTTTGATTTATATGATCCGGAATCCGTTGTCCGGCGGTGGACCGAAACGGTATCCGGGTTGAAGAAATAGAAGACCCACTTTCAGGGTCTTTTTTTATTAATCAATCTCTTGCGACAGGCTTTGAATCCAGTCCAATTCGAGCTCCGCCTGGGCTTTTTGGAAATCGATCACTTTCAATACATAAGGGTTTTGCACATGATCTTGTTCAACCTTCCGGTAGTATTCCAGTTTTTTTTGTAACACTTCCTGTCTGTTTTGCATAATTTCTTGTTGTATTTCCGGTTCCAACCGGTCAAATAATGCCACCCTGACTAAAAATTCGATTTGTCTTGCCGCCAGTTTACCCGGGAAGTCACAGATCATTTCCAGAAAGATTTCCTCCCCGGTTTCGGTCAAACAATAGACGTGGCGGTTTGGTTTTCCTTCTGACTGAATCACTTCTTTGGAAATGGCGCCCATTTCCACAAAACGGCGCAACGCGGGATACAACAAGTTGTTGTTGATTTCAAATTCATCGCCGAGTGCGTTTTGGATGTTGCGTTTGATTTCATAACCATGTTTGGGACCTGACATCAGTTCCCCCAAAATCAATATTTCTGCATACATGGACATCACCTTGATTTGAAATTTTTGCGAATCGCTCCGGCGTCATATTCTAAGTTAATTTATCATATGTTATCCTAACATAGGGAGGGATTTTCGTTGAGTGATACCAACAACACCATCATCGTTCCTGAAATCTCCAAACTCAAAACCAAAGAAGAGCAATGGGAGCCTTATGCATGGTACAAAGAAATGAGAGAAAACCATCCGGTATATTACGATGAAGAACAAGACGTATGGAATGTGTTTTTGTATGATCATGCCAAACGGGTCCTGTCCGATCATGAACTTTTCTCCAACGTAAAAACCAGAAGTTTGATCCCCACTCCCAGAACGGACAACCGGGCCAATATCAACTTTTGTGACCCGCCGGAACATCGCAAAAGACGTGCGCTGTTGGCCAAAGCTTTCACCCCCCGCAGCCTGGATTCATGGGAACCGCGGATCCAAGCCATTGTCAATGACTTGATTGCCGAAATGGAAAAACACGAAACGGTGGATATCGTGGAGAAACTGGCCGTTCCGTTACCCGTCACTGTCATTGCCGATCTGCTGGGGGTTCCCAACAAAGACTGGCGTTTGATCAAGCATTGGTCCGATATCTTGTTCCGTCCCTATGAAAAAGAACACTATGACGATATTGCCGAGAAAAAACAACAAGCTTTGAAAGAATTCCGCGAATACTTATATCCCATTGTGCAAGAAAAACGCAAAAACCCTGCTGATGACATCATTTCCGACCTGACCCGGGCCGAACTTCACGGCGAACGGTTAAGTGATGAAGAAGTTGTTGATTCCAGCAGAGGGTTGCTCGGTGCCGGTAATGAAACCACAACCATGCTCATTGCTAATATATTTTATTGCATGTTGTTCGATCAACCGGGGGTTTATCAAGAGTTGCGCGAGGATATCTCCCTTGTCCCCAATCTGATTGAAGAAGTGCTTCGTTTCCGCTTTCCGGCCTCCAATGACCGCCGGATCGTAAAAGACACCAATGTCTTCGGCCCTTTGATGAAGAAAGGGCAAATGATCATTGCATGGGCCGGATCGGCAAACCGGGATGAAGCCCAATTCGCCAATGCGGAAACCTTTGACATCCATCGTCCCAATAACAAGCAACACCTCACGTTCGGATCCGGACCGCATTTCTGCCTGGGGGCTCCGCTGGCCCGCATGGAAGCCAGAATTGCACTGACCACCTTTGTCCAAAGCTTTGCCGACATCCATCCGGTGGAAAACTTTAAATTAACCGATCATTTGATTGCTTCCGGTGTGGGACAGTCGTTGAAAAACTTGCCGATCCGCTTGGTAAAAGCATGACAACATTGATCATCGAACTCATCTCCTGACAGAAAACACCTTGAGTCCGTCTCAAGGTGTTTTCTTTTTACCTGAGATTGCAAAGCACAAAAGCCATGATATGATAGGGGGGATAGATAATACTTTGGAAAAGGGGTTATGTCATTGTTCCAAAACAGTTGGCTCTGGATTTTTGTCGGACTTTGCATTTTGTTCTCGTTGATCATCACGATCCGATTAGGGGTCAACCAGAGTCCGGAACAAAACCAAGGTTATGTCAAACGCCGCAGAAAAATCGTTTGGCTGCTTCTTTCGATTTATGTCGCAGCCGTTGTGGTTTGGGTTGCCTTTGTGTTCCCTTTTTTATTCTGACGACAAGAGGTGGGGGAATTTGGGTTTGGTGATAAAACCTGAAGCTTTGCGGCCCGGGGATACCATCGGCCTGATTGCACCGGCTGGTCCGGTTCGCGAAAAAGAGTTGGAAGATTGCATCCGCATGCTTTCCGGCTTTGGTTATCCGGTGAAAACCGGAAAATCGGCCGGCAAGGCGTATGGATATTTGGCCGGGAAAGATTCATACCGGAAAGATGATTTGGAAGCGATGTTTCTCGATCCGGAGGTGAAAGCCGTTTTTTGTTTGAGAGGCGGATATGGAAGTTTGCGCATCATCGACCGGATCGATTATGAAGTGATTCGCCACCATCCGAAAATTTTTGTGGGATACAGCGATATCACGGCGCTTCACATTGCCATCCGGCAAATCTGCGGCCTTGTCACTTTTCACGGCCCGATGGGTGCGGAATTGTCCGGCGAACGGTACGATGAAGAAAGTTGGGGCGTATTGTTTTCCGTCTTATCCGGCCGGGATGTGAAGAGTTACACCCCGAATGAACACTTCTTTTCCATTGTTCCCGGCGTGGCGGAAGGAGAACTGACCGGCGGCAATCTGAGTTTGTTGCGTTCGGCCGTGGGAACCCCTTATGAGGTGGACACCCGGGACAAAATTTTGCTTCTGGAAGATGTGAATGAAGAAGTGTATGCCATCGACGGCATGCTGAATCAATTGCGGCTGGCCGGCAAGTTTGAACATGTGCGGGGAGTGATTCTCTCTGATTTCCGGCTCGCCGAACCCGGCCGCGACAAACCTTCCCTCCCGTTTCGGGAAATGATTGAAACCTTTTTCGCCCCGCTCGGCATCCCTTGCTTTTACGGCCTTTCCGCCGGACATTGCCGACCCAATTTCACATTGCCCATTGGCGGAAAAGTGAGAATGGATTCCGAGCGGGGAAGGGTTCAAATCACTGAGCCTCCGGTGATTCCCACCTGATTTGGAATATTTCCCGGATCAAAGCGGGCAGTTCGTTTTCGCTCACTTCTCTTTTTTCTTTTCCGGACGGGGTCACTTGAACCAGCTTTCGGCCGATCAAAGAGACTCTGCCGTCCGGCGTCATTTTGGAGATATAAATGGAGCGATTAAAAGGAGAGCGGGGGGAAGTTTCGATTAAACGGCAAGCTTCATGAAAATCCTGAAATGTTTTCGCTTCCCCTGTAAACCGGTATAAGACCTGCCAACTTTCAGCCCCGGGCTCTTTTTTCTCCAGGACGTATCGATCCGGGTTGGAACGGATCCGGTATTGTCCGGCAATATCTTGCACAACTTCTCCGGATAATGGAACCGGCCGACGCGGGGCGTTTCCGCCAAAACCCACATCAACCAGATATTTTTCATCATTCAGATAAACAAGATTGGCCAGGTGGGTTCCTTCCAATCCCCAATCACGGCTGGACGGTTCGTATACCGTTCCTGCAACCATTTGCACGTCAAACCCCAATTCGTTTAAGAGCAAATGAAACAGGCCGTTTAACTCAAAGCAAACGCCTCCGCGGTGATTAATTATGATTTTTTGAAAGAGGGAGTTTGGATCCAACTGAATGGACCGGCCGGAGAGAATATCCAGGTTTTCAAAGTGGATGTGTTGTTGGTGTTTTTGCATTAACCTGGTGAGGCCGGGAAGATGGACCGGAACCGGAGGTTGAACACCGATTCGCGCAAGGTATTGAGGAATCATTCTGATGTCTCCTTTTCCTTTTCTTCGCGTACTTCTTATTGTATCGGAAAGGAATTATGTTGGAAATAGAGAAGTATTTGCTTGAAGGAGGTTGTTGCTGTGCAAGATCGTGAATTTATCGCATTGGTTGTGGACCGGAAGCAAGATCAATATTCCCATTCTTTTCAAACACTGAAGATCAAGGACTTGCCGGAAGAAGATGTTCTGATTCGCGTTCAGTATTCCAGCTTGAATTACAAAGACGGAATGGCCGTTTTAAATCGCGGGAAAATCGTCCGCAAATTCCCCATGGTTCCCGGTATCGATTTGGGCGGCACGGTGGTCAAATCCAAAAACAGCGCATTTCAACCCGGCGACAAGGTGATTTTAACCGGATGGGGAACCGGAGAAACACACTGGGGAGGATATGCCGAATACGCAACCGCGAAACCCGAATGGCTGGTTCCGCTCCCGTCCGGCCTTCAATTGAAACATGCCATGAGTCTGGGGACCGCAGGGCTTACGGCCATGCTGGCCGTGTCGGCTTTAGAGCGGCATGGAATCAACCGGGAAAAACCGATTTTGGTTACCGGGGCATCCGGAGGGGTCGGAAGCTTGGCCGTAGCCATTTTGTCCCGTCTGGGATATACGGTTGCCGCATCGACCGGAAGTCCGGACAACCATGACTTTTTAAAATCCCTGGGTGCAAGCAAAATCATTGACAGGAAAGAACTTTCCAAAGCGTCCCGTCCGCTGGAATCCCAACGGTGGGGAGGCGCAGTGGACGTGGTGGGCGGTGACACGTTGGCTCATGTGTTGAGTGAGATGAGCTATTACGGAACCGTGGCCGCTTGTGGCTTGGCCGGAAGCCATTCGCTTCACACCACGGTATATCCATTTATTTTGCGCGGAATCAAATTGGTCGGCATCGACTCCAACACCTGCCCGGCGGATGAAAGAACCCAAGCGTGGAACCGTCTGTCGGAACTTTTGCCGGCAGAACTTTTGGACCAACTCACCGAAGTTCACGGCCTTCGCGATGTTCCGGCTTTAAGCGAAAAGATTTTAAGCGGCGACGTCAAAGGGCGGATCGTGATCGATGTTCAGTCATTGTAAGCGTTTATTTCAATGATGATTTTTGCGGTGTGGTCACAAAAAAGTCCTCTTTGGATCGATAAAGAGGACTTTTTTAAAAATGCATGTTCATCAGCGGTTGATATAACGTTCAAACACAAACCCGTAATCTTTGACATGATACTGTTTTCTCGCTTCGACGAGCCAAGAGAATGCCGCCTGATTTAACTCCTTGAATTGCTCGACCGGATTGTGTTCAGTGCTCCGGAGATGGCTTAAAGTGGATGAAGCCAAATTGAGGCTCCGGTTGGCGTATTCCAGGATGATTTCATTATCATGGGAGATTTCAGCGATTTTCAGTAACGCTTTGTATAAGTCCTTCAACTCGTTCAAATATTTTTTATGGACATCAATGGTGAAAATCCTGGATCCGATCTTGAATTTGAGTTCGATGTCCAAATCGACGGTTCCGGCGGTTTCAAGCGTCACTTCCGAAATCTTGTGCGTGCTGTAATCAAAGCGATAAAGAGAACGTTTTTTGCTTGTTGCGCTGGTTCCGTCCAGATGAATTAACGCTTTATTCGTGAAACAATACTCATCGGTTTTGGATTTGATCAAAAAATAGATTCTCTCATTATCTTCGTGCATCACAAAATCGTCCGATTCAACTTTGTCATAATCTTCCGGTTTGATCACGGACCCGATCTCACTCAATCCGAGCACATCCGAGGCGACTTTTACAAACATTTGAATCAACCTTTCCCGTGTGATTTGTTGACGGTTGGATATTTCGTCCCATTCGTATGGTACCATAATTGGAATAAAACGGTTAAAAAAGATCAGCCGGCCCGTTTTTCATCGGGAGGCCTGGGTATAGGCATCGTAAACCCATTTGCCGATATGGTTGATTTCCCGTTGCGATTGATGATGATCCAGCCCGCTGCTTAATACCACCAAGATCAAGGAATGGGAAGCGATGTATAAAATTCCCCCGTCGTGAAGCGTTTGGTTGACCCACCCGGTTTTGTGCGCCATTTCCCATCGTGGCAGACTGCCGATGATTTCGGAATCGGAGGGAGGAAGCCGTCCGGGCAGGCAATTCCGCCATTGTTGTTTTTTTAATATTTCGACCATCTTTCGGCTGGCATCACGGGAAACGGCTTGACCGGTTGCCAGCAGCCGGAAACAACGGGCCATGTCTTTGGCAGTGATTTGATTGGTTTTATTCGAGCCGGCCGGGACAATATGGAGGCGGTTGATGAAAACCGTATCGGTCATTTCCAGTGCAAGGAGTGTTTCTTGGACAAATTCTTTCCCCAACCGGTCAATCAAAAGGTTGGTTGCTGTATTATCGCTTTGGATGATCATCAAGGTGACCAAGTCTTGAATGGTAAATTTCGTTCCATATGAAAGATGCTGCAAAACCCCCGAACCGCCGACTCTGTCTTCCCGTCTTAATTCAATCCGATCGCTCAAGCAAAGTTTTCCTAGCGCATGGGCCCGGTAAACCGCCACCATCACCGGTACTTTGATCATGCTGGCTGCCACAAAAGGTTGCTTTTCATTCCAAATCCATTTTTCTCCGGTGTTCAGATCTTCCATCCAGATCCCCCAAATCCCCGAAGATTTTTTCTTCCAGGCATCCAAAGAACCGCTCAACTTTTGGAACGGCGATTGTCCGTTCATGAACCATCCCCCTGATCATTTGACGTCATGAATATTCTAATGCAATTCCGGGTTCATTTCTATTTATTCATAAAAATATAACTTTTTTTCTTGTTTTAAAATATTAATATCTGTTTGTCGTTTTGTTGTATAATGGAATCAATAACAGAAACTTCATATCATTCAGGATCTAAAAACTCAAACAATCCATCCAGACATTGCAAAAGACTGATCTTTATAAAACAGGGAGCGGAACAATGACGGAAGATCTTATCGAGTTACTGGAGATGTTAAATAAAAATTCAGGATGGTTTTTTGACTTTTTAGTGATTATTATTGCTGTCGGTCTGACAGCCACCTTGGTGATCCATATTTATCGTTATGCCACAGGAAAAAATGATTGGTTGGGCCGCAGTTTGGAAGAAGGGGACCAAAACAGCCAAATGGCCATGATCCAACTGGACACTTGCCGAAACGAGAAAGAAGAGCTGGAAAAGAAAGTGCTGCTTCTGGAACAGGACCGGCAAGAATTAATGGATTTGTTAAAAGAAAAAGACCAGCAGATTGATCAACAGAATACCCAATTGGCCAAAGCGGAAGATGAAATTGAGATTTTAAAAAGTTTATATGAAGAATTGGACAGCAAATACAACGATGAAACCTACACCATGTCTCAAATTATGTATACCATTGAAGAAGTGGCCGCGGCCATCGCCGATCAAAACCGCTTCCGGCAAAACCGCGATGAAATCTTCATGAATTTGCTGGACTATCTGGTGAACACGCTGAAAAATTTCCGAAAAAAGCAACCCCGGGTCATCATTCACGTCAAACATCCTGAAAAAAATGATGTTCTTGTGCATTTCGCCCATTCCAGCGGACACTCTCACCGCGTAAAAATATATGAACCCCCGATCCATGGCAGTGCAGCGGGTCGTGCATGGAGAACAAAAGAAATTTATTATGTGCCTGATGTCGAATCCCTGGATTATGAATATGACCAAAAAAAGAATTCACGCAAGGTATATCGCACCATATTATGTGTGCCGATCAAAGCCGGAATGATGGAACCCACCCGGATAGGGGTTCTGACCATTACCGGAGCGCCTGTTGATGCTTATGAAGATATCGAAATTGAACGGGCTGCATTGTTTGCCAGTTTGCTCTTTCCACTGGTCTACAACGATCTTAAACACCGAGGTGGGAATCATCTATGACGCAAGGACGCAAACCATCGTATGAAGAAAGAAAAAAACTGAACCGGATGTATCGCGAAGGATTATTAAGCAGGGAAGAATTGATGGAGAAAATGAAAAACGGACTGTTTGACCACGAGCGGTTAAAAGTGAAGCGGAAGTTTGTCAAACTGTTCAAGTCAAACCCTTCGAAAAGAACATGATTCTTTCATGTTCTTTTTGTTTTTTTGCCGGCAAGAGGAAAGAGACTTTCAACGCTGTTGACGAAGCCATCATTCAATATCCGATGTTGTTGTATCTTCCGCCATTATTTGGATTTCCTGCATTTTCCGCGCATAACGCAGCAGGGATGGTTGCGGTTCAAGTGTTTATTACGTCCATGGCGGGGCTTGTTGTTCACGGAAAAGAGGGAGCCCTCAATAAATCGCTAACCGTTTATATGGGAACGGCCGTATTGGCCGGGAGTTTTCTTGGCGGATATGGTTCCAAATGGCTGAGTGAAACATGGATTCATTTGATCTACGCCATCCTGGCCACCATGGCGGTATGGATGATGTTTCGCTCCGAGAAAGAACCAAAAGAAACCGCGGCTCGTCCAATCGCTTCTCACCCTGCAGCAGTGATGGGGGTTGCGTTGGTCATCGGGATTTTTTCCGGTGTCATTGGTTCGTCCGGTTCGTTTATTCTGGTGCCGGTCTTGCTGTTTGTCTTTTAAAACACCCACCCGCACCGCCATCGCCACGTCGCTTGCGATCGCCTTTGTATCTTCATCCGGATCCGTGGCGGCCAAATTGGTTTCCGATCAGATCTTGCTGATTCCTTCTGTCATTCTGGCAGTTTCCGGACTGATCGCTTCGCCGGCAGGAGCGATGGTCAGCAAAAAAGCAAACCCTCGCACATTGCGGGTCGGCTTGACTCTTGTCATCGCCATCACATTTTTGAAAATCTGGTATGATTATCTCGCGATCTATATCGGATAACCCGGCGGTTCTCATCATGAACGTCCGAACCGTCAGGGGAAATCAAATTCATTCTTTGCGCGGCGGGGAGGGGGGCTTTTATTTCACAACCGGAACGGCCTCATCCATAAATAAGGTTCTCTGTCAATACAGAAACATCAGAAATCAGGATTAAATCATTTTCAAAAATAAAAGAAATAATCGTCTGGTTTTTTATTCGATTTTCAACACGAATGCTTCGATATACAAATAAATATTTTTTATTTCTCAAAACTATAGTTAACTTTTCTTAATGAGATGACAACAAGTGGGAAAATGCCATTTTTTGAGATGTCGAAGCCTGATCTTTCTCCCCATCAACCTGCAACGTTACAAAATATAAATTTTGTAACTGTATATAACGGGTTTTCGAGGGAGGAATCAACTGTTTATTTCCAGAAAAACCATTTATTACTACGAGTTTTGGTTGTCTGTTTCACATTTATTTCCAATCAGAAATCCGTTCTGATAATCAGATTGGATTCGTGAAAATGATTTACTTTTAGATATATACAATAAACACAAAAAACGCCTGAGTACCTTAATCCGGTTTCTCAAGCGTTTTGATATTTACCCGCTATCTGCTATCCATCTTTCCGAAAAAATTGTTTTTGTAAAATCCTGTATATCATATGTATCAATGGATCAGTTGGATTCAGGATTCAAAGATAATGATGGGCAATACAAAAAAGACGCCGACGACAACCACTGAAAAAACCAAGATACTTAAGATCATGACGATGATTTTCCGAAAGCTCATGTCATATGCCCATTCATTCATACGGTCCAAGGTTCTTCTCAAGGGTTTCTTCCAATGAAGGATGCAAAAGGTTGCGAAAAAAAATAAAACAGGTAAATAAACGACCATCCATTGAGGAAACTCTTCACCATCAAAATTTTTTCTCATCAATATGAGACCAAGCATAATTAAAGCGTATAATGCAGAGTATAATAAATTTTTACCGACTTTCATTCGCATCCCCCTCCTGCGATTTTTTGGTGACATGGGAAACATGTTTATTTCATGATACCTGGAATCCATGATTTTTAACAACCATTGGGATATGGAGATCATTGATTTGCAACTTCCGGCTCAAAAATAGCTAGCGGAACCGCGATCAACAAGATGATGGCAATCACCCAGAAAAGAACCATACCCGCAATGATCATGATACATTTCCAAAAACCTGCTTGCACCTGCTCTTTCAACCAGTCAGCGAATTTTTTTAACGGTTGTTGCCAATGATTAAAGCTGAAGGTCATGGCAAATATGAGTACGGGAAAATAAATAAGCATCCACAGGCGAACATCCGCCCCGTAATGCCGTTGAAGCAAAAAATAAACCAGTGTTAAAAGCGCAAAACATACAGATATGACAAGATTCGGGCCAATACCCATGGTCATTTTCCTCCCGGCGTTTTTTTGATAACATGGGAACATGTCTATTTCATGTTACATTTCTCTGCTGTTTTTCAACAGATGCAAAGGTACCGATTTTTTGGCGAGGTGAAAGAATGGATAAAGAGTATCAAATGCAACTTTCCGTGCAAGATCTCAAGCAGGCAGCTAAAATCATGCGCCGGGCCGCAGACCGGATTGAATCCATTAACCAAACAGAGTCTTTTACTCTGCATACGTTGATTTCCGATATTGAAGAGTTGACCGACCGATTGGATAACAAAGGATAAAAAAGAAAGAAATGGGAATTAGCAAAAAAAATAAAGGCCTTCAAATTTTGTTTGTAAGGCCCCTCTTTTTTTATTCATGACCCATATGTCCAAAAGAACCAAACGCCTCTTAAAAACGCATCAGATTCGCTCTGAGGCAATTTTGGATTTTTCACGAATATACGTTCGATTTTCGCGGTCGATTTAACACCGGTTTTCCCCTCTCTTCTCCCCTCTTGCGACCAACTGTCTCAATATTCAAAATGATCTGCAGCGGAAAATAGTTTTGGCTCCTTGCCGGTCAAAAAGGAATACCACCGGTTTCGGAACCGGACTTGGGGTCCGTCTGCCGCAACATGCGCTTCCAAACGGAGAGATTCCGGAATGGGCCGCGGATGTTGACTTTCCACGATTTCCTGATCCTCTTTCAGCACCTTGAGACTGAATTGGGACAAGATTTTATCGATCAAAAATGATTTGGCAAAATTTCGGCCGATATATCCCCGGATATCCGTGGAATGAGAATCGACCGGCGTAAACGTCACAAAATTAATCAACCGGTGTTTTCCGCGGGATCGCGGGCGTAATATCCATTGTTGCGGAAACCGGTACTCCAATTCGGTATGGTTGTTCTCGATCCGAATCCAATCCCCATCCGCTTGAAATTGAATTTTTACATCCAGTGAAGATTTTCTTCCGATCGTCCGGCGGTGAACAACCGGAAGATGAGCCACATCCAAGACGCTTTCCACCACCCGTGTAAAATGGGCTTTCCATGTGGATTGAAAAGGAACAAGCCGGAGGTCGGGATCCTCCAGTTCTGGAAACAATGTCAGCTCATCATGGGGATGATTGGACGGATAAACCCAGATCAGCCCGGCTTTCTCCATCACCCTGTATGCCGTGGCATGGGCGAATTCAGGAATCCTTGCTCCGGGCTGGGATGGAATATCCGTACATCTTCCGTCTCCTTGAAACAACCAACCATGAAAAGGGCACCGGATTCCTCCGTCTGCACAAGATCCCAACGAAAGGTCGGCTCCCCGATGGGGGCAATAGGCATGAATGGCATGTGGGGCATTGTCTTCTCCCCGGAATAACACGATATCCCGGCCGGCGATCCTTTTTTTGAGGGGCTTCTTTTTCAGCTCCGACGACCATGCGACTGCATACCACCGGGCAGGAAACATCGAGTCGTCCGACATGGAATAACCTCCTTGGGATGATTGTTGTCAAGACTTTTTATATGTGGATTCCCGGCATTTAGACCTTGAAGTTTTCCTCAATTGACGGCCAAGAAACGTTTTCCGTACTCCCCGTGATCATGAACGGCAGGATGTTCAATCTGGACGGTGGAATGGACGATTCCGTGTTTTTGGCAGAGCGTCTCATTGATGGCCTTGATCACAAGAAAAGGTTCTGCCGCATCATCAATAAACACATGAGCTGTCAGCGAATAATGGTCTGTGGAAACCGCCCATAAATGAAGCTCATGTACATCCTGAACGCCTTCTACCTCGCCGATATCTTGCCGGACGGATTCCAGATCAAACTTTTCCGGCACGGCTTCCATCAGAATGAAATAAGATTCGTAAAGGATTTTGGAACCGCCGTAAAAAATGATTCCTCCAATCACCATGCTGATCAGCGGATCAAAAATCAAAAGCCCGGTCACGGAGATCAGGATGAAGGAAACAATGATCCCCACGGAGCTCAGCAAATCTCCGATAAAATGCCAGAGAGCACTTTTGATGTTCAGATTTTCTTCTTCCTTGGAACTGCGGCTTAAAATCACCGTCAACACAATATTGACAATCAAACCGATGACCGCAATGGTCAACATCAAAGGCTTATCGATCTCCCGGGGTTCAATGAGCCGGCGGATGCCTTCGATAAAAATTCCGATTGCAATCACAACCAGGGCCAACCCGTTTAAAAAGGACGCAATGATTTCAAACCGGAGAAAACCAAATGTGTATTTTCCGTCCGGATTTCGAGTGGCCATGTAACTAGCCGTCAAACTCAGGCCCAATGCAAAAACATCGGAAATCATATGGGCAGAATCAGACAACAAAGCCAGCGAATTGGATAACAAGCCGCCTGCCACCTCAACCACTGTGAAAAAGACGGTTAATGCCAGGGTGATCCACAAGGTTTTTCGGGAGGTGTGCTGTTCTTTCACATGGTTGAGATGATGGTAATCATAAACTTTCATTTTTATCCTCCTAAATTAGAATAATTATCAAAAAGTAATCATTCTAATGATATACTTCTTTTCCGCTTTGATCAACCTCCAATTGCAAAAAAAGCCGGTAATTTACCGGCTTTTTTCAAACTCTGAAATGCTTGTCATCAATCCATGTCATTTCCTCCGTTGACAGGGAGATAAGCGCCATTCATAAACGGATTCCAATCAGCCACCAAACTCAAAACAGCCCCGGCCACATCCTCCGGTTGAGCCAGGCGTCGCAAAGGCGTGACATTCCGGATGGATTCATGCATTTCTTTCGGTTGGTCTTTTGTCGCATCGGTCAGCACCAAACCGGGGGCAATCACATTGGTCCGGATATTTTTGGGACCCAATTCCAGTGCCAGGTATTTTGCAAAGGACACGATGGCCGCTTTGGCTGTGCCGTGAGCGATAAACCCTTCCGCGGGTGTTCGGGATAACCCGCTGGAAATCAAGACGATTTTTCCTCTTCCCTGTTTTTCCATATGCGGAACCACAGCCTGGCAAAGATGGAAAGCCGAACGCATTTCGTCGTTCAACTTGACGGAAAACTCCTCCCAGCTCATCTCCATAAACGGCTTGAACGCAAAGGCAATGTTGGCATTGTTGATGAGGATATCCACTTTTCCGAATGCCTGAACGGTCCGGTCCACCAACTTTTTCACATCTTCTTCCTTCCGGACATCCGCTTTCACCACAATGCCTTTTTTCCCGGCGGCTTTCACTTTTTCAAGTACCTGCAAAGCCTCTTTTTCAGAATGATGATAATTAATGACAACATCGGCTCCGGCCTTGGCGAATAACACGGCCGTGGCGGCACCGATGCCCCGGCTGCTTCCGGTGATCACGGCCACCTTGTTGTTGAGTGGTTTCATTCTTTTCCCTCCTGCTTCTTTGATTCGTATTACTGTCAGCATAAATCATTCACGCCAATCTTTCATCAACGAAACAAACATTGTTTGCCAAGCCAGGCCGATGGTTCAAAAAAACCTCCCGTGCACTTTAAACCGGGAGGATTCTGAAACTGTTTATGCAATCAGTTTTCTTTCATCCGGAACCATGAACGCACAAAGAGCCGCCAAAATGGGCAATGCGGAAATAAATGATAAAATGGTGGGCACCCCGAATAAGTCGATCAGATATCCCATGAGCGTGGCTCCGATTCCCCCGGCTCCGACGCCAAAACCGATGGCCAGCCCGGAAGCCATGGCGATATTGCGGGGCAGCAATTTCTGCATATAGACCACTGTCACGGCAAAAGAAGATAAAACAAAAAAACCAAACAAAAAAATCACTAGCCACATCGAAACCCCTTGGGCATAAGGCAACCATACGGCAAAGGGAACCGAAGCGAGCAAGGAACCGACCAACCAGCGTTTGATACCCAAATAATCAGATAACGCCCCGCCGATAAACGTTCCCAACGCGCCGGCACCCAGAAATACGAAGTTTAACACCTCTGCTTGGCTGTAAGACATGTTCATTTGATGCAAAAAGAAAAAAGGCAAAAAAGCGGAAACCCCAACTTGGCACCAAGACCGCAATGTGATCACAATGACCAGCCAAAAAACCCCCGTCCAGTGGTTTTTTCCTTTGGATTGTTTTTTGGCTGCCTGCGACCTGCTCACCTGTTCTTTATACCAAGGCAATAAACGCATCAGCAGGAAGAGCGCGATCACTGCCAGCACGCTGAACCAGATGAGCCCTTCTTTTCCCGTATAAACCAAAAACAACGGAATCATCAACGGTCCCAAAGCTTGGCCGCCGTTACCGCCCACCTGAAAAATCGCCTGCGCCAGCCCTTTGGTATTTCCTGAAGCAAAGTGGGTTCCCCGGGAGGCTTCCGGGTGGAAAATCCCGGAGCCGAGACCGGACAAGGCGATCAGAAACAAAACCCAGCCATAACTGGGCGCCCAACCGGTCAGTGCCAATCCCATCACGGAGATAAACACACCGAGCGGCAACATCCAGACCATCGGTTTGCGATCCGTCCATGCGCCAAACAATGGCTGCATGACAGATGAAGTGATATAAGAAGCAAGAATAATGAGCCCCGATTGCGTGTAAGTCAAACCAAAAGCTTGCTGATACAGCGGCAATAACGCCGGGACAATGCCGGTTGTCACCAAATCATTCATCATATGCGTCGTGCTGAATGTCCATACTTTCCCCTTGGACATTGGTCTTTTTGCCGACATGGATTGTTGTGCGGTATCCACCAAAGGTCCTCCCTTTCTCTAAAAAAAGGATGATGCCGGTTTTCGGCATCACTTAAAAATTCGATACGTTAAATATTATTATACAATAATCTTCACACTTTAAATCAAACAAAGCATGGTTCCAAGCTTTTCTCCTCATATCCCTCCGCTGTTTGAAGCCGAAAATTTAGCCTTAAAAAAGTTTTTCTAAAAAATCACAAGAAAAATAATTGATATAATGAAGGGAATATAACATTTATAACTAAATGTTATTTATAAGGGTTTTTCTCTAAAAGCATCCTAACTCAACATGCAAGGAGGATCGAAATGGGCAAAACCATTGCTGTCATTGGTGCACTGGATACCAAAGGGCATGACTATGCATTTATCAAGCAGGAAATCGAAAAACACGGGCACCAAGCCTTTGTTATTGACACAGGTGTTTTGGGAGAGCCGTTTTTTGATCCGGATATTTCTGCCGAAAAAGTGGCGGAAGCCGGCGGGAGCTCTTTGGAAGAGCTTCGGAAAAAAGCTGATAAATCCCATGCCATGTCTGTCATGACACGGGGAATCGCCGTCATTATGAAGGAGCTTTTTCTGGAAGGAAAAATTGATGCTGGTTTTTCGATGGGAGGATCCAACGGGACCATGATCGGTACATCCGGCTTGCAAGCCCTTCCGGTGGGAGTCCCGAAGGTGATGGTGAGCACGGTGGCCTCCGGCGATACAAAGCCTTATGTGGGGATCAGCGATATTGTCATGATTCCGTCGGTTTTGGATGTGGCCGGAGTCAACCGGATCAGCGCCAAAATTTATTCCAATGCCGTCGGTGCCATTATCGGCATGCTGGAAGCCGAGGTGCCGCCCATCGATACCAAACCTTTGATCACCGCCTCCATGTTTGGAAACACCACCACGCTGGTGAATCAATGCAAACATTTGCTGGAACAAAAAGACTATGAAGTATTGGTGTTTCACGCCACCGGCACCGGCGGGAAAACCATGGAATATTTGATTGGTCAGGGATACATAACCGGGGTGTTGGACATTACCACGACAGAATTGGCCGATGAACTGGTGGGAGGTGTGCTGTCGGCAGGCCCCACCCGGATGGATGCTGCCGCCAAGTGGGCATTGCCTCAAGTCGTGGCACCAGGGTGCCTGGACATGGTGAACTTTTGGGGACCTGCCACCGTGCCGGAAAAATTCAAAGACCGACTTTTTTATTATTGGAACGATAACATCACATTAATGAGAACCACCCCTGAAGAAAATGAAAATCTGGGCCGGATCCTGGCGGAAAAAATCAACCGGTCCAAAGGAGAAGTCGCCGTCTTTCTTCCCTTAAAAGGCGTTTCCGAACTGGACGCTCCCGGAAAAGAATTTTGGTGGCCGGAAGCCGACCAAGCACTGTTTGATGCCATCAAGCAATACACCAATCCGGACATCCCGGTCTACGAATTGGATTGCAATATTAATGATCCGGAATTTGCTGATGCCGTGACGAAAAAATTGATGGAACTGATTCAAAAAGAAAGCGAATGAAGGGAGTTTGACATCATGCCATTTATCAGCAGAGAAGAATCACTCAAACGTTTAAGAAACACTCTTCAGCAAGGAAAGCCGATTATCGGTTGCGGGGCCGGAACCGGAATTTCTGCAAAATTTGCCGAACGAGGCGGAGCCGACATCATCATTATTTATAATTCCGGCCGTTATCGCATGGCCGGACGCGGGTCTTTGGCCGGTTTGCTCCCCTATGGAGACGCCAATGCCATTGTGGTGGAAATGGCTTCAGAAGTGTTGCCGATTGTCCAAAACACTCCTGTTTTGGCCGGCGTTTGCGGCACCGATCCCTTCCGCAGAATGCCCGTTTTCCTGAAGCAACTGAAAGAAATGGGATTTGACGGGGTCCAAAACTTCCCCACCGTCGGGCTTTTTGACGGGAATTTCCGCCAAAACCTCGAAGAAACCGGAATGGGCTTTGATTTGGAAGTCGAAATGATTCGTGAAGCACACCAACTGGATATGCTGACCTGTCCGTACGTATTTAATACAGAAGAAGCCGTGGCCATGGCGGAAGCTGGTGCCGATGTCCTGGTGGCGCATATGGGGCTTACCACCAAAGGTTCGATTGGAGCGGAAACGGCGCTGACCTTGGAGAAATCCGCCGAACGGATTCAGGCCATTCATGATGCCGCCAAAAAAGTGAATCCCGACATCATCATCCTTTGTCATGGCGGCCCCATTGCCGAACCGCAGGACGTGAAAGAGATTTTATCCATGACCAACGGCGTGGACGGGTTCTTTGGCGCATCCAGCATTGAACGCCTCCCCACAGAAGTGGCCATTCAAACCCAAGTGGAAAACTTCAAGAATTTATAAAGCAAAAAAACGCCTGGAAAAATGAATCCAGGCGTTTTTTAATGGTGGTGTGGTTGGATGATATTTGTTGTGGAAGCCGGAAAAGCATCCACCCACACCGCATTGAGAGGAAACGATGCGATAATGAGTGCGATCGAAAACAAAACCCCCCAACCGGCGATTTTCTTTTCTCTCATGGCTTCCTTCTTTTTATCTGCTTTGTTCATTTCCTGTGCAATCAATTGAATGATCAACGCCATGGCAATGACAAAAGAGGCAATCACCACGGCCAGGGTCCATGCCGAATTTTCGGGAACTATCATCACCCCCAGCATCGCCCCCATCATTCCTCCCATGATCCCTGCCAGCAACCCGTCCAGGGAAGCCAAAAGATGTATCGGTTTACCGGTAAAATAACCGGCAACCATCCCAAACACCATGGCAATTTCCGTGGAAACCATCATGGTTTCCAGAAAAACACCGAGCAAGGTTCCCAATAACAGGCTGCTCATCATGGCCACACCCATGGAAACCATCATGCCCGTCATTTTGGTCAGACAACGATTATGTATGTTGGCGATGATCATGACATAAGCCGTAAACCCGATCCAGATCAGATATCCGACTGCCAATGTAGCCAATCTTGCACCCCCATCCCGAGTTTATTATATTTATAGTCCTCCTTTTTCGCATGATTCCTTCGGGCTATATTCAGAGATTTTTTTGCTTGGAAAGAAAAAAGGAGGAAAATCACTCCTCCTTTGGATCCAATGAACAGGCAAAATCCCACAGAGTATATTCGCTCGAAACCAGGATGGACCGGCATCCCGCTCTTTTGCCCGCTTCCAGATCGACTTGCCGGTCCCCCACCATCCATGACCGGGACAAATCCACTTGATGTTTCTTTGCCAGCTCCAGAATCATGCCGGCTTGGGGCTTGCGGCAAGAGCAACCTTCAAAAGGTTTATGGGGACAATACAAGATGTCGTCAATGATGGCTTCGGGATGTCCGGCGATTAAATCTTCCTGCATTTTTTCATGGATTTTTTTCAAGGTTTTTTCCTGGATATAACCCAGCCCCACACCGCCTTGATTGGTAACCACAAAAATTTTGTACCCGAGTCCCCTTAATTTGGCAATCGCTTCCGGAACTTTTTCAAGCAAATAGAAATCCTGCGGCCGGTTGACATGATCCACCCGGTCCGTTTTCACTTCGTTGATAACCCCGTCCCGGTCGAGAAAAACGGCTTTGTTTTGTTCTTTCAACTTCTTCCCACCTTTTGGTCTTTTTGATTATCATAATTGAAAAAAGGCCTTTGTGCGATAGGCTTCGGCCTTAAGCCGTACTTTGCGTTTTTTCATGTCTGTTGTATACTAAAAGGCAGGACTTTTTTCGGGAAAACTGTTGAAAAGGGGAAGTGATCAGACATGGAAACCAATGATCAAAACTATCGTGTACTCCTTTACTATAAATACACACCTTTGGAAGATCCGGAATCCTTTGCGGATGAACACCGTGCATTTTGCAATGAACTCGGCTTGCGGGGACGGATTTGGGTTTCCAAAGAAGGAATTAACGGAACCGTGTCGGGAACAGTTGAACAAACCCAAAAATATATGGATTACATGCATCAGCACCCGTTGTTCCATGATATGCCCTTTAAGGTCGACAAACATCACAAACATGCATTCAAAAAAATGATTGTACGCCCGAAAAAAGAATTGGTCACCTGGCGTTTGAAAAAGAACGTGGATCCCCACAAAAAAACGGGAAAACGTTTGTCGCCCAAAGAATTTTACGAAATGCTCCAACGGGATGACGTGATCGTATTAGACGGAAGAAACGACTATGAGTATGACATCGGCCATTTTCGCGGAGCCATCCGCCCGGATGTCAAAACCACCCGGGAGTTCCCTGAATGGATTCGCAAAAACATGAGCCAATACAAAGACAAACCGATCATCACTTATTGCACCGGGGGCATCCGTTGTGAAAAACTGACGGCCCTGATGCTGGAAGAAGGGTTTAAAGAAGTTTACCAGCTGGACGGGGGTATCATCACCTACAGCCAAGATCCGGAAGTAAAAGGGCAACTCTTTGACGGAAAATGTTATGTGTTTGATGAACGGATCTCGGTCCGCATCAATCAAGTCGAAGACAAGATCGTCGGGAAATGTTCCCATTGCGGAAAACCGGAAGACCGCTACATCAATTGCAAATATGATCCTTGCCATAAACAGCACATTTGTTGTCCGGAATGCGAAGAAAAATATGAAGGCTATTGCACCATGGAATGCAAAGAGCGGGATCTTCAAAAAGCATCCAAAGAGGCATCCGCTTCTTAATCAGCGCAACAATAAAGCTTGTCGCCAAGTCATCCGGCCGACAAGCTTTATTGTTTCTTACCGCACTTCAATCATTTTGTCCGGATCATGCCGGTGATTTTCATAGAATTTGACACAAACCTGAATGTAATCTTTAAAATCCGCGCACTTGACCCCTGAATCTTTTAAATCTTCCAACGCTTGTGAGCAATCGTATTCCGCCTTCAGGCGAAAGTATTCGATGGTCTCTTTTTCCACCATCAACCACCTTCGAAACGCGGGGATTGAAAGCAAACCGTATACAATGAAAGAGGGCAGCGTAAAGGACGCTTTCTTTCCAACCAGTGTCTCGCAAATGATACCGAACGCTTCCCGGGCCGGATAAGGGTTGGGGTCGGTCAAATGATACACTTTTCCTTCCCCCACCGGATGCGTGGCCAAATAACACGTTGCGTCCACGATATAATCCACCGGCACGAGATTTAACAAGGCTTTCCCCCGGCCCGGATAAGGAATGGGGAAACGGGAAAATTTGTCCAAATAACGCATCACAAAGTAAGGTCCGTCAAACTTGACCGTTTCCCCCGTTTTGGAATCTCCCATGACAATTCCCGGCCGGATGATTGTCAAAGGCACTTGCTTCATGATCTTCTGAGTGATAACCTCCGCTTCAAACTTGCTCGCTTCATAATGGTTTTTAAAAGACTGTCCTTCATCCAATTCAGTCTCCAAAATCCGGCCGGTCCGCTTGCCCGATACATAAGCGGTACTGAAATAGACGTACCGCTTCAATCCGGATAAACTTAAGACGAAATCGTTTACATTCCGGGTGCCGGTCACATTGACCTTATAGGCGGTCTCCTTGGAAACCGCCAAGTCATAAATCGCGGCCAAATGAAAAACATAATCGATCTCCTCCCGGAGGCGTTCCATGCGTTGCTGCGGGATGTCCAAATTTTCCTTGGTAATGTCGCCGGGGATCGGGATGAAACATCCTCTGGACCCTGCTTTCTTTTGCGTTAATTGCGAAATCACTTTTTCCGCCTTCTCTTGTTGACTGGGGTGAACCAACAGCAGGAAACGGGAAGACGGATCCTGGTCAAACAACTTTTCAACCAGCCGGGTGGCAATAAATCCGGGGAAACCGGTAAAAAAGTAAGTATGTGAAGGCATAAGATCCCCCCTTTAAATGAAATGCAGGCACAGCCTCCCGGTTTGGGAGGCTTATGTGCCGATATTATTTTCCTTTAAAAGACGGTTTGCGTTTGGAAAAGAAAGCGGCAACCCCTTCGATGGCATCTTCCGTGCGCATCACGGCCAGCATGTTTTCGCGTTCGACTTTCAACCCTTCCGGCAGTTCCTTCCGGCTCCCGTTGATGACCGATTGGATGATTCCTTTCATGGCAACGGGCGGTCCTTCGGCCAATTGTTTGGCCCATTCAAACGCTTCTTCGGCCAACCGTTCCGCAGGCACAACTTTATTGACCAGTCCGATTTCCAATGCTTCCTGTGCGGAAATTCTTTTCCCTTCCAGCATGATTTCCAAAGCGCGCCTTTGCCCGATCAGACGTGGTAACCGTTGTGTTCCACCGTAACCCGGCATAATCCCCAACCGGACTTCCGGCAATCCGAATTCGGCATGGTCGGCGGCAATCGCCAAGTGGCAAGCCATTTGCAATTCGTTTCCGCCACCCAACGCTTTCCCGTTGATGGAAGCAATCACCGGTTTGGGGAAGTTTTCAATCCGGTCGAATAAATCATGGATTTGTTTTAAGAAACCTTCAGCCTGTTCCCGATCCCCCATCCCGCCAAACTCGGAAACATCCGCACCGGCGGAAAAAGTTTTTTCTCCCGCACCGGTGAGGATCAAACTCCGGACGGACGGATCCTTTTCCAATTGATCCAAAATGGAACCCAATTCAATCAGGGCATCCCGGCTCAGCGTATTTACTGGCGGGCGGTTGATGGTGATCCGTGCAACCTGATCGCGAATCTCCACCAAAAAATGCTTCCACTCCATCAGCCTTCCTCCCGTTCAATAATGACTGCAAGCGCCATTCCGAATCCGATGCACATCGTGGCCAACCCGTAACGTTCCTTCCGGCGTTCCAGCTCATTGACCAATGTCGCGATAATCCGGGCCCCACTGGCTCCGAGCGGATGCCCCAATGCAATCGCGCCTCCGTTGGGGTTGACTTTTTCCATGTCCGGTTTGATCTCCTGCTTCCAGGCAAGAACCACCGAAGCAAACGCTTCATTGACCTCAAACACGCCGATGTCGTCCAAACTTAAACCGACACGGTCCAACACTTTTCGGGTGGCGGGAATGATCCCCGTCAGCATGATATCCGGCTCCACACCAGCCAATTGTGTGGCAACCACCCGGGCTTTCGGAACGAGCCCCAAGTCTTTGGCTTTCCGGCGGGAGGTGAGCAAAACAGCGGCCGAACCATCACTGATCTGGCTGGAATTTCCCGGTGTCACATTGCCGTCGGGACGGAAGGAGGGAGACAATTGAGCCAGTGCTTCCAAACTGGTATTGGCCCGGGGCGTCTCATCCTTGTCCAGTTTTACCCATTCCCCTTTATCTCCTTTGATTTCCACCGGCACCAGCTCGTTGTCAAAACGTCCTTCCTGTTGTGCAACCAGTGCCTTTTCATGGCTGTGCAATGAAAATTCGTCCATCTCCTCACGGGAGATTCCCCATTTTTCGGCAATCATTTCCGCTGAGAGCCCTTGCGGAATAATGTTGTATTTGGACAACAGCCGGTCGCTGAAACTGCCGCCGTCACTGCCCATGGGGACCCGGTTCATGCTTTCAACCCCGGCCGCGATCACACAATCCGCCATCCCCGCCATGATGGCATGAGCCCCTTGGGCAACGGTTTCCAAAGAGGAAGCACACATCCGGTTGACACTCACTCCGCACACTTCCACCGGAAACCCTGCGATCAAGCCGGCCATTCTGCCGATATTGTATCCTTGCTCGCCGATTTGCGTGACGCATCCCATTTTAATGTCTTCCACTTCTGCCGGATCCAGTTGGTTTTTCTCCACCAGCTTTTGCAGGACGAAAGCTGCCATGTCATCAGGCCGGACCGTCGAGAGTGTTCCTTTTTTCCGCCCGATCGGTGTCCGGATGGCATCAATGATCACTGCATCGCGGTCACTCATGCTTTTCTCTCCTTTCTTCATCAAAAAGTAAACAGATCGATTCCGCCTGCAACCGGAAGTCCGACCCCGGTAATGTATTTGGCCTGATCTGATGCCAAGAACACGATGGCATATGCAATATCCTCCGGTTCCCCCGGTCTTTTAAAAGCCGTCCGTTCAATCATGCGCTCCCGCATTTTCGGGTTGGTGTATTGAAAAGCCTCCGTATTGATAATTCCCGGCACAATGGCATTGGACGTAATATTGTACCGGGCCCCTTCCAAAGCCAAGGTTTTGGTCAAGCCCAGGATTCCCGCTTTGGTGGTTGAATAACTGGCTTGTCCGTATCCTCCCAAGGTTCCGGCCACAGAAGCCATATTGATGATGCGTCCCCATTTCTGTTCTTTCATATAGGGCCAAACCGCTTTGGAACAGTTGTAAGCTCCGGTCAAATTCACCTTCAAATCCCGGTCCCAAAAATCATCATTCTGATGTTCCAAACGCGCTGTATGATCCAAGGTTCCGGCATTGTTGACCAAGATGTCAATCCGACCGAACCTGTCTTTGATTTCAGCCATTACCTTTTGGACTTCTTCCCGATCTGTGACATCCATCCGGTATGCCGCCGAGCGCCGTCCCATTTCTTCAATTTGTTTGGCCGTAGATTTGGTGTAAATGGTTTTGGATTGAGCCATGATTTGGGACATCGGCCCGTACTGTTCGGACTTTTCCTCCAATTTCTCGTCTTCTTCGATCAAAATATCCGTCACCACCACATCGGCTCCGGCTTCTGCCAACTTCAAAGCGTCCATTCTCCCCAAACCGCGGGAAGCCCCGGTGACAACCGCCACTTTTCCTTTGAGTGGAAGATTCATGATGTACCTCCTTGCTTTGCGGATTCTAAAATAATCATGCGCGGATGAGAAACATCCCCGTACATTTGGGCAATTTCATTTTTATAAATTTTTTCGATCTCATGTGTCCGTACTTTCAATGAAGGCGTGATCTCTCCGGTTTCCTCTGTCCACTCCCGTCCGGATATCCAAGCTTTTTTGGGCCGTTCATAACGGGGGAAATTCTTGACCGCCTGCTTGATCTCGTTTTGAAGAAGCGTTTTCACTTCTTCGCATTCGACCAGCTTCTCACGGGAATCGGCAGGCAAATTCTTCTTCTTTGCCCAAGGGACCAGCTGTTCAAAATCAGGTTCGATCAACACGGTGGTGTATTTTCGGTCTTGGCCGATTAAACAGCACTGGTTGATGTACAAACTGGCGCAAATCGCATTTTCCACCGGTTGGGGACTCACATTTTTTCCGGTGGACAATATCAAAAGCCGTTTTTTCCGGTCCGTGATTTTCAAATAACCTTCCTCGTTGATTTCACCCAGATCCCCTGTCTTCAACCATCCGTTGTGGAACTGATTGGCGGTTGCTTCCTCATTTCGGTAATACCCTTGCATCACATTGGGACCGCGAACCCAAATTTCGCCGTCCTCGGCGATACTGACTTCCAAGTTGGGCAGCGGCAGCCCCACAGTTCCGATCCGGGCACGGGAAAACGGATTGACACTGATCACCGGTGAGGTTTCGGTCAGTCCGTATCCCTCCAACACCGGCACATCAATCGCCCAAAAGAACCGGGCGATGTCAGGATTCAAAGCAGCCCCGCCCGAAATCAAACCGCGCAGCCGCCCGCCCAGTTGCGATTTGATCTTCTGAAAAACGAGCTTGTCGGCAATTTTCCATTTCCATTTCAGATCCGGCGGCAAATCATGCATCATCAAATAATCAGCCGGCTTGCTGGTGTACAGTTCATACCGTTTTTCCCCGATCTTAAGAGCCCATTCAAAAACCGCACGGCGGATCGGTGTCCCCGATTGGATCTCTTCTTGGACGCGGGCATAAATTTTTTCAAAAAGCCTTGGCACACTGGTCATCACCGTGGGACGAACCTCCAACAGATTTTGCGGGATCGTCTCCAGGCTTTCTGCATAAGCAATCGTGGCCCCGACCGATAACGGCATAAACTGTCCGGCCATTCGTTCAAAAACATGCGCCAGCGGCAGATAGGACAAGAAAATGTCATCGTGCCGGGCTTCCATGCACCAAATTTGAATTCCCTCAATATTGGATAAAAAATTTCCGTGTGTTAACATAGCACCCTTGGGAACACCCGTCGTTCCGGATGTATGGATGATGGTCATCAGTTGATCGCGCCCGATTGCTTTCCAAATCTCTGACCATTGATCCAGCGGGTGTTCCTTTCCTTGGCGCTCCAAGGAAGAAAAGGTGACGATATTCCCGTTATTTCCTGAATATTCTCTGAATCCCATATAAATAATGGTATGGACATCGTTTTGGCCATGGATGACTTTTTGGAGTTGTTCTTCATCCTCTACAAAAACCACTTCGCAGTCTGCTTGTTTTAAAATGGTGTTGACATGGTCCGCAGGAAGGGACGGGTAGACCGGCACGCTGACAGCCCCCAAACTGCCGACAGCCAGATCCGCAATGGGCCATTTGTATTGATTGTTGGAAAGGATGCCGACTTTGGTATCCTTCCGGACCCCGAAACGATACAATCCTGCGGCCACCCATTGAATACGGTTCCAAAAATTCTGATAAGTGAGTGTTTGGTAAGTGTTGTTTTCTTTCCACTTCAGTGCGATATTGTCCGGATATTTTTCAACGGAGCGCCATACCATTTCCACCAGATTTTGGTTTTTCATTGGCAGCCCTCCAGAAGCAGTGATATGACGCCTGAGGCAGTTCCCGGTCCGGACCGGGAACTGAAATCATACATATTTGCTTACGTCATATTGACGGAGCAAGTTTTCCATCTTCATCGCAGCACCGATATTTCCTTTGATTTTCAATTTCCCGGACATGAACGCTGCGGTTCCGCTCAGATTTCCCAAAAGCAATTCTTTAAAATCATCGATTTTCATTTGCAACACACAATCCGCTTCAGCAGGTGAACCTTTCTCCACTTTGGCTTGACCATTGGACAATTGCAGCTGATAGGTGACTTCTTCTTCGCCTGTGAGATCATATTGATAAACGGCATTCATTCCTTCAATCGGCTTGGAATCCTCATTTAACGCCTGCTCGATTTTTTCGAAAATTTCATGAATGCTCAAGTCTTTCATCATCATTTCTCCCTTCATATTGATAATGTTTAGAAACTGTTGGTGATCACTTTATATTGAATTTGTGTGGTTCCTTCATAAATGGACAGGATTTTCGCATCCCTCATCCACTTTTCAACCGGATAATCCCGCATATAACCGTATCCGCCCAAAATTTGCACCGCATTGGTCGTGACTTCCATGGCTGTTTCGGCTGCGAATGCTTTGGCCATACTGGCTTCGGTCGTACAGGGTTCCCCCCGGTCTGCCAGATCGGCCGCGCGATAAGTCAGCAGGCGGGCCGCTTCGATTTTGGTTTTCATTTGTGCAAGCATAAAGGAAATCGCCTGGTTTTTGATGATGGGACGCCCGAATTGCACCCGGTTTTTTGCATACTCCAATGCATATTCATATGCAGCCTGGGCAACACCGACAGCGCCGGCAGCCACAACCGGTCTTGATTTTTCCAACATCTGCATGGCCCCGAAGAATGCCATGTGCTCTTCTCCCAGCAGGTTTTCCTCTGGGACGCGGACATCCTCAAAAATCACATCTCCGGTATGAGAAGCCCGAATTCCCATTTTTCGCTCTTTTTTCCCTCCGGAAAGCCCCGGCGTTCCTTTGGGGACAATGAAGGCCGACACCCCGTGATAACCCGCATCCGGAATGGTCCGTGCAAAAACAACGTACAGATCGGCAATGCCTCCATTGGTAATGAAACATTTCCGTCCGTTGATCACCCATTCGTTGCCGTCTTTTTCGGCGCGGGTTTTAATCGCTTTGACATCGGAACCAGCGCCTGGCTCAGTCAGTGCCATGGCTCCCATCCGCGGGGTTTCCGGATCACACAAGAACGGGATCCATTTCTTTTTTTGTTCTTCCGTTCCCATATAATAAAGAGGTAATCCGGCCAACCCTGCCACCATCAGGGATGTGGCAATTCCCGCGCACCCCCAATACAACTCCTCGGCAATCAGGCAAGCAGCCATCACGCTGGTCAGGCCGCCCCCTCCATATTCCACCGGAGCCGCATAGCTGGTTAAGCCGGCTTTCGCAGCTTTTTCCAAAACTTGCATGGGGAACTCTTCTTTTTCATCATACTCGGCCGCGATCGGGCGGATCTCCTTTTCTGCAAATCCATGCGCCCACTTTTTGAGATCCAGTTGTTCTTCAGAAAGTTGGAAACAAAGTCCCGAATTCGCTTCCTTATTGGTTCCTGACATAATGGCATCCCTCCGTTTGATACCGATACGTACTGGTACTTCCCGTCCAAAGACAGGCCTATTGACGAACCATGTTTCCAGCTGATTTCCCAAACGAAAAGTTGACATACGAACTGACCATGATCCGGTTTAACAACCGTGCCAGGTGGTCCGTGTCGATTTTTTCATCAGACCGGAAAAGATTATGCATCACGACTTCATTGATCGCTCCAACCATGGCTTGCGAAATGATCCGGGCATCCTGGTTTTGTTTGGCCGGCGGAAGAATCTCCTGCACAATCCGGTCAATCAAATCGGCAAATCTCAGGTGAGCTGTCCGGCGCATCCGTTCCACCGCTTTACTCACCCCGACAGACTCCACCAACAATAATTTCGCAACGGTTGAACGATTCACACAAATCTCGATGTAACGGCGTATGCCGGCATACCCCTTGTACGCAATTTGCTCTTCCCGGCGAACCGCTTCCTCCACTTCCTTCAGAACTTCGTTGGCCAACAGTTCAAACAAGCAGACAAGCAATTCTTCTTTGCTGCGGAAAAAACGGTAAAAAGTCGTTTTGGA
This sequence comes from Thermoactinomyces sp. CICC 10735, assembly GCF_016055175.1. NCBI lineage: Bacteria > Bacillati > Bacillota > Bacilli > Caryophanales > Thermoactinomycetaceae > Thermoactinomyces > Thermoactinomyces sp. CICC 10735. The sequence continues at coordinate 346,544 of NZ_JAECVT010000001.1, read as the reverse complement.
CACCCTTGCCTGTTCCACCACTTCAAGGATCGAGGTCTCTTTAAATCCTTTGGTGGTAAACAGTTGAAGAGCGACATACAATAACTTGTCTTTTGCTTCTGTTGGCATTTTGGTTACATGAAGCATATCCATCATCCATTCTTCAATGAGTACCAGTACGTATTAGTATTATACTACAAAATTAAATCATTTATCAATTAATTTATTATTTTTTGAATAATATATTTTTATTGTTTTTCGATCGCGATGTTGCTCGGTTTGATTGATGTTTTTTGGTTGCCCGGGAGAACGTCGTAAATTTATCCTTTGTGTGTTTTTATTTTTTGAAGGTTTGTTTGTGTCGCAAACTTGTTTATGTTGGTGTTTATGCGCAAACTAAAGCTTCTTGGATAAAATACCTTCATTAATGGATTAAATGTTGATTTTGTTCAATTCGTTCCGCTGAAATCCAGGGGTTTAATTTTGAATAGTGGGAATAGACAAAAATTAAATCCTCCTTACGAATGATCCATTATCGGGATGAAAAGGAGAAAAAGATATGATTGCAAAAAAAATATCAGTCATTCTCGTATTCTCCCTCGGCTTTTTGTTTACATTTTTTCTCATGTTTTCCACCCCTGCCCTCGTCATGAATCACCCGCCGGCAAAAATAAATGGCATCCTGGACAACAGCCGTTTGGATCCGCCCCACCCGGACCGCTTAACATTGGCAGAGCAACCTGAAACTGAAATGGCACACAGGTGTCCCGTCCGGTTGTCCCGGCTCATTCTTTGTTTCCTCTCCCACAGTCAATGACATGCCACAATGAATCTCCTCACCCATGTAAATATGTCGTCCCCACAAAAAAAGAGGCCGGATCCGGCCTCTTTTTTTAATGCATCATCCATGCGGAAGCAACAAAATAGATTAAAAACAATCCCGCTGTCATATAAATCAAGCGCGAAACCTGTTTCCATTTTCCGCTTGCGGCTTTGAGCAACGGATACGCGATGAATCCCAACGCCAATCCATCCGCAATACTTCCCGTAAGCGGAATTCCAGCGATGATTAAAAAAGCGGGAAATCCTTCTGAAAAATCATGGAAGGGAATCTCTTGCACGCTTTTCATCATCAGCGCACCAATCACCATCAATACAGGAGCAACTGCATTTTCCGGAATCATGCCGATCACCGGCAGCATAAAAACCGAAAGGGCAAACAATCCGGCTGCAACCAGAGCCGGAATGCCTGTTCTTCCCCCTTCAGCAATTCCGGCTGAGCTTTCAGCCGATGCCACCGTCGGGCTTGTTCCGAAGATGCCGGATGTGAGTGTGGATACCGCCACAACCTGATAAGCCCGCGGAAATTTTTCGGCATCCGGCAGCATACCGCTTAATAAGCCCATGTTTTCAAAAACCACAATCATGGTCATCGAGAAAACAGACAGCCAAAACGGAATCTGCCAAAGGTTGAACTCTGCTGCAGCAAACAGATGGAAATAATCTTGCAACTTCACATCGGCTGCCTGGGGACGAAAATCACCGGTCAGGATCATCGTCAGCAAGCTGGTGATGATCAGCCCGATCAACATGCCCCCTCTGGTCCCCCGGACAAACAAAAACAGCGTAACAACAAGGCCCAAAATCGTCGCGAGGGTTACCGGATGGGAAAAATCACCCAGTTGAACAACGTTGATTTCACTCGGTTGGATGATCATCCCTTTCTGCAAGCCGATAAAAGTCAGCAAGAAACCAATCCCTGCTGTGATTCCGTGCTTCAACGAATCCGGAACCCCGGTGACAAGCTTATCGCCCCAGGATGTCACACTGGCGATGAAAAAGCAAAGCCCGGAGAGAATCACCACAGCCAACCCTTGCTTCCACGAAAGCCCGAAAGATTGCACAATGGTGTAACTGAAAAATGCATTGACTCCCATCCCGGGTACCAGGATAATCGGAGCTTTGGCATACCATCCCATGATCAAACAACCAAAGACGGAAGCGCAAATGGTGGCCATCAATCCTGCTCCCAACGGAATGCCGGCATCTTTCAAAATCAGTGGATTAACAAGCAGAATATAGGCTGTCGTGAAAAAGGAAGTCACTCCTGCAATGATCTCAACTTTCAATGTTGAACGATCCATCTTGCCTTTCTATTCCTTTGAGATGATCCCTCACCCACCCGTCACGCAACAAGTTGCGTGACACAAAAAGATTGATGTCGTTTATCATATAAAATTGGATTATGGTCATTAAAAAACGGGTGTTTCCCACACCCGGATAGATATTATAGATGATCTTGTCGGCTGAAGTCAAATAACCTTCCATTCTTTATGGTAGAATAATGACACTGACTTTCAGGAGCAGGAGGTTGATTCGGCTTGAAACCGGTTTTTAAATCACGTAAACTGCCAGAAAATATCAATCGGATCATCTCTCAGTTTCCTGCAGAAGTGCAAGAATTTTTTCTCGAGATGATCAGCGCCGAACGTTCAAAACAAACCATTGCAAATTATGCCTATGATTTTGCACTCTTTTTTGATTATCTTGATTCCATCAACAAAACGATCGATCAAGTGGATTCGATGATCATCAAACGTTTTTTCCGGCAGATTGAAAACGGCTATGAACGAACCGTACATATTTTAAGAAAGAAAAAAGACCCGAAAACCGGGAAAATCAAGGAGGAGTGGATCACCCGGACACACTACCGGGAAAACTCCCAAAGTGGCAAACAAAGAAAGCGCGCTTCGTTGCGCTCTCTCTTTCGTTTTCTGGTCAAAACCCATGTGCTGAGCCAAAATCCAATGGCAGAATACGAAGATGCTTCATTGAGAAGCCGTTCGCGCCAAAAAGTTCCTGTCTTTCTGACCAAAGAAGAGGCCCTGCGCCTTCTTCACGCCGTCAAAACGTACCATCAAAAGAAAAACACCAAAAGCCCGGAATGGATGGAAAGACGCGATCTGGCCATTCTTCTCCTGTTTTTAAACACCGGGATGCGGGTGTCCGAGCTGATTCAATTAAATCTGAACAGCATCCAGTCCGACGGCGAAGTCATGCGGGTGATCATCTTGGGCAAAGGCGGAAAAGAACGGATGCTCAAATTGAATGAGACGGCCAAACAAGCGTTGAGAAATTATTTGTCCGTCCGCCCCGAAAACAAAGCAGATCGGGAACATCAGCAAGCCTTGTTTCTCAATAAGAACTATCAGCGCATCAGCCGGAAAGGAATCTCGGATATTATCAGCAAATACGTGCGCGAAGCCAACCTGCCTCCGAAGGCAGCCTCCATTTCCCCTCATAAACTGCGCCATACCCTGGCCACCCTTCTTTTGTCCAACGGGGAAAACCTGCGGGTGGTGCAAGAAATTCTGGGGCATTCCAATATTCAAACCACCCAGATCTATACCCATGTCATCAATACGGAAAAGGATGAAGCGCTCGACCGGCTGGATCAAATGTTATAAACTGTGTTTTAAGAACAAACATTCTGCAAATGTTTGTTCTTTTTCCATTGTTCATGTATACTAATAGAAGATATGTCGATGTGGAGCGGGTGAATGTGATCAAAGGGGGATGAAAACGTGGACAAACTCTCACCCAGGCAAAAAGCCATTTTAGACTATATCCAAAAAGAAGTGGCCGAAAAAGGATACCCGCCTTCCGTCCGGGAAATCGGCGAAGCCGTGGGTCTTGCCTCCAGTTCCACCGTGCATGGACACCTGGCTCGTCTTGAAAAAAAGGGATATATCCGGCGTGACCCGACCAAACCCCGTGCCATCGAGCTTTTACACCGCCCTGAAATCTATACCAAAGGCGTGGAAACCGTCATGGTCCCGCTGGTCGGTAAAGTGACGGCGGGCGAGCCGATTACAGCCATTGAAAATATCGAAGATTATTATCCGCTTCCAAGACGGCTCGCCGGACAAGATGATCCCGTTTTTCTCCTGTCCGTGCGCGGGGACAGCATGATCAATGCCGGAATTTTGGACGGGGATTATGTGGTCGTGCGTCAGCAACCAACCGCCGAAAACGGCGACATCGTCGTGGCCATGACTCCTGAAGGGGAAGCAACGGTCAAACGGTTTTTTAAGGAAAAGGATCATATTCGTTTGCAACCTGAAAATGACACCCTTTCGCCGATTTTATTGCCCAGTGTGAAAATCCTCGGCAAAGTGATCAGCTTGATTCGTGAAGTTTTGTAATTCATGCGATGCTTACAAGGATTTTATCTGTCAAAAAAATATTCTGATGGATGGCAAAAAGGCTGTTGACCGTGGTCAACAGCCTTTTTTCATGCCTGAGATTGGGAAACGAACCGTTCGATCCGGTCCAAAGCCTTTTCCAATTGTTCCAATGAGGTGGCATAAGAAATACGGATATGATCTTTGGAACCGAAACCGGAACCCGGAACAACGGCAACCCGTTCGGTTTCCAACAAATCCGCCGCCCACTCATCCGGGGTTTTGTAACGGCCGCCGGAGTTTTCGAGCGCTTTACGGATATTGACAAACGCATAAAACGCGCCCGCCGGCTTCAGGCAAACAAAGCCCGGAATTTTGTTCAAGCGGTCCACCACGTAATCTCGGCGTTCTTTGAAAGCTTTTTTCATTTCTTGAATGGGTTCCTGTGTACCCGACAAAGCTTCCAAAGCGGCATATTGCGCAATGGAAGTGGGATTGGATGTGCTGTGGTCGGAAATTCCGTTCATGGCTTTGATCAGCGGCTCCGGACCCGCAGCAAATCCGATCCGCCATCCGGTCATGGAATAAGATTTGGAAACCCCGTTGATGATGACCGTATGATCATAATAATCCGGCCCCAGACCGGCCATGCTGACATGTTTTTTGTCCGGATCATAGATCAGATGTTCATAAATTTCATCCGAAATGATGAGGATATCCCGGTCAATGCAGACTTTTCCAATTGCACGCAACTCATCCTCCGTATAAACCATGCCGGTCGGGTTGGACGGGCTGTTTAAAATCATCGCTTTCGTCCGCGGAGTAATGGCTTCTTGCAATTGTTGAGGTGTGATCTTAAACTCTTGCTCTTCTGTTCCTTCGATCACCACCGGCTTTCCTTGGGCCAGTTTCACCTGTTCGATATAACTGACCCAGTAGGGGGCCGGGACAATGACTTCGTCCCCTTCATCCAATAAGGCTTGGAACAGATTGTAAAGCGCGTGCTTCGCCCCGACGGTCACAATAATTTGGCCGGGTTTGTAAGTCAACCCGTTATCCTTTTTCAACTTGTTTGCAATGGCTTCTTTCAGCTCAGGGATCCCGCCTGTTGCCGTATATTTGGTATAACCGTTGTCCATTGCAGATTTGGCAGCTTCAATGATGTGTTCCGGTGTGTTGAAATCCGGTTCACCGGCTCCCAGGCCAATCACATCATGCCCTTGTTGTTTCAAGGCCTTTGCTTTGGCAGTAATCGCAAGTGTCGGCGACGGCGCCAACTGTTGCACACGTTTTGAAAGCTTCAAGATCGGGCCCTCCCATGTTCAGCAGTCTAACAATCTATCTCACTATTATCCATCTTATCATGAACATGCCTTATTGAACCAGTGCTTGTGTTTCTCTGGCAATCATCAGTTCTTCATTGGTCGGAATGACAAGAACATCCACTTTGGACCGCTGCGTACTGATCCGGCGCTCTTTTTTGCTGCGTTCAGCATTTAATGCCGGATCCAGTTCCACGCCAAGGAAGGTAAGCCCTTCGCACACTCTTTCCCGGATCAAATCAGCATTTTCGCCGACCCCGGCGGTAAAGAGAATGGCATCCACGCCGTTCATGGCCGCAATATAAGCCCCGATGGTCTTTTTGATTTTATAGACATACATGTCAATGGCCAGACGCGCGTAATCATTTCCGTTCTCCATGGCTTCGGTCACTTCGCGCATATCCCCGGAAATTCCGGAAATCCCCAGCAACCCGCTGTGCTTGTTCATCATGGAATTGACTTCGGCAAGGGTCAAATCTTCTTTTGTAATGACAAAAGGAACGATCGCCGGATCGATATCCCCGCTGCGTGTTCCCATCATCAAACCTTCCAGTGGTGTCATCCCCATGCTTGTATCCACCGATTTTCCGTTTTGAACAGCAGTAATGCTGGCTCCGTTCCCGATATGACAAGAGACAATTTTCAGTTCATCCAGCGGACGACCGAGGAATTTGGCAGCCTGTTCCGAAACATATTTGTGCGAAGTCCCGTGGAAACCATAACGGCGAATTTTATGTTTCCGATACAAGACATAAGGAAGCGGGTACATGTAGGCATAATCGGGCATGGTTTGATGAAAGGCCGTGTCAAAAACGGCAACATGGACGGCATGCGGAAGTTGGGCTTGGGCCGCGTCAATGCCGAGCAGGTTCGGCGGATTATGCAAAGGAGCCAAATCGATGGTTTCCCGGATGGCCCGGCGCACATCGTTGTCGATCACCACCGAGCTGGAGAAGTTTTCTCCCCCGTGAACAACGCGGTGCCCGACGGCCGCCACTTCTTCAGCGCTTTTGATCACGCCATCTTCCGGATCCATCAACAAATCAAGCACTTTTTTCATACCGACCCGGTGATCCAGAATCTCGCTGGCAATCACCAGTTCTTCTTTCTCCGGCACCTGATGTTTGATAATCGAACTTTCCGTCCCGATTTTTTCAACCAATCCGGTGGCCAAGACGGACTCGTCCTTCATGTCAAACAGCTGGTATTTAATGGATGAACTGCCACAGTTGATGACTAAAATCTTCATTGCTGCTCCTCCTTGTCGATACGTTCACCGTCTTCATCATACCGGAAAAATCCTTCCCCGGTTTTCACTCCCAAATGCCCGGCACGAACCATTTTTTTCAACAGCGGAGCGGGACGATATTTAATATCGCCAAATTCACGGTAAAGGCGCTCCAATGCCGCCAAAATCGAATCCAAACCGAAGTGATCCGCCATTTCCAACGGACCCTTGTCGAAGTGATATCCGATTTTCATGGCCCGGTCAATGTCCTTCTCGCTGGCAACCCCTTCCATCAAGGTATAAATCGCCTCGTTGATCAAAAGAACAATCAGACGGGTGGTGACAAAACCAGGAGATTCGTATACTTCAACCCCTTTGATTTCCAGTTTCGGCAGCAACCCCATCACGGTTTCCACGGTTTCTTGAGAAGTTTTTAAGCCGCGTACCATCTCCACCAACGGTGTCCGGGGAACCGGATGCACAAAATGAAGACCAATCACATTCTGAGGGCGATTGGTCGCAGCCGCAATCTCCGTCAAACTGAGGGTCGATGTGTTACTGGCTAATACGACTTCAGGACGGCACAGTTTATCACATTGTTCAAAGACTTGAATTTTCGTCTTCATGTCTTCGTAAACGGATTCAATCACAAAGTCCGCTTCTTTTAACACATTCATGTCACTGGTGACATGTAAACGGGAAAGGGTCATTTTCTTTTCAGCAAGCGTAATGCCCCATTTCGACAATTTCTTGTCTAGGCTCATCTCAATAGAGTCGTACGCTTCTTTGGCCAATTCATCGTTTTGTTCGATAATGGTGGTATCAAAACCTTTGGACGCAATCAATTCGGCAATGCCACGTCCCATGGTTCCGCCACCGATGACTGCGATGTTTTGTATGCTTGCCACGATAAGTACTCCTTTCATCTTTTACCTAACTTGATCTATTTTAGCAGTTCTTGCAGCATATTTCTTTAACATTTTCCGAAAATCGTCACCAGATAACACTTCTTCTTCTAATAAAATGCGCAATGCATCCTGAAACATGAAGGAAAATTGCACAATGTCGTTCAAAGTTTCCCGATACAGGTTATCCAATATTTTCTTGGCTTCCGTGTACATATCTTGTTTGTCCGTCCACTCGGGGTGAATGATTCCGAGCCCCGACAAGCCGGCTTCAATCAATTGCCGGGCATAACGGTAAGCTTGCTCATAATCGTTCTTGGCCCCGGTGCTCTTTTGGCCGTAAACATGTTCCTCCGCAGCCGCTCCGGCCAAACAGACACGGATGCTTTCTTCCAAATCCTCCCGGGTATACAAAAGCCGGTCCTGTTCCGGTTTTTGACGCACATAACCCAGGGCTTGCCCGCGGGGAGTCAAAGTGATTTCCGAAACGGAACCGGGTCTTAACCGTTCCGAGACAATCGCGTGACCCATTTCATGAACCGCCACCCGTTCTTTTTCCTCTTCGCCGGCTTCCCGGTCGGTTTGCTCCCCCATCAGCACTTTGTCAATGGCGGATGCAAAATGCGCTTGTCCGATTTCGGTTTGCTTGTCGCGCAAAGCGTAAATGGCTGCTTCATTTGTCAGGCTTTCCAATTGTGCACCGGAAAACCCGAAAGTTTCGGATGCGATTTTTTCCAATGACACATCCGGATGCAACGTTTTGTTTCTGGTGTGCAATTGAAGAATCTTTAACCTTGCTTTTTTATCCGGCAAATCCACCTGGATATGCCGGTCAAACCGTCCCGGACGAAGGAGTGCCGGATCCAAGATATCTTTCCGGTTGGTCGCCGCTACAATCAAAAGCTGCACATCCTGATCGGACCGGATCCCGTCCATTTCCGTAAGTAGCTGATTGAGCGTTTGGTCATATTCACGCTGTTGGCCGCCATCCCGTTTCCCGCCGATGACATCAATTTCGTCAATAAAGATAATGGCGGATGACTTTTTGTTTTTCTTGGCTTTTAAACGGGCGTTTTCAAACAACGAGCGAACGCGTTTCGCCCCGACTCCGACATACATTTCCACAAATTCACTGCCGGAAGCGCTGACGAAAACCGAGTCCGTGTAGTGGGCAGCCGCTTTGGCCATCAGCGTTTTCCCTGTTCCGGGAGGGCCGGTGAGCAAAATCCCCTTGATCGGACGAATTCCAAATTGAGCGATCTTTTTCCGGTCGATCAAGAATTGAAGGGCTTCCTTCAACTCATTTTTGGCCCGGTTTTGACCGCCGATCTCGTCAAAATCAACAGTGGGAATCACTGATGTTGTTTTTTTTTTTTCAAAAATCTTTCCTGTCCTTTGCGCCATGCGGGAACGCTGAAAATAAACCATTCCTCCGATCGCCGCCAAAACCAAAACCGGCAGCGGATCGACGCCCAGATATAGAAGAAAAATAACGAGAGCCGCACCGGCTCCCGCCAAAACCGGCTTAATCAACACTGTCGCCTCCTTTCTGCGCAGAATTGACATGCATCACACGGGTTAAATAATGATCTCCGTCATAAAGCAAAATATAAACAGCATCTTCATTCATTTTGACGCCATAACCCAAATGGTACTGGTCCGCCCATTTCCCGATGGTTTCAGGAATTTCGGTAAATTTTTGCGTTTCCAAGCCTTCCCGGATCCCAAAGATCATTTGATCCCAAGCAACCAGCAACTTCTCATTGGGACGGTCTTTCCATTTCACATGAAGAGAACGGTGTTTGTTTTTTTCCTGAATCCGGTGGATTAAATCCGGAACCTCTCTCGTGAAGACCTTTTGATCGGGACGGGTCATTTCCAGTTCAATTTCTATATCAGATGGATAAACATCGATTTTCCTTATCGTCATCCCCGGTTGTTTTTCAATCATGGAAACAACCGGTCTTTTCACCAGCAGCTCTCGGTATCCCCAAAAACCGCCAAACAATAAAACAAGCGTGACCAGGCAACTGATGAAAATGATTTTTTTATTTTTCACACGCCACGCTCCTTTCTAAAGCGACATACACAAATACATAAAAAGTATAACATTTTTTATATACTATCGTATTGACAATCCATTCCAATAAAATAGACAGCATTCCTAAGAAATGCTGTCTTTATTCTTCAATCTCATAAATCAAAGTTTGTTTGGCTTGATTCTTGTCATGCACATGCAATACCATTTGTTTCAAATCCATTTGAGGTTCGGTGTAAATCAACTCATAATAAATTTCCATCTCTTCATAAACCGGAAATAACACTTGTTCGGACTCGGCATTGACGCGCTGTTTGAAATTACGGGTTAACTTCGCCGAATCGACGGATACTTTCATCCATTTTGCATCCGGATTCTTTTCAATCTCTCCATAAACCTGTCCGATAAACCGCAAATGATCTTTCAGCGAAACCAATCCGGCTTGTTCCTGTGTCATTTCTTCCTTTTTTCCTGAATGGAATGCCCAAACCTTATCCTTTTTTCTTTCCATGACTTTGTTGCCCTGCGCATCCAAAATCACACAATTTTCTCCGTTTTGCTTTCCTTTGTACTCTTCTTTTTGTTTCGGATTTTGTATTTGCAAACGAAACGCGTAATTGTTTTTTTGCTCCGCACGGTGGATCAGGTGCTGAAGTTCTTGCTGAAGCCGGCTTTGCTCCGCACGCTTGATTTCCGCCGGAGAAGGCTTGTTCGCTTCCGTCCCGCAACCGGAACAAAACCACAACAGGGAAAACAACATAATGCAACAGACCGGTTTCATGCGACCCCTCCTTTCAACATACTTACGTCATTTCCTTGTTTTTTATCCCGAAAAGAAAAAATGGTTCAAGAACCGTTGGATCCTCAAACCATTTCATGACAAAAGCCGTCCGCCGGGAATTTTGCGGACGGGCAAAATGTGCTAATCATAAACGGGTTATCTCCGGTGATACTAACACCAACAAGGGAGGTGAAGGCAATGACAACCCCTTCCCTTTATCCCGATTGGGTTTACAAAGAGTTACAAAACCGGTTGACCGAAGAGGAATGGAAACAGCTGTCCACCTTTTTACCCGCGGAGACATGGGCTTCCCCTGCTGCTCAAAAACGGGAATGGCAAGAAAGAAATACAGACATTCCCTTGCGCTTCCAATTGGATATTGATATGGAAATTTGATTTGTTCTTAGTATGACTTAGAAACTCCTGCCTATTCCCCTTCGCCAACTCTCTTTTCGCTGCCAATGATGCCAATAATTGGCGGCTTTTTCTTATAAGATCTCCTGAATGGCCTGATTGGCTTCATATTTGACTTTTTCTTCATCCATGGTCAGCAATTCCCGGTTTCGCATGACCGGTTTTCCATCAATGTAAACATCCCGCACATCATTTCGGTTGGCCGAATACACAATATGCGATACCACATCATGCAAAGGCTGCATATGGACCCCCGACAAATCCAACACCACAAAATCCGCTTTCTTTCCAACTTCCAAGGATCCGGTTTCTTTTTCCAAAAAGGCGCATTCCGCACCGTACAAGGTAGCCATTTTCAATGCCGTCATTGCGGGAACCAGCACCGAATTTTCATGAACGCCTTTATGGATCATCGCTGCGATATGCATTTCTTCAAACAGATCCAGATTGTTGTTGCTTGCCGCCCCGTCCGTGGCCAATCCGGGACGGATGCCTTTTTCAAGCATTTTCGGAATGGGAGCAATGCCGCTTCCCAGCTTCAAATTGCTTTCCGGGTTGTGAGCGACTTTAACATCATAAGAAGCAAGAATATCGATCTCCTCATCCGTCACATGCACGGCATGCGCCACCAACGCAGGCTGATCAAAAAAGCCCAAACGGCGTAAATGTTCCACCGGACGGACACCGTAATCCCTCACATTTTGTTCCACTTCTTTCGCGGTCTCCGACATATGGGTATGCAGTGGCAATGAGAGTTCGGCTGCTTTTTCCACAAATTGGCGGATGTAATCCGGCGAACAGGTGTAAGGTGCATGCGGCGCCAGCATGGTGGTGATCCTTCCGCCTGCTTGTCCGTTCCAATCCTTGGCGAATTGCACGGCTTCATTCAGTTTTTGTCTTTGTTCTTCTTCACTGCAAAGCCCGATGGATCCGCGGCACAGCCGGGCGCGCATCCCGGATTCCATCGTGATTTTCGCCACTTCTTCCATATGGTCATACATATCCACAAAGCAAGTGGTGCCGGATTTAATCATTTCCGCGACTGCCAAGGCCGTTCCGGCCGAAACTTGTTTTGCTGTAAACTTGGCTTCCAACGGCCACATTTTTTCTTCCAGCCACGTTTGTAACGGAAGATCATCAGCATACCCTCTGAGCAACGTCATGGCCGCATGTCCGTGTGTATTGACAAGACCGGGCATGATCGCGCGTCCCCGGCAATCGATGACTTCATCATAGAAAGCCAGTTCTTCTTCTCCCGGAACCGGGCCTATATATGTAATATCGGTGCCATCCACACCCATGGCTCCTTGTTCAATCACTTCTTGTCCTTCCACCAGGGTGATGATCGTGCCGTTAATGAATATCCGTTTCAATCATTTTCCTCCTCACCATTCAAGTAAAAATGCACATCAATATTAAGATAACACGACCGATTTCCTTTTTACAGTTTGCGTTTTTCAATAAACTGAAGAATCGCATCCAATCGTTGTCTTTCACCGGATAAAACCGGTTCAAACAAATCCCCTTTTTCTTTCAAACGGTCAAAAATGTTGAGCAGCGTCCATTCCTTGGGCGAACGAAGTGTTTGGAGTTCCTCCCACTCCAGCGGCGTCGAAACCGTTGCTTCCGGCACGGCCCGCGGCGAATAGGGCGCAATTAACGTTTTGTTGTGCCAATGCTGCAGATAATCAATATAAACCTTGTCTCCCCGCTTTTTGACCAGGCGTTCCACCGTGACCAACCGGGGATGAAGTTCCGTCAAATAATGTGCGATCAATTCCCCGATTTTCCTTGTTTCTTCATAAGAGTAAACCGGTTCGATCGGGACATAAATTTGAAGTCCCGTTGCGCCGGAGGTTTTCACCAATCCGGATAACCCCATTTTCTCCAGTACTTCCTTGATCAACCACGCCACTTCCGCCACTTTTTCAAATCCGGGAGCACTGGGATCCAGGTCAAACACCAACTCGGTGGGAACCGGGCGATCCACCCGGTGAAAAGAAACATGGTATTCCAGACAAGCCAGGTTTGCGAGCCAAATCAATGTCGGGACATTATTGAGCAAAATATATTCAATATCCCCTGCCTTGCTGGTCTCTACCCAATCCGGGCGGTAAAAAGGCGCGTTTTTCTGATAAAACGAATCATGATTCACCCCGTCCGGAAAACGGATCGTTGTCAGCAAACGATCCTTGCAATAAGGCAGGAGATAGGATGCCAGACGGGCGCAATACAAAATAAAATCCCACTTTTTGATCCCTGCTTCGGGAAACCAGATTTTATCCGGATTGGTGATCTTTAATTCCCGTCCGTCAACTTGGACGTATCGCTCTTTTTCAGCCATGTGACCTCCCCGTTCAAATGCCTATTTTTCATTGGACAATGACCCGGGACGTGATAAACGCATAGTTTATAACAAACCCTGAAACCCGAGCAAACAGGAGGAATGAAACGTGTTGGAATCTGCCAATCAGCCGGTTCATGATGATTCTGCAGAATTTGTGGCATCCGGGTTGGAGCAGGAACCCATCCATGCATCTCAATTTTTCCCGGGGCCGTTTTTCGGAGCTCCCTTCATTTACCCGCGTCCCTTTTTTTATTTTGGATTTTTTCCTTTCTTCCGCCCTTTTGGACGGTTCGGCCCGTTTTAACTTCATCACCCGTTAAGGAGGAGATTTCGTATGTATCATCATGATAAGGAATGGATGGATACCGAAGAAAATGAAATTGAAACCAAACAACGGGGTTTTTACCCGCCTTTTTCACCCTTCTGGCCACCTTATTATCCCCCGTTCTATCCGGTCTATCCGCCGATTTTGTTTCCACCGTTTTCCCCGGTTTTCCGGCCTCCTTACTTTCCCCGGGACCGGCGCCGGGACAGAAGACGCGGCTATTGACGAAAGGACACTTCCCTTTTATTGGGAGGTGTCCTTTTTTAAAACCCGCAAAAAATAGGAAAAAAGGAGGCTTTCGCATGGATTTGAAGCCAATCATCCCGTTTGAACCGGTAACAACGGATGACTTCCCGCAAGGAAAACAATGGATCGCGCAAGTGAAATGGGACGGCGTCCGCATCCTGGCATACCGGAACAGAAACGAAATCAAACTTTTTAACCGCAAAAAAAATGAACGGACGTTTCATTATCCCGAGCTTCAGCATTTGGATCAATCCTTAAGAGCCAAATCGGCAATATTGGACGGGGAAGTCATCGCATTAAAAGACGGGAAACCTTCTTTTTATGAAGTGATGAAAAGAGACGGCCTTCGTAATATCGACCGGGTTCCGGCCGTGCAAAAACAAGTTCCGGTTACATATATGGTTTTCGACCTGTTATACTTGGACGGCCAATGGATCATCCACCGGCCACTTTCGGAAAGAACCGCGTTGCTTCATGAAATCTGCGAATCTTCCGGTCCTGTTCAGCTCGTCCCCTCTTATGAAGATGGAAAAGCGCTGTTTGAAGCCGTGAAAGAACACGGCTTGGAAGGAATCGTTTTCAAAGACCAAAACAGCACCTATGCCATCGGCGGGAAAGATCACCGCTGGCAGAAGAAAAAAAATATGCAAGATTTGATTGCGGTGGTGGGGGGCGTCGTTGTACGCGATTCCGTGGCCCGTTCCCTTCTGCTCGGATTATATGATGAAAAGGACCGGCTTTGGTATATCGGACACGCAGGAACCGGCAAATTGACTCACGAAGATTGGAAAACGCTGACCCGCATGATTCAACCTGTTGTGCAGGAGAACATGCCTTTTGTCAATCCGCCTTCCCGGATGAAAAACACACTTTGGCTGAAGCCGGCCATCACGGTGAAAGTTGAATACTTGGAATGGAGCCACGGACACACATTGAGACAGCCGAGCATTCAGGCTTTCGTGACCCATCCTCCCCGCCAATGCCGCTTCGACCAATAAAAAACCCCGGCGCAAGCAGAAAACCCGCTAACGCCGGGTCCGCATGCCGGACAGCTCATCCACGGTCGTCCAGGGACAAAGCCTCTTCATCGGCAATGATGGTGACATTCGGATGTTGTTTCAAAATGGAAGCCGGCAATTCCGGGGACGGCTCGTCCATGGTAAACAGCCGGTGCAAGACCGGGGCTTTCATCTTCCCGTTGGCAAGCAAGACAATCTTTTTGCTTTTCATAATGGTCGAAAGCCCCATTGTGATCGCATGGGTGGGAACCTGATCCTTCGCATCAAAAAAAGGACGGTTGGCTTCCCGGGTCGATTCCGTCAACTTCACCACGTGGGTCTTGGAGGAAAAAGGGGTTCCGGGTTCATTAAATCCGATATGCCCATTTCTGCCGATCCCCAAAATTTGCAAATCGATGCCTCCGTGTTCTTCGATCTCCCGCTCATAACGCACACATTCCTCTTCCGGATTTTTTGCCAAGCCATCCGGAATATGGGTTTGGCCGACAGGAATATCGATATGGCGAAAGAGATGTTCCATCATGTAGAAGAAATAACTGGTTGCATCCTCAGGTCCCAACCCGACATACTCATCCAAATTGAAGGTGGTGACATGCCGGTAGGAAGTACCGTTTTGCCGGTGGTCCGAAACCAGTTTTTCATAAACACCGGTGGGGGTCGCGCCGGTCGCAAGTCCCAGCACGGGAGACTCCGTTTCCTTTACAACCCGGATGATTCGTTCAGCCGCCAGATCACACATTTCTTCATAGTTTTGTACACGGACCAGTTCCATCATTCATTCCTCCTGTGTCTGTTGATACGCAAACTCGCCGCGGCAGATCGTGAGGTAAATTTCCAAGTCGGGATTTAACACCACCAGGTCCGCATCTTTGCCGACCCGGATACTCCCTTTGCGATCATCCATCTTTAATTCTTTGGCCGCGTTGGAAGCGGTCATTTGGATCACTTCTTCCATGGTGCACCCGGTATATTCGATCATATTTTTTGCAGCATCCTTCATTTTTAAAATGCTTCCGGCCAACGTACCGTCTTCCAAGCGGGCATCCCGGTCCGAGACAAAGACCTTTTGTCCTCCCAGATCATAATTGCCCCTCTTCATGCATTTGGCACGCATGGCATCAGTGATCAGCAAAATCCGGTCACTCGTGATTTGCTGGTAAGCCAGCCGCACGCTGCGCGGATCGATATGGATCCCGTCCACAATCATTTCCACATTCAATTCTTTACGTAACATGGCCGCGCCGGCGACACCGGGCTCCCGGTGATGAAATCCGCGCATGCCGTTAAAAAGATGGGTGACGTGGGAGATACCGGCTTCGATTCCTTCCATCACTTGATCATAGGTGGCATCGGAATGGCCGATGGAAGCAATGACCCCCGTCTCCTTCAAATAGGCAGCCAGTTCATACCCGCCCGGTTCTTCCGGGGCCAATGTGACCAATTTAATGGTTCCGCGGGCAGCCTCCTGCCATTTTTTAAACTGCTTTACATCGGGTTCCAAGATAAATTCCAACGGTTGCGCGCCTTTTCGCTTGGCATTGACAAACGGCCCTTCCAGATGAACCCCCACGCATTCTGCTTTGCCCGGGGTTTGATGATGCTTTATATATTCCGCGGCATTTTTCAGCGCCTTTTCAATGTTCTCCGGTGACTGAGTAATCGTTGTCGCCAAAAATGCGGTTGTCCCTTCCCGGGCCAAAGCAACCGCCATTTGATCCAATGCTTCCGGCGTGGCATCCATCACATCAGCCCCGGCGGCACCGTGAATATGGACATCAATCATTCCCGGAACCACGGTTCTTCCTTGGACATCCAGCACGGACCCGCCGGAAGGAGGAACATCATCGTCCATGGTGCCGATCGCCGATATTTTATCCTTTGTCACAGAGATAAAACCGTTTGGTATCAAACCGTTTTCAGCATAAATCTTTGCATTGATCAAGGTCCACGTAACTTCGTTCATATGAATAACTCCTTTGTTCTGCTTGTCATTCTAAAGTTTAACGCTGTCTATCCCATCCGTCCATCGGATGGCAATGTCCGTTCATATCAGATACCCGGCCCGAATAAAGCACGCCGCTTTTTCATTGCCAGTTTGCATTATCTTTGCTAAAATATCTTCCAATCAATAAACCCTTTTATCTTTTCATATTTCCAGTCGACTTGTAAAGAAGATGGCGGTCTCTCATGCCATCTTTTCTTTTATCTTCACCTTGTCAATGTCAACGAAAAAGGAGTCCACAGCATGAATCAGCCATCATCGGTGAAAAAAGCCATTTTAATTGCAGGGATTGTTTTTGTTGCATTTAATTTGCGCCCTTCGATCACTTCCGTCGGGCCCGTGATTCATTCGATTCGCGCCGATCTGAACATCTCCAATGGAACGGCCGGATTTCTCACCACTTTGCCGTTGATTGCTTTTGCCCTGCTGTCTCTTGTGGCCCCGCTTTTATCCCGCAAGTGGGGAAATGAGCGAACCATCTTCATCGGGCTTTTCACACTGGTATGCGGCATTCTTATCCGTTCGGCCGGAACGGTGTTCACCGTCTTTTTCGGCACGGTTTGGATCGGAGTCGGAATTGCCATCGGAAACGTGCTGCTTCCCGGGATCGTAAAAGAAAAATTTCCGGATCAAGCCGGCTGGATGACCAGCATTTACACCACTTCAATGAACACCTTTGCCGCCATCGGATCAGCTGTGAGCATTCCGCTGGCGGATGCGTTGAACGGGGGATGGAAATCCTCTCTTTCTTTTTGGGCATGGATGGCCGTTGCTGCTTTGTGTATCTGGATTCCCCAAGTCCGAAGCAGAGATCAAATCCGGCCGGCCAAAGCGGAACCGGTCCGGACAGGCGGCACCTTGATGTGGCGTTCGTCGCTTGCCTGGTATGTGACCATTTTCATGGGACTGCAATCCTTTCTGTTTTACTGCACGATCACCTGGCTTCCCGCCATCATGCAAAGCCGGGGATTCAGTGAAGAAACCGCAGGTTGGATGGTATCGGTCATGCAACTCATCAGCCTTCCGGCCACTTTTGCCACCCCGGTTCTGGCCAACCGGCTTTCCCAGCAAAAAGGAATCGCCTTCGCCATCGGACTGATTCACCTTTCGGGAATCATCGGTTTGTTCACCAGCGAACCGGTTCTTCTGTATATCAGTATTGCCCTGATCGGGATGGCCCAAGGTGCCAGCGTCAGCCTGGCCCTCACGCTGATCACACTGAGGACGGCTGATGCCAAAGAAGCCGCCAATCTTTCCGGCATGTCGCAATCCGTCGGGTATCTCCTTGCCGCCTTTGGTCCGATCCTGCTGGGTTATCTCTTTGATGCAACCCGCTCATGGGTTCCGTCCCTTGTGCTCCTGCTGGCAACAACGGTCTGTTTGATTCTTTCCGGACTGGGGGCCGGCCGCCGGGGTCATGTCGCATGATACGAAAAAAGAAGGTTCGCATCCTGCAGGATGTGAACCTTCTTTTTTCATGAATCAAACCTGATCCGTCGCTCTCCGTTTTAAGAAATAATAAACCGGCAGTCCAATGACCATAATGAAGATTGCACCCAATCCGCCGACCGGATCATGCTGGAGCATGCTGACAATGATGTAAATCGAACCGACAATGGCAACCAGAGGCACCAACGGGTAAAGCGGAACACTGTAAGGCCGCTCTTTCCCGCTGTTTCTTCTGCGCAAAGTAAACACGGCAAAAAAGGCAAAAATATAAAAGAGATAAATGGAAAATACCGAGATATCCGACAAACGGTTCGGATCGCTGATCAGCATGAAAACCGTGGCGATCGCCGCTTGTGAAATAATGGAAACATAAGGCGTGTGAAATTTCGGATGCACCTTGCCCAACCCTTTGGAAAACGGCAATTGGCCGTTTTTGGCCATCGCATACGGGATCCGCGGAAAAGCCATCATTTTTCCGTTCAGGCAACCAAAAATCGAAATAATGATTCCAATGGTGATCAAAATCCCGCCAAAATCGCCAAACAACGTTGTTGCCGCCGTACTTGCCGCGTTTTCACCCAACTTCACAATATCTTCTGCAGGCAACACATACAAAAGGGCCATATTGACAAGCAAATAAACCACGGTGACCCCCGCCAAACCGATAAAAATCACCTTCGGCAACAATCTGGTCGGGTTTTTCATTTCCCCGGCAACGGATCCGACCAAAATCCATCCGTCATACGCAAACAAGGTTGCCAGCACGGCCGCGCCAAAGCTGAATTCTTCCGGCTCGAAAGCCCCCGGGGTGAAGATCGACTGTTCTCCCTTCCATAAACCGAAGATGATAATGAGCACAATCGGAATCAGTTTGGCCGCCGTGGAGATGTTTTGCACCCATCCTCCATACTTCGTTCCGGTGATGTTCACCAACATCAGCAATACCACAAACCCGATCCCGATTCCTTTCAACCATGACTCGTCCAGGCCAAACAGATGAACAATCAATGAACCCAGATACAAACCCAATGCGGCAATGACCGCCGGACCGTACACCACGGTCTGCACCCATCCGCATAAATATCCCCAAAACTTTCCATACGTTTCTTCCAAATAAATATATAACCCGCCCGTTTTGGGAATTTGCGCTCCCACTTCAGCAACGGTCAGTCCGCTGGCCAATGTGATCAATCCCCCCAAAAGCCAGGCGAACAAAGCCATCTTTGCATTTCCTGAAGAGGCCAACACTTCGCCGGGTTTCATAAAAACCCCGGAACCGATGACTGTTCCGATTACAATGGATAATGCCGTAATAAATCCAATGTCCCTTTTTAAATGATTGCTGTTGTGTTCTGCGTTCATGGTGTCCTCCTTATAAAGACAAATGTCTTTTAGAGGATTATACATTATCAAGATGGGAATATGTATAAAAATAATAAAGTAACTCAATTTAGAATATATCCATAAAAAAGAAGCCGTCTCTTGTGAAGAGACGGCGCGGCGCCCGGTTCCGGCATTTAATCTTCGTGAAGGACACCCGTGGGTTCATTGGCTGGACCGTTGGCAGTTTCCATTTTTTGCTTCCGGATTACTTCCCGGATCCGCGGCTGGGGATCTTTCCACCCCGGCGGCTTGATCACTTTTCCGTCCGTTTCCCGGTAACGGGGTTTTCCATCCGGCCACAACTTGCTCATATTGGCTTCATGGACGATTTGAAAAACCGCTTCCGGCTTCACTCCCATTTCCACCAGCGTGCCCAACGCCAGGTAAATGGTATCGATCATGGCATCCGCTTGATCTTCAATGGTCGAAGCTTTGGCAAACTCGTCCAATTCTTCCTCCATCCATTTTTTGCGCTTGGCGACCCGTTCTTCGGACAGTTTCCCGGGTTGGTCGCTCACCGGAACCGAGTAAGCTTGATGAAATGCTTTGACTTTTCTCCAGGCCTCATTCATGGTCAGAATCCTTCCTATCCATATTAAAGGTCACTGAAATCCAGGTTTCCGGCTTTTGCATAGTTGGTCACTTTCTGCTCAAAAAAGTCGGTTTTGGTGGCATTGAGATTGGAGAAGCTTTCCACCCATTTCATGGGATGGGACGTGATTTCCGGATACAAAATTTCCAGTCCCAGCCGTCCCAACCGTTCATTGGCCAAAAATTTGATGTACCGGTCAATGAGGTCATTGTTCAATCCCTGAATGTGATTGTTGGTGATATATTGTCCCCAGCGGATTTCATGTTGCACGGCAGTCCGGGTCATTTCCCGCAATTCTTCAATCAATTCCGGCGTAAACAGATCCGGGTTTTCCTTACGCAACTCTTTGATCATGTTTTGGAACAACACCACATGGGTCAGTTCATCACGCTGAATGTATTTGATAATCGTTGCCGTGGCGGTCATTTTCCCGTTTCGCGCCAAGGCATAGAAGAAGGAGAATCCGCTGTAGAAGTAGAGAGATTCCAGCAAAAAGTTCGCCATGCACGTCCGGACAAAGTTTTTGTCATTCCGGTTATCCACAAACTGCTGATATAAATCGGCAATAAACCGGTTCCGTTCCAAAAGCCGCGGATCATTGCGCCATTCATCATAAATGTTTTCCCGTGTTTCCGGCGAACAAACACTGTCCAAAATATAGCTGTATGACTGGGCGTGAATCTCTTCCTGAAACGCCTGGATATTTAACAAGGAGCAAACTTCCGGCGCCGTCACATACTCATTGATGTTCGGCAGGTTCTCCCCTTGAATCGAGTCCAAAAAGTTGAGAAAGGAAATGGTTTTGTCAAAAGCGCGCCGTTCTTCCGGACTCAATTCCGCGAACATTTTGGCGTCTCCCGCCAACGGAATTTCCTCGGGAATCCAAAAGTTGTTCAGCATGGTCCGGTACAATTTGTGTGCCCAATCGTATTTAATCCGGTTCCACTCTCTCAGGTTGGTGGTGTTTCCGTTAATCATGCGTTGGGTTCCCCGTTGCCCGTGTTCATTAAATATTTTTTTTCGTTGCAATTTTTCCATTTTCTTCATTTCCCCTTCTCTTCAGGATGAACAACTGACGCATTCTTCCACTTCAATGGATTGGTTCCGGACATAGTAGATGGTTTTCAGCCCATGCTTCCAGGCATCCATATACAGCGACAAAAATTCTTTTGCCGATGTGTCGGGGGAGATATACAGATTAAACGACTGGGATTGGTCGATATGCCACTGTCTTTTCCCCGCAGCCCGGATGCTCCAATGCTGGTCAATCCGATGGGCTTCTTTATAGTACCAAGCCGTTTGGGGCGACAAATTGGGAGCCGTAAGCGGAATGACCGCCCCCCGTTTCTCCTCCACAAAATATTTGGCATAAACCGGATCAATGCCCGCCGTCGATCCGGCAATCAAGGAGGTCGATCCGGTCGGTGCCACGGCGAACAACCACGCATTTCTCAACCCGTGTTTTTGCACGTCCTTGCGCAATTGTTGCCAGCGTGGACTGGTGTAACCGCGCCGCCGGAAATACTCTCCGGTTTGCCATTCGCTTCCTTCAAAGCAAGGATAGCTTCCCTTTTCTTTGGCGATTTCCATGGACGCTTTGATCGCTTGATAAGCAATCTCTTCAAAGAGACGATCCGCTTCTTCCAGATGTTCTTCCGACTCCCATACAATTTGATGCTGAGCCAGATATTGATGGTATCCGCTCGTCCCCAAGCCGACGGCCCGGTATTTTTTATTGGTCCGTTCCGCTTGTTTGACCGGATAGATATTCAAATCCACCACATTATCCAACATGCGCATTTGAACCGGGATGATCCGCTTGATGTCTTCAAGGGATTGAATCCGTCCCAGATTCAGCGATGACAAGTTGCATACGACAAAATCGCCCGGCTTGGTTTTGGTGACGATCACACCGTCTTCCAACTCCTCGCTGATCAATTCCGTCGGGGACATGTTTTGGCAGATTTCGGTACACAGATTGGAAGAATAGATCATCCCTTGATGTTTATTGGGATTGGCCCGGTTGACCGCATCCCGGAAAAACACGAAAGGCGTTCCTGTTTCAAAAGCGCTGACCATGATCCGTTTCATGATCTCAATGGCCGGAACCTTTTGCTTTTTCAAGTCCGGACGGGCTTCACATTCCAGGTAACGTTTTTCAAACTCGCTTCCCCAGTAATCTTCGATGGAATATCCCATCACTTCCCGGATCTCGTGGGGATCAAACAAATGCCAGTCGCCACGTTCCTCCACCCGTTTCATAAACAAATCCGGAATGCAAACGCCCGGGAAAATATCATGGGCTTTCAACCGGTCATCGCCGTTATTGGTTTTGAGATTGAGAAAATCAAAAATATCGGCATGCCAGACATCCAAATAAATAGCAAATGCCCCACGGCGGACTCCCAACTGGTCAACGGCCACCGCCGTGTTATTGTAATTCCGGATCCAGGGAATCACCCCGCCGGAAGCGCCATGATGCCCGCGGATCTTGGAACCTTTGGCCCGGACTTTCCCCAGATAGATGCCGACCCCGCCTCCGTGTTTGGAAACTTGGGCCGTCGCCGAATTGGTGTGGTAGATCGACCACAACGAGTCCCCCACCGTATCGATAAAACAAGAAGACAACTGATGGAGGGGTTTTCCCGCATTGCTCAACGTCGGGGTGGCAACCGTGATTTCCAATTTGGACAAAACATCATAAAACCGTTTCGCCCACCCCACACGGTCTTCTTCTTTTTGCGCCAGATGCATGGCAATGACCATAAAACGCTCTTGCGGCAATTCCATGATCCGTCCGTCATAATCCTTCACAAGATAACGGTCTAACAACACTTTTAATCCAATGTAATTAAACAACAAATCCCGCTCTGGTTTCATGTACGATTCCAATTCATCGATTTCATTCTTTTCGTATGATTCCAACAAATAAGCACCGTATAATTTTTTCTCCGTCAAGGTATGTATCAGTGGATAAAATCCGCCATACTTCCTGGCAGACGGGTAACCGCGGTTCTGGGCCGCTTCCATGTACAACTCATGGGCCAACAAATGCGCGGCGACAAATTGCCAATCCGGCTCTTCCGCCGTTGTTTTTTCCACCGTGGTTCGAATAATGGTTTGCAACACTTCTTTGTCCGTCATATTTTCGTGCAATTGCGCTTCCGCTTCCCTCAGCCATTCTTCCCGATTCAAATGCGGAAAGCGCCGGCACGCTTCATCCATCAAATTTAGAAACGGGTTGATTTGATCCAGAGTCGTCTTCAACACAACGAACACCTGCCATTCATACTATATATAGTTGCTATCTAAGTATAACCAACACAATATATAGTGCCAAACAGCAAAAAAAAAGATAATATGACATCTGTCCGTTCGAGAAGCAAAATTCAACCCGGGATATTCCTTTTTCTCGAAGAAGCTCGGTCCCCCGGGGGTTGACAAAGCCCTGTCCGGATTGATTTCTTGTTTTTCGGCATGTTTTTTTATTGCAATCCCTGCAAATACATGAATTTAACATTTATTCATGGCATTCATCATTTGTTTTGTTTTTTCTTTTTTGAGCGTTTTGTCTGTGTTGCAAACTTGTTTTCGATTTTCCAAGGACAAAAAAGGGTCCGCTTCTTTTCCCATCCCCCGTTTTCTACACTTTGGTGCAGGAAACTTTGTAGAATTCACATTGCCGGCATTTTGGCATATAAATGTTCACCCGGGTTTCATTTGTCTGCTCCACTTCCCGCATCTGTTGAATGACTGTCAATAATTGTTCCTTTAATTGCGGAGTCCACTCCACCTTGCACACCCGGTTTTGATAGCGGATTTCCCCCCGGATTTTTTTCGCTTGATATGTTTCCTCCACAAGCAAAAAATAAGCAGCCAATTGCAACCGGTCGCCGTCATAGGGGTGTGTCCTTTTTAACATTCCTGATTTGTATTCCACCACGAAATAAGTTCCGTCCTTCATTTTCCAGATCTCGTCAGGCTTGCCCCGGATGCCCCATTTTTTGTTGACCAGAACTTTCCCCGCACCGGTTGCGTCTGAATACACCAAACTTCTTTTGGATTTTAAGAAAAACCGTAAAAAAATCAACAGGAAAACCAGCAAAACAGAGAGGAACATGGCCATCAAGCATTCATCACCGTCCAAATCACGAACAACAGGATGATGACAACCAACACCGCCACTGCCCAATCCGTTCCTTTCGTTTTCACCCACACCGAAACGGCTTTCTTCCGGTGGTAACGCTTCCCTTTTTGAAAGAGTTGTTTTTTGGTTTTCAACTTTTGTTCGTCTGCTTCGACCAGCCCTTGCCGGTGCAATTTGGCCAGTCTCCATTGCTCGGGACAATAACAAAACTGATTAATTTCCTTTGCAGTGATCCACCTCTTTTTCAATCCGGATATCCCCTTCTTTTTGCCATTCTTTTTGTTATATTTTACCAAATTTTCTGTATCTTTTAAATAAAAAACACCCCTTCCCCGTCGAATGTTTCAAGGAAAGGGTGATGAATCCACTTCATTTTTATTTCAGCGACCGGCTCCAGTCTTGTGCGGCATTCCCTTCCAAAAAGCGTTCACAATCGAGTGCTGCCATACAACCGCTTCCGGCCGCCGTGATCGCCTGACGGTAAACGCGGTCTTGCACATCCCCGCAGGCAAAAACACCGGGGACATTGGTTTGCGTCGTTCCAGGCTTCACTTGGACGTAACCCAACTCATCCAAATCAATTTGCCCTTGAAGGAAGCCGGTGTTGGGTTGGTGCCCGATGGCAACGAAAATACCGTCTGCTTCCAGAATTTCTTCTTCCCCTGTTTCGTTATTTTTCACCTTTAATCCTTTGACTCCTTGTTCCCCACGGATCACTTCCACCGGTGTCCGGTTCATGGCCCACTTGATCTTCTCGTTTTGCCGTGCCCGGTCCTGCATGATTTTGGATGCCCGCAATTCATTGCGCCGGTGAACAATGGTGACTTCCGATGCAAAACGGGTCAGGAAAGTGGCCTCTTCCATCGCGGAATCGCCGCCGCCTACAACCAGCAATTTTTTGCCGCGGAAGAAGAAGCCGTCGCATGTCGCACAAGTGCTCACGCCCATCCCGATGCTTTCTTTTTCGCCGGGAATTCCCAACAATTTGGCCGTTGCCCCCGTAGAGATAATGAGCGCAGACGTTTCAATCACTTCATCTTCTCCAAGAAACAATTGAAAAGGACGCTTGGACAAGTCGACCTTTTTCACCCAGCCGCGTTTGAAGGTGGCTCCAAAACGTTCGGCCTGCTTTCGCATATTATCCATCAATTCCGGGCCCATGATTCCGTCCGGAAAGCCCGGAAAATTTTCCACTTCCGTCGTGGTCGTCAGTTGTCCGCCCGGTTCAGGCCCTTCAATCACCAACGGTTCCATGTTGGCGCGAGCCAGATAAATGGCTGCGGTCAACCCTGCCGGACCGGTTCCCAATACAATCACTTTTTGCATGTTGTTTACCCCCTGTTCACAATGATGATCTATGTCACATATGTAACCTTCAATGATTACAGCATCCCTTCATATTGTAATTGAAATTTCGCCATGAAGCCAAACGGATTTCCGGCCTCCTCTTTGAAAACTCTCCTTGTTCAGGATGCTTTCACTTCCTGGAATGCCCGCAAAAAATTATCTTTGGGATGCGCCCCGGCCATGGCCAACCGGCCCTGGATAATAAAAAAAGGAATGCTTTGAATCCCTGAATTCCCGGCCCGTTCCAAATCTTTTTCGACTTCGTGCCGGATGTTCTCGTCCAAAAGCGCCTCCCTCGCCTCATTCGGATCATATCCCACGGATTCAGCGATCCCGGTCAACACATCCATATCACCAATATTATGCCCTTCTTCAAAAAAAGCCTGATACAATTTTTCAGCCATCTGCGTTTTCTTACCGGGATCGGTCCACTTCAGGAGCATATGAGGCGCCATGGTGTTGGGAAGCCACTCAATCCGGTCAAACCTGAATTTCAAACCGACAGGGGCCCCGGCTCTTGAAATCTGTTCCAATGCCTGATAAGCCCTCGACATGTTTCCCATTTTGCGCACCATCATATCCATAAACAAAACGCCACGGGGCGGGATCTCCGGATATAACATATACGAACGGTATTTAATTTCAAACGGTTCGCCGGATTGTTCCGTCCATTCCTGTATGGCATCTTTGAGATTTTTATGGCCGATCCGGCACCAAGGACAGGTCAAATCATGATAAACCTCAATATCCATTTTGTCTCTCCTTTGAAATCACACAACTGCAAACTCCAGTATATCACAAGAAAAAAATATTAGATACGATACCAAAGTAAGCATCAGACTGCATGGAAGCCCGCCCTTGTGCTATTATGTTTTTTGTGAATCAAGAGAAAGAGAGCGTGAATCAGATGAAAAAGAAAAGCCAACGCTTGGATAAAGTCCTGTCCCATGTGGGGATCGGAACCCGCAAAGAAATCAAAAAACTGGTAAAAGCCGGCCGGGTCAGAGTCAATGATGAACCCGCAACCAACCCAGGCATGCATGTGTTCCCCTTTGAAGATCAAATTGAAGTCGATCACCAACCGATTTTGTACCGGGAACATATCTATTTAATGATGAATAAACCGCAAGGAGTCCTGTCTGCAACCGAAGATGCCTTTCAGGAAGTGGTGACGGATCTGTTGGAACCGGAACACCGCGTTTTCTCGCCGTTTCCGGTCGGACGGTTGGATAAAGACACCGAAGGTTTACTGTTGATGACAAGCGACGGAAAACTGGCACACCAGCTTTTGTCTCCCAAAAAACACATTCCGAAAGTGTACGTTGCTGACATCGAAGGAGAAGTGACAGAAAACGATATCCACGCATTTCAAACGGGAATTACATTGGAAGACGGTTACACAACCATGCCGGGGGATCTTCACATCCTGCATGCCGGCCCCCAATCCACCGTCGAAATCACCATCTATGAAGGAAAATTTCACCAGATCAAAAGAATGTTCCGGGCCCTTGGGAAAAAGGTGCTGAATTTGAAACGAATCCGCATGGGTTCATTGGAACTGGATCCGGACTTGGCTCCCGGAGAATACCGTGAATTAACAACGGGAGAATTGAACAAATTAATCAAATAATAATTGGTCAAAAACAACTTAAGCTTGGTGATCCAATGGATCACCCACCCCTCCGCCAGAACCCCAAGGTCATCGATTCAGTTGAAAACGCTAACAAATTCATTTACAATGTTCTATATCAAACATTCATTATACTAATACAATCATTTATTTCAAGGAGGCAACTTAATGGATAGCAAAAAAAACAATTCAGTCAATGAATTAGAAAGGGGGCTTGGTGACCGGCATATTCAATTGATCGCGATCGGCGGGGCCATCGGTGTCGGGCTTTTCCTCGGTTCAGCCCAGGCGATTCAAACAGCCGGACCTGCAATCATCCTCTCTTATGCACTTGGCGGGCTCATGATCTTTTTGGTAATGAGAGCTTTGGGGGAATTGGCCCTTTTTAAACCTGTTGCCGGATCCTTCAGCACCTACGCGACGGAATTTGTGGGACCCTGGGCCGGATTTGTCACCGGTTGGAATTACTGGTTTATGTGGGTGGTAACAGGAATGGCCGAAATTACCGCGGTGGGTGTTTATTTCCGTTACTGGTTTCCGGAAGTGCCGCAATGGATTCCTGCACTCGGGGCTCTTTTGGCTGTTTATATTGTCAACTTGATTACGGTGAAACTGTTTGGGGAAATCGAATTTTGGTTTGCTTTGATCAAGGTGGCCACCATTGTTGCCCTGATCATCATCGGTTTCATTATGATCACGACCGGTTGGGGCAATGGAGGGGAAGCCGTCGGCTTTTCAAACCTGTGGGCCAATGACGGGTTTATGCCCTTTGGCATCGCAGGTGTCCTGTTGGCCTTGCAAATGGTGATGTTCTCTTTCTTGGGAGTGGAACTGGTCGGAGTGACCGCCGGGGAAGCAAAAAATCCGGAGAAAACCCTTCCAAAAGCCATCAACAGTGTGATCTGGCGGATTTTGATATTCTATATCGGAGCCTTGGCCATCATCTTATCCCTGTATCCTTGGAACCAAATGAGTGGTGAAAACAGTCCTTTTGTGCTGATTTTCACAAAAGTCGGGATTCCCGCTGCCGCCGGCATCATTAACTTTGTTGTCCTCACGGCCGCTCTGTCTTCTTGTAACAGCGGAATCTTCAGCACCGGACGCATGCTTTACACACTGGCAAAAGACAGACATGCCCCACGCGCCTTGGGACAATTGAATTCAAGAAAGGTTCCGGCACGTGGTATCACGTTGTCTGCAGCGATCCTGCTGATCGGGGTACTGTTAAACTATGTCATTCCGGAGAAAGCCTTTTTATATATCACCAGCGTGGCCACTTTCGGTGCGCTTTGGACCTGGGGTATGATTCTTTATGCTCACTTAAAATTCCGTAAAAAAGCAGACCATGCAAAAGTCCATTTCAAAATGCCGGGTTATCCCGTCACCAACTGGATCGCCATTCTCTTCCTGGTCCTTGTGGCTTTCTTACTGTCCTTCAACCCTGAAACCCGGATTGCTTTGATTGTGGGGCCTGTTTGGCTCTTGATCTTGCTCATCAGCTATCAATTTGTGAAAAAAAGTACAGAAAAATAATTATGAATGAGGCTGCCTGTTCAGGCAGTTTTTTGTCCCTAATTAACATATTTTTCTAAATTATACATCTATTTTTGGTATAATAATAAAGAACAAACGATAAAGGAGTCCCTTTTATGTTGATCGCCTCCCTCCTTTACACCCTTCTTTTTTTGTCTGCAATGTTTTTTTCCCTCATGTCCATTCGGGCAGTGCTTGTAAACCTTCCGGTGATCCCCTGGATTTTGGGCCTTCTGGCGACAGGCAGTCTTTACATGTTCTTGGAATCCATCGAGGAGCTTTTTTTTTCGTTTTGACAGGACTGCCACGATCGGGAATCCTTTCTCCGTGCTTTCCATCAAAACGCCGGCGGATTCCCGATTATTCTGTAAATTTTGTTATTCGCCCGCAAACAGAATCCATCGTTCCCCGCTTTCCGGCACACGTTTTATCCTTCAGGCGGATCACAATTCACTGGCTGACTCTTTTTTCCGGAAGGGAGTCATATTTCCCCAGACCCAACATCCGGATATGCTCTTGAATCATTTCATCGTTGTAACCTTTGGCGCGCAATTCCTTGATTTTATTTTCCCGGCGCCGCAAAATATCTCTCATTTCTTTTTTGTCATATTCCCGGACGAGCTGTAATTGCTCCTCCTCCGTCGGCGGGATAAATTCATATAATTCATCCGGACGAACCCCGAGCAACCGGGCCATATGAAAAATCGTTTCCGGCCTAGGCATCGCCCCGCCCCGGGCCCACAAAGAAACCTGTTGCTTGCGAACCCCCAACGCCCGGGCCAAAGCGGTCTGACTCGGTTTTTTACCGCAGATTTTCCAACCTTCTTCCCTTCTTCTCATCAACACACTGTCAATGCGGGGAATCAGTTTCATTCATCATCCTCCTCTTCTTGTCAGATCCGCTCTTGCCGATCCTTCATCCTTTGAATTTGAGCAATATATTCATATTTTTAAGTTTAATATTTCTTGGGAAAATAATCAAAAAACAAACCGTGATTCCCTTGGGAAAATCCTGCACCAAACGCCCACCAATATAAAAGACGGCTGTTTCATTTAAGATTTCGACAAATTGCTGTAAAAAAGGGATATATCATTTTAATATAGAATATATTTCTTTGTATTGTTTTATGAAGGAGGACGCTTTCCATGAACCGGAGATCGATGAATGCCTTGGCACTGACCATCAGTATGGCTTTTTCACCTGCCTGGGCTTATGCCTATCCACAAGTTGCAAAGGCCAGCCAACCGGCCGGCACCTCGGTCCAACAGCTCCAACATTTCAATGAAAAAACGGAGACCGCACAAGTTCTGGGACCTTCATCCCCCCATTACCGGGCCAACCTTTTCTATGACAGCCAAAATCACCGCATTCAAGGCAAGCTGTCCGTCACTTTTACCAACCATCTGCAGCAGGAAATGCAAGAGGTGTACTTTCATCTCCGGGGAAATGCCAAAACTTATCAGCAAAAAGGCGGAAAAACAACCATCAACCAAGTCCAAGTCAATGGAAGAAAAGCCGGATTTCAAGTCAAAAACCACACCGCCCTCCATCTCACTGGTTTTCAACTTCCATCCAAACAAAGCGCAACGGTTTCCATGGACTTTGAGGTCAACATTCCTCATGACCAAGGCCGTTTTGGGTGGCATCACACCACAACTTCACTGGAAAATTGGTTGCCGGTGCTGGCTGTTTACGATCATGAGAAATGGAATGTGGACCCGTATTCTTCATATGGAGAAAGTTTTTATAATCTTCCCGGAAACTATGATCTGACTCTGACGACCGACAAACATCAAGTGATTGCCGCCACCGGGATCGAAATTGGATCGGCAAAGGTGCAAGGGAACTTGGCGACACACCGTTATCAAGCCAAACATGTCCGTGATTTTTCCATCCATATGGATCCCGGCTTTCAAGTGATTTCGGATCAAGTCCGGCACGTCAGGGTCAATGTATACTATACCAAAAAGCATGAAAAATACGCGGAAACCATGTTAGAAACCGCTGTGAACAATGTGGAATCATACATCAAAAAGCATGGAAACTATCCATGGCCGGAGTTAGATGTTGTCTGTACCGATGGCAGATTTGGAGAATGGGATTCCCCGCAACTGTTGATGGTTTCACAGGTTCACAATAATTCCCGCAAAATATAATCCGTGATCGCCCGTTGAAACGGGCATTCTTGCCCCGTAAAAATTTGGGGCCTTTAAACCGATTATTCCGGTTTCCAATTATGATTTTTCATGGTAATATATTGTACTCATAGGAATGATTTTTTTATCCCAAAAACCAACTATATTAATCGGAAAGGAAGTGATTGGGGATGGCCATGATCTCGACTTCATTGAAATCAACAACCCGTCCGGTCAATCCCTCTCCCTTGCCTTCGGTCCAAACCGGACTGGCATGGGCATCCGGATTGTTGTTTCTTCTTTTGGGATCGGTCATTTTATGGCAACAAGGCTCCCACCAAAGCCTTTTGTATGGAATCGGCTTTTTGTTGGGAATGACCTTGTATCATGCACGATTTGGATTTACTTCGGCATTCCGGCAACTCCTCACCGTCGGGCAAGGGCAAGGAATCCAGGCCCATATGGTGATGCTGTCGGTTGCCAGCATCCTTTTTGCCATCATCTTTGCAACAGGAGTCACTTGGACCGGTGCCGCTCCGCAACCCAACTTGTCTCCCGTCGGCACAGCCATGATTGTCGGCGCCTTTTTGTTCGGAATCGGGATGCAGTTGGGAGGGGCTTGCGCGTCCGGAACCTTATTCCATGTTGCCGGAGGACGATCCTCCTTGTTGCTGACCCTGACCGGATTTATCATCGGATCGGTTTTGGCCGCATGGAATTGGGATTTCTGGCAAGGGCTTCCCAGCTTCGGGGCGTTTTCTTTAGCCACCTCCACCGGTTGGGGATACGGACCGGCGTTGGTGGTCCAGCTGGCGGTTTGTGCGCTGATCTATCTTGCGGTCTCCTGGATTTCGAAAAAGAGAAACGCTCCCTTTCGGAAACCGGTTCCCACCACCCGGGGATGGAAACGGATCATCCGGGGTTCCTGGCCGCTATGGACGGCGGCGGTTCTGTTGGCTGTCTTAAACAGCCTGACTCTTTTCTTCAGCGGAAAACCGTGGGGAATCACTTCCGCCTTTGTGCTCTGGGGATCGAAAATTTTGCAAGCAACCGGAATCGATGTGGCTTCATGGAGTTATTGGTCCGGGGCAAACGAACAAGCTTTGAAAGAATCCGTCCTGGCGCACACCACCTCCATCATGGATTTTGGCATCATCTTCGGCGCTTTGTTTTCAGCCGCCATCAGCGGAACCTTTAAACTGCAAAAAATCACCCCCAAAGTGGCGGCCGCTTCTCTGATCGGCGGAATCATCATGGGATATGGCGCCCGTCTGGCATTTGGTTGCAACATTGGCGCTTATTTCAGCGGGATTGCCTCCTTCAGCC
Source organism: Thermoactinomyces sp. CICC 10735 (assembly GCF_016055175.1). Lineage (NCBI taxonomy): Bacteria > Bacillati > Bacillota > Bacilli > Caryophanales > Thermoactinomycetaceae > Thermoactinomyces > Thermoactinomyces sp. CICC 10735. Next base: position 314,211 of record NZ_JAECVT010000001.1, on the reverse strand, counting down.
TGCACGGCTGGGTTTGGGCTGTCTTTGCATTATTGGGAAGTTATGTCGGCGTCAAATTGCGCCCGCTTTTTACATTAAAAAACCCGAAACCCACCGATCAATTTTGTTGATAAAAAAACGGCTCCCGCAAAAAGTGGGGAGCCGTTTTTTCTTCCGGCCGCCCGTTTTTCCGGCGCGGCGATTATTTGGTTTTGCGCAACAGCTTGCGCAAAAAATAATACGGACCGATGATTAAATAAAGCGGATTGGAGAAAAAAGTCGGTTTTTTTCCCTCAAACGCATGACCAATGAACTGAAACATCCATCCCGCCACAAACAACCCCAGTGCCCATTTCCAATGAAAGAAAAACAGGGGCAGCGAAATAATGATCATTGGAATGCCGATCATATGGGTTCCCCGATTGACCGGATGTTGATGATCTCGGCGGTATTTTTCCAACATTTCAGAAACTTTCATCAGTACCTGCCTTCCTTTTTTTCCTGATTACTCTTATTATAACAAAACATCCTGCAATCAATCAGTGATTCTATCGTTTGAGAAAAAGTCATATACATCTTAAAAACAAGAAAGAGGGATTTATATGAAGTGGATCCGTTCCTCACTTTTTCAACCCCTTCTTGCCATGATCGGCATCGCCGCCATGATGACCGGCGGTTTGTGGCTGGGAAAAACTCTCGTCCCGATTGATAAAGCCGTCTCTTCCTCTGCCGAACCCGAAACCGGAAACTTGACCCGGGTTGAATATGTGATGGAAAAAGTGGGATCCAAAAAGGTTGAGGCCGAGCCTGCCCTTTCGGCTCCCACCGGTGCAAACGGCTACTGGATTGTGGAACATTACCGCCAATATGAGTATCATTATGATGCCAACCATCGTTTTCTTTACAAAAACCCCACACAACATGAAACTTATCTGCGCTATTGGCATGCCCGTTAGGAAGAAGCTTTCTTCTTGCGGCCCCTTTTTTTCCCTTTCGTGGCATCGATACTGGCTTGCAGCGCTTCCATCAAATCGACCACTTTTTCCGGGCGGCGCTGCGGGGATTCGACGATTTCTTCATCGTTTATTTTCTTGTCGATGGCGGTTTGGACGGCTTCCCGGTATTCATCTTTGTATTTTTCGGGATCAAACTTAGTGGTCAATTGTTCAATCAATTGGGTCGCCATTTTTAATTCTTTTTCCGTCACTTTCGCATTGTCGGGCACATACGGAACTTCCTCGATGTTCCGGACTTCATCCGGATAGAAAATGGTCTCCATCACGAGGCAGGACCGGTAAATCCGGATCACGGCCAAGGATTGTTTGGAACGGATCGTCACCTTGGCCACCCCGATTTTCCCGGTTTCTTCCAAAGCTTTCCGAAGCAAGGCATAAGCCTTGTTGTTTTCATCCTGAGCCCCCAAATAGTAGGTTTTGTTAAAATAAATCGGATCAATTTCTTTTAACTCGACAAAATCCAAAATCTCAATGGCCTTGTCCGGATCCGGTGCAATGGCGTCCAACTCCTCTTTCTCGAGCACCACAAACTTTCCATCCGCGTATTCAAATCCTTTCACCACTTCATCCCAAGGAACTTCCCGCTGGCAATGCGGACAAGTCCGCACGGTTTTGATCGGTGTCCGGCATTCTTTGTGAAGGTAACGAAAACGAATGTCTTTGCTCTCGGTGGCAGCATACATTTTCACCGGGATATTGACAAGACCGAAACTGATCGATCCTTTCCACATGGTATGCATGACTCACACCTCATTTTTTTAAGGATAACTGACTCCAGCAATCACGGGTGGCATCCGGATGGCCTTCAATCAAATGGCAAATCCCTTCAAAAAACAACGGATCTTTCCAAGATGAAACCAACTTTTGAGCCTGGCGGAAATGCTGAATCGCTTCCTGGAGATCCCTTTTTTCCATCAAAGCCCTTCCTTTGTGATAATGCCCCATCGCCCGGATCGATGAATTCTCTTGTTGCAACAGCTTCTCGGCTAAATCGGCGGCTTCATTCACATTTCCGGTATGAATGGAAAGCCTGGAACGCACCGCCGTCCACACGGGTTCTTCCGCCACTTCATCCGGCAAGGCATTCAACGCCTTTTCCGCCCGGTGGTGATCATGGACATCCATACACATCCAAACATAAGCCAACAATAATCCCGAGTGTTTTGGAAACAAGGACAACCCTTTCTTGATCCAACTGAAAGCCTCATCCGATTTTCCGGTTAAAAATAGATTCCATGCCATTCCATGATAGGCTCCCGGATGCTTCGGATGTTTCGCGGCCAAACGCCGGTACCATTCCAAAGCTTTGTGCGGCAACCCCATTTCTTCATAATCATGAGCAATCGATTCCAACACATGCGGATGCTTGGTTTTTTCATAAGTTGCCAACCGCCAGAAAGAAACACTTCCCCATTCCTTGATCTCACGGTAGCAATGCGAAAGATAATACATGGACTCCCAATCATCCGGATTGGTCGACAAAGCCTGATAAAAACAAGGAATGGCTTCATGGTATTCCTTCAAACGGTAGTGGCAAACCCCCATATTGAACCAGGCGTCGCTGTGGTCCGACATAAGCTCCACCGTTTTTTTAAACTGACGGATTGCCGCGCGGTCATCTCCTTCCTTCACCGCAATACACCCCAGCATGTGGCGGGCAAAACCGGCAAACGCCTCATGCCTTGCCGTGTTGGCTATCAATTGGAATTGACGGCTCGCTTCGGTAAACTTTCCTTCATGGAAAAGCGTCAGTCCGTAATAAATCCGGCCCAATAAAAAATCCGGTTCATCATCGATGACCTTTTTGAAAATATTTCCCGCCTCTTGAAACATCGTGAGTCCGTAATATCCCTGTCCCTGGCGAAACTGCCGCACTGCCGATTCGTTTAACCAGAACTCTTCTTCAAACTCCTCGCCCAATGACGATAAACCGGGATATCTCTTCGTCAGTTCCGCCAATTGCTCTTCCACTTTTGCCCAGGCTTCCAACATCTCATCGCAAGAACGCTTGATTTCCATAAAGCGCCGGCGCCATACCGGCCGCTTGGATGCCGGGCTTTGGGAGTAATTTTTTTCAATCTCTTTGATCGCGGACTCCGCCCATTTCAGCCATTGTTGATGAACCATTTTTTCTCCTCCATCCACAACATCGTTTATGTAGTTAGCCTAACTCCGCGCCTCCTTTTCCATACCTTTTTTCACAAAAAAACTCCCGCCTCTTTGGTGCGGGAGTTTCAGACCGTTGATATTGAAGTGTTTAAAACGGGATGCGGCCCGGTTTACAAAATGACACCGTGAACCTCTTCCCCGATCAATTCCACAATCCGGTTGTTTTCATCCATGATGGCGATTTTCGGCTGATGTTTCCGTGCCTCTTCTTCTTCCAACATCACATAAGACATGATGATCACTTGATCTCCGGGTTGCACTTTGCGGGCAGCCGCTCCGTTTAAACAAATCACTCCGCTGCCTCTTTCTCCCGGAATCACATACGTCTCCAGACGGGCTCCGTTATTGTTGTTGACCACTTGGACTCTTTCATTGGGCAAAATGTCCACTTTCTCCAAGATTTCTTCATCAATCGTGATGCTGCCCACATAATTCAAATTGGCTTCCGTCACCGTGGCGCGATGAATTTTCCCTTTCATCATGAACCGGAACATGTTTCACTCCCCCTTTCCTTCATACAAAAAATTATCGATCAAACGCGTCTTTCCAAAGTGAACGGCCACCGCCACCAAGACCGGCGGGCGGTCCAACCGTTCCACCGGTTCCAATTTCGGATAACTCACCGCTTCCACATATTCGATGCGTGCCAGCGGCCGGGTTTCAATTTGTTCCGTAATAAACCGGATGGCATCGCGGGCTTCCACCAGTTCGCCTTTTTCCACCCGCTCTTTGGCTTGCTGTAAGGATTGGGAAATCACCAGCGCTTGTTCTCTTTCCTCCAGAGAGAGATAAACGTTTCGCGAACTCATGGCCAGGCCGTCTTCTTCACGGACGATCGGACAAGGGACAATCGTAACCGGAAAATGGAGATCCCGGACCATTTGTTCGATCACGGCCACTTGCTGGGCATCTTTCAAACCGAAATAAGCACGGTCCGGCTGAATGATATGAAACAGCTTGCTGACCACTGTGGCCACGCCTGCAAAATGACCGGGCCGGCTCTTTCCGCATAACCGTTCCGTCATTTGTTTCACATTCACTTGCGTCAGCGGTGTCTCCGGGTACATTTCCTTGACATCCGGATGAAAAATGAAGTCCACTCCGGCTTTTTCAGCCAGTTCGGCATCCCGGTCGAGATCCCGCGGATACCGGTCATAGTCTTCATTGGGGCCAAACTGCAAAGGGTTGACAAAAATGGACAGGACCACCACATCGTTTTCCTTCCTTGCCCGTTCCGCCAGACTGAGATGGCCTTGATGCAAAAAGCCCATGGTCGGCACAAAGCCGATCGATCCGGTTTGCTTTTTTAATTCCTTTCGCATTTCAGCGACCGTTTGGATGATTTTCATTGGTTCGTTTCTCCTCCACTGGATCCATATAACTCATGAATCAGTTCATCTTTTAAGTGAGTGACATGGTTCTCCGCCGGGAAGCTTCTCTCTTTCACCTCTTGCACATAAGCTGCAATCCCTTTCCGGATGACTTCCCCGGCATCTTGATAAACCTTGACGAAGGATGGCCGGAAGTCGCCGGCCATGGCCAACAAATCATGATACACCAAAACCTGGCCGTCGCAATGGCGTCCTGCACCGATCCCGATCACCGGAATCCCCACCTTTTTGGTCACCAGTTCCGCCAATTCTTCCGTAACACATTCCAACACGATTGCAAATGCTCCGGCTTCTTCCAACCGTTGCGCCGCATCAAGCAAACGTCTCGCCGCAGGCAAATCTTTTCCCTGGATCACATACCCGCCCAATTGATTCACGGATTGGGGGGTCAAACCGAGATGCCCCATCACGGGAATCCCTGCCATAGTTAAATTATTGACCTTGTCAACAATTTCGATGCCGCCTTCCATTTTCACCCCGTAAGCCAGTCCTTCCTGCATCAGGCGGGCTGCGCTTTTCAACACTTCCCCTTCCGGCAGATGGGCGGTTGCAAACGGCAGATCGGCAATGACCATTGCTTTTTTGGCTCCCCGGGTCACCGCTTTGGTATGATGCAACATGTCATCCAGCGTCACGGGGATGGTCGAATCATAGCCCAAAACCACCATTCCCAAAGAATCGCCCACCAGCAAAATATCGGCTCCCGCTTCCTCCGCCAGGCGCGCAGAAGGATAATCATAGGCTGTAATCATGGCGATCGGCTCTTGCTTTTGCTTCATGCCGAGCAACGTTCGCTTGGTCACTTTTTTTCCCGTCATCAAACTCCCTCCCAAATTTGGGCCCTTGGGCGAGAGAAAAAAACGCCTTTTATCGTCACCCATCCGAGACGAAAAAAGGCGCAGGTATCCGTTACCTTTCTGTCCCCGTCCCAATGGCTCGAAGCAGATTCATAAACTCCAATATTCACCTTTTGAAAAAACAGGAAAACGACAGTGCAACTCTTTCACAGATGTTGCCTATCTCTTTTAACGTATCGGATCTTCCTCCGGAATGCAATATTTTCATGAAAAAACCCAGCGAAAAAATCCGCTGGGCAAGGTTTTCCGTTTTAAATAAACAATCCGGTCATTGCCGCCGTCAGGAAGCTGGCCAAGGATGCGCCGAACAATAATTTCAAGCCGAAACCGGCCACCACCGGCATTTGTTTTTCAGAGATCGCTTTAAAGGTTCCGGCAATGATGCCAATGGAACTGAAGTTGGCAAAACTCACCAAATAAGTGGACACCACGGCAACCGTCTTTTCGCTTAATTTCGGAATCATATCCTGGAACTGGAGCATGGCGACGAATTCATTCAAAATGATTTTGGTTCCCATCACGCCGCCGGCCGTCACCGCTTCAGACACCGGAACACCGGAAATCACGGCAAACGGCATCAGGATATACCCCAAAATGTTTGGCAAGGTCAATCCGGTCAAGTTGGTGGTCACAAAGTTGATTCCTTCCATCAGCGCGATAAATGCGATCAACATCCCGGAAATGATGGCCACCAGTTTCACACCATCGGATGCCCCTTCCCCGATCACTTCAAACAACCCGCGGCGCCGGTCGTTGGAAATTTTAATCACATCTTTTTCGCTTTCCACATGCACCGGCAACAAGATGCAGGCGATAATCAGGGCACTGAACATATTGAGCGGCAATGCCACCAGCACATAGGTCGGAGGCAAGATGGTCATGTACGCTCCGATAATCGTCGAACTGACCGATCCCATCGCAGAGGCACAAAGCATATACAGCCGCTCGCGTTTCAACCCGTCCAGATGGGTGCGGATCGCCAGCAACGCTTCACTTTGTCCAAAAAAGATGGAGCTGACAGCATTAAAACTTTCCAATTTCGGAAGCCCGGTGATTTTGGAAACCACAGCCCCCACAACCCGGATCACCCAGGGCAAAATCCCGATCCAAGTCAGAACGGCCATAAATGCCGAGAAGAAAACAATGGGCAACAACACATCAATGACAAAGACTGTATCCACACCTTCCGGCTTTAATCCGCCCACCACAAAGTCGATCCCGGCATGGGCAAAATCGACCAGCTTTAAAATCCCGGCAGAAACGCCGTTAATGATGATGGCCCCGATCTGAGTGCTCAACATCCCCCAGGTCACAATCACCTGAAGAACCAACATAATACCGATGGCTTTGTAGTTGATTGCTTTTTTGTTTTCTGAAAACAACCATGCCACTCCCATCACGATAAAGATACCTATGATGCCTATATAGTCCATCATCGCGTTCTTCATTCCTTTCGGTTTTATGAAGCCAAAAATAACATTATCATTAAAGCAAATTTAACTAAACAAGTAAACCCTTTCAATAATATTTGAAATGAATGTTTCTTATATAACCATAAAAAAACCCGGATTTTAATAGGAATCCGGGTCCTTTGTGGTTAAAACAACAAACTGATTCCAGTTATTGCAAGATAAATCAGGTTGATGAAAATCAGCCTCCACAACCACTGAATCATCGGACGCTGCCGGATGACAGCATAGATTGCCATCGCTGCACAACCCACGGTTCCAAAAATATCCACCAAATATAGCATACTGAAAAACATGCCGGAAACTCCTTCGTGATCAAGGCAATAAACCAAGCCATGCCAGTTTTTTATTTAATTGATTTAATTCTTGAATCGATTGACGAGTAAGTTTGGATAAGTCCAATAAACTTCGATTCTCACGGTTTGACTGTTCGGAAATGGTTTGGCTCAACTGCTTGATTTCTTTGTTTTGAGAGGAAATTTCCCCTAATCCTTCATATACATTTTTGGTATATTCGTTCAATTCATCCAAGCCGGTGATAATCTTTTGTTCACTGGCATTCACCCGCCCGATTTTCTCATTCATATGATTCAGGCGCTTTTTCGTATCCGACAATTGTTGATTCATCTCTTGCATCACGGCGGCCGTTTGTGAAAGCGGGGCCAAATGCCGGTTTGTCTGTTCTGTCAACGCTCTGGAGCGGGAAATATTTTGGTAAACTTCTTCCATCACCAGGTTCGTATTTTTTTGGTTTACAATTTGTTGATAGGTACCGGCTCCAAATAAGATCAACAATACCGCATTAGCGATCAGCCATGGTATCCTCATGTGACTCCCCCCCTGTCGTCTGACCGGATCCGGAACCACTCAGGCCGATCTTTCTTTTGAGATCATCCAGCCATTCAACAATCCGCCGGATGAAACGCAAATTGTCATACGATTTGTTTAATTCCACCATCAAATCATCCATCAGCGGGTGAAGTTGCTGACTGTTTTTCCCGATGTCTCCGGTGACGGCTGCAACATTGCCCAAATCCCCGATCACTTGCTCCATCTGTCCGGATATTTCGTTTGTTCTTGCGGAAACTTGCCCCGTCAAGGCGGAGGTTTCCTTTTGCCGGATCAAGATTTCCTCCATCTTGTCGCGGGCGGATATATTTCCCTGCAATTGCGATTCAAGCTCCGAACGGATGCCTTGGTTGATCCGGATTTGTTGATCCGCCAATGTCAATTGCCGATCCAACACCCCCAAAGACTGCCCCGCTTGTTTGACCTGATCCTCCAAAGCTTCGGTCTCATCAATCATGCGGTCTGTCAATCCCACCAGATCTTTGGTGATTTGAAAAATGTTATACTTGGATAACGAAGTAAGCAATACATGGTCGCTGAACCCGCTTAAAAACGGCATGCTCAAAAGAACCAACAAAAGTCCGATCAATCCTGTCTTCACATGGTGCCGGTTCCATGATTTTTTCATTGTTCTTTCCCCCTGAGCGGAGGGATGAAATCCGTCTTGTCATTCATTTCTTCCAAATTTTTGTTGATTTCTTTTTGTGTCGATACCATATTGGCAAGTGACTGGCGGATTTTCTGATTGCTTTCTGCCATGGACTGCAAATACCCGGCACTGTTGGCAAGAGATGTCTTGATCCCGTTTAAGCCGGCCGTGGTGGCATTGGTCTCTTTTCCGATCCATTCAACATGATCCGCAATCGACGCCACCACTTGATCTAATTGGATCAACTCCCCCTCCAATTCCCCTGTGTTGTTTTGAATTTTCGTGATTTTATGTTGCAACTGATTTGTTTTTTGCTTGATGACAGCAATCGTTTCCAATTGTTTATTCATTTGCTCAGACTTTGCCGCCGATTGACCCAGCGTTTCTTTCATTTTTTTGGAATCGCTGGCAATGCGGTCCTGAAGCCCCAATTGCAGCCAAGTGTTTCCGGCAAGCACAATCAGCAAAACACAAGTTAATGCGGATAAACCCAATGATGATTTACTCATGCTCATTTCACTCCCGGAATTTTCCCGTTTAAGGATTCCGTCGACTCATTCAACCGCTTCATATGCTCCTGATCTTTTTGCGTCGCTTTGGATAATTGGCCCAATAATTGATCCAACTTTTTCAAATGCGGTTCCATCTCTGCCAGCGTTTGATTCACTTTTTCGATCTCTTTGCCGGTGTTGATGGAAGATTGGTAAGTTTGACGGTTCAAATCCAAACTTCCACTGATGTAATGGACCACTTCAGACAAAGAATCTAACGTTTTTCCCGTTTGTTGGATGGTTCCGTTCAAATCACCGTCCAATTGATCCAGCGTTTGAGTCATCCGGGTTAATTCCTCATTCTTTTGAATGATGTTTCCCTGCACCTGATTCAATTGTTGAACCGCTTTCAAATTTTTGTCCAAGCTGCTCTGGATCTTTTTCATCTGTTGGGTCATGGTGACACCGTTGATCAACAAAGCCGTCAGGCACAAGATCCCGAGCACTTGAATAATCCTCAGCATTTTCTCCCTCCTTTAAGGCAGAGAGTTTTTCACTTGTTCGGCCATCTCGGCAGCTTGTCCCAACTTTTTCTCCAATAACTCATTTTGCTGCAAGACTTCATTCAGATTGGCCTCGGTTTGTTCCGTGATTTTCTTCAATTGGCCCGCTTGCGTTGCCTGTTTTCCCCCGCTTTTGGAAATGGTGTCCATCTGCTTGGCCAACCGCTGGCTGAGACTGTGCAAGTTTTGGCTCAACGGGACTTGCTGGCCGGTAACCACCCGGATTTGATTCAGCTGTTCCACCTGGGCGCCGGCCAACTCTCCCACCCGGGCCAACTTTTGATTCACTTCTTTTGTTTTTCCCGATTGCTCTTCCAGCTTTCGGATCCCCTGAATGATCCCTTGATTTACATTGCCGAGTTGCTCTGTTCTTTCATGGATTTTGGCAAGGGTTCCACTTAAATCAAAGTCTTCAAACGATATCTCGGACCACGGGACTTTGGTGGCGGCGGCCCAACCTCCCCCGGCAAGGATCACAGCTGCAATCAAGCCGGAAACCACCCGCTTTTTCTGCAACCCTTTTACACCCCCTTTCCCGATTCTTCCCGCAAAATCTTGCTCAGCATTTTTTCCAAAATGGTTGCGATGTGATCCACGTCCGGCTGTTTATCTGACAACAGAGATTGGATCACCACTTGATGAATCGCCCCCACCATGGCATTGGAGATAATCCATTTCTCATTTTCTGTTTTAAGCATCATTAATTCCCTTTGGAAAATACCAGCAAAAAATCGCATCATCTCTTCACGTTTTTCCTGCAACTCCGGGACAAATCCGATGGTATCGATCAAAAGCAGCTTGGCCAGCTCCTGATATGTCAGACACATCCCGATATATTCCCTGATCGCCTGATAAGTCCGTTTTGCCGTTGTCGGGGGATAATCACGCAATTTCTTTTCCACGCGCCGGACCACTGCGCCTGAAACCAGATCGAAAAGATGGCTCAACACCGCTTTTTTATTGGGATAATGCTTGTAAAAGGTGGATTTGGATGCATGAGCCAATGCGACAATGTCACTCACCGTCGTGGCAACATAACCCCGTTTCGAAAGCGCTTTCGCAGCTGCCGACAAAATCCGCGCCTGCTGCTCTTTGAGACACACTTCCGTTTGAAAAAAATGGTCGATCGGCGATAATTCCTGCCCTTTGATTTCCGCCAAACGCTCCCCCCTCCAAACAGTACGTTGTCGTACTATTTAGATATATTATAATATAAAGTATATTATTAATAAATATAATAGACAAACATTATGGATATTTTATGTCAAAAAATAAAAAACGGACAAGAACGAGAAAAAACCTCGTCTGTCCGACATTCCATTTTTATTGCCATTCGATCTCCGCGGAATAAACCGGAACAACACCGGAAGAAGTCCGGATCAACAATGCCCCTTGTTCATTCAAGTGTTCCGCCAAACCGGTGATGGTGCTTTGCGTGGAACGGGCCGTGATCACTTGCCCCAGCATCCCCGCTTTTTCTTCCCATTTTTTGCGAATGGGGGAAAAACCTTTTTGCAAATAAAGGAAATACGTTTGTTCCAGTTCTTTTAACAATGCCGCCACCAAAGAGGCGCGGTGGATTTTGCGACCGGTCTCCATGGCAAGCGACGTTCCGACATTCACCAGCTCTTCCGGAAAATCTTTGGCTTCCGTGTTGACATTCATTCCAATCCCCATGATGACATAGTGTATCCGGTCCTGTTCCCCACGGATTTCCGTCAAAATCCCGCACACTTTTTTTCCTTGCACCAAGATATCATTGGGCCATTTTATTTTTGTCGGCAAATTCGTTTCTTTTGAGATGGCTTCCTGAACCCCCACCGACGCCAGCAGGGTTAATTGGGACGCCTCCGCCAGCGAAATGGGAGGTCGCAAAATCAGGCTCATCCAGATCCCCGACCTTGGTGGAGAATGCCAGGCTTTTCCCATCCTTCCACGCCCGTTCACCTGTTCCTCCGCGATTACGACGGCCCCTTCGGGAGCCCCGTCTTTTGCCCATTGATGAGCAATGTTTTGCGTGGAAGGCGTGGATTCGACATATCGGATTTCACACCCCAACCGCTCCGTCTGCAAATGGGGATAAATCTCTTCGGGAGCAACCCGGTCGGGGCGGTACCTTAACCGGTAGCCTTGTCGGGGTTTGGCCTCAATTTCATAGCCTTGTTTCCTCAGCTCTTCAATCTGTTTCCAAACGGCTGCGCGACTGCATCCGATCCGGCGGCTCAGTTCTTCACCTGACAAGGATTCGTCCGGATTCTCGACGAATAAGCGAACAATTTCATTTCTGATGGAGCGCTCCAATTTTACACCCTTCCTTCAGCAAAATTTCTTTCTCATTGGGAAGTTTTCCAAGTGCCACTTGTTCCAAAAGAACCTGCAGGACTTTACCAATCCACGGGCCTTTTTCCCATCCGCAGTGCCGGACGAAATCCCGGCCGCTTACCTTCAACTCCCGGGCTTGATGAATCTTCAGGCCGTTCCACCACTGTACAAGCTGTGAATCAGAAGGAATCCGCTGTGTGTCGGGGCCGGTCAGTTTGGCCAGATTTGCCGCGTTGGCCACAATCTCCGGCCCTTCTGCCAGCAAGAGACGGCACCAGTCTTCCCGGCTCATGGAATCAACCGGATCTTTCCACTGGGAAGCCAGCGAAAAACAAGCCGATATTTCTTTATTCTCCTTTTTGGAAAGCTTTAACTGGCGGAGCCGTTCTGCCAACTGATCCCGGCGGGTGCCGCATAAATGGAGCAGATACGCCCATCTCACCGTCCGGCTTTTCATCTGATCAATCCGTGGCGTTGCCTTCACCGCCTCATCCGGGAGATCCCACCGGCGAAAAGGAGGGAGGAAATGGATCAGGCGTGTTAGAAACAGAAGACGGAATCCTTGAGACACGGTATCGGCATCAAACATTTTGTTGAGTTCCGAAGTCACCCTTTCGACCGACAAATAGCTTCCCTTGTCCCGGTGCCGGCAGATGCCTTCTTCTGTCGCCGGATCCAAAACAAACCGGAATTGGTTGGCAAAGCGAATCGCCCTCAGCATCCGGAGTGCATCTTCCTGAAAACGTTCCGACGGATCGCCCACCGTGCGTATGATTCCTTCATCCAGATCTTTCCGCCCGCCAAAGTAGTCGATGATGCGGCCGTTTCGGTCCTTGGCCATGGCATTCATCGTAAAGTCCCGGCGTTTCAAATCCTCCTTCAACGATTGCACAAACTCCACTTTTTCCGGTTGCCGGTGATTAGAATATTTTCCATCGGTTCGGAACGTTGTCACCTCAACCGGGACTTTCTGTTCCACCACCATCACCGTTCCATGCCGGATTCCGGTCGGGATCACTTTTTCAAAGATCTCCATCACTTGTTCAGGCCGGGCATCAGTCGTCACATCATAATCTTGGGGAATCTTTCCCAAGCATTCGTCCCTGACGCATCCGCCAACCAAATAAGCTTGATAACCCGCTTGTTCCAGTTTCTCCATCACATGAAGCGCCGCCATTTTTCGATGGTCCATGGAAGATCACCAACTCACCCGTTAATCACCCGACGATAAATTTCTTCATATTGTTCAACGATCTTCATCCCGCTGAACACCGTTCTTGCTCTTTGCAGGCCCGCTTTTGCAAACGAATCATGCATCTCGGGATCCTGCAACAATTGAACGGCATAACCAGCCATTTCATCCACCGCGCCTACCGGGGACAAAAAACCGGTTTTCCCGTGTTCAACAACCTCCGGGATTCCTCCCGCATCAGATGCAACGGCCGGAACCCCGCAAGCCATGGCCTCCAGAATCACCAGACCAAAACTTTCCTTGGCAGAGGGAAGAAGCACCAAATCGGCCAGGGATATCAGCCGGGACACTTCATCCTGTTTTCCCAAAAAGATGACCCTGTCTTCCATCCCCCATTGTTTCACCTGATCAATCACCCGTGGAAGTTCGGGTCCTTCGCCCACCATCAACAACCGGGCCGGCACGGATTCACTCACCTTGCGGAAGATCTCAATCACATCCATCGGCCTTTTGACGGGACGAAAATTGGAGATGTGAAGCAACAGCTTTTCATCCGGATCCACATACTTTTTCCGAAGGTCGGAAACATCCCGCGGATAATACACCCTTGTATCAACAAAGTTGTAAATGCAGTCAATCCTCTTTTCGTAATCCTGACAAAAAAGGGATTTCGTTTGTTTGGCAAGATCCTCCGATACCGCCGTCACCGCATCACTCTGCCGGATTCCGAAACAAATAATGTCCCTCAGCGATGGATCTTCCCCCAACACGGTGATGTCGGTTCCGTGCAGGGTGGTGACGACCTTCAAATTTTCCCCCACCATTTGTTTGGCCAACACGGCGGCTATGGCATGCGGGACGGCATAATGAACATGAAGCAAGTCCAAATCATATGTTTTCGCCACTTGTGCCATCCGGCTGGCGAGCGACAAATCATAGGGCGGATACTTAAAAACCGCATACCGGTTGGCCTCAACCCCGTGATACCGGATATTTTGGTGAAAGTTTCCCAACCGGAAAGGCATGTCATATGTAATAAAGTGAATATCATGCCCTTTTTCGGCCAATAGTTTGCCCAGTTCGGTGGCTACCACGCCAGATCCCCCGTGTGACGGATAACAAGTAATCCCGATTCGCATCCAAATCCTCCTTCATCTTTAAAGAAAATCTTTTTTTACCGGATGAGGACTCACCAATCCTTCCCCATAGCGTGCACCGATTTGTTGCCCCCATAACTGATCCCGGCCTTGAATCATAGCCAAATATGCGGGCTGGTTCAGCGGGGTTTGAACCTGTCCTTCCCCGGGGGAAAACTGGCTGCGGTAGGCAAGCAAGGCTTGCTTTTTTAACTCGTAAACATCCGAAACGTCCACAACCACATCCGCTTCACCCATGTGATTAATAAAATAATAATAAACTTGCTCCACACGATGGGCTCCCTCGCCGCCAGGCGTTTCTTTCTTCCGGATGGCTGCGTCAAACACCGCTTCTGTGACCATTTTGCTGCACTGAACGTGATCCGGATGCCGGTCTTTCCAATAGGGGGCGAGCACCACACGGGGACGGAGCTTGCGGATCACCTGCGTCATTTTTGACAATTGTTCCTTGCTGCCGGTCAGCCCCCGGTCCGGGAAGCCCAGATAAATGCTTTTTTCCACTCCCAGGATCGCCTCGGCTTTCTTCGCTTCTTGTTTGCGAAGCTCCACCGTCCCGTTGGAAGAAAGCTCGGCATCCGTCAAATGACAAAAAGCAACAGAATAGCCGTTTTTTGTATGTTTTGCCACCAAGGCGCCCGCCCCGATTTCAATATCATCAGGATGAGCGCCAAATGCTAAAATATCAACGGTTGTAGTATTCACTTCACACCCTCTTTTCCTGTCTCATTTTTTATAAGTTCCCTGCTTGGTTTGGTGCTTGAAATCACGCTTCATCCTGTGAAAGGGAAGAAGCGTGGGTAAAGACAGCCGGAGTTCCGCCGGTGTGCCAAAATAACACGTGTTTATCCTTTAACAGCCCCTTCCGGGACCGGTCAATCAATCCCGACAGGGCTTTTCCCGTATAAACCGGATCGGCCATGATGCCTTCCAAACGCGCAAGCAGACGAATGGCTTCATTGCCGTCTTTGGACGGGAC
This sequence comes from Thermoactinomyces sp. CICC 10735, assembly GCF_016055175.1. NCBI lineage: Bacteria > Bacillati > Bacillota > Bacilli > Caryophanales > Thermoactinomycetaceae > Thermoactinomyces > Thermoactinomyces sp. CICC 10735. Next base: position 299,131 of record NZ_JAECVT010000001.1, on the reverse strand, counting down.
CCCGTATTTTTTCCCGATGTATTGATCAAACAATTTCAAAGCATCCATGGAAACCGACTGGTCATGACCCACCCATGACAACAATTGGGAAGTGAAATTCCGAATCTCTTGATATAAAGTCTCTTTCGATTCCCAAACGCTGATTCCCATCAATTTCGTTTTTTGCGGATATAAATGAATCCCGGCCAGCAATCCGGCAATCGTCCCGCCGGAACCGGCTGCCACATAAATTTCATCAAAAGGAGGAAGCTGTTTCTTTTCCCGCTGTTCCTCCAGCTCTCTCCAAGCGCGAAGGTAGCCGTAATCTCCGACCGGAGTCGATCCGCCGACCGGAATGGTGTAAGGTTTTTTCCCTTCTTTTTCCGCTTCGGCCGCTTTCTCTTTCATCGCCTGATACAAATTTTTTGATCCATAAACCCCTGTTGTGAACATGGTCGCTCCCATAATATGATTCAGCAGCAAGTTTCCTTGCCGCATCCCCATATGGCGACCGGCAAAACATAACCATGTCTCCATGCCGGCCTTATTGGCAACCGCAGCCGTCAGCCGGGCATGATTGGATTGGGGGCTGCCTCCGGTGATCACCAGATCACACCCCTTGGCCAAAGCATCCCCGATCAAATATTCCAATTTCCTGAGTTTATTTCCCCCAAACATCAGTCCCGTCAAATCATCCCGTTTGATCCATAAACTTTTCAACCCCAAGTGCTCTGCGAGACGAGGCAACGGTTCAAGCGGAGTAAAACCATCCAGGATTACAAAATGATTCATCGGATGAGGCACGGTTCCATTCTCCTTTGATCACAACTCCAAGATATTTTCCAAACCGTAGACCAGCTTGTCCAACGTCATCACTTTTTCAATCGCCAATTTCACGCCCGGCATGAACGATTCCCGGTCGAAAGAGTCATGCCTTACCGTCAGCAATTGCCCATCGCCGCCAAACATCACTTCCTGGTGAGCGACCAATCCGGGCAACCGGACACTGTGAATCCGGAAACCGCCGACATAAGCGCCCCGGGCCCCTTCGAGCAACTCTTTTTCTTCCGGATGTCCTTGTTTTAATTCAACCCGGCTTCTCTGAATCATCTCGGCTGTTTTGACCGCCGTTCCCGAGGGGGCGTCCAGTTTCCGGTCATGATGGGATTCCACAATTTCCACATGGGGTAAATATTTCGCCGCTTTTTGCGCAAAAACCATCATCAATACAGCACCAATGGCAAAATTGGGAGCAATGATCGCACCCACCCCGGTTTGTTCACTCATTTCCCGGAGGGATTTTATATCCGATTCAGACAACCCGCTGGTTCCCACCACCGGACGAACGCCCGCCTCCATGGCGAGTTCCATATTTTCTTTCACCACTTCCGGTGTCGTAAAGTCCACCAATACATCCGCCCGGGTTTTACTGATGGCTTCGAGTGTGGAGGAAACAAAGGAGACCCCCAACGGCCCGATTCCAATCACTTCTCCGACATCCTTTCCCGCGTGGGTTCGGGATGTGGCACCGACCAGTTCCAAGTCTTCGGTTTTTGTTAACATCTTCACAACTTCCCGTCCCATTCTTCCGCTTGCTCCGGCTACGATGACTCGAATCTTCATGGTGTTTCGTCTCCTCTTCTCCCTTGATGTTTTTATTTGTCTTCAATCCGCGTCCAACGGTCGGCATCCCGCGTTTGGTATTTGTCCATCACTTTTTGGTAAGCCTCTTCCAAATCGATGTCCAACGAGTTGGCAAAACAAGTAATGATAAACAAAAGATCCCCCAACTCATTTTCAATCGAATTTTCTTCCTCCTCCGGCTTTTTGGGTTTTTCGCCGTAGCGGTGATTCACTTCCCGCGCCAGCTCCCCCACTTCTTCCGTGAGGCGGGCCAGCATGGATAACGGATGAAAATATCCTTCCTTAAACTGACCGATATATTGATCAACCTCTTTTTGGAGGTCATTGATCGTTTTGCCTGCCATTGCTTCACCCTCCTGCTCCATACTCATGTTAACGTAAAATACTGTACAAACTCAATCTCCTTCATTATACCGATCTTTTTCAAGCATTGAACCTGGAAATCAGGGCATGTATAATATATCGGAAATGATCCTTTGACAAGGAGAATCCAAATGAAAAAAAACAAAATTCTTTTACATATTTCCAAGATCGTGATCCTTTTGACCGGTTCACTGATTTTTGCCATGGGGGTCAACTATTTTGCCATCCCCAGCAATTTGGCTGAAGGAGGATTTACCGGGATCAGCCTGCTTCTGTTTTATTTGTTCGGCTTTTCGCCCGGTCTGGTGATCCTGCTTTTAAATATACCTCTTCTCTTTGTCGGATACAAAGTATTTGGAAAACAATCCTTTATTTATACGATCCTTGGGATCGCCTCTTCCTCCTTTTTCTTGGAAATCACCAAAAACATTGTCACATGGTTCGGTCCCCCGCCGGAAGACACCTTATTGTGCACTTTGTATACCGGAGTGTTGGTGGGAATCGGCCTGGGGCTCATTTTCCGGACCGGCGGCACGACCGGCGGCGTGGATATTATCGCCCGGCTTGTAAACAAATTTTACGGCTGGAGCATCGGCCGCACCATGTTGATGTTTGATTTCGGCGTCATTCTCTCATCTGTCTTTATTATCGGGCTGGACATGGCCATGTACACGTTGGTTTCCGTTTTTATCAGCGCACGGGTCATCGACTTTGTCATTGAAGGTTTAAACGCATCCAAAGCCGTCACCATCGTGTCCAACCGCCCTCAGGAATTGGCCGGCACCATTGTCAAAAAGATGGATCGCGGCGTCACCATTTTGACCGGACGCGGCGGATACACCGGGAAAACGCGCGAGGTTTTGTATGTGGTGGTTGGCCGCAACGAGCTGCCCAAACTGAAACAAATCGTCCATCAAATCGATCCGCAAGCTTTTGTCGTTGTCGGCGATGCCAGAGATGTCCTGGGCGAAGGATTCAGTTATGAAAAAACCATCGCTTACAGCAATCACCATCGGCCCTGAACCGGAAAGCCCTTGAAACAGGGGTTTTCCGGTTCTTTTTTGTTTTTCCTTTCCCATGCACTCCTGTTTGTCGGTGTTTGGAATGGTTTGTTTGTGTTGCAAACTTGTTTACATTATAATTAACGGGTTTGATCATTTTCTTTGCCCGCGTCACTAAATCCCATGATCTTGACATTTGTTTTTGACAAAAACTGATTGCTTTCTACGAATAAAAATAAGAAGCGCCCAAAACCATGATTCCATTCCCTAAATCAAAAGAGCTGCCCGGTTGGAAGGCAGCTCTTTGATTTACTCAATCGATTTCGATTACCTTTGAAATTTCTAAAATTATTAATAATTTAATTCTCTTACAACCCCAGTAGTCCAAAATAACTCTTTGGAAACTGGATTTTATTTTATTATTGTTAATCTTTTAATTGACCTTGAATATTAATAATACCCCATCTTTCCTTTTCCAATCCATACCCCTCTCGAGGTTAGCAGGTGGGAGCAATCCGCTTCTACCTCTACTTCGTCACTTGCCTTTATTGATAAAAAAGCTGGGAAGTTCCCAGCTTTACGGAAAGAATTATATGATCAGTTAAATTCAAGTTCTTGTTGGACATTTTTTTCTTGATTTTTGGTAGTTGGTTTAATTTGTTTCAGCAGCGTTTCTTTCAGGAGCTCAATAGCACTTTCCTCTCCAGGGTTATTTGTGCCAAGTTCGCCACGAAAGGCTTTAAGAAGAATTGATTGTTTTAACTGATTTAATTTCTCTTCTAAACCAATCAACTGCTTGGCTTCATGTTTTTTGTCCAACAGGGATTCGACTCGTCGGACAATTTCTTTTTGTTCTGGGAGAGGTGGTAAAGGAAATGGTAATTTATTTAATTTAGCAACTTGTATCCCTTTTACAGTTGAACCTGTTGACAAAGACTCAATTAATGACATGTTTAAAGTAAAATACATCCATAAGAAGAAAGGCAAAATCTCTATTTTTGGCCTTACTATCTTCAAATCTTGATTTATAGCTGTTTGTATCTGCGTAATGGTACTCTTTCCTGGGGACATTCTCGTGACGAGTAATACTTCACCTGGATTAGCAACTGAAGATGTGCTATTATCTAATCCATCTTTTGTTATAGAATCAAATGTTTTACTTAGATAAATATTTTTTATATCTTTAACAGTTGCCCAAGGAATATTTCCATTCCAAAACCTTTGTTCATTCTTTGATGGTGTACCTCCCCCAATAAAACTAACAACTTTATCCAACCTCACCCACACCCAATTCTCTGGCAATTCATACGGTGGATCAATTAGCGGGAGTTCCTTATCTCTCTTCTTGCCTTTTTTATTTGTTCCCAATTTTTCTCTTTCTTCGCGAATCCGTTCTAACAGTATATCTGCTGGTTCGACATCCGGATTTTCTTCACGCCATTTCTTGGTCAATTCTCCGCGAAAGGCTTTTGCAAGGATAGCAGCCCGCCGATTGGCAAAGGTTTCTTTCGCTTCTTCAATTAACTGCTTGGCTTCATTGATTTTGTCCAACAGGGATTCAACACGTTGGACAATTCTTTTTTGTTCCGGAAGGGGTGGGAGGGGAATAGGATATTCGATAACATCCTTTGATTTAAAAATCTCATCAGCGTATTTACTTGGTTCAATACTTTTTTGACTTAGTTTATTGTCGTTTAAGGATTTCAATCTCACCCACACCCAATTATCCGGCACCGGGTAAGGCTGCTCCTCCTCTGGCACCAACGCTTCCTCCAGCAACTCCTCTAACGTCTTTCCCTTTTTCCCCTGCTTCTTACTCACTTGCATCCCCCCTCGGTCACTTTCAATTCGTGAACGACTTCATTTAAAAGCGCGATGGCCTGTTCCAGCTTGGCGATGGCTTCTTCGGCAGATTCAATGGGATCGGGCAGATTCTCATAGTCGGAAAGAGATTTGTCTGCGATTAAGCCTAAGTCCAGCGTATCTCCTTTGGCGGCGATTTCTTCACGGGTATAGCAGGACCAGCGTGGGTCGTCCACTTGATGGCGGTCTTCGGCGGTGTATGCTTCAATAAAATCTGCAAAATGCTCTTCGGTGAGCGGGTTGCGTTTGCCGAAGCTGGGCATGTTGGTGCGCAAGTCGTAGAACCAGACTTCTTTCGTGTTCCCGTGATCAGTCACACCCCGGGTAAAAAAGAGAACGTTGGTTTTAACACCCTGAGCATAGAAAATCCCCGTAGGCAGACGCAAAATGGTGTGCAGGTTGCATTTGTCCATCAAATCGGCCCGCACTTTGCGGCCATCACCGTCCTGGAAGAGAACATTATCGGGTAAGACGACAGCTGCACGGGCTTTGCCATTGGGTTTTAAGGCCCGGTAAATATGTTGCAAAAAGTTGAGCTGTTTGTTTTTCGTAGGGTAGGTCATGTCATCCCGGGTGGGGCGTTCCCCCCCTTTTTTGGTTCCGAACGGCGGATTGGACAGGATCACATCCATGTTCATCATTTCTTTTCCCAAGTTGGAAAGGGAGTCCCCCAGTAAAATATTGCTTTTCAGGCCGTGCAACATGGCGTTCATCAAAGCCAGCCGGTGGGTATCCAACACCAGTTCACAACCGCTGAACTGCTCGTTGATGAAAAATTCCGCTTCCTGCTGAGTCATTTCAAACGTGTCTTTAATTTTCTCCACATGTTGGGCAGCAGCGATCATAAAGCCAAAAGTTCCTGCTGCAGGGTCATTGCAACGCTCCATCGGCTGGGGATCGATCAGTTTGACCATTACATTGACCAGCGGGCGAGGGGTAAAGTACTGACCTGCTCCCGATTTTTTCTCGCTGGCGTTTTTCTCTCCTTACCTACTTGACGATCACTTTCGCTAACTCTATTCTCTCCTCGGTATCATAACTTTTTGCCATCTCCTAAAAAAACACTTTTCCATACCCTGTTTTCCCATCAAACCGAAAGTCATAACTGTCAGTATGGCAATCCAAGACAGAAATATCGACCGGAAACTTTTTATGTATCAAAAAGCCAAGAAGCTTAAGACAATCTTAAGCTTCTTCTTTGATCTCATTGATAAAATATCTGTAATTGAAAGCACATTGATTTTAAACACGTTTTAGTCCGTCACCTTTTGAGTGCGCGGATATCTCCGCCAACTGACATAAGCCAGGACACCGGCAATCAACCCGGAGATCCATCCTCCGATTTTTAATAACACTTCTTTTTCATCCCAAGGGGACACCATGGACAAGACATCTTTTTCGGAACCGAAAAATAACGGGTCCAAAAGCCTTTCCCATTGCCGGATTCCCCGCTGGCGTTCGGCCCAATCATTGGTCTTCCGGATCCATGTCATCAATGAGTCCAGTTTTTGTACTGTTGTTTCGCTTTTACTGATCATGACCGCCGGACGGATCAATTGGTAATGCTCATAAAACTGATCAATTTGTTGCTTGTAACCTTTTTCATTTTTCGCTTTGATTTCATTCTTGATCTGCCCGATATCCCGCTTGAACTCGCCGTAATACTGATGCCACATCGGCTGATGGGGATGAGACACAGCATCAAAAGCCATTTGCATGCGAAGCGCGGAACGGTGAATTTCGGCATGATTGGGCCGGATTTGGTTCAGATTCCGCTCCACATCCATGATCACCCCCGATAACATATGAATCGCGGGCACCGTTAATTGTTTGTCCACCCAATTGGATTTGGAGAACTTTTGAGACAAGGCGGTCAGTTTTTCCCTTGCTGATAAATAATCTTTCTCCTCAATGCTTTTCATCACTTCATTGGCCAACCCGGACCAGGATTGGCTTTCATCAAAAAAGCCTTCATTGGCTTGTACTCTTTCAATCGGGACGATCCATAACACCATCAACAAAGTCCAGATGATCCATCTCAAAACCACTCCCTCCCGTTCACCACCGATAGTACAAGTTTATTTGCCATCTCATCCGGTTATGTCCACCAAACAAAAAAAGCCGGTATCATTTCCCGGCTGAAAACCAAAGATCATAATTCCATTTTCGGTGAGAACTGTTCAACATGGACAAGGTTGCAAAGAAAAGCAATGTCGTCAAGCTTAACAGCATCGTAAAATAACCGACCAAATGGTCATAAGGCTCCAACGGGGGCGCCAGCCACGGATGGATATCGAGTCCGTAGTCCAGAGCATCATTGAGCAAAGTCCACCCACCGACAATCAAAATTTCCCGGACCCCATATGTATAAAAAGGAGCATACAAAACAGCCTGCAAAGCCATTCCCAGATGAGAGCCGATCAACATCCAATGTTGCCAGGTCAACGCCTCCATAAAAGGACGCGAATCCAACATTCCTCCCAAAATGATCATCACCACGGCCCATATGCCGTATTTCACCAAAGTGATGGAAGCGAATGCCTCCAAAAGCGGGCTTCTGCGATGGCAAAGATAAGAGAGCAGGACCAGGCAGAAAAAAGTACTGGCAGTGGGACTGTCGGGAACAAAAATATTCAGGTATTTCGGCTCTGTCCAAAGGAGTTGATTTTTGTACCAATAAAATCCGTAAATGGATCCCAGCAAATTGATCACAAACAAAACCTGCAAAAAAAACCGTTGTTCCATGATCCACAACCACTTCTGTTTGAGGACAGCAATGCTCATTGATATTCCTCCTTTGAAACAAAAACCTGGTTGCTTTGGCAACCAGGTTTTTTCATCTTATTTTTGCGTCTGTTTTGTCAACCATTCAACCAGTACTTTTTCCTCTGCAGGGCTTCCTTGGAACATTCCGGCAGGCATTGCCCCCCGGCCTTCTTCAACAATTTTGGTGATTTGATCAGCTGATAATTTGTTTCCAACGCCCAGCAAGCTCGGTCCGTTTTTCCCTTCCAGGTTCTCGCCATGGCATTTGATACAAGCATTTTCAGAATAAATTTGATACCCTTGAGAGTCTTTTGCCACGACTTCCGTATTTTCCGGTGCTTCGCCGGGTGCAGACTCCAATTGCTGTTCATGCTCGTATTCCGCTGCCCATGTTAATGCCGAAATCGCAATCAAGGTCGTCACCATAATCCCTGTGGCCACCGGACGTTTCAAAGGGCGGCGATCCTTGCTGCGATCCAGCCACGGGGCAAGCATCAATGCCGTAAAAGCGATCCCCGGCAAGATCACGGTACCCACAACCACAAATTTCCCAGCTGCCCATTTGTACTTCAGCAATTGGTACAAAAACAAGAAGTACCAGTCAGGAACAGGCAAAAAGCTGGTGTTGGTCGGGTCGGCAAGCTCACCGAGCGGGGGTTCTTCCGACATGACCAAGGTCATGAAACCCACCAAAAAGACAACTGCAACCATCCACTCTTTTAAAAGGAAGTCCGGAAAAAAAGCTTCCGTTTTTCCTGGAAACTCAGCGTAGTCCTTCGGATATAACTTCGGACGGTCAGCACGAACGCGTGAGTCTCCCACATAGTGGACTTGTTTGTCGTTTCCTTCTTGATTATGTGCCAAAGTGGATCCCTCCTCACGCGCAGACCTTATAGAGGTCCGGATATGCCCTGACGACGAATCAGGATAAAGTGTGCACCCAACAGCGCAAGCAATGCAGCCGGGAGGAAGAACACATGCAGAGCATAAAAACGTGCAAGAGTCTGAGCACCTACGATGTCTCCCCCTTGCAGGAATGTTGCGATGTAAGGCCCGATCACCGGCACAGAAGCCGCGATTTCAACCCCTACTTTGGTGGCAAAATACGCTTTGTTGTCCCACGGCAACAAATAACCTGTAAATCCAAGGCCCAACATGACAAAAAAGATCAACATTCCGATAATCCAGTTAAATTCACGCGGATGTTTGTAAGATCCTGTGAAAAACACGCGCAGGGTATGTAAAAAAAGCATGACGATCGCCACGCTGGCACCCCAGTGATGCATGCCCCGCACAATGACACCCATTGCAACCTCATTTTGCAGATAATCCACGCTCCGGTGAGCGTTTTCAATATCCGGAACATAACTCATTGCCAAAAACATGCCGGATAGGATTTGAATAACGACGACAAAAAAAGTCAATCCACCAAAGCAATAAATAAAAGCAGAAAAGTGGTGAGCCGGGTTCACGTGTTCCGGCACCTCATGGTCCGCAACATCGCGCCACAACGGCGTAATGTCCAACCGCTCATCCACCCAATCATAAATGGCGCGCAGCACTTGCTACACCTCCGTTTCAGCAACCATTTACTTCTTGATTAGCGGTCCAATCAATAACTTTCCATCTTGCACTTTCGTTTCATAGCGATCAAGAGGTGCTGATGGGGGGGTACCCGGGACGTTGGTCCCATCCTTCGTGTACCGGCCAAAGTGGCAGGGACAGAAGAACTGGTTTTTAAACTGCGGGTTGCTGTTCCAGTTTACGGTACATCCCAAATGCTTGCAAACAGGGGACAAAGCCACAAATTCACCGTTTAACTTCAGCACCCAAGCAGTCATCTGTTCCCCTTTAGGCGGGTTGTACCAGCCGTCTTTACGGTGAACCGTAAAACGTACTTCCTTTGGTGTATCGGTAATTTCATCCACGCTCAAACCAACGTCGTGGAATTCGCCGCCTTCTCCTTTTCTGAGTAACGGATCAGCAACAAACCGAACCATCGGGAAAAGGACTCCCGAAGCAAGGAAAGCACCGGTCCCACCTAATGTGTACGTTAAAAATTGCCGGCGGGAAACTTTCTTACTCACGTTTTGTCCGACCTCCTTCTATCCGGCTTACCGTCCACTCGGACCGGAATCTATGCTAGGACACTTTCATCTTTTACTAGGACATATACATGATAGCGAAAGCTTTCCATAAAAGTCAAGGAAGGGTTCAGACTTTCAAGGACAATGTTCCCAAAAATCTTGAACATTAAGATTGATGTTGCCAGAGTTCCAACACTTTTTCATAAAGTTTCCGGGTTTCTTCCTCCATTTCTGATTGGGTGGCTTCCGGTGAAAGTTCCATGGCATGGAACAACAAGTTTTGCTCATTTTCCCCGTAACTCTCCTCCACCAACGCTTTCAATCTCCCGTCGTAAACGATGACAAAATAGTTAAAACCAGATTGCCTGATATCTTTTATTATTTCATGAAAATACGATTTAAAAACCTCCGGGTTTTGTCCCGTATATGAAACGGACGGCAAGAGCAACAACCGCCCTGTTAAAGTTTTTTCCAGTTCTTCGGCAAAATATTGGACCATTTTCCCGTTTTTAATATCCAATTCTTTTTCCTTGATCCGGACAGAGGCAACCGGCAGGCACAAGGTGTCCACAAAGGCCGCCACCTCTTTCCAACCGTCCTGATTGATTTGATCCAGTCGCATTTTGTAACCTTCTTTCCAAAAAAAATGCCCAGCTTCTGCTGAGCATTATAACGAATATATCATTTGGACTCCAGTATTTCCTTCCATTGTTTGCTAAGTTGTAAAAATGTTTCAACATCTCGCTTGGCCAAAGCATCATCAATTTGTTCGTACAAACGTTTTTTTTCAAAATCCTTTACCGCCTGATCCAGAAGCATCTCCGCAAACAGACTCAGCAAATGGTCTTGCACCAAGTCATGTTTCTCCATGGAATAAACCTCCAATACCGCGGTAAATTTGGAACACGAGAAACGCTTTTTAAAATACAAACCGATATATAGCTCTTCATGGGGATACGCCCGGATATCGTCAAAAGCCGTCTCCACATCCGTATACACCCGTTTGTTTTTCGTAAAACGAAACGGGACCATTTTACTGCAACAGGATGAGATAATCATGGATTTGGGCAGGTTGCGGACATGATCCACAAAACGGACTTTTTCAAGCAACCGGTCATTGGAATGCAAATAACCGAGTAACCATGCCGCTTCTTTTTTCTGCAAATCGTAATTTTCCAGGAACCAATGAATGAACGATTTTTTCTCTGCCACAGACACGTTGCTTTTCATATTTCCCCCACTCTTGCGTCGTTTGGAAAATTCATTCTATTCCGGCTGCAATCCGGAAACAAACCGTTTCCGGATACAACATGTTTTCGGCGCCATGGACATTGATTCCTGCCTCATGTCCTTTGGAGGAACCCTTCCTCGATCGCACGCTCCCTGAAGGCCGAAATCCCGTATAACCACTTGACTCCGGATGGTGTAAGGGAAATATATTGCTCCTCTCCTTCCCTGCCGATCTTCAACACGCCGAGATGCACCATCATTTTCAACACTTTTTGGAAAACGCTTTCTTTTGTTTCGTAATAAAAAGGGTTGAGCCAAGATTCCGTTGCCTGATAAACCGTAACCGTCCGGATCCATCCCGGATAAGCCAACAATGCGATCAAACGAATGACCATCGGCAACTGTGGAACCACCCGCCGGTAAAGACGTATCCAAAACCGGACCATTTCTTTTCCGTGGTCAATCTGTTGCTTCTCTTGATTATTTAATTTCCCCGAACCTTTCTCCGTTAAACACAAATATCCATCTTTATCCTCTATAAAATATCCTTTGTAATAGGCATAATCATACAATAGTGAGAAACGGTCCGGATACAGATGATAACAACGGCCGAATCCAAACCGGGGGCCTTTTTTGGAAACCGGCTCTTCCGGGACATAAAACGTTTGAAACATTTGCTTTTGTTGATTTTTATAGATCGCCCCGTCCAAGGTCAACCGGACAATTTCCTTTTTTAAGAACAGGAGGAAATGATCCAAGTCGTGAAGCAATTGGTTTTGTTCATCACGATAAACCGCCGGTGGATCCTCCCGGTAACTTCCTTTCAACCGGAAAGGTTTGAGCAAAATCTCACTCACTTTTTTCCGCAAATCGGAAGGAACATGATACAGCGATTGCGTACGATGGGAATAGCCGGGAAAAATCCACCCTCTTTTCAACGACTCCACAATGAATCGGCGCGGCTCGCCTTTCTCTCCGTCCAAGGCTGCCCTCCCTTTGGCCAGAAGTTCTTCCATGGAGTATTGAAGGCTCGGATCCAACATGATCAATTGCAGAAAACGGAATTCATATTTGTCGAGGGAAGCAATTTGCTCCTCCAGCTGGTTTTTTTTGTTCATGTGCTGCAACAACGACCGGATCAGGTCATATTTGGAACTGGAATTTTGATTTTCACACCCGTAGTACCGGTTCATTCGTTTCAGCTGTTCAATGTCCGCATAGGTTAACCATTCTGCCATGTTCACCGTCCATCTTCCTCCTCGAAGACTCGTTATTTTTATTTTGGACGAATCGGGAGAAAGATAGACTCTTTGCCGTCATGGTTTTCAGAGATTCTTCTCATTTAACGGGATGGATGATTTCCGGTTGTCGCGGTGTTCTTCCGTTTTTTCCTCTTTCACCTGAATCCCTCGGCCTGCCAGAAAAAGAATAAAATAGATGATGACCAAATGCCAATCATGAATGGTTTGTTTTGGAAAAAACAAGGCCAATAAATCCCCGATCAAATCTTTCCAATATAAATAAAATTGATCAATCACGGACACCGTTTGAATAAAAAACAAAAGATGAAGCCCCGAAAACACCGCCGTTGCCTGCCACAGCGACAACCCATGGGTTTGCTTTCCGGAAGAGCCCAACCCCAAATAAATAAACATCATCATGACACCAATAATTAGCACGGTCCACTCCATCAAATGATCCGCCACCAACCGGGCTGGAAACCAAAATGAAATCAACAAAGGAAAAAAACAGATTTTCAATGCCATGACCAGTCCGATCACGATTAAAAATTCAAGGCTAAAACGACCGACTCTTGTCCGCATGAAACCACCTCATCCCACTTTTATGTTTACAAGAAAAAAAAAAGAACCGCCCGATTTGATCGGACGGGTTGCACAGGACGTACATATTGGATAGGAGTGGAGAGAAACCATACTGTAGTTCCCATTATAAAGTCAGAAGTGGACAAGGTCAACAACATTTCTTAATTTTCAGATTTGACTCACTTGCATTTTTTGGATGTAACGGAAAAATCCGGGGAAAGATACATCGATGGATTCCACATCCAATACCTTGACGGTTTCTTTTGAACCCAATCCGGCAACCGCCATCGACATGCCGATTCGATGATCCCCGTGGCTGGTGGTGATGCCGCCGCGCAGGGTCACGGGTCCTTCGATCACCATGCCGTCTTCGGTTTCTTCGATGTTTGCCCCCAACTTCTTCAGTTCGTTGACTGTGGTGGCAATCCGGTTTGATTCCTTCACTTTTAATTCTTTGGCATCTTTGATGACCGTGGTTCCTTTGGCTTGAGTGGCAACAACGGCCAAAACCGGAATTTCATCAATGAGGCGCGGAATCATCTCTCCGCCAATGGTCACTCCATGAAGCTCTCCCGTGCGAACCGTCACTCTGCCGACGGGTTCATTACACCAGCTTCCGGTTTCTTCCACTTCCACTCCGGCTCCCATTTGTTTAAAAGCATCCAGGATTCCGGTCCTTGTCGGGTTTAACCCGACGTCTTCCACCGTCACCTGACTGCCCGGCACCATCAGGGCAGCGGCCAGCAGGAACGCAGCAGAGGAAATATCCCCCGGCACCCGGACTTTGGTTCCTTGCAACGATTGTCCACCTTCTATGGAAACCACATGATCTTTCGCCGTCAATGCGGCTCCAAACGCCGGCAGCATGCGTTCGGTATGGTCACGGGATAGAGAGGGCTCCGCCACCGTGGTGACCCCTTCTGCGCTTAAACCGGCTAGCAAGAGACAAGACTTCACTTGGGCGCTGGCCACCGGACTGTGATAGGTGATCCCCTGCAAACGGCCTCCTTTTATGGCGAGAGGGGTGTAACGCCCGTTTTCCCGCCCTTCAATGCGTGCTCCCATTTTTCGTAACGGTTGAACCACCCTGTCCATGGGACGGCGGCCGATGGATTCATCACCGATCACCGTTGAAAAAAACGGCGCTCCGGCCAATATTCCCAGCATCAACCGGATGGTCGTGCCGGAGTTTCCCACATCCAGCGGGGCCACCGGCTCTTTTAATCCGTGAATCCCCCGTCCGTGAATCCGCACGGATGTGGGGGACAATCGTTCAATTTCCACTCCCATCTGCTCAAAACATTGCATGGTCCCCAAACAATCCTTTCCGGGCAGAAAGCCCTCGACTTCGGTCACCCCTTCAGCCAATGCCCCCAGCATGATGGAGCGGTGGGAAATCGATTTGTCACCGGGTACTTTGCAAGTCAATTGAAACGGTTTCGACTGCGATATTTCCATCATCCTTTGCTTTCCTCCCAGCTTTCGTCCTCACTGAATACTTCCAAGCCTTCCCTGCGCAAGACAGAGATGGCGGCCAGATAATCTTTTTCTTTTTTAAAGGCAATTTTTAAGACGCCGGGAATCTCTTCCCGGTTTTCCATCACTTCCAAATTGCTGATATTGATGTTTTCGTCTCCCAACAGGGTGGCAATCTTTCCGATCACCCCCGGCTGGTCCGGCACATCCACATGCAATTCATACCGCGGTTCCAGTATCCCCCGGCGCTTTTTATCCGGCAATTGTTGCCTTAACCGGCGGGAACGGCTGAAAAACACTTCAATTTGCTCTTGTTCCCCGTCAGAAATGGCGGAGCGGACTTCTTCCATTTTTTCAATCCAATCATCCATCAACTTTAACAGCGCGTTCCTGTTGGAAAGCAAAATATCCCGCCACATGACCGGGTGACTGGCACCAATGCGGGTCAAATCCCGAAACCCGCCTGCCGCCAAGCGATGAAACCATTCATTTTCTTCATTATAATTGCCGACCACATTCACCAATCCGGCCGCGATGATATGGGGCAAATGGCTGATCGCCCCCACAATCCGGTCATGATGCGCTGCATTCATGATCACCAGCTCGGCCCGGGTCGCCTTGTGCAACAACTGGCTGATCTTTTGCACCTCCCAAAGGGAGGCCTCCGGATCCGGTGTCAAAACATAGTAAGCATTCTCAAACAACAAAGACCGGGCCGCCTGAATGCCTGACTGATGCGATCCGGCCATGGGGTGTCCGCCAATAAACACGATTCCTTTTTCTTTTAATTTGCGGCTTGCTTCCATGATCTCCGATTTGGTGCTCCCCACATCCGTCACAATGCATGACGGCTTCAGGGGAAGTTCGGCCAATGTCTCAATCATTTGCTTGATTTGGCCCACAGGCAAGGCGATGACAACTATGTCGGCATTGCTGACCGCCTGCGGGAGGGAAGTGGTCCAATCATCCACGGCGCCAATCGCCATTGCATACCGCAAGTCTTTTTCCGAACGGTCATATCCGACCACCACGGCATCGGTCCGTTCTTTCAATCCCAGTGCCAATGATCCGCCGATTAATCCAATTCCCAGAATCGCAATTTTTTCAGGCATCGGGAGATTCTATCCTTTCATTTCCAAAAGTTGCTCCAACGCTTTTAAAAACCGGTCATTTTGTTCTTTGTTTCCAACCGTGACACGGATGTAAGTCGGGAAGCCCAGCGCCTCTCCGGACCGGACAATCACCCCTTGACGAAGCAATCCCTGAAACACCTCACCGGCCGGCATGGTGGTATCCATCAAGATAAAGTTTCCATGCGCCGGATAATAATGAAGGTTCCATTCATCCAATTTTTCCGTAATCTGTTTGATTCCCAACCGATTTTGGTTCCGGCAATAAAAAATAAATGTTTCATCCTCCAACGCCGCCAGTGCCGCAGTTTGCGCAAGCCGGTTCAGGTTGAAAGGTTCACGGACCCGGTTTAACTCGCGAACCACATCCGGATGGGCAATCCCGTATCCGGCACGGAAAGCGGCCAAACCAAAGATTTTGGAGAAAGTGCGCAAAACAATGAGTTGCGGATTATAATCCAGCAAAGACAAGGAATCGGGGTAATCCGGATCCGTGACATATTCATAATACGCTTCGTCCAACACCACCAAGACGTGTTCCGGCAGCCGGTCCAAAAACCATGTCAGCTCTTGCCGGGTCACAATCGTTCCGGTCGGATTGTTCGGATTGCAGATCCAGATCACCCTGGTCCGGTCCGTCACCGCCTCCAACATGGCTTCCAAGTCATGCACGCCGTCTTTTAAAGGCACCTTCACCGGCCGGGCTCCTTCAATCCGCACCGCGGTTTCATATCGCGGGAAAGTGAGATCAGCCATCACCGATTCCGTCCCCGGCTCCAGATAAGTGCGGCCGATCATCTGAATCAATTCATCCGATCCGTTTCCGAAGATGATACGCAGCGGGTCGGTTTCCAAGTACTCCGCCAATTTTTCACGCAGTTTCGGAGCATTCCCTTCCGGATAGAGATGGAACTCCCCTTTCATCTCTCCCAAAGCTTCCCAAACCTTCGGGGAACAGCCGAAAGGATTTTCATTCGAAGCCAACTTGACCACATCGTGGATCCCGTACTCCTCTTTTACCTCTGCAAGTGTTTTGCCAGGTTGATAGACTGGTAGTCCTTGAACGGTTGCTTTTGGTTTCATGCCCATTCCCTTTCAATTTTTTATTTCTATCTTACTCCGATTTTAACTGTCTGACAAACACCCTGATGTTCTTCAACCCGTCTTCCCTTTTCCCCGGATCCTTCAACAAGTCCGATTGTTCCTCGATTATCTTGACCAACGCACTACCGACCACAACAGCATCGGCATGGTTTAAAAAGTGCCGGACGTGTTCCCGGTTGGAAATGCCAAAACCCACTGCCGTGGGAACCGGGCTGAACTTCCGGACCGTATCCAGAAACTGACTGGTGTGTCCGGCGAATTGATCCCGCATCCCGGTCGTTCCCAGTGAAGAGACGCAGTAAACAAACCCTTGGGCTTCTGAAACGATTTCTTTCACCCGGTCTTGGGATGTCGGCGCCACCAGGGGAATCACGCACAAACCGCGTTTTTTCCCCAAATGGCGTAATTCTTCGCTTTCTTCAAAAGGCAAATCCGGGACGATCAACCCGTCAAATCCGTGAGCGGCTGCTTCATCCACCAGTTTTTCCATGCCAAACCGGTACACGGGATTGGCATACGTAAACAAAATCAGAGGCACTTCACTGCCGTTTTTTCGCATCTTTTTTCCCAATTGAAGCACTTTGTCCAAAGTCACCTGGTTTTTCAAAGCACGCTCCCCCGCGGCCTGAATGGCCGGACCGTCGGCCATCGGATCCGAAAAAGGAACCCCCAACTCAATGGCCGATGCCCCTTCCTCTTCCAGCAACCGGATAAGGCTTTCCGACACTTCCATATCCGGATCGCCGCACATGATGAAAGGAATGAAATGGTTCTCTTTTTGAACAAAGGTTTGTTGCAAACGGTTCATCACGATTCACCTCTTAACGCCCGGCGGATCGTTTCCACATCCTTATCCCCGCGGCCTGATAAACAAATCACAATCAAATCCCGAAAATCCCGTTGTTTGGCCAACCGGATCCCTTCCCAAACGGCATGCGCCGACTCCAACGCAGGCAAAATCCCCTCCGTCCGGCAAAGGATTTTCACCGCTTCCAATGCTTCTTGGTCGGTCACCGACGTATAGCGCACCCAGCCGGTCTTGTGCAGGTACGCATGCTCGGGCCCGACCCCGGGGTAATCCAGTCCGGCTGAAATGGAATGGGCCGGCAACACCTGGCCGTTTTCATCCTGCAGGAAATAACTGTACATGCCGTGCAAGACGCCGGTTTCCCCTTTGCTGAGCGAAGCGGCATGCAATCCGGTGGACAATCCTTTTCCCGCGGCTTCCACCCCGTGAAGACGCACCTCTTCCTCATCCAGAAACCCGGAAAACATGCCGATCGCATTGCTTCCTCCCCCGACACAAGCCACGACATCCGTCGGAAGTCGTCCTTCCCGGTTTAATATTTGGATCCGGGTCTCATCGCCGATCACCCGTTGGAACGTTTTGACAATCAGCGGATAAGGATGGGGACCCACGGCCGAACCGATCAGATAGAAGGCATGGTCCACCTCCGCCACCCAACGCCGGAGCGCTTCATTGGTGGCATCCTTTAATGTGCGGGTACCGGAACAAACCGGTTGCACTTTCGCCCCCAAAAGTTCCATCCGAAAAACATTCAACTGTTGCCGCTGGATATCTTCTTCTCCCATAAACACTTCGCATTCCAAGCCCAAAAGTGCGGCAACCGTTGCCGTGGCCACTCCGTGCTGACCGGCTCCGGTTTCGGCAATCAATTTGGTTTTTCCCATCCGCTTGGCCAAAAGCGCCTGCCCCAAGGCGTTGTTGATCTTGTGGGCACCGGTATGGTTCAAATCCTCCCTTTTTAAATAAATTTTGGCCCCACCGGCATATTCGGTGAGTCTTTTTGCATAAGTCAATGCGGTCGGGCGTCCTGAATAATGTTCCAACCAATGGTTTAACTCTTCTTTAAAGGAAGGATCCTTCATTGCCTCTTCAAATCCGGCTTCCAGTTCAATCAGGGCATTCATGGTGGTTTCGGGAACGTAACGTCCCCCGAATTCCCCGAATCTCCAAGACGCGGCTTTTTTATGAAGTAGCGGCATAAGCTCTTTTCACCCTTTCCAAAAAAAGACGCATTTTTACGCCGTCTTTGCGTTGATTGATTTCTATTCCGCCGGACACGTCAATTCCGTCGGGACGATAGCGGGTGATCAACTCCACCACATTGTTTTCGTCCAATCCACCGGCAACCCAACAGGGCAGATTCAACTTGTTGCACGCCTCTTTCCAGGCCGGGACCAAACGCCAATCAAACGGTTTTCCGGTTCCGCCTTTGATGTTTCCGGCGGCGGTGTCGAGCAAAATCGCATCGGCCCACGGCTGATACGCTTTTAGCCTCGCCGGTTCCGGCCAAGCATCTTGCATATGAATCACTTTGGTAAGATGAAGGCCGGGCCGGGCCGATTTGATTTTCCGGAGCAACCCTGCAGGTTCTTCTCCATGCAATTGAATGCCGGACAGGGACGCGGTTTCCAACCAACTTTTCACTTCATCCCAAGAAGGATTTTGTAAAACCCCGATGGCCGCCTGCCCTGCAGACAGATGCCGGATCAATTCCGGCAATCGGCTGCGGGTCACGGACCTTCTCCGGCCGGGAACCAAAATAAATCCCACGGCATCCACCGGCAACCGGCTGACCTTTTGCACATCCCGAACGCTTTGAAAACCGCAAAACTTAATAAACGGCTTTTTCATCGGCTTAAACCCTCTCGCAAATCACGAACGGCCCATTCCGGATTTTCCTGGCGCATCAGGTATTCCCCGACCAGCAATCCTTGCACTCCGGCTTTGTGAATCCGCTTTGCATCTTCCAAAGAGAGAACGCCGCTCTCACCGATCACAGGGCGTCCCGGGGGAATGAGCGGTCTCAGCTTCTCAGTATGGGAGATATCGGTTTGAAAAGTATGCAAATTCCGGTTATTGATTCCGATCACATCCGGATCGCACGAAAGCGCCAGAGGAATTTCGTCTTCTTCATGGATTTCAACCAAAACTTCCATCCCCAGCTCATGGGCCGTCCGGGTGAACCGTTTTAAGCGCTTTTCATCCAATAAAGCGGCAATGAGTAAAATGATGTCGGCTCCCAACAGTTTGCTTTCATACACTTGCAATTCATCGATGATGAAATCTTTGCGAAGCACGGGCAAGCCGACATTTTGTTTCACTTGTGTCAAATATTCCGGTTTACCGTGAAAATAAACGGTATCCGTCAACACCGACACGGCCGCCGCTCCGCCAAGCTCATATCCCTTGGCCACCTTCACCGGATCCACCTTTTCCGAGATCACCCCTTTGGACGGAGAGGCGGATTTCACTTCGGCAATAACGGCGGCCTCCGTCCCCGCAAGCTTCTCTTTTAAAGACAACCCGTTCGGAAGGCGTTTGGCACGCTTGCAGTCATGCGGGGAAATTTGATCGTGAAGGGCTCTGATTTCTTTTGCTTTGGTGTTTGCGATTTTTTCAAGAAACATAGGTTACCTCCTTCGAAGCATGAACCACTTTGCTCAGCTGCTCCCGGGCACGTCCCGATTGAATGATCCGTTTCGCCTGCTCCGTCCCTTCTTTCAATGATCCGGCTTTCCCCGCAAGATAGAGGACCGCCCCGGCATTGATGCTGACGATATCGGCAGGAGCCCCCTCCTTGCCCGCAAAAACTTCTTTCATGATCCGGGCATTTTCTTCTGCGGTTCCGCCCCGAAGACTGGCTGCATGCCAACGGTTCACTCCGAGGGACTCCGGAGTGACCTCGTAAGTTTTCATCTCTCCGTTCTCCAATTCACTGATGCGGGTCGCATCCGTCACCGTCATCTCATCCAAGCCGTCCAGCCCCGACACCACCAGCGCTCTTTTGACGCCCAAGTGATTCAATACATGCGCCACCTTCCCGGTTAAGCCGGCATCATAAACGCCCAACAATTGCACTTTCACCCGCGCCGGATTCAACAGGGGCCCCATCAAATTGAAACAGGTGCGAAACCCAAGCTCTTTCCGGATGGACATCACCTTTTTGACCGCCGGATGGAACAAAGGGGCGAATAAAAAGCAAAGTCCTGTCTTTTCAAGCATTTTTACTGCTTCATCGGCATTCAAACGGATATTCATCTTTAAGGCCTCCAAGGCATCGGCACTCCCGCTTTTGCCGGATACCGCGCGGTTTCCGTGTTTGATGACGGGCACCCCCGCCGCAGATGCAACGATGGATGCCGCTGTTGAAATGTTAAATGTATTTTGTCCGTCCCCGCCGGTTCCGCAAGTATCCACCGCTTCTTCAAACGGGTTCCGGACGGGAATGGCTTGCGAATGGATGCCTTCGACAAAACCGATCAGTTCTTCCACCGTTTCCCCTTTCATCCGCATCGCTGTCAAAAAACTTGCGATTTGTGTCTGTGGCACGTTTCCGTTGATCATCTCTTCCATCGCTTGTTTTGCTTCACTGCGGCTGAGAGGTTCTCCTTCCACCACTTTTTTCAGAAACGGCTTCATCCTACCGAACTCCCTGCCTTTTCCGGCCGGACCATCGCCAATGCTTTGAGCATCCCCTTTGCTTTATGCCAGGTCTCGAAATATTCCCTTTCCGGATCCGAACCGGCGACAATGCCCGCACCGGATTGAACCTGTGCTTTTCCGTCACGGAACACAATGGTCCGGATGGTAATGCATTTGTCCATATCCCCACTGAAACTGAAATAACCGAGCGCTCCCCCGTAAATGCCCCGGGGAGACGCCTCCAGGTCGGCGATGATTTCCATTGCCCGCACCCTGGGCGCTCCGGACAAGGTCCCCGCCGGGAAACAAGCGAGCAAAGCATCCATGGGTTTCTTTCCTTCTTTCAGTTCCCCTTGGATCCGGGAAACCAGATGCATGACGTGGGAATACTTTTCGATCTTCATATAATCCGGCACTTTCACCGTCCCCACTTTGGCAACGCGCCCGATGTCTTCCCGTCCCAGATCTACCAGCATCACATGTTCGTCGCGTTCTTTTTGGTCTTGCAACAAATCCTCCATCAATGCCTGGTCTTCCAGTTCGTCTTTTCCGCGCGGTCTGGTTCCGGCAATGGGACAAGTTTCAGCGGTGGAACCGGTGACACGCACCAACACTTCCGGCGAAGTCCCGACAACCTTTTCGTCCCCAAAGTTCAAATAATACATGTAAGGGGAAGGATTCAAAACCCTTAACGCCCGGTAAACTTCGAAAGACGGAGGTGCCGGATCAACCGTCAGCGAACGGGCAAGAACCACTTGCAAAACTTCGCCGTTTTGAATGTATTCCTTGGTTTGCTTCACCATTTGCATAAATTCGTCTTTGCTGACGTCCGCTTTGACATCCTGTTCGGAAACTTCCCTCTCTTCAAAAGATAATGAAGGAACGGGGCCCGGTTTCTTCAAAAACTCCGATGACCATTTCTCCAGCCGGTCCGCCTCCTGATCATAGGCCTCTTTTATTTCCTGATTGGACATCCCGGGGGAAACCTTCAGGTGGGAAACAAAAATGACTTCTTCTTTCAGATGGTCAAAAACCAGCAATCGGTCCACAAACATGTAATGAAGGTCGTTTTGGTCAGAAGTCCCTTTGGTCACCTTCCGGTCCGGCTCCTTAAACCGGATGGCATCGTAACCGGTATAGCCGACCGCCCCTCCCAGAAATGAGGGAAAATCTTTATAAACCGGGGTTTGATACTGTTCAAGCATGGATTGTAAAAAAGCAAACGGGGAAGGAGTCACTGTTTTTTGGCTTTCGCCATTCCGCTTTGTCGTCGTGATTTCGGTCCCTTTTCCTTTTACCGTCAAAAACGGGTCATATCCGATAAAGGAATACCGGGATCGGTGCTCACTCTCTTCGACACTTTCCAACAAAAAGGAATAAGGTTGATCCTTCACCCGCGCATACAAACGGATGGGGGTTTCGGTATCAGCCAGCACTCTTTTGCAAAGCGGAATCAATTGATATTTTTTGCTCAGTGACAACGCAGTTTCTCTTGTGGGGTAAATCAAAAAAATCCCTCCTCAAAAATGGGTTTTGAGAGAAGGGAACAGCGGGGAATGCAGAGGAAAATATAAAAAACCAAAGCAAGCGTTGCTTTGGCTGCTTTTTCATGTATCATTCAGCCTCCACTCTGCTCCGCTATCTCCATTCTCTGCTCAACTCAGCTCATCTGAATAACTATGCTACTCATTCTATGATTATTACTTTATCGAAGAGGCAAAAAATTGTCAACCCGAAATCAGGATTTCATTTCCCGGTCCGGCAACAATTGATGCAAGACCCGTTTGATCTCTTCCTCCGGCACATCCCGTACAATCTCCACTTTGCCGATATCCCGGGCCAGTACAAACACATATTGTCCTTGTTGAGCTTTTTTGTCCCGCTTCATGATCCCGATCAGGGACTCAACCGGCCATGAGTCGGTACAAACAACGGGCAGTCCGAATGATTTCAGAATCCGTCCGGTTTCCCGGACCACCTCCCGGCCCGTCCCCAACAACCGTTCACTTAACTGTGCGGCACCGTTCATTCCAATGGAAATCGCCTCTCCATGGGTGTAAACCTGATATTCGGACACCGCCTCCAAGGCATGGCCAATGGTGTGGCCATAATTCAAAATGGCGCGAAGTCCGGTTTCCCTCTCATCTTGTGACACCACATCCACCTTGACCTGACAACCCCGGTAAACGGATTCCATCATGGCATCATGGTCCCGTGCATCAAGCGACTTGCGATGTTCATCCAACCATTCGACGAAGGAAGCATCCCGGATCAGCCCGTGTTTGATCACTTCTGCCATCCCGGAGCGCCATTCTCTCACCGGCAGTGTCTTTAAACAGGCCACATCAAAGACAACCATCAACGGCTGATGAAAGGCGCCGATATAATTTTTTCCCATGGGATGGTTCACGGCCACTTTGCCGCCGACACTGCTGTCATGGGCCAATAAAGTGGTGGGAATTTGAATGAACGGAATCCCCCGCATGTAACTGGCCGCCAAAAAACCGGCCAGATCGCCTACCACACCTCCTCCCAAGGCCAGAATCACACTGCGGCGATTTAGACCAAACTTCAAACATTCCCCCGTCAAATGTTCCAGCATTTGCAAGCTCTTGCTTTTCTCCCCTGCTTCGACGACAGATATCCCCGCCTGAAATCCGGCTTGCTCCAACGCTTCGCGCAATTTGCCGGCATAAAGCGGAGCCACATGGGTGTCCGTGACAATCATCAGCTTGCAATCTGTTTCAATGTGATGTTGCTTTAAGAACGAAGGCACTTTTTCCAACAAACCGTTTCCGATATAAATCGGGTAAGACCGTTCCTTCCCATGTACCGTTAATGTTTTCATCAGAAACTCAACACTCTTTCCCGATACTGCTTCAGTTGCTGTTTCACCTCATCCATGGTGTCTCCTGAAAATTTGTCCATGAGTGCTTGCGCCACTTCCCATGCCACCACATTTTCCATCACCACGCTGGCCGCCGGAACCGCACAGCTGTCAGAACGTTCGATACTTGCCTGAAATGGTTCTTTTGTCTCAATATCGACACTTTGAAGCGGTTTATACAAGGTGGGAATGGGCTTCATGACGCCTCTTACAATGATGGGCTCGCCAGTGGTCATTCCACCTTCCAATCCTCCCAGCCGGTTGGTCCGGCGGTAAAAGCCGCGTTCCTTTGACCACAAGATTTCGTCATGGACTTCGGATCCCTTCCGCTTGGCGGCCTCAAAACCGATTCCAAACTCGACTCCTTTAAAGGCATTGATGCTGACCACAGCACGCGCAATCTTGGCATCCAGTTTGCGGTCCCAATGAACATGGCTTCCCAGTCCGACCGGAACCCCCTGCACAATGGTCTCCACGACGCCTCCCAGGGAATCTCCCTCTTTTTTCGCTTGATCGATAAGGACCATCATTTTTTCTTCAGCGTTTTGATCCAGACAACGCACCGGCGACAATTCGGCACGCTCCACCATCTCCTCAAAGGACAAATCCACCGGTTCCGCAACGACATCGCCAATGCGAATCACATGACCGGCAATGCGGATTCCGCATTCTTCGAGAATCAAACGGGCCACCGCTCCTGCAGCGACACGGGCTGCGGTTTCCCTGGCGCTGGAACGTTCCAAAACATCACGCATATCCCGGTGTTGATACTTGATGGCTCCATTTAAATCGGCATGACCCGGTCGCGGTCGGGAAATTTTCCGTTTCTCCGCTTCTTCCGGAATCGGATCCACACTCATCACTTTTTTCCAATGGGTAAAATCCCGGTTTTCAATCACAAGGGTGACAGGAGCTCCCGTTGTCTTCCCGAACCGGACACCGGACAAAATTTTCACCTGATCCTTTTCAATCTGCATGCGACGACCGCGACCATATCCCTTTTGACGACGGGCCAATTCGCGGTCGATTTTCTCTTTATCCAAGGAAAGTTGGCTGGGCAATCCTTCAATGATCACTGTTAATTGTGGACCGTGTGACTCTCCTGCTGTCAGATACCTCATGCTCATCTCCCTCTCATCTCAATGAAAAAATTTGATAGTAATCATAACACAGATCGACCGAACTGGGGAGAGCCAATTCCAAATGAAACCCTTTTTCAAACCCGGTTTGAAATATGGTCCCGGCATTTTCCAATCCACCGGCTCCAGTAAAAAAAATCAAGGCATAGCTTTTTCGCTATGCCTTTTCAAACCGGTTTTCAGATCCAACGATTGATGGTTTTCTCATAATGATTGAAATCTTCCTCATCAAACCACAATGCAATTTCACGCTCGGCGCTTTCCGGCGAATCGGAACCGTGAACGATATTCATCGCCACATTGACGCCGTAATCGCCCCGGATCGTTCCCGGCAACGCTTCGGAAGGATTGGTTTTCCCCATCATTTGGCGAGCTGCCGCAATAATGCCGTTTCCTTGCCAAACCATCGCAAAGACCGGTCCGGAAGTAATGAAGTCCACCAACTCGCCAAAGAAGGGCTTCTCTTTATGCTCGATGTAATGTTGCTCTGCAAGCTCGTGGGATACGGTCATCAACTTGGCACCCACCAGTTGGTAACCTTTCCTCTCAAAACGGGATACGATTTCTCCGATCAATCCGCGTTGCACACCATCCGGCTTTACCATGATAAATGTTTTTTCCATTTGGTTCATCCTCCACCTTTATGTATGAACAAAAAGAAAAAAGCGTCATGAAAAATTTTAACAAGTTTAAATTGTAAACGCAACCATCCCGTCAATAAGAACGTTCAACAATGAATTCTGCAATCAGCCGGAGGGATTCCCGTTCCGTGGAGACCGGTAATTGCTTTAAACAGTGCATCGCTTTATTCATATAGCGCTTGGACAAATCCAAGGTATATTCGATTCCCCCGCTTTCTCTGACCTGATCCAACACCTGTGAGAGGGCGACCGTTTCCCCTTGCGTGCGCAAATAAGAACGAATAGAGTTGCGCACATCTTCATCGCCTTGGCATAACGCATAAATCACCGGCAAGGTCACGTTCCCCTGCCGCAAATCATTACCCGCCGGTTTGCCCAATGTCTTTTCATCCCCGATGAAATCCAATACATCATCCTTCAGCTGAAAAGCCATTCCCACGTAATACCCGTATGCTTTCAACCACTGAACATAGCGGGGGGAAGCCTGGCTCACGAGTGCCCCCAATTGACAACTGACCGACATGAGCAAAGCAGTTTTCCGTTTAATCCGGCGTAAATAACGGCGCAACGACAATCTTTCCGAATACAGATCCTCGATCTGGTCCATTTCCCCCAAGCAAACCAAGGTCATCGCTTTGGCCAGAATGGGATGAACCGTCTTGTCCTTCAAACCGGACAACTCCATCAAGGCCCGGGCCAAAATAAAGTCCCCGGTATACATGGCCACTTTATTGTCCCATTCCTTTTTGATGGTCGCTTGCCCCCGTCGTGTATCCGCATCGTCAATCACATCATCATGAACCAGGGTAGCCATGTGTATCAACTCCAGCGCCACGGCTACCCTTTTTAATTCTTCACGCTCATAATGACCAAACCGACCGGACAACAGCACAAACACAGGGCGCATCCGCTTGCCGCCGGCTTTGAGCAAATGTGCGGATGATTCATTGAGCACCGGCTGTCCGGTCTTGATAGCGTTTTGTAATTCTTCTTCAATCCAATCCAGATCCTTTTTGATCACATGGTAAATTTCTTGCAAATTCATCATCTTCACCCTAACACATGCCACCCCGGCAACCGGTTGGCATGCCAATTTCAAAATCCTCAATCCGGCTTTCCTTAACGAACCGGCCATTCGCCTTTACAGCCATACATCCAGAAGCATAAAGGCGAACACAACCACACTCAGAACCCCGTTCATGGTAAAAAACGCAGTGTTTAAACGGGATAAATCGTCTGCAGAAACAATGGCGTGTTCGTAAATCAGAACCCCCAATGCAATGGCTGTTCCGATCCCGAACCAGATGCCCAGGTTGGTCAGCAGCAACAGCGCAATCAATCCGACTGCCGTCCCAACGTGCATCAGTGAAGAGATCACCAATGCTTTTCTGACTCCAAAGCGCGCCGGGATGGAGTGAATTTTTTCTTTCCGGTCAAACTCGACATCCTGGCAGGCGTAAATCACATCAAATCCGCCAATCCACAGCGCCACTGTCGCAAACAAAATCAGGGAGACCCAATCGATTTGAGCGGTGGTGGCCACCCATCCCCCCAACGGGCCCAAGGCGGTGGCGATTCCCAAAAAGAAATGGCATGTCCATGTGAAACGTTTGGTATACGAATAAAACCACAGAAAAAACACGGCCACCGGCAATAAATACACGGCCAGCATATTCAACTGATAAGCCGAGAGAAAGAGCAGCGCAAACGAAACAATGACAAATCCCCATACAAAGGTGGTTGAAACCAAACCGGCCGGAATTGCCCGGTTTTTCGTGCGGGGATTTTTGGCATCGATATGCCGGTCGATCAATCGGTTC
The DNA here is from genome assembly GCF_016055175.1 of Thermoactinomyces sp. CICC 10735. Classification (NCBI taxonomy): domain Bacteria; kingdom Bacillati; phylum Bacillota; class Bacilli; order Caryophanales; family Thermoactinomycetaceae; genus Thermoactinomyces; species Thermoactinomyces sp. CICC 10735. Next base: position 271,728 of record NZ_JAECVT010000001.1, on the reverse strand, counting down.
AGGGACATCGCCGCACTCCGCGCACCGACCATCGCCAACGTCACCCATCCCATTTCGGCCCAAGAAGGAAACTCCCCTCTTACTTCCAAACTTCCCAAGATTGCCCCGAGATAGGCAAAAGGCAACGCAAATATGCTGTGTTCAAACTTGATCATTTCCAACACGATTTTTAATTTGTTCCATGCATTCATCCAACCATCTTCCTTCTGTTTCTTATCCATTGATTGGTTTTTTTCCGATATGAAGAGCGGTAATGCCGCCGGTCAGCGGGTAAACCCGGATCTCTTCAAGCCCCGCCTCTTCTTTCATCAACTTCGCCAACTCTTTGTAATCGGGAAAAGGAACGAGTGATTCCGGCAGCCAGCGGTATTGCTCATAACGGCCGGCAAACCATTTTCCCAACAGCGGCAAAATCCGTTGAAAATAAAAATAATAAACCGCCCGGAATGGAGGCCACGTCGGCTTGGACAGTTCCAGGGAAACAACTTGTCCTCCCGGCTTGACAACCCGTTTCATCTCTTTTAACACTTGGACAAGATCCGGAACATTCCTCAGTGCAAAACCGATGGTGGCATGATCAAACGTATTGTCCGGAAAAGGCAGATTCATCGCATCCCCGTGCACCAGCCGGATTTGGCCGGACAAAGCTTCCTTTTCCACTTTCTTTTTGCCGACATCCAACATTTTTTCACTGAAATCCAGTCCGACAATTTCCCCGGTCCCGGATGCGCGGGCCAGGGAAATTGTCCAGTCACATGTCCCGCAACAGACGTCAATGGCTGTTTCGCCCGGTTTCACTTTCATTTTTTTCATGGCAAACTTGCGCCAGACTTTATGCATGCGAAAACTCAGCAACGTATTCATCCGGTCATAATCTTTGGCGATATTTTCAAACACCTGATGGACAAACCGGGATTTCGCTTCGCCTTCCCGTGTCAAGATTCATCACTCGCTTTCGATACAGCCGTATCTGTCTCCGGCAGTTGATGGATTAAGAATGTCAAGAAAGGATCCCCGGCTTGGCGGCCTGCCTCCTGAAGAAACTCCACTCTTTGCCGCAGTTCATTCGTCCACACCTCATGTTGATGCAGCCGGGAATCAGCGGTTTGCGTCGTTTCATAAAGAACGACCAACGCTTTTGCAATCTGAACCTTCAAGTTTTCTTCAACATGAAAAAAGTCGGCGAGCGCCGTAACCCATGCTGTTGCAATTTTTTCAAAGTAAAACCAGACTTTTTCCACGTCCGGATCCTTTTTGTCATGAAGCAGAGAATGCAAAGACATTTTCCATTCATTCACCCGGCAAGTCACACCGGCCAGACAACGGATCCCTTCGGTTTCATGCCAGCCGGCCAGATGCCAATAAAACAAGCTGCTGTAATGATCCCCGGCTAAAACCGTCAGCTGCTGTTTTTGCTCGTTTTCGGAATCCGGGGAAGCGACCGCCACGCGTTCATGCATATCCGTTCCCATTTTCACCAATGTGGTTGCCAGAATGTACAAGTCCGCCCTTTTTTTGTCCACAGCCAGATCGCCGAGCAACCACTGTAAAACTTGGACAAAAAAAACTGGGACTTCCGCTTCCCCGATTATTTTGCGTACATATTTGTGATTTGCATCATTTTGAATTTGTGTAATCAACTGATTTAATGATTCATTATGTATGAATGCCATAAACAAAGTTCCCCCATTGAGGTAGTTCAAACACTGCGAATAGTATACCATACTTTTTTGGTGGATAGGCATTCTTCCAAGGTTTTCCCCTCATCACGGGAACGGGAAGAAAACCGGGTCATTTCAAACACACCCTCCAAAATCTCCTGATCCGACAACGCTTTCATCGGTGCTTTCTGCAACGCCGGCAAATCTTCTTTTCCGGCTTCCACAAAGTAACTTTCACCGGGTCTGAAATGCACAAGAACTTCCACCCGGTTGATATTTTCGACTTGCTCCAGCATCGGACAAATCAACCGCACCATCTCATGCTCCATTTCCGGTTTGGTCTGTCTGAAAGCAGTGAGCTCCAAATAAACGTTTTGCTGACGAAGGTCGGCCCGTTGAATCGTCAACTGGATCTGCCGGCTCACCAAATAGTCCACTAAATTTTCGTTGGTCAACCGATGAACTTTTTCCTCTTTAAAAACCGGTTTTGTCGGCGGGTTGTCGGGAAACAACGTCCGGCTGCACATCCAGGAAATCATCAGCGCTAAAACCGTGGACAACAAAACCGCAGCAAACCATCGGACCAGAAAACTTCTCACCCTTGTTTCCCCCTTTGATCTCCCTGATTTTATTTTATAAACAACAAGGGGGAAACATGCCTTGGGCAACAAGACCTCTACTCATCCGTCTCGATTGTTCCGAAACTGGTCATGACCGTTGCCTTTCCGCGAACTTTAATGGCGGAGGTGTTCTCCGTGAATTGTGCAATCATCACTTCGCCCCGGTCCAACTTTTCTGAATGATGAAAACGGGTGTCTCTTCCCCGGGTCAATCCGATTACATTCACCCCGTTCTCTTTGGCTTTGATAATCACATAATCACCTGAAGTTTCCTTCAATGCAAATCCCTCCTTGAGAAAATCAACTTTATTTTACCACGGTTTCATCCTTGCCATGACAATAAAAGAGACTCTCCCATGAGGAAGAGTCTCGTTGTTGGTCGGGCTAGCCAGATTTGAACTGACGACCTCTTGCGCCCCATGCAAGCGCGCTACCAAACTGCGCCATAGCCCGTCATATAATTCATATTGTCTCTCAGTGACAACTAAGATTATATAACGGGTTTTATACAGTGTCAAGAGGTTTTTTTCATTATTTTAAACCAATCAAACTCATGGCTTCGGCACGGGCAGCCGAATCTTCTGCAAACACTCCCCTGACGGCCGAGGTGACGGTTTTGGAACCCGGTTTTTTAACCCCCCGCATGGTCATGCACATATGTTCTGCTTCGATGACGACAATCACACCATACGGATCCAACGACTCCACAATGGAATCGGCCACCGTCGAAGTAATCCGTTCTTGCAATTGGGGTCTTCTGGCTACCGTTTCAACTGCGCGGGCCAACTTGCTGAGCCCGGTCACTCTTCCTCCGCGCGGGATATAACCAATATGGGCTTTCCCGAAAAACGGAACCAAATGATGCTCACAAGTGGAGAAAAAAGGAATGTCTTTCACCAAGACGAGTTCCTCGTGATCTTCACTAAAAACCACGGAAAATTGATCCTTCGGATCTTTGTTTAATCCCGAAAAAATCTCTTCATACATCCGTGCCACACGTTTTGGGGTATCTAATAAACCTTCACGGTTTGGATCTTCGCCGACAGCTTCTAAAATCATGCGTACCGCTTCTTCAATCTTGCGATGGTCTACCATTTATGTTCCTCCATCCAAAAACAAATTCCTGTACAATAAGTATTATACCAATAGAAACAAGGAACATTATATCATATTATAAAAAAACAAAAAGACCTCGAAGAAACGAGGTCTTTTTGGCAGGTTATGTAGTCCCAGCAATCATTACTTATTGACTTCTTCGCGCAATTGTTTACCTGCTTTGAAAGAAACACTTTTGCGAGCCGGAATGATCATTTCTTCACCGGTGCGCGGATTACGCCCTTTGCGCTCAGGCTTATCTTTCACTTCAAAGTTTCCGAATCCAATCAGTTGCACTTTTTCTCCTTCACGCAATGCTCCGGCAATGGCTTCCAATACAGCTTCAACCGATTTCGAAGCATCTTTTTTCGTCATTTCAGTAGCCTCTGCTACTTTATTGATCAGATCGGTTTTGTTCATATTCGCACCTCCGTTTACGAATCCAACACTCTTGCCATACAACCGGCAAATGAGTGGATTTGCGTGGGACAATCCTATACTAATATAGACAAATCGTAAGTTCAAGAGAATCTTTGCGATTTTCCCGGATAACAATAAAAAAAGCGCTGAAAACGCGCTTTCCATATTATTTATAATATAATGGCAATTAATCCCCCGGAACCCTCATTAATGATCCGCTCGAGTGTCTCCTGCAATTTATAGCGGGCATTTTCCGGCATCATGGACAGTTTGGCCTGAATGCCTTCCCGGACGATAGAATTCAGGGAACGGCCAAAGATGTCGGAATTCCAGATTTGCAACGGGTCTTTCTCAAAATCGCGCATCAGGTAATTGACCAGCTCTTCACTCTGTTTTTCCGAACCGATGATGGGCGCAAATTCGGAAGTCACGTTCACCCGGATCATATGGATCGAAGGTGCGGTTGCTTTCAAACGGACTCCAAAGCGGCTTCCCTGTTTGATCAATTCGGGTTCATCCAATGTCATTTCCTCGATTGCAGGGGCTGCCACGCCATAGCCGGTCGTACGCACCATTTTTAATGCATCTGCCACTTTGTCATATTCCCGCTTGGCAATGCTGAACTCCTGCATCAATTCCAACAGGTGATCCCGACCGCGAATTTCAACGCCGACCACTTCCTGCAACACCTGGTCATACAGATCATCCGGGGCATACAGATCAATTTCGGCAACGCCTTGCCCCATATCCATTCCGGACAGAGATGCTTTGTCAATGAAATCATATTGATAAAACTGTCCCACCACCCGGTCCACATCCCGGAGCCTTTTAATGTCTTTGACCGTTTCGCGCACGGACTCTTCAAAACTTTGCCGCAACCAATGATCTTCTTCAAGAACCATGACCCAGCTCGGGAGATTGACATTGACTTCACGCACCGGGAATTCATAAAGCACTTCCTTCATAATGCCCAAAATATCTTCTTCACTCATCGTGGCCACACTGACAGCCAGAACGGGGATGTCATATTTTTCTGCAAGTTCGTCCCTTAAAGCCTGGGTTTGTTCACTGTACGGCTGGGTTGAATTCAAGATCAGGATAAACGGTTTCCCCACTTCCTTCAGTTCTTCGATGACACGCTCTTCCACTTCTTCATAAGACTCCCGGGCCAAATCGGTGATACTGCCATCACTGGTGATTACAATGCCAACCGTTGAATGCTCCTGAATCACTTTCCGGGTGCCCACTTCCGCCGCTTCCTGAAACGGAATCGGCTCTTCAAACCACGGGGTGCTGATCATCCTCGGCCCGTTTTCATCCTCATAACCTTTGGCGCCCTCTATGGCATAGCCCACACAATCCACCAAACGAATATTGACATCCAATCCTTCGTCCACATGGATCTGAATCGCCTGATTGGGCACAAATTTCGGCTCGATGGTTGTGATGGTACGTCCTGCACCGCTGTGCGGCAACTCATCCGTCGCTCTCACTCTTTCAGCTTCATCTTCAATGTTTGGGATGACAACCTGTTCCATGAACCGCTTGATAAATGTTGATTTACCGGTGCGCACCGCACCGACCACACCCAGGTAAATATCTCCTCCTGTTCTCTCTGCAATATCTTTCAGGATATCTACTTTTTCCACGAAATTCCCTCCTCCAGAACTTAAACATCACATGCTGGTCTTGTCGCCGGTGCGAAGGCAACCCCTCCCTCCGGAACCTTCCTTGGACACTACTAATATATGAATGCTTCGCTCCAATATGATTCTTTGGGTAAAAAAATAGAGCTCTCTTTTTGCAAGAAGCTCTAAGATGAACGGGATGACAAGCGGTCTTTGTGACGGGAAGAGGTTACTTTCGTCCGGAATGCGGATATTTTCACAGACCCCGACAACCTTCCCAACAAGAAAACCGACGGGATCGCCAAAAGGTGAAGCAAAAGCAGTTCCATGGGACTTCACTCCTCGGGCCCAAAGTTCTTCCGCTTGTTTTCATCCTTATTCAAAGAAAAAACAGTTATTCATTTTTTGCTGTGGCTTTCCTCATCCACCGGCAACAACCAAGGTTCGTTCCCCTTCATTTGGATCTTCGGGGAAAATGCGGGGACAAAAAGTGCATCTTCGGATAACCACAGGCGCAAATCCGTCTCTTCATCCGGTTTCTCTTTCGCATTTTGCCATTTTTTCATCACTTCTGTCCGGTAATCGAGATAAACTTTTCCTTGCCCGTTGACCACCAAAGGCAGGTTTTCCCCGGAATAAGGGCTGGGCACCTCCACGGGGTCCATACGCAGTTTTTGGAAATCGACGGTGTAAAATGGCCCGTTGATTTTCTCTTTGACCGGTAAAGAATGATGTTGTTTCACATAGCTGTTCACTTCAGCTTGGACTTTCATGACCGCATCATTGACGCGAAGGTCAAATAAGCGGACTTTGGGATCCTTTTCCACATCGACCAGAACAAACAAAAAATATCCGCCCTTTTCAAATGCCGATGGCGGGATATTCCCCAAAATCCCTTTCAGCTCTTCAAAGTTCACCTTGTACTTGGTCGTTAATTTTTCGTCCTCTTCTGTATACTTAAATGGCAAAACCCGGTTTTCCCGGTAATAGGCATCGACCGCCCCCTGCACTTGCGCCACTTGTTCCGGAAGCCGGTCGAGCTGCATCCGTTCCTCCTCCGGATACATACAACCGGCCGCAAGAAGCAGAACAAGGCTGAACATCCCGGGTAACCACTTTTTGAACCGCAAAACCATCCCTCCTCACGTAAACATTCGAATCACAAAGAGCACAACCACCAACAGGAGCAAGAAGGAAACGGTTGAAAAAATCATACTCACCCAGGCCCTTTTTTGTTGCCGTCCGATGGCCACCAAGATATTGATCAGCACCAATAAAAACAAGACAATCATTAAGTCCAATCTTTCCACACTTCCTTTTTCGTTTTCACCGGGATGGGTGAAATCCGCACCGGCCCAGGGGATCACAGGACATCTGCCTCAATACATTCGCCTGCCCTGTGCATAAGATAAATGGACATTAGCCTGAAATGGAGGAAGCCAACATGAGTAACCAACGAAATCGACCAAATGCTTCTCGCAAAAAGAGAAGAAAAAAAGTGACTTCCCCGGCAAAACCGGTTCAGCCGCCCGGCAAAGCGAAGCCGGAACCGCTGCCCCCCATGACATCCGAACATATCGCAAAAGTTCTGAGCGGATTTATGACCTTGCGTTCAACCATCCAAGACTTGAGCAAGTCCATCCAAAAGCTTGAAAACATCATGGATTCGGCATACAAAATTTTCGAATTGTCCAATCAGTTGAAATCCGCCCAGCAAGCGTTTCCGTCACAACGCGCTTTTCCCATGCTTCCCCCGCCGGATCGGGAACACACCCCTTCTTTGCCAAGGGAAGAAGACATCCCGGTCATTGATTGGCCGGACGAAAAAAAAGCGGATCCCCCATCCCTCTTTTCATCCATCAGCATCGGCCAAATTCTTGAACTGTTACAATCTCCGTGGATTCAAAGAATGATTGCACAACTGTTCCGTCCCAAAACAGCTTCCACTTCTTCTTATTCCCAAATCAAACGAAAACAGGGGTAATGCTTATCAGGCATTACCCCTGTTTCTTGTACCCTGCTTCTCCTGACCAATCTGATTCCCTGTCCTTGTATCAGTGCTCAAGTTTTGTGGATATTGGTTGAAGCTATTACAGAGTATGAAATCACCGAAAAGCTTGCAACAGGGAAAAAGCCCAAATATCATTTTACCAACCTTGGACGATTTCTTCCAGTTCTTTTGTCCGTCCACGCTCCATCAATTCTTTTACGGCTTGTCTAGGTTCTTTGTTCTCAAAAAGCACCAAATACAGTTGTTCATTGATGGGCATTTCCACATTGTATCGCTTCTTTAAAGCATGGGCGGCACGGGTGGTTTTCACCCCTTCGACAACCATTCCCATTTCCTTAAGAACCTCATCCAACTTTTTGCCTTGGCTCAGCATATTGCCTGCCCGGAAATTCCGGCTGTGCTTGCTGGTGCAAGTCACAAACAAGTCCCCGACTCCGGCGAGGCCGGCAAAGGTAATGGGCTCGGCTCCCATCGCGGAACCTAGGCGGGCAATTTCGGCCAATCCGCGGGTCATCAGTGCGGCTTTGGCATTATCCCCGAATTGAAGCCCATCAGCCAAGCCGGAAGCGAGAGCGATCACGTTTTTCAGCGCCCCGCCCACTTCGACACCCACCACGTCCGGATTGGTGTAGACACGAAAATAATGGTTCATAAACAAGGTTTGGACCTTTTCCGCAGCCGGTAATCCGGAGGATGCAACAACAACGGTCGTCGGACACTTTCGAATCACTTCTTCCGCATGGCTGGGACCGGATAATACGACCAGCCGATCCCGGAACGACTCGCCCAGTTCTTCCAGCAAAACCTCCGACATTCGCTTCCACGAATCCAATTCGAAACCTTTTGTCGCATGCACAACGAGTGCATCCGGAGGCAGATACGGCTTCACTTTTCCGGCCACTTCCCTCATCGTGTGCGAAGGCACCACAAAAACGACGATGTCCCGCCCCTTCAGGCACTCAGCCAGCGAAGGGGAGGCAAAAAGCGATTCCGGAAGTTTCACCCCCGGCAAATATTTCTCATTGGTGTGAGATTGGTTGATTTCATTTGCCTGCTCATCCCTGCGGGCCCATATCTTCACATCATGGCCATTTTCCACAAGAACCGATGCCAGAGCGCTTCCCCAACTCCCTGCACCCAGCACTGCTATTCGTTGTTTCATGCCTTCTCTCCTCTGAATGAGATCTTCCGTTCTTTTCCGCGAATCAAATTACGAATGTTCTCCCGGTGGCGCCAAACGGACATCACCGTGATAATGAGCATCAGCCCGATCAAGCCCCCGGAATAATCCAGGATCCACATCATAACCGGGATAAAGAGGGCCAAAACCAGAGACCCCAATGAAACATAACGGGTAATAACAATAAACAAAATCGCCAAAATCCCGGAAACGAGGGTGGCGCCAAAAAAACAGGTGGCTGTCACCCCGACCATGGTGGCGATCCCTTTTCCTCCCCGAAAACGAAGAAACACTGGCCAGTTATGGCCGACAATGGCCGCAATCCCGCAAACAACCATCCATACCGGGTCTCCGTGAGACAACCAGTGACCCAGTCCCACCGCCGCCACTCCCTTGACGGCATCAAGGACAAAGACGGCCGCCGCAGGTCCTGCGCCAAGAACACGCAACGTGTTTGTCGCCCCGGCATTCCCGCTTCCATATTCCCGAATATCCACGCCTTTTAACCAGCGTGTAAACAAATAACTGAAACTGATCGACCCCAGTAAATAGGAGATCAATAAAGATATCCCCCAACTGAACAACATATTCTCCTCTCTCTCCCTGCTTGTGATTATCAACTTTTCTTTCTTAATTTTATTTTAAGAGGCGTGCCATGGAAAGGAAATGCCTGTCGCAATTGATTTTCCAAATATCGGAGATAACTGAAATGAGCGATCTCCGGATCGTTGACGAAAAACACAATTGTCGGCGGTTTCACGGCGACCTGCGTAATGTAGTGAACCCGGAAGCGGCGTCCCCTGTCGGAAGGAGGCGGTGTCGTCGCCATCGCATCTTGAATCACTTGGTTTAATACGGATGTGGGGATGCGCATCGCATGCTGTTCCGCCACTTCGCCCACGGTTGGCAAAATCTTTTGAATCCGTTTGCCTGTTTTGGCAGAAACAAATAAGATGGGGGCATAGTGCATAAACTGGAATGAATCACGAATTTTTTGCTCAAATTTATGCATTGTTTTTTCGTCTTTCTCAACCGCATCCCACTTGTTGACGATGAAAATGGCCGCTCTTCCCGCTTCATGTGCAAACCCGGCGATTTTTTTATCCTGTTCCGCTATCCCCCGTTCGCCATCAATGACAATCAGACAGACATCGGAACGCTCAATCGCCCGCATCGCCCGGATGACACTGTATTTCTCCACGGACTCATAAACTTTTCCGCGTTTGCGGATCCCCGCGGTATCAATCAGCACATACGACTGCCCGTCATACTCAAAAGGCGTGTCCACCGCATCGCGGGTGGTTCCGGCTTCCGGGCTCACTATCACCCGCTCTTCCCCCAAAATCGCATTGACGAGGGATGATTTCCCTACATTGGGCCGGCCGATGAGCGCTACCCGGATCGTGTCCTCGTCATACTCTTCTTCTTCTTTGTCCGGAAAAAGAGAAACAACGGTATCCAGCATGTCCCCGGTACCCGTGCCATGAATCGAAGAGACCGGGATCACATGTTCAAATCCCAACCGGTAAAACTCGTACACGCCTTCAATATGTTTGACATCATCAATTTTATTCACCATCAAAACAACCGGCTTTTTGGACCGGTGCAACCAACGGGAAACTTCTTCATCCGTTGCGGTGATTCCTTGCCGGCCGTCCGTGACGAAAATAATCACATCGGCTTCTTCAATCGCCAGTTCGGCCTGATTTCGAATATGTTTAAGGATCCCGTCTTTTTCATCAAATTCTATTCCGCCTGTATCAATCAAATGAAACTCGCGACCATTCCATTCCGTGCGGGAGTAAATCCGGTCACGGGTGATTCCCGGCTGATCTTCCACAATCGCAATCCGCTCTCCCGCCAAGCGGTTGAAAATGGTCGATTTGCCCACATTGGGCCTTCCAACGATCGCAACAACAGGTAAACTCATACAAAATCCTCGCTTTTCCATTTTCCAATCATTATATTAAGACATACCTAATCTTATCGATAAATATTTTTTAAGGCAAGCTCTTCTCATCCGGTTTTGATGTTCTTTCAAAGCTTTGGCAGAGACAGGCGTTTTTTGGATATTCGTGAACGAAAATGCTTTTCCAAAATATGAGCGACCAAAATGCCGGTCAAAGACAGCCATAACACATCCATAAAAACATCAGACCCCAAAACGACCGGGGCGAATCCATCCTGATGAAAATAAAGAATCCAAATATACAAGGTCATCAAACTCATGCCCGCAAACCAGATCCGCTCCGGGAGACGGGGAGAAATCAAAAGCGAAAACAGGATTACTCCCAAAAACAACATGATTCGAAAAGGTGGATAAGTCCAGTCGGCATGGGCATGGAGCCATTCATGCCCTAAAAGGAACAAGGTGCCTGCACAAAAGGAACTGCTGAGTAAAGTCATGAGGATATCCGGTGAAAATTTGCTGACGAAATAAATAAATATAAGAAGAAAAGCAATCCATGCGGGATGGATATACAAATACTCATGAACCATCCAAGGTTGACATAAACTGAACAAAGACAAGGTCCACAACACCCATTGGATGTTGGTGCGGGTCGATTCAAACGCTTCCATCCAATGTGACAACCATCCGGTGCCATATAAAATCAACAAGCTCCACGAACAAAGGAAGGCCGCAATCCTGTTCACCTTCTTTCTAAATCTTTTTATATATTTTTTGTATAAAAAACTTTTCTTAAGCATACAAAAACCAGCCAACTTTTGGCTGGTTTAAACATCCTGTGTTTTTATTTTAAGTTGCGCAATTCCGGATAAACATCACCCAAGGTCACATTCAAACCGGAGGATTGTTGCAATTTGTTCTCTTCTTTTTCTTTTACTTCTTTTTTCGGTTCTTTCGGTTCCACTTCTTTCATGCTTAAGCTGATCCGTTTTTGATCCGGAAGGATATCGAGCACTTTAACTTCCACTTCTTGTCCTTCTTCCAAAACCTCCGCCGGTGTTTCCACATGACGGTGGGAGATTTGGGAAACATGAACCAATCCTTCCACTCCCGGGTAAACTTCAACAAACGCACCAAACGAGACGAGGCGTTTCACTTTTCCTTTCACAATGTCCCCGGCGCTGATTTCTTTGGCCACCTTTTCCCAAGGGCTTTCCAGGGTTTCTTTGATGCTGAGGCTGATTCTTTCTTCTTCCTGGTTGACTTTCAGGACTTTCACCTGCACCTTGTCGCCTTCCTTCAACACATCGGCCGGATGCTCCACGCGGTGCCAGGCGATTTCGGATACATGAACCAGACCGTCCACACCGCCAATATCCACAAATGCCCCGAAGTCGGTTAAACGTTGTACGGTTCCTTCCAGCACTTGTCCTTCTTCCAGCTGGCTCAAGCGTTCTTTTTTGCGACGCTCTTGTTCTTCTTCCAATACGGCCTTGTGTGATAAAATCAGCTTGTTTTTCTCAGGATCCAATTCCACCACTTTTAATGTCAGTTCACGACCTTTGTAATCGGAGAAGTCTTCGACAAAGTGTTGTTCAACATGCGAAGCCGGGATAAAACCGCGAACGCCCACATCCACAACCAAGCCGCCTTTGACAATGTCATGAACTTTTGCCGTCAGCGTTTCGCCTGTTTCAAATTTTTGTTGCAACTCTGCCCACGCTTTTTCGGCATCGACTTCCTTTTTGGAGACAATCAATTTTCCTTCGTCTTCTTTAATGCGAAGCACTTTGACCGTGACTTCGTCTCCTTCCGACAAGACATCGGAAACTTTATCCACATGCAAACTAGACAATTCGGAAATGGGTAAAATGGATTCGAATTTATAACCTGTATCAACCAATGCTTGATTGTCTTCCACTTTCACGACTTTGCCTGTTACAACGTCGCCCACTTCTAAATTTTGAACTTCAGCCAACCCAGATTTCATCTCTTCTGCCATCACGAGCCCTCCTCATCATTGCCAGACGCAATCAAAACTATTTTTTATAAAAGAAAGATCAGATTTGAAAAGGTGAGCCTCTGAGTTTCCTCACCTTTTCGATGATCTTCATTCCCTGTTTTCATTTTGCATCGAACGGATTTCTTCCATCACCCGTTCCGTCAATTGTTTCGCCGTTTTCATGTTTGCTTTTTCCTGTAAATACGGCGTGATGTCAATGGGGGGACCATAGGTGATCTTGACCGGACGAAACAACCGGTAAGGTCCGGTGATGTTGACCGGCACAATAGGTGCTTTCCCCTTCAGGGCAACCAATGCGGCACCCACATGAAAATCCAACAGCTCCCCTGATTTGGAGCGGGTCCCCTCCGGAAAAATCCCCACGACTTTTCCGTCTTTAAGGAGTTGAATGGCTGTTTTCAACGATTTCAAATCCCCGGCTCCGCGCTTGACGGGAAAAGCCCCGAAACGGTGGATCAAACCACTCAGAACCGGAATGCGAAACAACTCCTCCTTGGCCATAAAATAAACCTGACGCGTCGTGGTGATCCCCACTAAAGGCGGATCCAAATTACTGATATGATTGGAACATAAGACCACAGGACCCTCTTTGGGAATATGCCCTTCCCCCTCAGACTTGAAGGGATAGAGCAAAGCCATCAAAAATCGAACAATGGCACGTGAAACACGGTATAACATATCTTACTCCTCATCGTTTAATTTGTTACGACAAAGTTGAAGGATCTTTTCGACAACTTCCGAAACCGGGCAATCCGTCGTATCCACCAACACCGCATCCTCTGCCTTTTTTAACGGGGCGATTTCCCTCATGCGGTCGTTTTCATCGCGTTTCGCCAGTTCCGCTTTCATTTGTTCGAAATCCACTTCGATCCCTTTTGCTTTCATCTCCCGGTATCGACGCATGGCCCTTTCTTCAATGGACGCCGTCAAAAACACTTTTACATCGGCATGCGGCAACACATGCGATCCGATATCCCGTCCGTCCATCACAACACTCCGGCCTTCGGCGATCCGTTGTTGGATGTTTACCAGGATGCGGCGAACCCCGGGCATTTTTGCAATGTTTGACGCAAGTTGCGACACTTCGGAAGTGCGAAGTTCATCTTTTAAGGGCTGTCCGTCGACACAGATTCCATCCGGATGCAGATCGATTTGAACCGATTCCGCAAGCTGAGTCATCGCTTCCTCATCTTCCGGATCAATCTGGTTCTGAAGCGCTTTCCATGCAATTGCCCGATACATGGCTCCTGTATCCACATAAGTTATTCCAAGGCGCTTTGCCACTTGGCGCGCCACTGTGCTTTTTCCGGCACCTGCCGGACCGTCAATTGCCACTGAAATCCTACTCATTGATTCTGTTAATCCTCCCTGAAAGTCGGGATGAAAATGATAAGAGCAGGCGTAGCCTGCTCGATTGGAAATACTTTATTCGATTCAAGTAAATTCCTCTCGACAAACTAAAACGCAACTGCTACCTGATCATATCAACTATGTATTTCCTTTTTAAGTAAAAACATGAAATTCGAGCGAATGACATCGCGCATCACGATAAAGGAAACCTGTTAAAAGAATAACATAATTTAGTCATAGTTGCAATGAAAACAATTAAATGAGCCGATCTTATTATATCGGCCCATTTAAAAGTTTAAACAAAAAATTAAATCTGATCGGCGTCTGCTTTTTCAATCCGCTCCACGTACTCTTCCTCGCCGGTTTTGGCATTTAAGAAGACGCGATACTGATTGTCTTTGATGGTACCCAAAAACTCATGGCACAATACCGGCTGCCCGTTTTGGTTATAAATCACCGCAAGCCCGTTCTTCTGCACTTTCAAATACGGACTCAGTTTTTTCCTGGCCTCTTCCACCGTCAATTCCGGTTTGGTATCGACCACTTTGAATTGATTAAACACATATTCATCAGCCTGCAGCCCCATGATTTCCCCGTTATCCAACGCCACTTTGACGGCGAGGGTTTGCGGATAAATCATCACTCCGTTCAGCCGGCGGACAAACGTATATGACAAAATGTTGGCCGTTTCATCGTAGGCAACCGGTTCCATGTCCGGATAACCGATCCGTTCCAAAAACTGTTCCGCTTTTCTCAGCGCTTGCTCAGAAGAAATTTGTTTCTTTTTCACCGGCCGGTCAAACACCATCCATACCAGATGGCCTCCTTTGGTGGTCATTTCCGTGTAAACATCGGTGTTACCGGCTCCCTTGTAACGGACACTGTATGTCTCAAAATCTCCGTTTTTGTTTTTCGCCACTTCCATGCCTTTGGTTGTTTTTTTGCCAAAGGCTTTTGCGACAATTTCCCTTGCTTCTTGCGGTGTGATCTTCTTGCCGGAAATTTGATTGGCACGCTCTCTTTCCCGTACTTCCATATTATTCACAGCGGGTCCCCAATCCACTTCCGGGAACTCTTTCACTTTCTGATTCACCAACTTAAAGCCGTCAATAATGGTGCTGTCCATTTTCTTGTCTTCAGTGGCGATCGCCAGTTCGACATCCATCCAGCGCAAGTTGTTGTCCAATACCTTATGTTGCACATTTTGCAACTCATGGGTGATATTTTTGGATTGATTATAAAGTTCTTGCAGTGTGTTCCATTCTTTTTCACTCAAAGGCTCCTTGTTAAAATCGCGAATTCCGACTTGGTAGGCAAAACGCCCTACTTTTGCCAAATATTTTTCAGCCTGGTCAAAAGGAACCAACGTGAGCGGCAATTGTCCGATATCGTTTTGTGCCGCATAGGCCAGTCTCCACACATTGGTCATTGAGGTTGCCAACTGCTTGGGGGATTTCATTGCCAGCGACTTTCCCAATTCCCCGTGCAGACGGTCCAAATTCTCGTTCAAATCATGGAAAGCCCGTTGATAGGAGTTTTCCGCTTTAATCAAAACGGCATTTTTGTCTTGATATTCCTGGTATCCCCAGGCTGCTGTCCCCACCAGGGCCACCAAGGTAATCGGAAACAAAATGGCCGCCACTCTTTTGTACATGAGATCACATCCCCTTTAATCACAGAAAATATGTTTTCCGATTTTCTTTTTTTGCGGACGGGACCAGATCCATTTGGAGGTGGCTGTTTCCGGATTGAAATAATAAACCGCCCCTTCCGCCGGATCCCATCCGTTTATGGCATCCATCACCGCTTTGCGGGCTGTTTCATCCGGTTCCATCCAAATCTGTCCATCCGCCACGGCGGTAAAAGCCCCCGGTTGAAAAATGATCCCGGAGACGGTATCGGGAAAACTTTCACTTTCCAAGCGGTTTAAAATAACCGCGGCGATGGCGACCTGTCCAATATAGGGCTCGCCACGCGCTTCACCGTAAACCGCCTGGCTCAACAGCCGGATTTCATTTTCACTGAATCCTCCACTCGATTTTCCGGCATTTGCCGCATGAACCTGTCCCCGGTCTGCAGAAACCGTACAAACCATCATCAGGATCAGACAAAACCAAACGCTGATCGACACAAACCTTTTCACCGTTTCTTCCTCCGTTTTTCATTTCTTCCAGTAGTTTGAACGGCCAGCCGGTGATTTATGCAATAAGAAAAGAGAGCCATTCGAGCTCTCTTTTTTCAACCGGTTCTTTATTTGTCATCCAATGAGGTATAATCAATTTCAAAATCCGAATCATTATCGCACAAGCATTTCTTAAAGCCTGTCTGCACTTGCCCCTTTTTCATCCTGCCTTTTAAAATAAACCGTTCGCCACATTGATTGCATTGGATTCTGACCATGTATCTTTCGTTTTCCTTCATTCTTTCACCATCCAAACCACTTGATAATCCTATTATTGACAGGGAATACTGGATTCCATACGATAGATTTGGTGTAAGCCGCAAACACGGACGGATGGAAAGGATGTGAACCGCTTGGATCAAAAAGTGGTTGTGATCACAACCGGAGGAACCATCGCCATGTCTCAATCCGATGAGACCGAAGGCGTCAAACCGGAAGATCCGACAGCATTACAGGACACACTGCCGTTATTGAACAAATATGCAAAAGTGGAAATGGACCATTTCCTGAACCTGCCCAGCCCCCATATCACGCCGGCCATCATGGCTCAAATCGCCGGGCGGGCCAAACACTTCCTGGATCAAAATAACGTGGCGGGGGTCGTCATCACCCACGGAACGGATACCCTGGAAGAAACCGCATACTTCTTGAGTTTGGTCCTTCCCCAAGATAAGCCGGTTGTCATCACGGGTGCCATGCGAAGCCAAAACGAACTGGGTGCCGACGGCCCGTACAATTTGGTCAACGCCGTTCGCGTCGCCTCTGACGAAACAGCCAAAGGCATGGGAACCCTTGTGGTGTTTAATGATGAAATTCATTCCCCCAAAACGGTGACCAAAACGCACACAAGCAATGTTGCAACTTTTCAATCCCCGGGATTGGGCCCTCTTGGCATGATCACAAAAAAAGAAATTTTGTTCCAACGGCAAGCGATCAGTGAAAAACAACTGCCGTTAAAACCCCCGGCGCATCAAGTCGCTCTCATCAAGGCGGTCTCCGGAATGGACAGCTCCTTGATCGAGTGGTCGATTCACCAGGAAATGGACGGGCTGGTCATCGAAGCATTGGGACAAGGCAACCTTCCTCCCATGATGTTACCCGGAATCCGAAAAGCACTTTCCCGCAACATGCCGGTCGTGCTGGTTTCCCGGTGCTTTAACGGAGTGGTGCTCGACACTTATGAATACGAAGGGGGCGGAAAACAATTAAAAGAGATGGGGCTTTTGTTCTGCAACGGGATCAACGGGCCCAAAGCACGGATCAAACTGATGCTGGCCCTTCAACAAACAACCGATCTCAAAGAACTGGAGCCTTACTTTCAAATGTAAAAAAGGCCACATCGTGGTTTCAAAAGGAAAGCGGAGGGGCCTCCCTCCTGAAACCACCACACATGCCTTCATTACGCTTTGAATTTCTTCTTCAAATCCTCGGCAATAAACCGTCCGTGGTGTCTTCCGTTTTCAATAAAGATTTTGGTGGAATCATGACCGGTTGTGACCACCCCGGCCAGATAAAATCCGGGCACCGTTGATTCCATCGCTTCGGATAAAACGGGAACACCGGTTTTCGGATTCACTTCCCCTCCCAATCTTTTCAAAAATGTGAGATCGGGCCGGTATCCGGTCATCGCAAACACCACATCAGCCGGAATGGCCATTTTCTCCCCGTTTTTTCGAATCACCACGGAATTTGGCAAAATTTCTTCCACTTCCGATTCCCAAAACATCTCTATGCGTTTCTTTTCAATCGCAGTTTCAATCACCGGGCGCACCCAGGCTTTCACACTGCCGTGAAAAGCTCTTTTGCGGTAAACCATGGTCACCTTGGCTCCGGTATAGTAAAGCTCCAAGGCCACATCAATGGCTGAATTGCGGCCTCCGATGACAACCGCTTTTTGGTCGGCATAGGGATGGGCATCATGAAAATAATGATGGACATGCGGCAACTCTTCACCCGGTATTCCCATCCGCTGGGGATTATCATAATAGCCTGTTGCCAGCACCACCGCTTTCGCCTCGTAACGATGTTGTTCCTCTCTTTTTCGGGTTCGGACCACAAATGCATCCCCGTTCTTTTCAATGTCCAAAACTTCTTCATAAGTACGGATATTTAACTGAAAATATCTGGCCACGGTCCGGTAATAAGCCAACGCCTCGGCGCGGGTCGGTTTTTCATTTATAGTGGTAAAAGGAATTCCCCCGATTTCCAGATTGTCAGCGGAACTGAAAAAAGTCATGGATAACGGATAATGATAAATGGAATTCACCAGACACCCCTTTTCGATGATAAGCGGATCAAATCCTTCCTTCTTCAGTTCAATGCCGGCAGAAATTCCGCAGGGTCCGGCTCCGACAATAATAACATCTGCCAAGTGAACCACCTCCAAAATACATGCAAAAGAAGAACACCCCGCAAAGGGTGTTCTCCAAGTCTTTTATTATACTATACCCAGCCACGAAAACGCGATGCTTCCGCCATATTTCTCACGCCGACCATATAAGCGGCCAAACGCATATCCACATTTCGTGTTTGAGCCGTGCGATATACATTCTCAAACGCTTTCACCATGATTTTTTCCAATTTTTCCTCGACTTCTTCTTCCGTCCAATAATAGCCCTGGTTGTTTTGCACCCATTCAAAATAAGAAACCGTCACACCGCCGGCACTGGCAAGCACATCCGGCACCAACAAAACTCCGCGATCATTCAGGATTTTGGTCGCTTCCAAGGTCGTCGGACCGTTGGCGGCTTCCACCACGATATCCGCCTTGATCCGTTGTGCATTTTTGGCGGTGATTTGATTTCCGACCGCGGCAGGCACCAGGATGTCACAATCCAGCTCCAGCAATTCCTGGTTGGTTATCGTGTCTTTGAACAGATTGGTCACGGTGCCAAATGAATCGCGGCGATCCAGGAGATATTCAATATCCAATCCGTCCGGATCATAAAGGGCTCCATAAGCATCGGAAATCCCGATCACCGTGGCACCGGAATCATGCATGAATTTGGCCAAATAACTGCCCGCATTTCCAAATCCCTGAATCACAACCCGTGCATTTTTGAGATCAATGTTCCGCTTTTTCGCCGCTTCGCGGATCATCAAAGTCACGCCTTTGGCCGTCGCTGTTTCCCGTCCGCGTGAACCACCGAGCACCAACGGCTTTCCGGTAATAAATCCGGGAGAATCAAATTCACGAATCCGGCTATATTCATCCATCATCCATGCCATGATTTGCGAGTTGGTGTAAACATCCGGAGCCGGAATGTCTTTGGTGGGACCCACAATCTGACTGATCGCCCTCACGTAGCCGCGGGACAAACGTTCCAATTCCCGAAATGACATATTGCGCGGATCGCAAACCACGCCGCCTTTACCGCCGCCATAAGGAAGGTCGACAATCCCTGCTTTTAAACTCATCCAAATTGACAACGCTTTCACTTCTGTTTCAGTGACATTCGGATGGAAACGGACGCCGCCTTTGGTCGGTCCGACCGAATCATTATGTTGTGCCCGGTATGCAGTGAAAACCTTGACGGACCCGTCGTCCATCCTCACGGGAATCCTAACCGTCAAAACCCTTAACGGCTCTTTCAACAATTCATAAACCGCTTCTGAATAACCTAATTTTTCTAAAGCTTCTTTGATCACGGTTTGCGTGGAAACAAGAACATCCATGTTTTCTTTATCTTCTTGATGACTTTCTGCAACTGATTGTTGTGCCATCCTGACCACCTCAGAAAAAATACTACTTTTCATTCCCTTTAAACATATCTAAGTATACAATATTCCTCAGAAGAACTAAACTCAAAAAACAAGCGCCCTACACCACTACGTTAAACAAAGAAAGGAAAATCATCATGTGTCAAAAAATATTGTACGTATTTGCCCATCCCGATGATGAAACCTTCAGTTGCGGGGGAACCATTTGTCACTTTCATCAATTGGGATACGAACAGATTCTTTTTTGCGCCACCCGTGGCGAAGCCGGCAAAACCGGCAACCCTCCCCTGTGCACGCAGGAAGAGCTGGGGGATGTCCGGACACAGGAACTGAAAAATGCGCTGTCCATTTTGGGAATGGACCGGTTGATCCTTAAAAATTACGGTGACGGACGTTTGGCCGGGCAGCCTTTTTCGACCATCGTCGATGAACTGTGTTCCGTGATGAATGAGATTCGCCCCGATCGGATTATCACCTTCCCACCGTCCGGAATTTCCGGACATCCGGATCATAAAATCATCCAAAAAGCAACACTTACAGCTGTGCAAAATATTTCTTTCCCAACCAAACTTTACTATATTGTCATACCAGAATCAATTGGCCATTTTTATTCCTCTCCCGTTTCCTTTGTACCGGACGAGCATGTAACCGAAAAAGTGGATGTAAGCCCTTACCATCAACAAATCGCCAAAGCACTGGCCGCGCATAAAACCCAGCATCTGTCCGTCGAACGCGTCTTTCCGGGGGTCCTTTCAGGCAAAACCGGCCAGCTGCGAAAATTTGAGCATTTCCAATTGGTTGTGGATAAAACATCATGAAAAGCGCACCCGCCTGAAAACGGGTGCGCATCTATGTCATCCAAAATAATGGGATATTTGTTGAACCGCATGATCTTCACAAACCACTTTCCCGTATTCCTGCAAATAAGGAATGGTACACGTGGACATTTCCCCGAATTCGGACAAGATGGCCACCAAGGTTCCCAAATCATCCGATTGCATCTCTTGCCCGAAAAGGAGATAGTAACGATTTTGAAAAGCGTAAACCTGTCCTCCTTGGGTAAGATGTTTCACGCGATGGGCGGCCTGCACCAAATTTTCAAAGTCATGGAAACAGAAAACCAGGTCCTTTGTTTCCTCCATCGTCACTTCCAGTTCATAGATTTCCGGATCTTGGCTGATTTCCTCCGCCATATCGCCCGGAGCCTGACCACGGGTGACGACAACCACCATCCCCTGTGCAGGCAATGCAAACACTTCCACAGCCACGGGTCCGGTCACTTCAAATCCTAACTCCTGATAGGCATGTTCCATCATGTCATTAAATAACTCGTGTACTTTGGGGATATCCCGCCAAATATCCTCTTTTTCGATCCCGCGATCAGCCAAATCATCCAAAGTGAGGAAAAAGCGGATTTTATCTCCCCCAAGCCGTTCGACACGCATGGCCTACCCTCCCTCGCTGGAGACCTTCCCCTATACCTTATGTGAAAAAAAAGATCATGTGACGGGGCAAAGTCTCCTTTTTCTATATTCATCATACACAATCAACAACTCTCTTGCCTAGATCAGCATATAAAATAATTAAAACATCTTGAAGTGGCTGTCAAGTTTTGAGCTTCCTTCCTCCTTTTGCCCTGTAACGGATGAACAATCCCGAAACAAAGTCGATCAGCCCGTGCGCAATCACGGCGGGAGTGATGTTGCCGAAACATTCCGTTAACCAACCGAGCCCCGCACTGATTGCAAAAACAGCGGCCACCAGCAACCATTTTTTCAAATACCGCGTATGCAAGAGCACAAACACAACACTGGTCATCCAGATCCCCAGCCATTCCTGGAGAACTCCCCGGAAAAACATCTCTTCCGAGACCGCCGCGACCACCGCAATCACAAGAACATGCACCACGGAGCGATTTTCAAACAGCAGTTGATTCAAGCCCCCGTCGTCCAGCCAGCTTTTGGGGACGCAGGCCATGAGCACGGCGTCGATGGACAGAATCAATCCTCCTGCACCGATTCCCCACAACCACAT
The DNA here is from genome assembly GCF_016055175.1 of Thermoactinomyces sp. CICC 10735. Lineage (NCBI taxonomy): Bacteria > Bacillati > Bacillota > Bacilli > Caryophanales > Thermoactinomycetaceae > Thermoactinomyces > Thermoactinomyces sp. CICC 10735. Next base: position 249,895 of record NZ_JAECVT010000001.1, on the reverse strand, counting down.
ATGTATATCATGAAAGGAGAATAAATGCTCCAGTGATTTCTCTTGCCACCATAAAGCGACGGCACTGATTGCAAATAACAGTAACTGGGTAATATAAAAGGCGAACAGCACTTGCTTCGCCGCAGGTGATGAATCCTTGGAAGCGTGTTCCCTCATGGTCATCCCTCTCAATCCGCTTCTTGCAATTCCAACCAATTCGTTCTAAAATGAGGGTTGGTAGTGGACTTAGCTCATTGGTATTTATTCACGGGAGGAGATTTGTACTTATGCGCACTTGGGTAGATAAAGATACTTGTATTGCTTGTGGTGCTTGCGGAGCAACGGCTCCCGACGTGTATGACTATGACGAAGACGGCATTGCTTATGTGATTCTTGATGACAACACCGGAACCGCTGATGTTCCTGAAGAACTTTGGGAAGATGTCCGCGACGCTCAAGAAGGCTGCCCCACGGACTCCATCAAAGTCGAGGAATAATGCCCACAAGCTACCCGGTTTTTTTCCGGGTAGCTTTTTCATTTTTCAAATTCCTCCAAATACAACCGGACGCGTTGAATTCCCCCTTCAACATTCACCACATCGGAAAACCCTTGTTGGAGCAAATATTGCGCGGCATAGAAGCTGCGGACGCCATGGGCGCATATCACATAAATTTTTTGCTGCTTATTCAGTGCATGAATTTGCTGATGCAATGTCCCCAACGGCATTAACTTCGAGTCTTCCAAATGATAATCATGCCATTCTTCAGGTTCGCGCACATCAATGATCACCATTTCATCCTTCTGTGGCTTTTGGCTTTGAACCTTTTTCGCAAACTCTTTTGCAGAAATTTCACTTATCATATTTACTCCCCTTTTTTATGATTGTAGCATACCCGGGGTGCCTTCTTTATTGCGAATCTGTAAAAAAACGTCTACAATGATGGTTAGGTTATACATACCAAAGGAGGAACAAAGATGTCCAATCCACTCGTAGTTGATGCATTCATTGAAATTCCGACCGGAAGCCAAAACAAATACGAATACGATAAAGAACTTGGCGTATTCCGACTGGACCGGGTTCTTTACTCTCCCATGCATTATCCGACCGAATACGGTTATCTTGAAAACACCCTGGCGGAAGACGGGGATCCGTTGGATATTTTGGTCCTGACTTCGTTCCCGACCTTCCCGGGTTGCGTGATTTCCAGCCGGGTGATTGGCGTGTTGCTGATGTCGGATGACAAAGGACCGGATGAAAAATTATTGGCCGTTCCGGTTGACGATCCCCGTTTTGACAAAGTCAACTCCTTGGAAGACGTGGCTCCCCATGTGTTGAAAGAGATCGAACACTTCTTCCAGGTTTACAAAGACCTCGAAAACAAAGAGACCAAGATCGAAGGTTGGAAAGATGCCGACTTTGCGGCTCAACTTTATGAAGAATGTCAAAAACGGTATCAAGAAAATAAATAACGCTTATTGAAAAAGCACCTGAAAGGATCAGGTGCTTTTTTTGTGCCTCCTGTTGCCCGTTCAATTTGTTTGTTATATTATATATATAACATATAGAATAAACGGAAGGTGGTGGAAAGGTGCAAATTTTTTTGGACTTTGAATCAGATGAACCGATTTATTTGCAGTTAAAGCATCAAATCATCGCCGGGATCGCCAAAAAAGAATTAAAACCGGGCGACCGCCTTCCTTCGGTAAGAGCCCTGGCTGCTGACATCGGAATCAACCTGCACACGGTCAATAAAGCTTACCAACAGTTAAAACAGGAAGGCTTCATCTTGATTCACAGACAAAAGGGCGTGGTCGTTCATCCGGAAGGGGTTCCGGAAGCGGATGAAGCATACCGGACAAAACTGGAACAAGCCCTTTCTCCCCTGATCGCCGAATCCGTGTGCCGCGGAATCGGGGAAAAGGAATTTCAACAGCTTTGCAGACGCTTGTTTCAAAAATTCACCGACAGGGAAGGTGACAACCCGTGAGTACAAGTGTGTTACTGATGTGCCTCATCATGATTCCCGTATTGATTTCCCTTTGTTTCATTCCCTATTGGACCAGACGGACAGAAAGTTTTGGCGTCTCCATCCCGGAAAAAGCTTATCATCTTCCGGAACTTAAAAAGATGCGCAAGCAATACGCCTGGATCATGGCCGGTATCGGATTGGCCGTCCTTGCCATGTTTGTTCCGGGATCCATGGTATTAAACGACGAGGAATCGCTCGGCCTTTGGTTTGTTTTTCTTCTTCTTTTTTATCTGGCTGCCCACTTTCTGGCTTACTTAATCTTTCACCGAAAAATGAAAGCATTGAAACAACAGGCCGATTGGGGAAAAGAGAAAAAACAGATGGTGGTCGTGGATACCAGCTTTCGCCAAGAAAAGCTGACTTACTCCCATTTATGGTTTTTGATTCCCTTTTCCCTGACGCTGGCCACTTTGATCTTTTTAATCCATTTTTATGAACGGATCCCGGAAAAGATCCCCATGCAATATGACTTTAACGGAAAGGTAACCCGCTATGCGGAAAAATCTTACCGGACGGTTCTCTTTCCACCGGTGATGCAAGTCTATTTAACCCTGTTGTTTTTATGGATCAACATCATGATCGGCAAAGCCAAACAACAAATCAGCGCGGAAAACCCGGGAAAATCCATCCGGCAAAATGTGATTTTCCGGCGCAGATGGTCCCTTTTCACCATCCTTTCCGGAACCGCTGTGGTTTCGATGTTCTCTCTGTCATCCTTTTCATGGATTCACCCGGTTTCCGCGGGACCGGTGACTGCCGTTTCACTTGTCATTACCATCGGAATTTTGATCGCCGCACTTCTCATATCCTTTACAACGGGACAAGGAGGAAGCCGGGTCAAAGCGGTTTCCGGCAAAAACGGGGACATGATCAACCGGGATGATGACCAATACTGGAAGCTCGGACAGTTTTACTTTAATAAAAACGATCCGGCAATTTTTGTGGAAAAACGCTTCGGGATCGGCTGGACCAATAATTGGGCTCATCCGCTTTCCTGGATCTTCATCCTTCTTGTCATCGGTCTTGCGTTTGCCATTACCTATTTTTTTGGAAATTGACAAAAGGTCAGGGAACCTGTGTCCCTGACCTTTTTCATGCCTGCCGGATCAATCCCAACTGCCGGGATAATTCATAGTGCAAGGATTGCCGCTCGCCTTGAAACCGCACCAGAATTTTTCTGCCGGGAGCCACCCCTTCAATGGGAACAACATCTTCAATGACCCCGGTTCCGAACCGGGTATGGTGAATCTGCATGCCGATGGTGATTTCTTCATGGATAAATCGCATTTGCGGTTGTTTTTTCAGATCGGACAGTTTTACAGGGGAAGCGGATTCCGGCTTCTTTTCCGTTCCCCCTTGTGCCCTCCGGTTTTCCCCGGTGATTCCGATGTCTTTTAAAAACGGGGAAGGAGCGGTTCTTTTCCCCTGCCTGGTTTTGGTCGAAGACAAAATCAGTTCTTTTCGCGCACGGGTCATTCCCACATACAACAAGCGCCGTTCTTCTTCCCAAGCGGCACTTTTCCGTTCCTCCGCCACCTGAAGGCTCCGGTGATGCGGAAGGGTTTGCGCCTGTAAACCGATAATGAAAACCCGGTCAAACTCCAGCCCTTTGGATCGGTGAAGCGTCATCAACTTGATTTTGGCCGTGTCGGGATTGCTACGTTTCAACGCTTCTTCCACTTTTTCCGCATGCGCGAGCATCTCCGTGAGATCAGAAAAACTTTCCGCGGCGACCATCAGTTCATCCAACGGTTCGATCAACTGCTCGAGATCCGCCCCCGTTTCCTTCGCAAATGCTTCCAAATACCGGTCATATCCCGTTTGAAACCGCAAATGCCGGATCGCTTCAACCGGTGAGCATGCCTGAATTTCGCGCAGATCTTTTCCCAGCTTGTCCAAATGGCGGACCTGATACGGTTCCAGTCCCGGCAACGCCGGTAATGTATCCACCAGCGACCGCCCGCTTTTTTTGGACAGGAACCAGCATGCATCGATCCATTCTTCTTGAAACAAGTAACGTTTGGGTTTGTTGATGATGCGGATCAAGGCATCCAGATCATCCGGATCATTGACAAGACGAAAATAAGAAAACAGATCTTGGATCTGCCACCGGCGGTAAAAAGAAAATTCCCCTGACATATAAAAAGAGATGCCCTTTCGTACCAACGCATCGACCAAAGCGCGTGCCTGAGTGGCGGTTCGAAACAATACCGCCGTGTCGGTGCCGTCCTGGATCCGGAAAAGAATCCGTTCAGCTTCTTCATTCTCGTCTTCCGGCTCCATCCATTCCACGTCCGCTCCGTCCTTCCCCAGTCCATGCCGGACTTTGGCCTGTCTGAAGCGGTTTTTTTGGATCAAACGTTCACTGGCTTGAATGATCGGATCGGCGGACCGGTAGTTGGTGGTCAAGATCAATCGCTTCAAATCGGGAAAATCTTTTTTTAATTGCAGCATGATTTCCGGATCGCTTCCCCGGAATCCATAAATGGATTGATCATCGTCCCCGACGGCATACAACAGGCGGTGCCTGGAAGCCAACCGGACCAGAATATCGTATTGAATCCGGTTGATATCCTGAAACTCATCCACCAATATATGTATCAACCGTTCTTGCCACCGCGCAAGAAACTCCGGTTTTTTCACCTGATGGTACATCGCCAGCAAAATATCATCATAATCCCAATAATCCTGCTCCCGTTTCCATGCTTCGTATAAAGAATAAATTTCCCGAAACAAGATGTTTTTTTGCTTTTGGACTTTCATTCTGGCCGGAAGAATGGCATGCGCTTTACATAATCCGATTTGCTGAAGATAAGTGCCGATCGTGTCATCATCGGTGGGCTGGTTCAGTTGGGACAAGATGTTGCGGATGGCTTCTTTTTGCCTGCCGTCTTTCAACAAGGGAGGAATTCTCATGCCGCTATCCTTTAACATCAAAAGAAACAAAGAATGAAACGTTCCGATCCACAGTTTGTCCGTTTCCACGGGATTCACTTCCTGTAAACGGCTTTTCATCTCTCGTGCCGCTGCCCGGGTGAACGTCACCACCATGATCTGTCCGGGCGGTGTTCCCTGTTCCATCAAATATAAGATTCTTCTTGTCAGCACCGTCGTTTTTCCGCTCCCCGGCCCGGCAAACACCACGGTCGGCTGGCAGGGTACCGTTACGGCCTCTTGTTGTTTGTCATTCAATCCGGACAAAATGTATTTCGTTCCGCTGATCCCCACCGCTTCTCCTCCTTTCCTCCGGATCGCCATCGACACAACTGAATAATTCAATGTTAACACAAACCTTTTTTTCTATGCCTCAACATTTTTCTTCTTTACGGGTTGACAGTACTTCCCCGCCATGTTACATTATTTATCAAAATTCAGATGATTAAAGCGATGAAGGAGCCAAGCATCAGCCGGCAAACTCTCAGAGAGCCGATGTTTGCTGCGAATCGGCAGTTTGCCCGATGTGGAGCACTCCTGAGCGGTCTGCTGAAAGAATGAGTAGGCAGATCCGGATGATCCGTTACATCATGAGTCCTTTTCGGACTTGATGAGGCAATTGGTGCGAACCAATTGCGAACGAGGGTGGCACCACGGACCTTACGTCCCTCACCTGTTGCCACAGGTGTGGGGATGTAAGGTTTTTTTTATTGACTTTCACCTTGGATAGGAGGAGATCTTCATGCCATTGAAAGACAAATATCATCTTCGCATTCCCGGTCCGACACCCGTTCCGCCTCAAGTCCAGCGCGCCATGACACAGCCGGTGATCGGGCACCGGAGCCGCCTGGCTTCCCAATTGATTCATGAATGTTCCGAGCGGCTGAAACCCATCTTCGGGACCGGACAGCAACCACTCATTGTGGCAGGCAGCGGAACTTCGGCTTTGGAAGCGGCTGTCGTCAACACCTTATCCCCCGGGGATGAAGCCATTGTCGTGGTCACCGGTGCATTCGGCGACCGCTTTGCCAAAATCGTCGAAAAATACGAGATCGATTTGCATCGCTTGGATATTCCCTGGGGAAAAGCATGCGAACCGGAGCAACTGGCTGACTTCTTAAAGAAACATCCCGGCGCCAAAAGCGTCTTTCTGACTTATTGCGAAACATCCACCGGCGTTTTAAATCCCGTTCCGGAACTGGCCCGAACCGTCCGGCAACATTCCGATGCCTTGGTGATCGTTGACGGCGTCAGCTGTGTCGGGGCGGTTCCCTGCCAAATGGATGATTGGGGAGTCGACATCATGGTGACCGGTTCCCAAAAAGCACTGATGCTGCCTCCGGGGCTTGCTTTTCTTGCCGTGAGCGAGCGCGCATGGCAAGTGATTGCCGGCAACCGGCAACCCCGTTTTTACTTGGATCTGGAAGCGTATCGCCGGAAACTGGAACAGGAGGACACCACTCCTTTCACCGCAGCCGTCTCCCTATTATACGGTTTGAAAGAGTCTTTGTCCCTTTTGGAAGAAGAAGGATTTGAAAATGTATGCTCCCGGCATGAACGTCTCAAAAACATTACCCGCGCCGGCATCCGGGCTTCCGGCCTAACCTTGATGGCCGATGATCGCCACGCTTCCCCGACTGTCACCTCCATCGATGCGTCGCAAGAGAAGTGGGATGTGGAAGCGTTCCGAAAAAAATTGCAAAGCCACGGTTTTTATGTTGCCGGCGGACAACAACACCTGAAGGGGAAAATCTTCCGAATCGGGCACATGGGTTACTGTGACGAGTGGGATATCCTGACGGTTCTTGCTGCCGTTGAAGTCACTCTTTCGCAAATGGGACAACCCGTTGAACCGGGAATGGCCACCAAAGCAGCACAAGAGGTGATGATGAATGTTTAAAGTATTGATCACCGATCCGATCAGCGACCAAGGGATTGAAAAATTACAACAATCCCCGGATATTCAAGTAATCCAAAAATCAAAATTATCTCGAGAAGAACTGCTTACAGCCATCGAAGATGCCGATGCCCTTTTGGTTCGCAGCCAAACCAAAGTAACCGCCGAAGTCATCGATAAAGCCCGGCGTTTGAAAGTGATCGCACGTGCCGGGGTCGGTGTGGACAACATCGATGTCCATGCCGCCACACAAAAAGGAATCATAGTGGTCAACGCTCCGGATGGCAATACGATATCCACCGCTGAACATACGTTTGCCATGTTGTTGTCATTGGCCCGCAATATTCCGCAAGCGTACCATTCCCTGCTGCAAGGCAAATGGTTGCGCAAAAAGTATGTGGGAACGGAATTGAACGGAAAAACCCTCAGCATCATCGGACTCGGACGGATCGGATCGGAACTTGCCAAACGCGCCAAAGCATTCCGGATGAACGTGATCGCATACGATCCTTACCTGTCCAAAGACCGGGCTGAAAAATTGGGCGTCACCAAAGCCAGGTTGGAAGAAGCGATCGAAAAAGGCGATTTCATCACGGTACACACGCCGTTGACCAAAGAAACCAAACACTTGATCAATCATGACATGTTTTCCAAAATGAAAGATGGTGTCCGGATCTTAAACTGTGCCCGGGGCGGGATCATCGATGAGGAAGCCCTGTACCAGGCCATTTTGGACGGAAAAGTGGCCGGAGCCGCACTGGATGTGTTTGAGTCGGAACCGCCCGAGGATCATCCGCTTCTTTCCCTGCCTCAGGTGATCGCGACTCCGCATCTGGGAGCCTCCACCGTCGAAGCCCAAGAAAATGTGGCACTGGACGTTGCGGAAGAAGTGCTTCACATCCTGCGTGGGGAACCCTTTAAAAACGCCGTCAACCTGCCATCCGTCCCCGCCGAACTGAGACAAAAACTGCTTCCGTATCAAGAATTGGCCGAAAAGCTGGGAAAATTCGTCTCCCAGATCAGCAACGGCGCCCTGTCGCAAATCACCATCACCTATGGGGGGGAAGTGGCTGAACTGGATGTTTCCCCAGTGACCCGCACGGTATTAAAAGGAGTGCTTTCCCATTACTTATCCAATGTAAATGATGTCAATGCCCCCCATCTCGCAAAAAAACGCGGCGTTCAAATCGTGGAACAAAAAACGATGGCAAGCCATGGTTTCACGCAATATATCCGGGTTGAAGTGCATACCTCCAAAGAAATCCGCAGTGTGGCGGGAACCCTGTTAAACGGCTTTGGGCCCCGCATTACCAAGGTGGACGATTATCCGGTGGATGTCACCCCCAAAGGGCATCTCCTGTTTATTCAGCACCAGGATTTGCCCGGGGTCATCGGACGGGTTGGAACGTTGCTTGGAAGCGAAGATGTCAACATTGCAACCATGCAAGTGGGGCGGCTGGGAATCGGCGGCCAAGCCATCATGATTCTTCGAATTGACAAACCGCTGACCAAAAACCTGATTGATTTGATTCTGCAAATCGATAACATTCAATCTTTGCATGAAATTGATTTATAATAGAGATTCAGAATCAATGTGTCAGGATTGGAGGAAAACGGTATGGAAGCGGAGCAAAAAATCGCCATTGTGACAGGTGCAAGCAAAGGATTGGGCGCTGCCATCGCCCGACGCCTGGCCAAAGAAAACATCAAAGTTATTGCCACGGCCCGCAGCACCGAAAAACTGAATGAATTGGCCGGGGAGTTCCAAGGCACCATCGATCCCGTCGCTTGCGATGTCACAGATTCCCGCCAAGTCAAAAAAGTCATGGATGATACTATCGAAAAGTACGGCCGGCTGGATATCCTGATCAACAACGCCGGTCTCGGATATTTTTCGCCCGTGGAAGAATTAAGTGAAGAAGAATGGGACGAAATGATGAATGTCAATTTGAAGGGCGCTTTTCTTCATTGTAAATATGCCATTCCCCATTTGAAAAAGACCGAAGGGCACATTGTCAATATTTCCAGCATCGCCGGAACCGAGGCATTTGCTTCCGGAGCCGGATATTGCGCATCCAAATTCGGATTGATGGCATTGACCGATGCACTGACGCTCGAATTAAAACCTCATCAAGTCAAAGTATCGGCTCTTTGCCCGGGGTCGATCAAAACCAACTTTAACAACTACAAAGAATACGCCATGGAAGCGGAACAAGTGGCCGAAGCGGTATGGACCATTGTTTCAGCACCCAAAGGGGTGATTTACAATCAGATTTTGATGCGCCCCTTGGTTCCCAAAGCGTTCCAAAAGTAACTTCCTTCCCATAAAAAAAGCACGGATCCTTAAGATCCGTGCTTTTTCTTCAGCCTATAAAAAATTCATTATTCTCTTCGATCCGAAGCGGCAATTCAATCATAAACACCGTTCCCTTTCCGGTCTCGCTTTTGACAGAAACATTGCCTCCATGCGCATCCACCAGGTGTTTGACAATCGACAAACCGATTCCGGTTCCTCCGGATTGGCCCCGGGTCCGGGCTTTGTCCGCTTTGTAGAAGCGCTCAAACACAAAGGGCAAATCTTCTTCCGGAATTCCCGAACCGGTATCTTCCACATCGATGTTCACTTTTCCGTCTTCGACACCGACGTGTACATAGACGTTTCCTCCACTCGGAGTATGGCGGATCGCATTGTCGATCAGATTGGTCAAAACCTGCTCAATTTTATCTTCATCCCAATAGACAACCGGTTGCGATTCTTCTTTGAAAACGGCAGCCAACTGAACATTGCTCTCCTTCGCCATTCCCTGGAATTTGCGGATCACGCGCTGGATAAACTCATCCAGAGGAACTTCCGTGGGAGCGATTTGAATATGCCCGGATTCAATACGGGCAAGGTCGAGCAATTCACGGACCAGACGGCTCATCCGTTGAGACTCTTCATTGATCACTTTCGCCAATTCCCGGCGCTCTTCCGGTGTGTCGGCAATGTCATCCATCAAAGCTTCACTGTAACCTTGCAACATTTGCAACGGGGTTCTCAGCTCATGAGAAACATTGGCAACAAAATCTTTTCTGAGTTTGTCCAATCTTCTCTCTTCCGTGACATCCCTCAACACTGCCACCACCCCGCGCACCTGGTCCCCGGTATCGGTGTAAAGCGGGGACATGACCACCACCCATGTCCGTCCCCGGGCGGTGATATCCCCGGTATATTCTTTATGGTCGTCGGTCACTTGTCTGAAAAGATCTTGCAACGGCTTGGGCAAAGCATCTTTGGGTGTGTCATCTTTCCACTGCGCGAGAAAACGGTCGGCAATGGGGTTGGTCAAAATGATTTTTCCATATTTACTGATGGTCAAAACGCCATCCGACATACTTTTTAAAATGCTTGCCAATTGTTCTTTTTCTTGTGACAGCTGATGAATCGAGTCTTCCAGTTGGGAGGCCATCCGGTTAAACGTCATCGACAACTCGGCAATTTCGTCCCGTTCATGATAGCGGACCGGAACCCGGGTGGAAAACTCTCCGCGCGCCATTTTTTCCACCGCTTTTTTCATCTGCACCAACGGAAGGGAAATCCGGGTTGACAAGAAAAAGGCAAAAATGGTCGTCAACACAATGCCGATCAGCGAAGAGTAAAAAATCCACCGTTTGATGTCCGTCTCGCTCAACTGTTCCTGGGTTTGATAAAGCACGATCGCACCCACCGTTTTGTCGTTGACAATATGCGGAACGGCAACAAGCAAGACGTCATTTTTAAAGAACGGAAAATTTCCCGGATCGGACTTTACCCGGACTTTTCCCTGAATAAAAAGCGTTTCGCCTTTTAACACCCGGTTTAAATCATCTTGCGATAAAACTTCCTGCCAGGGAACGTTCGGCACATGGGGAGAAACCCCGTAGTTGCTCACCGATCCGCTGGCATCCAACGTGACGATATATGTATGGAAAAGTTCAGAGACTTGCAGGACATTATTCAGATACTGGATATGATCATATCCGGGTTGATTAAACTTTTTCTGAATCTCTCCAGCAAGTTGCTCCAAACTTTTCTTCTGGTCACGAACATAAGTTTTCTCCACTTGTTCATTCAAAAAGAGATTTAACAGCACCAACACCAAGGAAACAAGAATGATGATGGTGATCCACAGCTTGCCGACTACACTTCTCCAAATCACTCTTTCGGCACCTCTAGTTTGTAACCGACTCCCCACACCGTGGTGATCATCTTCGCCGCTTTGGTGGAAGCGCGGTTCAGTTTTTCACGCAATCGTTTTACGTGTGTGTCAACCGTGCGCAAATCCCCAAAAAATTCATAATGCCATACATCCCTCAACAACTGTTCCCGGGTAAAAACCTTATCGGGAGATTTGGCCAAATAATAAAGCAGCTCATATTCTTTCGGTGTCAATTGGATCTTTTTGCCGCCCGCTTTGACTTCATGGGCATCATGATCAATTGTCAGTTCAGGAAACACAATCACATTATGCGTTTCAATATTGGTGGTCAAGAAGGCAGTCGCCGAGGCCCGGCGCAACACCGCTTTCACCCGGTGTACCAATTCCCGGGGGCTGAACGGCTTGACCACGTAATCATCGGTTCCGGATTCAAACCCTTCCACACGGTTGGCTTCTTCTCCCCGGGCCGTCAGCATAATCACGGGCGTTGCTTTTTTCTTTCGCAATTTCGCACAAACATCCAATCCGTCCATCCCCGGTAACATCAAATCCAGCAAAATCAGGTCATAGTTTTTATCCAGCGCCATTTGCAAAGCTTTTTCGCCATCTTCCGCTTCTTCGATTAAATAGCCTTCTCTTTCCAGATACATGCGAAGCAACCGACGAATGCGGTCTTCATCATCCACCACCAGAATCTGATACTGTTTGTCCAAGTTACTTCACCCCTGCTGCTTTGATTTACGCATATGAATGCAAACCGGTGATCACTAGATTAACTGCGATCAAATTAATCATGATAATCACAAAACCGCCAACCGCCAGCCATGCCGACTTCAACCCGTGCCAACCGCGGGACAGCCGCAAATGCAGATAAGCGCTGTAAAAGAGCCAGGTAATGAGCGCCCACACTTCTTTCGGGTCCCATCCCCAGAAACGGCCCCACGCTTGATGAGCCCAAATCATTGCAAAAATCAGCGCGCCCAATGTAAAAATCGGGAAACCGATTGCAATCGCGCGGTAAGAAATTTCATCAACCAATTCGCTGTCCAAGTCTTTCACCAGCGGATGAAGCGCTGTTCGAAGCGGCTTTCTCAAGATCAACCGCAAAAGCCCGTATAAAATCAGTCCGGTAATCACAGACCAAATGACGGAATTCAATTTGCTTGCCGCTTTTTCTCCCTTCATCCAGCCGGGACTTTCAAACAGCGGTTCATTCAGGCCCGGGAAGGAATCCATTTGAATGATTTGGCTGTCAGTCGGACTCACGATGGGAGGAAGAGAGTACTCTTGAACATTTGCCTCCCCATCAACAGTATGCGAAAATTTCGCTTCATAATCAACGAGGCCAAATGCAAATTGAACAATACTAAATCCAAGAAACATCAAAACAATCAACAGGGTGGTTTCCAGCCAAAAAGCATTTTTCCCTGCTTTCTGATTCCCGACGTTTTTAACCAGATAAATTAATCCGGCAATAAAACCAATCCCAAAGGCCCCTTGCCCCAGCGCCGCCGTCGACACGTGAATCGGCAACCAGTAGCTTTGCAAGGCCGGGATCAGCGGCTGGACATCCCGCGGGAAAACAGAAGCATAAGCCAGCAAAACCACAGCCAGAGGCATGACAAAAGCCCCTAAAACAATATTTTTATAAATAAAGTAAACAATTACAAACGCAATGACAATGGCATAACATAGAAAAGCCGTAAATTCAAACATGTTGCTTGTCGGGAAGTGGCCACCGATCATCATTCTTGTGATAATGAACAAAGTTTGAAAAACGGCTCCCACGATCGCAATTCCGACGGCAATATTTCCCCAGCGTCTTTTTCTTTGTTCACTTTTTTCATTTTTGTCTTTGGAGATTCCCATCACAAACGCGACAGAAGAAATCAAATATAAAAAGAATGTTCCAAAAAGGAGATTCTCCATCAATTGTTCCATCGTCTTTTCCCCCTATTTTTTCGCCGGCTTCAAGTCATAATCTTTCAATACATCCAGCGCAGACAGTTCGCGGTAAAAACTGTACCAGTTTTTGTTGGTGTGCCCGCCAACGTATAAGGAACCGTCGGTCACACGGACCCAGACCCGGCGATGGTGCCAGTAAAATCCCATCACCAGCCCGATCATGCAAATGAATCCTCCCAAAAAAATCACCGGCAAACTTTTATCGACGCGTACCATGAGCCCGGAGGAATTCACCGTGTGGATATTGGCCAGATCAATGTTATAGTGATTGTCTTTCAACAAATCGCCCAAGTCCTGACCGGAGATGACCCAGGATTTCTCTCCCGTTTTCGCTCCTTTTTCCCGGACTTCAAAGACAAAAGCCGGGCGGTTCGGTTCCTGCGATTTGGTCACCGGTCGATTGTTTTCCATGGCAAAGTCCGGATAATATTCCAGTGCCCGGACTTCCAAATTTCCGACCGGATAAACCTGGTCCTTCCGGAGGTTATTCAAATCAACGGTAAAGGTTCCCAACTCTTTTTTCGTATTTTTCTCCGTGACTTTAAAAGAAATTTTTTGGAGCAATCCGGTCTCAAAGCTGGATTGATATAACAACAAGCCTTTGTATTTCAGCGGTTCATTCACAATGATCGCATGCTTTTTGACCGGCTTTAACTGCCCCGTCTGCTTGTCCTTTTCATACAACACGGCATTGGTTTGGTATTTCTTGACAACCGGTCCTTCATCCTTGCTTTGTTGATCATAAAACTCCATGGTGAAGCGCTCATTTTTCACATAATACGGTGTCTCCGGAACTTTTTTGGTTTCCCCTTCCCGGACCCACAACGTTTCATTCAGATACCATCCGGGCACATACCGCAGCAAAACCCCGAATAAAAAAATAATCAACCCGATATGATTGATGTAAGGACCCCATCTGCTGATCCGTCCTTTTTCTGCAAGAAGCGCCCCGTTTTCGCGCCGTATGTGATAACGTTTCTTGCTCAATGCTTGCGCGATCTCATCAATCTTTTGCTCCGGGTATTCGTCGGTCACATGCTCCACATGCGAAATCCGTTGCCGGCGGATAAATTCCGGGCTTTTGGTCACGGTTTGGTTTTTAAGCGCTTTATACAGAGGAACAACCCGGTCCAAACTGCAGACAACAAGCGAAACCCCGATCATTGACAAAAGCAGAAAAAACCACCAGGAGTTGTACATATCCGAAAAACCAAGTGCATAATAAAGTTTTCCCCAGATTCCATAGTGCTCCTCATAGTAACTCTTTGGATCGGAAGAGGGGACATATATTTCTTGAGGAAAAATGGTGCCGATTCCGGCGGCGATCAAAGTAACGACAATCAAAATAATGGCAACTTTCACTGAGGAGAAGAACTGCCAGACCCGGTCAAACGGGGAGGGTTGTGCCATTTGGGAACGTCTTGCTTTTCCTTCATAGCGCATCTCCTCAGCAATATTTTCCTTTTCTTTGATGGTCTTGTCCAGCGGTTTTCCGCAGTACTCACACAATATGGTGCCAACAGGGTTATTGTGTCCGCACTCACATTTGCTGTTATCTATCACGCATGACTCCCCCCTGTGATCCAATCACGAAAAACTCCATGATTTCATTAACTAATTATACATTTAAGTTTGGTTTTCGATTAGGAACATGTGACGATGATTTGAAAGTTGTTCACAAAATCTCTTTTTTTAACCGTTGAATTTCTTCATCCGTCAATTCCCTGAATTCCCCCTTGCTTAATCCTTCCAGCGTCAAAAATCCAAATCGGACCCGGATCAGATGAATCACCTGGTGCCCGACCGCCTTCAACATGCGCCGGACCTGTCTTTTTCTCCCTTCATGAATCGTCAGTTCCAACCGGGAGGTATTGTCCCGGCTGGAATGGGAAAGAAAGCGGACTTTGGCCGGGGCGGTCCATCCATCCTTCAGTTTCACACCCTTTTCCAGCTGTTTTAACGCTTTCGGGCCGGGTTTTCCCTCCACAGTGGCAATGTATACTTTATTTACCTTGTAACGCGGATGAAGCAAACGATGGGTCAGTTCTCCATCATTTGTCATGATCAGCAGACCTTCGGTATCGTAATCCAGCCTCCCGACCGGGAAAACACGCTCAGGGATATGGCGGAAATAATCAGCCACCACTTTCCGTCCCTGCGGGTCATGCATACTGGTAATCACTTGCTCCGGTTTATAAAACAAAAATGTCCTTTTTCTCTCCAACACGACCGGCCGGTCATCCACCTCGATCCGGTCTTGGCGGGGATTCACCTTGGTTCCCAGCTCGGTGACCCGTTGTCCGTTGACTTTCACTCTCCCGGAACAGATCAATGCTTCCGAACGTCTTCGGGAAGCGACTCCCGCCTGTGCCAACACTTTTTGTAAACGCTCCATGCTATGCTCACCTCTTAGTCATCTTAACTGTTTACAAAGTTTCGTACAAGTCAAACCGGACAGCCCTGTTGTTTTCAGACATTATAAAACCCGGTATCGCAGAAAAAGCCTTTCTCTGCTTAACCGGGTAAAAAAATCAATGTACAAATGATCCAGGCAGCCAAAAATCCCGCCAAGTCCGCCCACAAACCGACTTTCAGCGCATAGAGCGAATTGCGGATCCCCACGGCGCCAAAGTAAACCGTCAGCACATATAAAGTGGTATCGGTACTTCCCTGAATGGTGGATGCCAGTTTTCCCAGAAAGGAGTCCGGCCCGTAGGTGCGAAGAACGCTTTCCACAAAGGCCAGGGAACCGGTTCCGGAAATCGGCCGCAAAATCCCAATCGGAACCACTTCTTCCGGAATCTTCAGCCAACCGAGCACCGGCTTCAAAAATTGCAAATAAAACTGCAAAGCGCCGGTATCCCGGAAGATGGAAACAGCCACCATCATACCGACCAGGTGTGGAATAATCGAAATCGCTGTCGGGAATCCTTCCTTGGCCCCCTCGACAAAACTGTCATAAACGGGAACCTTGCGAAACACGGCATACAGCGGAACAAACACCACAATGGCCGGCAACATCAGATTGGAAACAAAACTGATGATTTCAAACATCTGATTTACCCTCTTCCCTGTTTGATTACTTCTTCAGCCGCCCGTTCTCGTCAAACGTGCGCTTTCGGTAATAACGATCCAACAGGATGGCAAAAGAAGTGGCAAGCAAGGTGGCCAGCAATGTCGGGCCGATAATCTCCGTCGGGTTCACCGAACCGTGTTTCAACCGGATCCCGATAATTGTTGTCGGAAGCAATGTCAGTCCCGAGGTGTTCAGAGCAAGCAAAGTGCACATCGCAGGAGTGGCCGTCTTCCGGTCGGGGTTCAATTTTTGCAACTCTTCCATTGCCTTGAGTCCCATGGGGGTCGCGGCATTTCCCAATCCAAACAGGTTGGCGCTCATGTTCGATAAAATGTAGCCCATCGCCGGATGATCATGAGGCACGGATGGAAACAAAAACCGGGCAACGGGACGCAAAATCTTCGACAGCTTTTCCAACAAGCCGGCATCTTGGGCAATCCGCATCATCCCCAACCAAAACACCATGATACTGATCAGTCCCAGACAAACGGAAACCCCTTCTTCCGCACCATTTAAGGCCGCTTTTGTCACCAACTCCAACTTCCCCTGCAGTGCCGCTGCCACCACCCCGCTTAAAATCATAAAAATCCAAATATAATGGATCATTTTTGCTTCACCCTTTTTTCCAAAGCATCAGCCCGAAGGATTGGAACCACTTTTTCATCATGGATGGTTCGGGCTCCATTTCGACTTCCAAAGGAACCGATCCGATCAATTGCCGGTTCACGTAAATCCGGGCGCTTCCCACTTGCATGCGGTCGCTTGTCACCAGCCGGAGAGGATAACTGATGACCGGCTTTACCGTAACCTGTTTTTTTTCTTCTTCCGTCAGCGGATAATCAAAGGAAGCACCGGCGACAACCCGGAACTTTTTGTGATCATCCGTTTCATATGCCTGACCGGACAGAACCTGTTCTTTTTTCAATAAGGAGACCAAATCATAATGCTGAAACCCGTACTCCAGCATGTTCATGGAATCTTTCCAATCATCCCCGTCATTCAAAGTGACGGTGATTAACTGGTGGCCGTCTTTGGTCGCAGAAGAAACCAGCGTTCTTCTCGCCTTTTTGGTGAACCCCGTTTTAACGCCGTCCGCCCATTTATAAAAGCGCAACATCTTATTCTTATTGTAAAATTTTCTTTTCCATTTTTCGCCAGGCCAGGACACCGTCTTGACCTCTGTTTTGACAATTTCCTGAAAAACCTGATTTTTGAGTGCGTATGCCGTCAATACGGACAAATCTTTGGCCGATGAATAATGCCCCTCTTGATCCAGACCGTGCGGATTGGCAAAATGCGTGTTTTCCAGACCCAGATAGGCGGCTTTTTCATTCATCAAATAAACAAACCCTTCCACCGATCCGCCGATGTGTTCGGCGATCGCCGTTGCCGCGTCATTTCCGGAACGCAACATCAGTCCGTACAACAGGGTGCGAAGCGGTATTCTTTCACCGGCTTTCAGATAGATGGAAGAGCCTTCCACTCCTTCCGCATTGGGGCTGATGGTCACTGTTTCATCCAAATTCCCGTTTTCAATCGCAATGATTGCCGTCATGATTTTGGTCAAACTGGCAATCAACATGGGTTCCTCTGCATTCTTCTCAAATAAAACACGGCCTGAAGAAGCATCATACAAAATGGCGGCTTTTGCCCCGGGAGCCAAATCCCCTGTCACTTCGGCTCTTGCTCCTTCCGGCCAGACAAAGATCATCATCAAGATGGCTGTGACAAGCCCAACCGAACAGATCCGCCCCAGAATCAAATGATCTCACCCCACTCCCGTTCGGGTTTGTACAAATATATGCACTCCGGACAAGATTATGTAAAAAAACGACACTGCCCCGGGCTGTGCCGTTTTGTATCCGGTTTACTTTTCACTTTTATCACTTTTTTTAACCATGTTTTTCAACTGCTCCACAAATTCAGGGACCGTGTCAATCAGGCGGTCATATAAATGGGTTTGTTTATCCATGTTTAACACACGAATTCCTTTTTCACTGACAACAAGAAATGCAACCGGAGTGACAGAGACGCCTCCGCCGCTTCCTCCACCAAACGGAAGCTTTTCTTGGCTTTTTTCAGTGGAATGTCTGGAATTCCCCCGCTTTTCCTGATCTTCCCCCTCTTTATCATCCGAATGTCCTCTGAATTCACTTCCTCCCGCTGCAAATCCAAACCCGACCTTGGAAACCGGAATGATGACTTGGCCATCCTGCGTCTCCACCGGATCACCGATAATAGTATTGACATCAATCATTTCACGAATATTTTCCATGGCAGTTTCCATCAAGTTTTGAATAGGGTGCTCAGACATTTATTGGATCCTCCCTTTCCGCATATGATCTGATAAACGTTTCACAGCAAGGATAGCATGCCCGATCCGGAACCGGATTATACTGTGAAAGTAGGTTTCCAATATCGCTTCATTGAATCTTGGATCCACCTTTAACTCCGGTTTGGCATTCCACCGGATTTGATTTCCCAGCCAACTGAGAAGCATCCACTTAAAGCTCCATGCCAATCCGGTTAAAAATCCCGCCTCTGCTGCATCCCCCGTTCCGATCTTGGTGTTCCAAACGAATTTTTCACAGGTGATCTTTCCAAAGAACCACCGCATGATTCGTTGAAAATCATGGTACCGGTAAAGAATCTGGCGATATTCAAAATGAAATTTCTTGACTTTCCGTTTATCAATGTGAATCGATTTCTTTTTCGTTTTGGTTTCTTTCTTGCCAATCTTACCGGTCACGTTCTGCTTGAGGGCCACCCCTTCATCCAAACCACCCCATAGGATTTGCGGCAAATTGTATTGAAATCTGAGCAATCCGCCAAACATCTTCACTTTGATTTTGCCAAAATCATTTTGCGCTTCCCGTTTAAACAACAATTCAATTTGAATGTTGGAAAACCAAGTTCCGATGAAGAAGACCAGCAACAACACAAGAATGATCAGAAAAAAAATCAACCCCACCACCTGCCATCACTGGGTAGTTTGGGCAAGATGACGGGTGAATATACAATATTATCCAACAAATTTTTAAACCGTCCGGCCTTTTTGAAAAAATTCCGACCACTAAGTTGCTAATTGCACTGTTTTCTTGAATATTGATGAATCAGTTCTTCAATTTCTTCAATTTTTTCGGTATGTATCATCCGTTCAATATTTTTCTCTTCAGACAATAATTGAGATAAATCCGACAATGCATGTAAGTGAAACTTTTGGTCGATGGCTGCTAAAATAATAATCAGATGCACCTCTTGTCCTCTTCCAAAAGAAACACTCTTCTTTAACCGCAAAAGACTCATGGATAACCGGTTCACTCCCGCATCCGGTCGCGCATGGGCAATGGCCACATGGGGTGTCAAAACCACATAGGGGCCCAGCGTTTCGATAATATGGATCATGGCTTTTACATATTCCGGCTCAATCCATCCTTTTTTTAACAGGGGTTCGGATGCATATTGAATCGCCTCTTTCCAATTGCGGACTTCCTCTTTTAAAACAATGGTATCCCTCGTGATCAATTCATGTAACAAATTCAGCCTGCCTCCTCTCCGATCCAGCCATTCACGTTTTTTTCATCTTAAAAGCGTTTACAAAAACGGCAATTTTTCTTTTTTGTTTTTAAAAAAGGAGGCCGGCCGGCCTCCTTTAAACGGGAGATCCTTCATCCGTCTCCGCCTCTTCCATTTGTTCCACACCCAAACGCTTAAACAAATCCTGGCGCTCTTGTTCCCATTCCTGCCAATCAAAGATGGATTCCGGCGGGGGAAGTTCTTCGATATCGTTGAGTCCGAAATAATCCAGAAAATCTTTGCTGGTTCCGTATAAAATCGGGCGTCCCGCTCCTTCCGCCCTGCCGGCTTCCCGAATCAATCCCTTTCGCGAAAGGACTTGCAACACCCGTTCGCTTTTGACCCCCCGGATCTCTTCAATCTCGACACGCGTAATCGGTTGTCGGTATGCGATAATGGCAAGGGTTTCCAATGCCGCACGGGACAGCCGAGAACGGTTCGGGGCTTGGGCCATCTTTTCAAAGTAGGACGCATGTTCGGGCAATGTGGTCATTTGGTAAACTTGGGCCACTTTGACGATTTGAATGCCTCTTTGCTGTTCCTTATAGTCGACCCTGAGATCATGCAAACATTGTTCCACTTCGTGTTTTTCCAAGCCGGTCACATCCGCCAGTTCTTTAATGCTCATTCCTTCTTCTCCGGCTGCAAACAAAAGACCTTCCATCACTGCTTTCATATCCCGGCTCATCAAGGCTGCACCTCCGCCTGCAGTCGTTCCACCCGGATTTCCCCAAATATATGTTCCTGATAACAAACGATCCTTTTTAATTTCATCAATTCCAGAAGCGCCAAAAAGGTCGTGATCACCCGTTCTTTGGTGGCGGTTTTCCAATCGATCAGTTTGGAAAAAAGCAACTGCCCTTTTTCTGTCAAAAGCGCATCAATTTCATTCATCCGGTCACTGACCGAAATCTCTTCCCTGGTCAACTTGGCTTCCGGCTCATGGGTTTCCCGGTCTTTCAGCGCCTCGACAAATGCCTGCAACAAATCGTCCGGAGAAAGCCCTTCAACCGGGTTTACTTCTGGTGTGTAGGCCGTCAGATCCATCGCCGGACGGGAATAAATTTTGCTTCTTTCTTCTTCCCTCTGGCGCAACACTTCCCCCAAACGCTTGTATTTCTTATATTCCAGCAACCGTTCGACCAGTTCCGTCCGGGGATCTTCAAACCATTCATCCTCTTCCATCATAAAATCTTCTTCAAAAACCTCTTGCTTGGGCAGGAGCATTTTGCTCTTGATGGCCAAAAGAGTTGCCGCCATGACCAAAAACTCACTGGCCACATCCAGCTTACTCTCTTCGGCTTCATTTAACACTTGCATATATTGTTCGGTAATTTGCGCAATCGGAACCTCATAAATATCCACTTCCGAGGTTTCAATTAAATGCAACAACAAATCAAGAGGCCCCTCAAACATATCCAGCTTAATTTTTACTTCTTCCATATGATAATCGTTACCCCATCAACGATTTAACTGTTTCATCAAATCAGCCATTTCGATGGCTGCCAGTGCACTTTCCCATCCTTTGTTTCCAGCTTTGGTGCCGGCTCTTTCAATGGCTTGCTCAATGTTTTCGGTGGTGATCACTCCAAAAATCACCGGCAGTTGATGACGCACGCTCGCCGCCGCCACTCCTTTGGAAACTTCATTGCATACATAATCGTAATGGGTGGTGGCGCCGCGGATCACACATCCCAACGCGATCACCGCATCGTATTTTTTCGATTGAGCCAATTGATCGGCAATCAGCGGAATTTCAAAAGCTCCCGGCACCCAAACGATATCAATGGCATCGTCTTCGGCTCCATGGCGTTTCAAACCGTCAACGGCTCCATTCACCAATTTGCCGGTGATAAATTCGTTAAACCGTCCGGCGACAATCGCAAACCGCATTCCTGTTGCCACAAGCGTTCCTTCATATACATTTGGCATCCTTGTTTCCTCCTCTTTTTACAAATGCAACATGTGACCCAATTTTTCCTTTTTCGTTTCCATATAACGACGATTATTTTTGTTTGCGGGGATTTCCAGAGGAACCACCTCTGTCACTTCCAGACCGTAACCTTTCAAACCGGTGATTTTCCGCGGGTTATTGGTCATCAGGCGCATTTTCCCCACGCCCAAATCGCGCAAGATTTGCGCGCCAATCCCGTATTCACGCAAATCATCGCGGAATCCGAGACGCAGGTTGGCTTCCACCGTATCCAAGCCTTCTTCCTGCAGTTTGTATGCTTTTAATTTATTGATCAAGCCGATTCCGCGCCCTTCTTGCCGCATGTAGAGAAGCACGCCTTGTCCGGCTTCTTCGATTTTCCGCATCGCTGCATGCAACTGGGGTCCGCAGTCGCATCGTTTGGATCCGAAAACATCCCCCGTCAAGCATTCGGAATGAACACGGACCAGGACGGGTTGATCCGGGTCAATGTCTCCTTTGACAAAAGCGACGTGTTCTTTTTCGTCAATTTCATTGGTGTAACCGATCATTTGAAACTCGCCGTATTCGGTCGGCATCCGAACCGACACGATGCGCTCGATCAATGTTTCTTTTTGCCGCCGGTATTGGATGAGATCTTGAATGGTAATCATTTTCAATCCAAATTTCCGGCTCATTTCTTTCAAATCGGGCACACGGGCCATGGTTCCGTCTTCTTTGATCACTTCACAAATCACTCCGGCCGGATATGCCCCGCACAACCTCGCCAAATCCACAGCTGCCTCGGTGTGGCCTGCACGGCGCAACACACCGCCTTCACGGGCAATCAGCGGGAAAATGTGTCCCGGGCGCCGGAAGTCTTGGGCTCCCCGCTTGGGATCGATCAATTGCATCACCGTAAGCGACCTTTCAAAAGCCGAAATCCCGGTCGAGGTTTCCATCGCGTCCACCGATACGGTAAAGGCCGTTCCGTGCCGGTCTGTATTGTGATTGACCATCAGGGACAAATCCAATTCCCGGGCACGTTCTTCCGTCATCGGCACACATACCAGTCCCCGCCCGTGGGTGATCATAAAATTAATGGCCTCCGGCGTCGCTTTCTCGGCGAGCACCACCAGATCCCCTTCATTTTCGCGATCTTCGTCATCCACCACAATAATGATTTCTCCCTTTTTCAAGGCGGACAGCGCTTCTTCAATCGTATCAAAAGACATGGTATCCCCCCTTATCCGATAAATCCGTGTTCTTTCAGCATCTCCCGGGTAATCGGCGAACCGGAACCGGTTTTATTTTCAAACCACTTATGCAGATATTTTCCAATCATATCCACTTCGATATTCACCATATCTCCCTGCTTTGCATCACGCAATTGGGTATGCTTGTAGGTATGCGGGATCAAGGACACCGTAAAGTCATGATCACTGACCTCCACAATCGTCAAACTGATGCCATTGACGGTCACGGATCCCTTTTCAATCATGTATCGGGTCAATTGCGGGCTGGTTTCAATCCGGTACACAACGGCATTTTCATAAGGGGTCTTCGACAGGATCGTACCGACTCCGTCCACATGCCCCTGAACAAAGTGGCCGCCCATTCGTTGTCCGGCGGCAACCGCCCGCTCCAGATTGACCGGATCCGACACATTCAACTTGCCCAGATTGGTCCGTTTCATGGTTTCAGGCATGGCATCGGCCATAAAATAGTCACTGCCCAGCTGTGTAACCGTCAAACAAACCCCGTTGACGGCGATGCTGTCTCCCAGTTGGGTGCCCTCCAAAACCTTCCGGCACTGAATGGTCAATTCCATGGTCAGCGGATTTTTACGCAACTGCTTGATCCGTCCCACTTCTTCAATGATTCCTGTAAACACATTGACGCCCCCCTTCTAACCTTGTGCCGGCTTTTCATAAGAAATATATCCCGTAAGCAAGAAATCTTCCCCGAAGCGCCGGATCTCCGTGTGTTTTAAAGAAACAGCCTCCTTCATCCGTTCGGGATTCTCTCCCGCAATGGCGCTTTTGCTGTCTTTGCCACCCAATAATTTGGGGGCAAGATAAGCCATCACCTTTTGCACGTGGCCGCACCTTAAAAAGGATGCATTGACCTGGCTGCCTCCTTCCACGATCAACGATAAAATCCCCTGCTGTCCCAAGTAAGACAACACTTCATCGATATCGACCCGGTCTTCGCTTTGGGTCACGATCACTTTGACCCCTTTTTCGATCAACCGGTCCACTTTGCTCCGGTCACAGCGGGGCGTTGTAAAAATCCAGGTCGGAGCAGCTTGAGTGTTCACGATTTGCGCATCCAGCGGGGTGCGAAGCCGGCTGTCCAAAACGATCCGCACCGGTTGCCGGACCGGCTCTCCGTCGATCCGTGCGGTCAATTGCGGGTCGTCTGCCAAAACCGTCCCCACGCCCACAAGAATCGCATCACTTTTTTTGCGGATTTGATGCACATGTGCCCGCGACTCATGGCCTGTGACCCACCGGCTGTCCCCGTTGTATGCTGCAATCTTTCCATCCAGGGTGGTCGCCATCTTGAGCGTGACAAACGGTTTTTTGGTTTTCCGGTGGTGAAAGTATGCTTCATTCAGCCGCAAACATTCTTCGCGCAAGATCCCTTCCACCACTTCGATTCCGGATTCGCGCAGCCGCTTGATCCCCTCACCGGACACTTTTTCATCCGGATCCACACACCCCACGACCACACGCCGGACCCCGGCTTCGATGATGCGCCCGGTGCAAGGCGGCGTGCGCCCGTAATGATTGCACGGCTCCAAAGTCACATAAAGCGTGCTGCCTCTGGCATCATCCCCGGCCATGTTTAATGCATGGACTTCCGCGTGCGGTGTGCCGGCCTTTAAATGGGCTCCGGCTCCGACAATTTGCCCGTCCTTGACCACGACGGCCCCAACCATCGGATTCGGGGAAGTTTGACCCTCCGCCGCTTCGGCCAGTTGCAATGCCAAACGCATCCAGGTTTCGTGTGTCGTCAGCATCCTTCTCTCCTTATTCTTTTTTGTCGAAGCAAATAAAAAACCTCGAATCTTTATGAATTCGAGGCAGTCACGGAAGAAACAGCTGTGTATCCTGAAAGTAATAATTTTGCATACAGAAATAAGCCTTTAACAAATGTGAAAAAATTCACAGGTTAAAGGTACACATCTGTTCATCCTTCTCCCATCCAGACTTTCACTGTCGGTTTCGGAGTTGCACCGAATCCACCGCCAACGCGGGTCACGGACTGAGGCAAACGTGCCATCACCGCCGGTCGGGAATTTCACCCTGCCCCGAAGGATGTGAAAAATCCATATCCAATTTTCACACCTTACCAATGAGTATAGCTTATCTTCAGCAGATTGTCGATATCTCTTCTTTTTAAACAAAAAAATGAAGGTGAAAATCCACCTTCATTTTTTTCAGCTTGTCTGCCCGACTCCCGTCGAAACATCGGGCAAATGCGTTTTTTTGCTCCAGGGTAAGCCGATTTGCATGCACATATACGAAAGGACGGCAAAGAACGCCGAAATAATGGTGGTATGCAACAACTCGGCCATTAATTTTCCGCCCGTCCAGACAATAATCGCACCGCTTAATGCCTGGAGTGTGATCAAAAGAAACGCAAGCCAACCCCCGTGCACCAAATCTTTCCGGTCACGATGTTTTTTCAAAATAAAAATCAACGTGCCGAGGACAAGGAAAAAGAGCAAAAAGGCAAAGTAACGGTGAAGCAAATGAATCTCAGCCAGGGAAGAAAAGCCTGGGAAAACGGTCGGGCCGCATAACGGGAAGGAATAGCCGCATCCCATCGTCGCCTCGGAATGGCGTACCAAAGCTCCGGTATACACCACGATATAAGTGTAGGCAGCCAAGCCCCAAAGCCATTTGGCCAGCAGGGTGTTCCTCATATCCATGAGCCCGTTCTTCTTCCCGGGTTTGGACAATTGAAACAGATAAACCGTCAGCAAAATCACACTGGCAAATGAAATAAGGGAAAAGCCGAAATGCAAGGCCAGTGAGAAGTTTTTGGCAAACGTGCCTTCAAAAACAACCGTCAATGCTCCGAGAATTCCTTGAAACACGACAAAAAACAAACTTAAAAAACCCAAAACCTTCACACGTTTATTCTCTTTAAACGCCATCCAGGACCAGACCGTCAGAATCAGGATCAACAAACCGTCCACTCCCGAGACAATCCGGTGGCTGTATTCAATCACGGTTTCCATCGGCAAACTTTCAGGGATCAGTTTTCCATGACAAAACGGCCAGGTGTTGCCGCATCCTTTCCCTGATTCCGTAGCGCTTACAATGGCTCCAATCGCCAACATGAAGTAAGCGCCAATCGAAGTGATGATTCCGAATATCTGCAATGCGCGCAGATGCTTCATCTTTTGATTCCCTCCCTCCGACGAGGAAAAAATGTTCACAACTGATCATACCACAAATTTTGGCGAAAAGCCGCATAGGGACAAAAACGGCAAAAACTTATCACAACTCCGTAAAAAAAAGAGTGGAAACCCCCACTCATTTATGCTTAAAATGTATTTTTATATGTTTTTATCAACTGTTTTTATCAACCTTTGGGCTTGAAAATCGCCGCTGTCAGAAAGCCGAAGATAATGGCCGCGGATATACCGGAACTTGTGATTTGAAAGATCCCTGACAACACCCCGATGAATCCGTTGCGATGTGCTTCCGACAATGCCCCGTGCACCAATGAATTTCCAAAGCTTGTAATCGGAACCGTTGCGCCGGCTCCGGCAAACTGGATCAACGGATCGTACAATCCGAATCCGTCCAACACCGCACCGGCAACCACCAATAGGCTGAGGACGTGTGCCGGTGTCAAATTGGTTAAGTCAATCAACAACTGTCCAATCACGCAAATCAACCCCCCCACCAAAAAAGCAGCCCAATAAGAACCCATTTCTCATACACCCTTTCTTTCTTGATCAGTATCAAAAAAACATCCATTCCGCAATGGAACCGGCCACTTTGCCGAGTGCCATTGCCAGCAGAAAATAAACCAAATAACCTTCCATGTTCAAACGCTTTGCCATAATCGGGATGACGTTTACCACCTCTGTCAGTGCCGCCGCCAAAAGGCCGACAAACACCCCCATGAACAGGCCGACGATCAAAGTGAAAACACCTGGCATCGAAAGCGAAAACGAACGAAAGTCCAACCAGGTAAAAAACAAAACGCCAAGTCCGATGCTGTACTCATAGAGGGCGATCATTTGTGGTGTCCTTGTCACTTGTGCCAGTCTCGGAACAATGTCAAGCACGGTTATAAAAGCGACAAAACCGCCACCGACCACCGTCCCTCCCGCCAGACCGATGATGATGAGAAGCAAGTCATGGAACAGATTCATGGCAACCGGAATCCTCTTTCCGCTTTTCATGATCGATCATGTATTGTTCAATATTTTCCTGATACAGGAACATCTCCAGCTCCAACGGACTTGGTTCTTCTTTCAACCGTTTTTTAATCAAGCGGTTAAAAAAGACAAAAATGCCGATCCCGATGCCCAACGAATAAGGAATTTGCATGATCAAGGGGGATGATTTATGTTCCCCGGTAATCAGATAATAAATTCGTTCATGAACCTGGGGCATGCTGACATCCATGTGAAAATTCATGATGGCCAGTCCGGAACCGATAAATAAAAGAATCATCACCATCAGGACAAGGATGATCGAAGGCGGCCGCAAATTGCCGGAGATCTCAACCAATGTTTGCGGCGGCCCCGCATGACGAACATCCAATGCCGGAAAATGTTTGTGGATGATGTCCATGACATCCATCACATCAATCACATAAAAACTCCCATGCTGTACCTGCGGGTCATAAATGATTAAATCTTTGACTTTGCATGCAATTTCCTCTCGCGCAGAATCCAACCGGGAAATATCTTTCAGATACAATGGTTGCCCAGGTTTTATGACGACTTTCTTTTTGAGACGGATGGTTAACATGTCTTTCATCTGCGGGCAACTCCTTTAAAAAAACACTTCGATCATCCGTTAGTATGTGCAGAACTGGTAAAATATAAAAAAGCACCGTCAAGGTGCTTGAAGCCTGAAATTACCGGTTTTCTTTCTGGATATCCAGCTCCTGTCGCATTTTGGCAATAATTTTTTTTTCCAACCGCGAGACCTGAACTTGGGAAATGCCCAGCCGGCTTGCCACTTCGGACTGTGTCTGGTCTTTGTAATAACGAAGATAAACGATTAACTTTTCCCGATCGCTCAAACGATGAATCGCTTCTTTGATGGCCAGCTTGTCAAACCAGGTGGTCACCGGCTCGTCTGCAATCTGGTCCATCAAGGTAATCGGGTCGCCGTCATTTTCGTAGACGGTTTCATGGATCGAAGCAGGAGCCCGGTTGGCTTCTTGGGCAAAAACAATCTCCTCGGGGTCCACTCCCATCTCATTGGCAATTTCCTGAATGGTCGGCAAACGCCCGTATTTTTTGGACAAATGGTCTTTCGTTTTGCGGATGCGGTTGGCCATCTCCTTTAACGACCGGCTCACTTTCACCATTCCATCATCACGCAAAAACCGCTGTATTTCGCCAATAATCATCGGAACGGCATAAGTGGAAAATTTCACGTCATAGTTCAAGTCAAATTTATCCACTGCTTTCAACAAACCGATACATCCGATCTGGAATAAATCCTCCGCCTCATATCCGCGGTTCAAAAACCGTTGCACCACCGACCAAACCAACCGAATATTATGACGAATCAAACGGTTCCGGGACTCCATGTCCCCGTTTTGACTGGCCTGAATCAGTTTTTTCACTTCTTCATCCGACAAATGGCTGTGCCTGTTGTTGTATACATCCGGTTCCATAGGCATCCCTCAATGAGCCATCGTCTGCTGACGGCTTTTCAAGTATTTCACCATGTGAACGGTTGTGCCTTTCCCCGGTTTGGAATGAATCATCACTTCATCCATGAAATTTTCCATGATGGTAAATCCCATGCCCGACCGTTCCAATTCCGGTTTGGACGTGTAAAGCGGTTGTCTGGCTTCGTTGATATCTTCAATGCCGATGCCCTGATCGGAAATGGTGATGCTGATTTTTTGCCCCTCGATATCCGTCCGGATATAGATGACCCCATCCTCTTTTTCTTCATATCCATGAATCACCGCATTGGTCACCGCTTCGGAAACAACCGTCTTGATCTCGGTCAATTCCTCCACCGTCGGATCCAATTGAGAGATAAAAGAAGCGACCGTCACTCTGGCAAACGCTTCATTTTCCGAACGACTGCTGAATTTCAATTCCATGAAATTTTTCCCTGTTTCGCTCATGACGCCACCCCGCAAGCTGAAATTGCATGCTTTTCATTTTCGTATGTAGGCAAAATTTTAAATAACCCTGACATTTCCATCAAGCGGTATACAGGCGGCTGAATGGAACAGAGAATCATTTTTCCTCCCAACTGGGAAACTTTTTTATAACGCCCCAAAATCACACCCAATCCGGAACTGTCCATAAATTCCAAACGGGCCAGATTCAACACCAGGTGGCGAAACTCCCCTTTTTCCAATTCGGCTTCAATCGAAGCACGCACTTTTTCGGCATGATGATGGTCAAGTTCTCCGGCCAGCCGGACGATCAAAACCTGACGGTCGGAATCCATTTGCAGGGATAAGCTCATCTCTCCCGCCCCTTTCTTTTTTTCCCATATCTTCTATGATTTTTCGGCCCTTTCCTTCCGTCTGCAAAAAATAACCAAAAAATGAGGATTCCTGACAAGATTGTCCAGAATCCTCTTTCCTTCTACATCTGTGTATTCACATCATCCGGCAAAAAAAGCATTTCTTTCAAACTTCGCTTCACAGAGGTCCAGAGGTTTGCTTTTTGGATCTCCATGCTGCTGATCAAATTCCACTCGGCAACAACTTGTCCGTCCTTAACGATCTGCAGTTTTCCAAGACGGTCTCCTTTTTTGACGGGAGCCTTTAAATCCTCCCAAACCCATTTCTTTTGATAATCACGGATGGATTCGCCTTTTTTTATCAACATGTCGATCGGCTGTTTGGCTTCAATGCGGATTTTGTCCGGATTTCCTTTATCAATCCGTTTTTCCGCGATCAAATCCCCTTTGTTGTAAATCCGTTGGCTTGTGTAATGGTTAAATGCATGATCCATCATCGAGGAAACTTCCTGATTCCGCTTCTTGACATCTGGTTCGCCCATCACCACGGCGATAAACCGGAGATTGTTCCTTTTGGCCGTGGCCGTCAAGCAATATTTCGCCTCGGAAGTGTATCCGGTTTTCAACCCGTCCATTCCCGGATAAAACCGGACCAATTTGTTGGTATTGACCAGCCAGAACGGTTTTTTCGAATTTTTCCTCAGGTAATCTTCGTAAAGTCCCGTATAGTTGGTCACTTTGGGATAAGAAAGAAGTTCCCTGGACATCACGGCAATATCATAAGCGGAAGAGTAATGGCCTGATGCCGGCAATCCGTTGCAATTTTCAAAATGTGTATTTTTCAGTCCCAATTCCTTGGCTTTGTCATTCATCATTTTCACAAAACGCTCTTCCGTGCCTCCCAAATATTCCGCCAGTGCCACTGCCGCATCATTGGCTGATGAAATGGCCATCGCCTTAAACAAGTCATGGACGGTCATTTGTTCCCCCGGTTCGAGGAAAATCTGGCTCCCGCCCATGGAAGCGGCATGTTCACTGACACGCACCGGATCCGACCAGGATATTTTCCCCTGATCGATTGCCTCCATGACCAGTAACATGGTCATCACTTTGGTAATGCTTGCAGGAGGCAACGGTTGATGGCTGTTTTTTTCGTACAACACTTTTCCCGTCCCGGCATCCAGCAGAATGGCGGAAACGGCTTCCGGCGCCAAATCGGTTTCCGCCTCTTCGGCCGAAACCGGTTGTGACGGGATCAACGAAACGGCCATCAAGCCGAGCGACAGGATTAAACAGCTGAGCTTTTTCAGCATTCCAATTCCCTCCCCAATAGCAGTATCTATAGTTTGAACCACGAGCCGGATAATTATGCCAAAAAAGAAAAGACTTTACCGCTAAAAGCAGCAAAGTCTTTTTTCAGTCATTGCTTTTTATTTTTTGGATACTTCCACAATCACTTCTTTTTCACCGTTTTTCACTTTTTTCAAAGCGATTCCGATTCCGTAATGGGGCAGGATCTTTCCTCCGTCCGGATTAAACGGGCTGGTGTAATCGTGTCCGTCATAAAACGTGTGAATTCCCGGCAACGGATCATACTTCATGTAGGAACCGTTGAACTCGATATCGATAGGGGAAGTCTTTTTGAATCCGAAAGCCGCATCATTGATTTGATACCGGGTGTCCGCCACGGTTCCGTCGTTCCAGTAATGCCCGCGTTGATGGGCATCAACCACGCCGAGGAAACCTTCTCCCGGATGGAGCCCCGTCATGTTGTCTTCTCCCCAACGGGCATCATAAAACCAGACCACCATTCCGGGATCATAACTCAACATGGTTTGTCCGCGGCGAAGATGCTTCAGGGCCAGATCCATTCCGTGATGGGTTCGCCATTCCACCAAGTAATATTGTTCAAAGGGAATTTTGGACCCGTCAAATACTTTGAAACCATCCAGTGTGAATTTTGGATCGCCTTCGGCATCATCGGAAAAGACCATTTTTCCATCTGCGGTGACAGCGATATTGTCCACATAGAACCCTTCCATCATCAATCCGATATCCGTGACGTAATTAAATTCGATTTTGATTTTTTTGCCGGTGTACGGAGTCAAATCCAACTCTTCTTCAACCCATTTGCCGTTGGTGTCATCATCGTATTGCCGGATGGTTTCCTTTTTCCCGTCGGCATAAACATTGACATACAAGAAATCATAACCTGCCTCAATCTGACGCCACGATTCAAATTGCAATTTCGCTTCCGAAGCATGGGTCAAATCAATTTCCGCCGATGTCAGCTTTGTGTTCAGCATATTTCCTTTGTCAGAGAAATACGATTTCTTTCCTCTTGGCTGGGTCGGCGGATCCACCAGCTGGTCCGGCAGGTTGATTTTCAGGATTTTTCCTTTGCTGGATTGCGCCACCGCTTCTTTTAACACCGCCGCTCTTTTTTGGTGCAGTCGGTCGTAATCTATGACAGTGGCGATCGGCCAGGTTCCGCCGTAAGTTTCTTGGAAATACAGTTTTGCCCACGGGCTGAATCCGGTCGGTTCGGTCCCCGGGATTTTCCCCGTCCAACTGCCGTAAGACATCAAAGACCAAGCCTCGATCGGGGAACCGGCTCCGGTGTATCCGGTGTCATATTCATCCGGCAATCCGAGATTATGGCCGTATTCATGGGCAAAGACACCGGCCGCACCATCTTCCGGCTGAATGATATAATCAAAAGCCTTTAAATTGGTTCCCGGAATCGGAACCGGCTCCGGACCGATCACTGAACGGTGGGACCAAATCGCGTCTTCGCCCAAATCGCCGCCCCCCGCTTCTTCGCCTTCACCGGAGTGGACAATGAACAGGTTGTCCAACAAGCCGTCCGGTTCCATGACATCGCCGTCATTGTCAAGATCATACGGATCCCGTTGGTCATACAATTCCTCTTTTCCGGCAATTTGTTGGCCGACGGCCGCCAACGTTTCCATCACCAACTCACGGGGACGGGCATCTTTTAATTCATAATCCCCTTGGTCCTGGTGTCCTCCATAATATTTCGCTTCATGCTTTGCTTGAACCCAAGGGGTCACTTCGCCAACCACATTCCAGTACCCGACGGATTGTTCGAGATAAAATTGGCGCAAGGACGGGATTTTCTCCCCGTTATCCATGGTAAATCCATCGCGGTTGAACAACAGCTGTTCGTAATGTTCCGGATTAAAATCTTTCACCCAAAACTGGTTTTCTTTCTTTTTGATGGAATTGTGCGGAAAATCAGGAAATTCAATCAAGGCCACAACCGCGCGGTCATTAAAAGATTTTTTGTTCTCTTTCAGTGCTTGAACGGTATTTTCATCGATTTTGCTGATTTTGTCGAATACTTTTTGTTGGATCTTTTTCTTCCCTTTGTATGCTTCTTCACCAAATTTGGAAGAAGTGTCGATCCCTTCGGTTTGGCTGAAAGGAACACTTCCGTCCATCACGTATTCTTTCACGGCTTGGTTGATTTCCTCAGGGCTTGCATCTTGATCCAGTTTCCCCTTCTCTTTCAAATGCTGAATCAATGCATTTTCATTCACCAATGACCAATCAACCCGTGTTTCCGCTTCTTTTGCTTCCACTTTTTCCGTCCATCCCGCCACCGGCGACATAACAATGGATCCGAGCAAAAGTGAAGAAGAAAGAAGGGCAAACACCTTTTTCGTTTTCTTCATCGGTTTCCCCCTTTGATTAAAACATAAAAACACATCTATTATTATAAATTATGTTAATTTTTTTTCAACATGGATGTACTCTGTTTATCCCAAAAAACACCATAAAAAAGAAGATGGAACCATGAAAAATCATGGTTCCATCTTCTTCCCTTCCGATTAATCCAACTGTTGCAAAATCCCTTTCACCAGTTTGATAAATTTCCCTTTGACACGGTTACCGGTTTCGATCACTTCTTCATGCGAAAGCGGTTGCGGCAAAATGCCCGCCGCCATGTTTGAAATGCAAGAAATCCCCAATACCCGGATTCCCGCATGCCGGGCCGCAATCACTTCCGGCACCGTCGACATGCCGACCGCATCTCCGCCCAGCGTCCGGATCATGCGGATTTCGGCCGGCGTTTCATAAGACGGGCCCAACACACCGGCATAGACGCCTTCCTGCAGGGAGAAACCCTGTTCCTTCGCAACCTGATGGGCCAACTTGCGCAATTCTTCATCATAAGCAACCGACATATCCGGGAAACGGTCCCCGAGTTCCGGATCATTCGGACCGACCAAAGGATTCCGGAACATCAGATTAATGTGGTCGCGAATCACCATCAAGTCCCCCGGTTCATAAGACTGGTTGACTCCTCCGGCCGCGTTGGTGACCAAAATCGTTTCCACTCCCAGTTCTTTCATCATACGGATGGGGAACACCACCGATGACGGGTCATGTCCTTCATACAAATGGAATCGTCCGGCCATGACCATCACATTTTTATTCTCCAATTTCCCGGAAATCAGCTTTCCTGCATGCCCTTCCACCGTGGAAACCGGGAAATGCGGGATATCTTGATAACGGCTGGTGACCGGCTCCTGAATTTCTTCGGCCAACACGCCCAGTCCGGACCCCAAAATCAATCCGACTTGCGGTTTATCCTTCATTTGTCCGCGAATCGACTCTGCGGCTTCTTTGATTTGTTCTTTCGTCACACTCACGGTTTCAACCACTCCTTTTATTTCAATTCTTTCAGAAAGCTTTTTCCGATTTTCGGCATGGTCACATCAAAGTTTTCTGCAATAGTGGCTCCCACGTCTGCAAAACATTCCCGCACACCCAACGATTGTCCGGGCTTGACCAAACGTTTCCCATACACCCAAAGCGGCGTGTATTCCCGGGTGTGATCGGTTCCATGATGGGTTGGATCGTTTCCGTGGTCGGCGGTGATGATCAATAAATCATCTTCTTGGAGAGATGCCAAAATCTCCGGCACCCGCGCATCAAACTCTTCCAACGCTTGTTGATATCCTTCCGGATCCCGGCGATGGCCGTATTTGGCATCAAAGTCCACCAAATTCACAAACGCCAGTCCGTGAAAATCCTCTTTCATGATATTGAGGAACTGATCCACGCCATCCATATTGGATTTGGTCTTCAGGGAATATGTAATTCCTTCACCGGCATAAATATCGGAAATCTTCCCAATGGAGATCACATCTTTGCCCGCTTCTTTCAAATGATTCAACACGGTTTTTTCCGGCGGTTTGACCGAATAATCCCTGCGGTTGGCCGTACGGGTGAAATTTCCGGGTTGTCCCACAAACGGCCGGGCAATCACGCGAATGACGGAATATTTTTCATCCAGGGTCAATTCACGGGCGATTTCACAAATCCGGTACAATTCCTCCAGTGGCACCACTTCCTCATGGGCGGCAATCTGAAACACGCTATCGGCGGAAGTATAGACAATCAATGCACCGGTTTTCATGTGCTCTTCGCCCAATTCTTTGATGATTTCCGTTCCGGAAGCCGGTTTGTTCCCGATCACTTTGCGTCCGGTTCTTTCCTCAAACGCTTGAATCAATTCCGTGGGAAATCCGTCCGGATAGGTTTTAAAGGGCTTGTCCGTATAAATCCCCATAAACTCCCAGTGTCCGGTGGTTGTATCTTTTCCTCTGGAGATCTCCTTCATTTTTCCGTACCAGGCCTCGGGTTCCGCGACCGGCTCAATCCCTTTCAAGGCTTCGATATTTCCCAACCCGAGGCTTTGCATATTCGGCATTTTGAGCCCGTCTCCATATTCGGCAATATGCCCCAGCGTATGCGCACCTTCATCATTAAATTCACCGGCATCCGGCAAAGCCCCGATTCCGACACTGTCTAATACAATCAAGGCGACACGTTTAAAACGATTCATCTCTTCATCTCCTTCCGATTCCCATTATAATCCATGAGAAAAAAAAAGAACGGTGGGCGTTCTTTTTCATTCCCCCATCCAGTAAAACAAAAGCAACCGTTCTTTCATTTCTTTCAGCGTGGATGAGGATTCATGAGTATCTATATTTTGTGCAATCACTTTCACCGCTCCGCCGGAAGGCTCTTCATACAGAAAGTCCGGTTGGAAATAAGGAGCCAGGATCATGAAAAGCTGATACAGCAAAAGCGTAAATAAGGTAAATAATAACAAAAATTTCACCCACTGTTTCACCTTACGCAAAGAAATTACCATAAAAGATCGTCCCTTTTCAAACATTTTTATAAACATTATGTGAAAGACAATCTTTTATGACATCATCCGGGAGTGAAACATCCCTTTATCCCATCACCTCATCAAGCGGCGTATAAGGCAAATCGAGGCTTTCCGCCACGGCTTTGTAGGTCACGTGCCCGTGGATCACGTTGACTCCTTTGGCTAGCGCCTTATTCTCTTTTACGGCCTGCTCCAAACCTTTATCGGCAATCTCTTTGGCATACGGCATGGTGACATTGGTTAAAGCCATGGTGGAAGTCCGGGGAACCGCACCGGGGATATTGGGAACGGCATAGTGCACCACCCCGTATTTCTCATAGACGGGATTACTGTGTGTGGTAATCCGGTCGACCGTTTCGATGGATCCCCCCTGGTCCACCGCCACGTCGACAATCACGGATCCTTCTTTCATCGTTTGGACCATCTCTTCCGTGACCAGCTTGGGTGCCCGCCGTCCCGGAATCAGAACCGCCCCGATTAATAAATCCGCCTGTTTGACGGCTTCGGCAATATGGAACCGGTTCGACATCAACGTTTGAATCCGTTGTCCGGCAAACAAATCATCCAGCTGTCTGAGCCGCTCCGCATTGATATCGAGGATCGTCACATTGGCCCCCATGCCCAAGGCCATTTTGGCGGCTTGGGTTCCGACCGTTCCGCCTCCGATAATCACCACATTGCCAGGGGCCACACCGGGCACTCCGCCCAATAACACGCCTGCACCGCTTTGCGGTTTTTCCAAAAAGCGTGCTCCGATTTGCACGGACATCCGGCCGGCCACTTCACTCATCGGGGTTAAAAGCGGCAGGGACCCGTTATCCAATTGCACCGTTTCATAGGCAACGGCGGAAACTTTTTGATCCATCAGCGCCTTTGTCAATTCCGGCTCCGGCGCAAGATGCAAATAAGTAAATAAGATCAAATCCTCGCGAAAATATTGGAACTCCTCTTTCAACGGCTCTTTTACTTTTAAAATCATATCCGCTTTGCCCCACACATCGGCCGCGGAAGGAAGAATATGGGCGCCATGCTCCAAAAATTCTTCATCCTTGAATCCGCTTCCCTCGCCGGCACCGGACTCCACCATGACTTCGTGCCCGGCTTGCACCAAAAGGTCGACACCAGCGGGTGTGATGGCGACACGATTCTCATTGTTTTTGATCTCCTTGGGAATTCCGACTTTCAATATTCAACACCCTCCTTTGGTTTGAGCTTCCATTTATAGGATGGAATATATATCGGATTTTAAACATAAAAAACGTGAGATCTGAAGAGATCTCACGTCACTTTGGATCCTACCAGTTTTTTTAAATTGGATACTTTTCCTTTACAACGATGGCAAATTCCATGGAATGTCAACCGATGATCCACAATCTGAAAATCAAAATCTTTCTCCACCTGTTCCTCAATCGGGCCTAGCAAATCCTCCGTAATTTCATCGACTGTACCACAATGGAGACAGATGAGGTGATGGTGGTGATGTTCCGCCCCTTCAGCCCGAAATTCATACCGTGTTACACCATCTCCGAAATTCAACTTATGGATAATCTGCAATTCGCTTAAAAGCTCCAGCGTCCGATACACGGTTGCCAACCCGATTTCCGGAGCTTTTTCCTTCACCAACAGGTAGACATCCTCCGCGCTCAAATGATCTTCCTCATTTTCCAAAAGCACACGGACCGTCGCTTCCCGTTGGGGGGTCAATTTATAGTTATGGGCGGATAATTGTTGTTTAATTTGATTCACCCGATCTTCCAATAACGACACCCCCCTGTCTGTCTTACACCATTATATTTGACCAAAGCAGAGGAGTCAATCCAATCGAGAAATATTATCAAATAATAATTGTTATAAATTATGGATTTTGACTCACAGTGATGTCGGTTGGCACAACCTCTTTCATCATCACCGGGGAAACATAAGCTTCAAAGGCGGAAGAAACCAGCATAACCACCGCCATGCCCGTCACCAACAGCGAAAAGGAGACAAAATGCGGATAAATGGCTCCACGATGATGAATCAAACGATTCTTAATCAGGGTGATGGAAAAACGGATGCCGGCCATGGTGATGATAATCATCGACGGGATGATCAGCAAATTTTGCGGCACAATGGAAACAATCGCAAACCACAGCCCCTGCCAGGACAATTTTGAAAAAAGAAACCCCACCGTAAACCCGATGACCAGGCCTTTTAAGAACAAGAGAACCAACAAAACAGGAATCCCGATGACCGACAAGCCCAAAATCCACATCAAACCGATCGTTTTCAAATGGCCTCCCAATGAATGTTGGAAAGCAACCCCCGGCTCGGCAATGGTCTCGTCTTTTAACCCCTGAAAAAAATACCCCAGATAATGAAGCAACCCTTCTTTTTGAGACGGATCCAAGGAGTTGACCAAAACGGCGCCAAAAATCACTCCCATCATAAACAGGGTCGTGACGAAAATATATAACGACTTTTGACTCTGAAAATGGGACCTCAGTGTATGCTCAAAGGGACCCGGTCTTCTTTTCATACTTTCCGCCTCCTTTGTCCATCACTATGAAACTATGACGGACAAAGCCAAAATATACGAAAAGATTCTATAGATTTGCCTGCTTCCGGTTCATTCGCCCGGATCCCGGTTCCGCTCCGGCAACACCTCGTCCCCCCACCAGCTTTCAATCACCCAGCCGTCTTTGGAACCGCCAGCCGCCTCGGGATGGGTCCGGGTAGCTTTGAATCCCAGGATTCCCCGTACGGGGCCGATCCAGAACAAAACCGCCAGGCCAAAAATGATCAGCGTCATTCCAATCTCCCAAACCGGATCCCCGCCAAAAGACGGATAAATCAGAAATCGATAAATAAATATACAGATCAAACCATAGTAAAGGATAAAAAAGACAGCCCAAATCCCTTTGAAGCAAGCGATGAAAACCGATAATTTTTTGTTGCGGAGAAGGAAAAT
The DNA here is from genome assembly GCF_016055175.1 of Thermoactinomyces sp. CICC 10735. Lineage (NCBI taxonomy): Bacteria > Bacillati > Bacillota > Bacilli > Caryophanales > Thermoactinomycetaceae > Thermoactinomyces > Thermoactinomyces sp. CICC 10735. The sequence goes on along the minus strand of NZ_JAECVT010000001.1, from coordinate 211,486 downwards.
CAATCCTTTGAACAAGATTAAAAGAATCACACATACAAGAACCCATGACCCGCTCACTTTCAGCAACTTCTGAGACCAATCCAAATAAGCCATTCCCATCACTCCAAATTTCACCTCTGGTGTTTTCCCAATCCCTTCTTCACCTTTCATCGCTCAAACTTAACCGGTACAGATGTTAAATCCATTATACTACGTTCTTCTTTCTTGTTCCCGGAATGGATCATCTTTTAAGAAAAGGCGGGTATAAAAAAAGCCGGCCACAATTCATGTGGTCAGCTTGGTTTCACCCGTCCGTATATGCCTCCCCCGCCTTCTTCGAAAGCCAGTTTTTGTTCCCGGGCCATGAGAATGTGACGGGCGATGTGGCTTCCCGCCACGCTTTCAAGCGCTTCGACCGGAACTTCATGAAGAATGTTCATTTCAGTGCCAAATGCGTCCAGCAGTTTTTCCATAGTCCTTTTCCCCAGTTTCGGGATAAATTCCAATGGAACTTGATATTGGTACGGAGGACGAAATGACGGATGGCGGCAAGATTGGTCACTGATTTCCAAAATCCGGTCCAAAACACCTTTGACTCTCTTTTTGCTTCCGCAATGCAAACAAACCGGCGTTTCTTCATGAGGCCAGAGCTCACCGCATTTTAAACACCGGGTCCGGTAATATTTACCCAATCGCGGATTCAACCCGTAGTTTTTAAGGATTTTTCGGCCGTCCGCCCCGTTCAACGCCTTGCGGAATTCTTCAAAACTGGCTTCTTTCACCAAAAGCTTGTTGTACTCCCGTCCGATTTTCGGCAGGGAGTGCGCATCCGAATTCGTTAAAAACGGAAATGCATTCAACTCCGAAATCCGGTCCGCCAATTCCGAGTCGGAGCTCAGCCCCAATTCGACCGCAGCCACTTTCTTCAAATCAAAAAGCTGCCCCATGGAGTCGACGGCACTGCCATAAACACTTTTAAACGGCGTAAAAATGTGGGCGGGAATCAACAACCCGTCCAGCTCTTCCACTTTTTCCTGCAACTTTGAAACCGGCTGATAAAGCCTTTGGGTACTCAACTGTACATTTTTCATCGACTTTTTCAGCCAAGCAGTCAATTGCTGCACCTTCTCCAAAGTTTTTACAAACACCAGCACATGAGCCGGGCCCGTGTCCGGTTCCCGGATCTCAATTTCGGCTCCGAGCAAACAGGTCGTCTCTTTGTAAACGATTCCCCCGTCCGGATGCTCCCGGAACCATCCGGATCGAAGCCCGTCGAGAATATCCTCCTGCACCGGCGGAGACTGGCTGTCAATCACGCCGATCATGCCGAGCCCCTTGCGATGGTGTGCCTCTTTGACGATGTTTTCAAAGGTCATGTTTCTGGCCGCGGTAATCTTTACCGGATGATTGCGACTGGTTCTCCCGATATGAATATGAAAATCGGCATAAAGGGTCTTCAGTTCACTCATCGCCGGCTTCCACCCGGTTTTTCCAAAAATAAACGGCAAAAATCGTTTTGGCGTCACAGATTTCTCCGGTTTCAATCCGTTTGAAACATTCTTCCATGGTCAGCTCGACCAGCTCCACAAATTCGTCTTCATCCGGATTGCGGGTTCCTTTTTCCAGACCGGTCGCCCAGTACAAATGGATTTTCTCATCGGCAAAACCGGGGGAGGTGTAAAACGAGACCACTTCTTCCAAACGGCCGGGCTGATAACCGGTTTCTTCTTCCAACTCCCGCCGGGCACTGTCCCTCGGATCTTCGCCTTTTTCCAGTTTTCCCGCCGGAATTTCCAAAATCGTTTTTTCCAACGCTTTGCGGAATTGCCGTACAAGCACGAGCTTGTCTTCTTCATTGAGCGCCATGACCGCCACGGCCCCCGGGTGTGTCACAATTTCACGTTTGGAGACGTTTCCGTTGGGAAGCAGGACATCATCCACTTGTAAATCAATCACTTTTCCGGTGAATATTTTTTGGGTGGCAATCGTTTTCTCTTCCAGATTTTTTTTCATTGCTCGTCACTCCTGTTTGCGATATCCCCTCCATTATAACGCAGTGAACCGCGTGTACCAGAAAACGTATCAAAAAAAGAAAACAGCCCAACCCTGTGCCGGACTGTGGCTGTGAGCCGTTTACATATAAAATTTCAATTTTTTTAACACCCACTCATAATGATCCTTGTCAATGCCCGGGGCAAACTCTTCCGGTTTTTTCTCCAAATCGGGCATGGGGGCTCCTTTGGGAGCTCCGACCACCACACGGAGCGGTGCACCCGTTTCCGGGTTTTTCCCTCTCCAGATTCTGTCGATGTCGCGGTAGTCATGTTCACTCCAAGTGTAAAGAATGTTATCCAGTCCTTGTTCGATGTATTTTCTGGCATAATCAAATTTGGAGTTGTCAAGACTCGGAATGGGAAGCATGCGGGTGACATCAACACCGGTCAGGATTTCCAGCGCCTTGGCATAGGCAACGATATGCACGCCTCCCCGCACCAAAAGATAACCGATCATTTCCCGGGCCACCGGCGCGTCAGTCATTTCATAAACCCTCATTTTATGGGTGCGGGCACCGATCTCCAGGAAAAAGTTGTGCAGGAAATCTTCAATTAAATTGCCGCTGTTAAACACATAAGTTCCGTTCCATGGATTGCCCATCGAATCGGCAGGAAGCGCGGTCTGGGCCGTTGCGATAAAGTAATAGGTATTTCGGGCATCCAACCCGTTTCTTAATGGTGTGGTGTCCGGATCCCCCGGACGGGTGATGCCGGTGGACAATAAATTGATGGCTGCACTGACAAGTTCCACATGACCGAATTCCTCTGCCGTGATGCTGGCAACCAGATCGTAAAAGGGTTTCAATTTTTTTTTGGCACGAAAATTGAAGGATTGGAACATATAGTTGTTTAAGGTGGACATTTCTCCGAAACGTCCGCCGAGCAATTCCTGAACAGCCGCCGCCGCATTGGCATCCCCGTGTTCGGGGACGGGTAATTCAATAGCCAGACGATTATAACGTTTAAACATCCTTTCCCCTCCCTTGGTTATGCATCAAAAACCGGATCAAATTCAGGTCATGCCATCAACAAGGAAGCGGAGAAGTCATCCGTTGTCTCTTGCTTTTTGTAACCGGCACGACCCAAAGGATTTGTTGCATGCGAATAAAAAAAGGAGCCCCGCCGGATTGAACCACGACATGATCACTCTGAACGTGTGTGAGCCTTCCCGTTACACTCCCGCGGATCGTTTGCACGGAAACCTTCCGGCCCATGAGCGGATACAGACTGGATTGGAAGGTGGCATCATACATGCTCCCACAGGGTGACCAAGGGTGCATTGAAATCCCTCCTTATGATCTGAGGAAATTTCCTCTTGATAACAACACGAAGAAGCAACCGTTCCTTTGAAACCCATTCAGCAAACTTGGCTTATAACAGAAAAAGAACCTCCATAAATGTATATATGCACCCGGATTCGCAATATAAATTGTCCTATCAAATTACATGTTTTTTCCGTCAATGTGTTTGCAAATCTCCGGTAACGTCGGCGGATGTATAAGTTCACTTGCACTGACGTAAAAAAGAATTAAACACTTTGTTACCGGAGGCGTGCAATATGGAATTCAAAACCGGTCCGCACGGCATTCGCCTGACGGGAACCGCCGGGCAAATCCGTTCTTATTTAAAGAAAATGGCTGTCCATCCTTTAACGGTCAAGCAATATCTTGAAAAATGCCATCCCCAACATCCCTATTTAGTCAAAATGAAATAATTGTTAAAATAAATCCGGATACTTTTTGCACAGGAGGATCCGGACATGAAAACCATCCTTCAAACAGCACTCCGCCAACTTTTGGATGAAAAGGATCCCCCCGAAATTCACCCGGTCTCCGGCGGAAGCATCAATCAAACCTTCCGGATCAACACAACCAAGCGATCTTATTTTGCCAAAATCAACCGTCCGGTTCCGGAAACCTTTTTCCAAAAAGAAGTCAACGGATTAAACGCGATTAAACAGACAAACACCTTATCCGTTCCTGACGTTTACGGAACCTTTTATGAAAAAGAAACCCAAACCGCCCTGCTTCTGTTGGAATGGATTGAAGGAACGGAAACCAAAACGACCATTCCACAACTTGGCAGAGGATTGGCCCGCCTTCATCAGGTTCGCGGACAAGCCTTCGGATTTCATGAGGACAATCTGATCGGAACCCTTCCGCAACGAAATGCCTGGATGACCGACTGGCGCTCCTTTTATCGGGATCAACGCTTAAAAGTTCAATATGAATTGGGGATTGACCGCCAAACGATCACCGGAAAGCGAAGAAAAAAACTGGAAGCGCTGATAAATCAACTGGAACGTTGGATTCCCGGGCAAGTACAACCTTCATTGATCCATGGTGATTTATGGGGAGGCAATTGGATCACCGGCCCGGGTGGCTCTCCGTGTTTGATTGATCCGGCCGTCTTCTTTGCCCATCATGAGCTGGAAATCGCGTTTACGGAATTGTTCGGGGGATTTCCTGCGCCTTTTTATGATTCCTATCAAGAAGTTTACCCGGTTTCTCCATCCTATCCGGAGCGGAAACCACTCTATCAATTGTATTATTTATTGGTTCACTTGAATGTCTTTGGTGAATCCTACGGCCGTTCGGTGGACCGCATTTTAAACCGGTACGTCGGGTGACTTCCTGTTGTGAAAAGAGGGGATCTGTCTAAATGAAACGTTTTTCACAGGACAGCAAGGAATTTTTGTTAAGCGAATGGGAAAGGATCAGCCAATGGGAAAAAGATCAAAAAGATTTGTGGTTTTGGGAAAAAATCGGACGGCTCCCTTTTGCGCTTTTGGATAAAATCACGCCTCAGGCCGTCCATAACGTGCTGGGGAAGTTTTTTGATGAATTGGGAAGCTATATCCAAACCGGCGGTGAGTATTTGATTCAGGAACGCCAAACCATTTCGGTCATCGCCAGGAAAGCGGGGATTCCCGGTCCATCCCTTTCGCCGGAAGAAATCGGGCAACTTCCGTTATCCCTGTTAAACGAAGTTGCCGAAACAGCCATGCAAAAACACAAGCAACTCGCCACCATGCAAGGGGCCACCACCGGATTCGGCGGAATTTTCACCTTGGCCATAGACATCCCCGCCTTGCTCGGCATTTCGCTTCACGCCTTGCAAGAAATGGCCATTATCTATGGATATCAGCCCAAAGAAAAATCAGAGCGAATCTTCATTGTCAAATGTTTGCAATTTGCTTCCGCCGACTATGTCGGCAAACAATCCATTCTCAAGCAGCTGGCAGAAACCGGTTCCGAAAAAAACCAACGGGAAGCCATCTCCGAATTTCAGGGATGGCGGGAAGTGATTGCAACGTACCGTGATCATTTCGGCTGGAAAAAACTCTTTCAAATCGTGCCGGTCATCGGCATTCTCTTCGGAGCCTTCATCAACCGCTCCACGGTCGAAGAAGTGGCGGAAGCCGGCATGATGTTATACCGCAAACGGCGGATCATGGATAAATTAAAAAAACTGGATCCAAACTTCCGGGCCGACATGCCATCCTGATTTTTCACGGCCGGGTCACCGGAAATGAATGCATAGTTTCCGAAGAAAAACCGCAAACTGATGTATGTGTCTCAAAAAAGAAAGAACCCCCGGCCGGGGTTCTTATGACTACAGACTTTGCGGCACCGGAACTTTGGCACACTCTTCTACCAATGCCACAACCAATTCGGCTGCTTTGATCAATTCCTGAACCGGCATCCGTTCACTGGTTGTATGGATGTTTTCATAACCGATTCCCAGATTTACTGTCGGAATGTTGTATCCGGCGATGACATTGGCATCACTTCCTCCGCCGCTCACATCCAATTTCGGTTTGCGGCCGACCCGTTCCACCGCCGCCATGGCTTTTTGCACGACCAAATCTTTCTCGGTGAATTTAAATGAGGGATAAAGCACGTTCGTTTCGACTTCGGCACGGGCCCCGAGCTCGTCTGCCGCTTCTTTAAATGCCTGAACCATATGCTTTACTTGTGCTTTTAATTTGATTTCATTACGGCTGCGGGCTTCAGCAATGATCTCCACTTTTTCCGGAACCACATTGCTGGCCGTCCCGCCGTGAAATGAACCGATATTGGTGGTGGTTTCACTGTCGATCCGGCCCAGGCGCATTTTGGAAATAGCCCGGCTGGCCACCTGGATGGCGCTGATTCCGTCTTCCGGATTCACCCCGGCGTGAGCCGCTTTCCCGTAAATCGTCGCTATGATTTTCACTTGGGACGGGGCGGAAGTGATAATTTCGCCCACCGGCCCGTTGGAATCCAAGGCAAAACCGAAATCGGCATCCACCAGACTCAAGTCTAAATGGCGCGAACCGATTAATCCCGATTCTTCGCCGGCGGTGATGATAAATTGAATTTTTCCGTGCGGGATTTTTTGTTCCTTCATCAAGCGGATTCCTTCCATCAACGCTGCCAGTCCCGCTTTGTCATCGCTTCCCAAAATCGTCGTTCCATCCGATTGGATATAACCATCTTTTATGACGGGCCGGATGCCTTTTCCGGGTGCGACGGTATCCATGTGACAGGTAAAGTAGATTTTCGGTACATCTTCCAACGTTCCGCCTAACGTCGCCACGATATTTCCGGCACCGTGTCCGGTTTTTTCACTGGAACGATCCTCTTTCACATCAAAACCGAGGTTTGTCAACTTCTCCTTCAATAAATCACAAATGACCCGTTCATCCCCTGTTTCGCTATCCGTTGTGACAAGTTCGATGAATTCATCAATCAGCCGTTGTTGGTTAACCAATGGTAATCCTTCCTCCATTCGATGCAAAAAATTTTTCTTATTGTAACACCATTATTTAGAATTGGATAACAAAAATTGGTACAAGCTCCATTTTTCATACCATATTTTATCATACCACTTTCTTATTTTTTTCACCTCCTTATTCCCCTATCATCCCCTTTATCCATTTTTTTCATCCGGATCAAAAATATTGCCCCAAGGAAAAAGTGGAAACCCTTTTGGATTCCCACTTTTCGCATCCTTTTCCCTTACAGCGGAATATTCCCGTGCTTTTTGGCCGGGCGGCTTTCTTTTTTGTTTTCCAGCATCTTTAAAGCTTGTTTTAATTTCTGTCTGGTTTCCCGCGGATCGATGACATCATCCACCATGCCGTGGCTGGCCGCGATATAAGGATTGGAAAACTTTTCTTTGTATTCCCGGATTTTTTCCTTCCGGGTTTGTTCCGGATTTTCGCTCTCTTGGATCGTTCGGGAAAAAATAATGTTGGCCGCTCCTTCCGCACCCATGACGGCAATTTCCGCACTCGGCCAAGCAAATACCAGATCCGCGCCGATCGCCTTGCTGTTTAAGGCAACATAAGCCCCTCCGAAAGCTTTGCGCAAAATGACCGTGATTTTGGGGACGGTCGCTTCGGAATAAGCGTATAAAATTTTGGCTCCATGCCGGATAATCCCGCGATGCTCCTGGTTGACCCCCAGGAAAAAGCCGGTCACATCCTCAAAGGTGATGATGGGGATGTTGAAGCTGTCGCAAAAACGGATAAACCGGCTTAACTTATCCGATGAATCGATATCCAGACTGCCTGCCATCACTTTGGGCTGATTTGCGGCAATTCCCACCGTCCGGCCGGCAATCCGGCCGAAACCGACCACCAGGTTGCGCGCGAACGATTCATGGACTTCCATAAAATCCCCGTCATCGACGATGTATTCAATCACTTTCCGGACATCATACACTTTGGTCTCTTCCACCGGGACGATTTCCGCCAGTTCTTCAATCCAGTCATCCTCATCCCGGTACGGAACCACGGGCGGTTTTTCCCGGTAGCTTTGCGGGAGAAACTGCATGAGGCGCCGGACCTGCTCCAAAACCTCCGGCTCGCTCGGCGCGGTAAAATGGGCATTTCCGCTCACACCGGCATGCACTTTTGCCCCGCCCAGTGCTTCCGAACTGATTTTTTCTCTGGTGACGGCTTCAATCACTTTTGGTCCGGTGATAAACATTTGGCTGGTTTTTTCCACCATAAAGACAAAATCAGTGATGGCCGGCGAGTACACGGCCCCTCCGGCGCAAGGACCCATAATGACCGAAATCTGGGGAATCACTCCGGAGTAAATGGAATTGCGATAAAAAATATGGCCGTATCCATCCAGCGAAACCACGCCTTCTTGAATCCGTGCCCCTCCCGAGTCATTCAAGCCGATGACCGGAGCCCCGTTTTTGGCGGCCAAATCCATCAAGCGGGCAATTTTAAGTGCATGCATTTCGCCCAATGCCCCGCCAAACACGGTGAAATCCTGGGCAAAGACATAAACGTCCCGGCCGTGGATTTTTCCGTAACCGGTCACCACCCCCTCCCCCGGAGCTTCTTTTTGATCCATGCCGAAATGCACCGCCCGATGTTCCACAAACGTGTTCAACTCGACAAAACTGTCATCATCCAGCAGCAAATCAATCCGTTCGCGAGCCGTTAATTTCCCCTTGTCATGTTGGGCCCGGATCCTTTTTTCCCCGCCGCCCATTTCAGCTTTGCGGCGCTTTTCATAAAGCTGGTCAATCTTTTGGTACATATTCATGGTGATTTACTCCTCTCTTTCACGAGGTTCACAAAGCTCGTATAATACACCGCCGGTTACTTTCGGATGCAAAAAAGAGATATTCATTTGATGGGCTCCGGGTTTCGGCTGTTCATAAATCAACCGGATCCCTTTCTCTTTTAATTCCGACAGCCGCTGCTTTAAATCACTGACCTCCAGGGCGATGTGATGAATCCCTTCCCCTTTCTTTTGCAAATATTTGCAAATCGCACTGTTCTCAGACAATGGTTCCAATAATTCAATCCTACTTTCTCCGATCTTAAAAAAAGCCACGCGAACCTGCTCGCTGTCCACCACTTCTTCCCCTTCGTATTCCAACCCGAAAACATCCCGGTACAAAGGAACGGCTTCCTTAAGACTGCGAACGGCAATTCCGATGTGGCTGATTTTTTTGGGTTTTCCCTCATTCATGCTGCTGACGCTCCTTTCCGGCAACCAAATTCCGTATATAATCAGCCGTCTGTTTCGTCGGGGTTCCCGGCGTAAACACTTCGGCAATGCCTTGCTGTTTCAAAAACTCCACATCTTTTTGCGGGATCACCCCGCCTGCAATCACCGGAATATCTTCAGCGCCTTGTTCTTTTAACAGGCGCACCACTTCGGGAAACAATTCATTATGAGCCCCCGACAAACAAGACAAGCCGACCACATCCACATCTTCTTGAATCGCTTGGGCAACAATCTGCTCCGGCGTTTGGCGCAAACCGGTATAAATCACTTCCATCCCTTCGTCTCTCAACGCTTGTGCAATAATAAGCGCCCCCCGGTCATGGCCGTCTAACCCGGGTTTTGCGATCAACACACGGATCGTCCGTTTCATTTCGATTTCCCCCTTTTTATCCCGCTCGATATTCACCAAAAACTTCCCGTAACACTTGACAAATCTCGCCGATCGTACAATAAGCTTTGACGGCATTCAGAATATGAGGCATCAGGTTTTCCGTCCCTTGCGCCGCTTTTTTCAAGCGCTTTAACTTTTCCTCCACTTCCGTTGCGTTCCGGTTGGCTTTCAATTCCCTTAATTGTTCCACTTGTTGTTTGGCAATGGCCGGATCCACCCGCAACAATTGCGGTTCGGTCTCTTGTTCCAAACGGTAACGGTTCACACCAACCACCACTTGTTTGCCGGATTCGATTTCTCTTTGGATGGCCAGCGCAGCCCGATGGATTTCTTGCTGCATGTACCCTTCCTCCACGGCGCGGACCGCCCCGCCCATTTCGTCAATTTTTTCAATATAGCGCCAGGCTTCTTTTTCGATTTGGTCAGTTAACGCTTCGATATAATACGATCCTCCGAGCGGATCAACCGTATCGGCAACACCGCTTTCATGCGCAATGATCTGCTGCGTCCGCAAGGCAATTCTTGCCGACTCTTCCGTGGGCAGGGCCAATGCTTCATCCCGGGAGTTGGTGTGTAAACTTTGAGTTCCGCCCAAAACCGCCGCCAAAGCTTGCAAAGTCACCCGCACGATGTTGTTGTCCGGTTGTTGGGCCGTCAGCGTGGATCCCCCTGTTTGCGTATGGAAACGCAATTGTAACGAGCGCTCGTTCGACGCGTTGAAACGCTCTTTCATGATTTTGGCCCAAATGCGCCGGGCTGCACGGAATTTGGCGATTTCCTCAAAAAAGTGGTTATGCGCATTGAAAAAAAAGGACAAACGGGGTGCAAACCGATCCACTTCCAAACCCGCTTCCAGTGCGGCTTCCACATAAGCGATGCCGTCGGACAAAGTGAATGCGATCTCCTGAACCGCGGTGGAACCGGCCTCCCGTATGTGGTATCCGCTGATGCTGATGGTGTTCCATTTGGGAACATGTTCCGCACAATACCGGAACACATCCGTAATCAAGCGCATGGACGGCTTCGGTGGGAAGATATAAGTTCCACGGGCAATATATTCTTTCAAAATATCATTTTGAATGGTTCCTCTCAGTTTTTCGGAAGGCACTCCTTGTTTTTCCGCAACGGCAATATACATCGCCAGCAACACACTGGCCGGTGCATTGATGGTCATGGAAGTGCTGACCTGATCCAACGGGATGCCTGCAAACAACCTTTCCATGTCTTTCAGAGAGTCAATGGCCACCCCGACTTTCCCCACTTCCCCCTGCGACATGGCATCATCCGAATCATAGCCAATCTGGGTGGGAAGGTCGAAAGCGACACTGAGTCCGGTTTGTCCCTGTTCCAACAGATAACGAAACCGTTTGTTGGTTTCCCCGGCTGATCCGAAACCGGCATATTGCCGCATAGTCCAAAGCCGGCTGCGATACATGGAGGGATAAATCCCGCGTGTATAAGGATACTCTCCCGGCAATCCCGGGTTTTCCGGTACATCCGCTTCTGTATAGAGGCGTTTCACTTCAATCTCCGAAGATGTATGAAACGTCTCTTTTCTTTCCGGCGTTTTTTGGAGGAGCCGATTGGTTTTTTCTTCCCAAATTTTCAATTTTTCTTGCTCGGATGATTTATTCATTATTGACAGTCTCCTCTCAAGATATGATAAAACGCTTTCACTTCTTAATATAACAAATATTTATCATCTTTGAATGATTTTTTACGATCGGAAAGAACATGGACATTGGTGACAATGTTGGTTACAATGTAACCTGAGGTAAATTATTTTACAATCGGCCTGGGTTCAAGCCATGGTTTACTTCATTGTTACGCTGGTTGCAACTTCCACTTGCACCGGTATGTTTTATTCTGATTTCCATATAATAACGGTTAATGAATCATTCACAGGTTTATACTGAAAACGACTGGAGTTTGAGAAAGTAGGTGGAATGACGATGGATTACTTTATGGTACCGCTTTTGGTCATCATCAGTATTCTTGCCGTACGCGGAGCATGGTACAACAAAAAAACCGGGAACAAACCCGGTTTTGTGATCGGTGGCATCTTTACATTGGGAGTCGTCGGAGTGACATTGCTTGCTTTGTATGATTTCTTTATCGGACTCCAATAAAAGCGGTAACAAGGTTTTCATCGGCCCTGGTGAGAACCTTGTTTTTTTGTTCCATCAAAAAAAGGCACCCGAAAATGGGTGCCTTTTTTGGTCAACGTCAAATTTGCGTGTCGGGGCCATAGGATTCCAAGCGTTCTTTGACGCGATTCAAGAAACGTCCTGCCACCAGGCCGTCGAGAATCCGATGGTCGAGGGACAAGCAAATGTTCATCATGTCCCGGACGGCAATCATGTTGTTATAGATCACCGGTCGCTTCACAATTGCTTCAAAGGACAGGATGGCTGCCTGCGGCGCATTGATGATGGGTTGCGATTGGATCGAACCGAAAGAACCGGTATTGTTCACCGTAAACGTTCCGCCCTGCATGTCGGCCAGTTCCAATTTTCCATTCCGTGTTTTTTCGGCCAAGTTCTGCACGGCTTTAGCCAGTCCCAAAATGCTTTTTTCATCCGCATCATGGATCACCGGTACATACAAGGCATCATCGGTGGCCGTGGCCATCGAAATATTGATGCGTTTCTTCAAGATGATTTTGTCGTCCGCCCAAACCGAATTGAGGATCGGATACTCTTTGAGCGCATCCACAACCGCCTTGATGAAGAAAGGCATAAAGGTCAACTTGACCCCTTCGCGTTTTTGGAAGTCATGTTTGATACGGTTGCGCAATTCCACAAGTCCCGTTACATCCACTTCCATCATGGTCCAGGCATGGGGAGCTTCATGCTTGCTTTGCACCATGCGGTTGGCAATGGTACGGCGCACGCTGGACACAGGAATCTCGGTGTCGCCATTTTCCAGTACAATGCCGGAACCGGATCCCGGTTTGGCAGCGGGTTTGTCTGCCGCGGCTTTGGGTTCGGCCGCTTTTTCCGCAGCCGCCGTGTGAGACGGTTGAGCCGGAGCAGCGGCCCGACCGGTACCTTCTTCAATCGCTTTGAGTACATCTTTCCGGGTGATCCGTCCCCCTTTTCCGGTTCCGGTCAATTGCGTCAAATCGATGTTATTTTCCTGAGCCAGGCGCATGACGGCCGGAGAATAACGGTGTTTGTTGGAATCATCTTTTTGTGCGGCCGGTTTTTGTTCCGGTGCTTTTGCTTCTTCCCGGGCGGGAGCGGAAGCTTCTTCTTTTGCCGGTTCTTCTGTTCCGCCTTCTTCTCCTGCCACTTCGATGCGGCAAATGAGTTGCCCGACTTCAACGGTTTCGCCTTCTTCAGCAATGATTTCCGCCATTTTTCCTTCATAAGTTGACGGAACTTCGGCATTCACTTTGTCTGTGGACACTTCACAAATCGGTTCATATTTGGTTACAGGATCTCCTGGTTTTTTCAGCCATTTTGCAATGGTGCCTTCGGTTACACTTTCCCCGAGCTGAGGCATTAAAATATCGGTCGCCATTTTGGGAAGAACCTCCTCATCTGGTTAGAATTCTGCTAATTCGCGAATGGCATTTGCGATTTTTTCCGGATTCAACATAAACTCTTTTTCAAGCGGCGGGCTGTACGGCATGGCAGGTACATCCGGACCGCAAAGACGTTTGATGGGGGCATCCAATTCAAACAAGGCTTCTTCGGCAATGACCGCAGAAACTTCCCCGGCAAATCCTCCTGTTTTATTATCCTCATGAATCACGATCACTTTTCCCGTCTTTTTCACTGCATCGAGAACCGCTTCTTTATCCAGCGGTACCAATGTGCGCAAATCCAGCACATGGGTGCTGATTCCTTCTTCTTTTTCCAATTTTTCAGCAGCCTGCAAAGCGTAGTGAACCATCAGACCGTAGGTAATCACGGTGACGTCGGATCCTTCCCGCTTCACTTCCGCCTTTCCGATCGGAACGGTATAATCCTCTTCCGGAACTTCTCCTTTAATCAACCGATAACAACGTTTGTGCTCAAAGAACAACACCGGGTCGTCATCGCGGATCGCCGATTTTAATAATCCTTTGACATCATAAGGAGTGGATGGCATCACAATTTTCAATCCGGGAACACCGGTGAACAGCTTTTCCACGCTTTGTGAATGGTACAACGCTCCGTGAACGCCTCCGCCGTACGGTGCACGAATCACCATGGGCACATGCCAGGTGCCGTTGGAGCGATAACGAATCCGTGCCGCTTCACTGACAATTTGGTTATACGCCGGCATGATGAAATCAGCAAATTGGATTTCAGCCACCGGACGCATCCCGTAAGCCGCTGCACCAATACCGACTCCGACAATCGCAGATTCCGTCAGGGGTGTATCCAGCACCCGGTCCGGCCCAAACTGTTCATACAGGCCGTCGGTTGCCCGGAAAACACCGCCGCGCACCCCCACATCTTCTCCAAGCACGAAAACACGTGAATCACGTTCCATTTCTTCCTTCAGTGCTTGTGTCACCGCATCAATATATGAAATGACCGGCATATTCATTCCCTCCTGCTCGATTAGGCATATACATGATCATGAATGGTTTCAGGTTCCGGATAAGGTGCTTTTTCCGCATAATCCGTGGCATCATTGACTTCTTTGGCGATTTGATCCTGAATTTCTTTTTCTTTCTCCTCGGTCAACACACCTTGATCCATCAAGTAATTTTTAAAGACGACCAATGAGTCTTTTTTCTTTGCTTCTTCCACTTCTTCCCGTGCCCGGTAAGTACGGTCATCATCATCACTGGAGTGCGGAACCAAACGGTAGGAAACGGCTTCGATCAAGGTCGGACCTTCTCCCTTCCGGCCACGTTCAGCTGCTTCTTTGACCGCTTTGTAAACTTCAAGTGGATTGTTTCCGTCGACTTTGATGCCGGGGAATCCGTATCCCTCTGCCCGTTTCCATACTTCGCCCCCGGCCACTTGCTTGGAGAGCGGCACGGAAATGGCATATTTATTGTTTTCCACCATAAAGATCACAGGCAGTTTATGAACCCCCGCAAAGTTGCATGCCTCATGCCAATCCCCCTGGTTGCTGGAACCTTCCCCGCAAGTGGTGAGTACCACATGATCTTTGTTTTCCAGTTTACCGGCATAAGCGATTCCCACCGCATGAAGCACCTGGGTCGTCACAGGGCTGGAACCGGTTAAAATGCGGAAACGGTGATCTCCATAGTGTCCGGGCATCTGGCGTCCGCCGCTGTTTGGATCTTCTGCTTTGGCAAAGGCAGACAGCATTTGGTCTCTGGCGGTTTGCCCAAATACCAGCATCATGCCCAAATCACGGTAATAAGGGCAGAGCCAGTCTTTTTCGCGATCCAATGCAAACGTAGCCCCCACCTGGATGGCTTCTTGACCTTGACAAGAGATCACGAAGGGAATTTTACCGGCCCGATTCAAAAGCCACATGCGCTCATCCACTTTGCGCGCCAAAAGCATGTAACGGTACATATCCAACACTTGGTCATCGCTTAATCCCAATTCCCGATGGTTCAATTCGCTCATCAAAAACGCCCCTTTCGTTAACCATGGATCGGTTTTCCGTCGACAGCCATCGCTGCTTCGGCATAAACCTCGGATAATGTCGGATGCGGGTGAATGGTATGGGCAATTTCCCAAGCCGTTGCATCCAATACTTTCGCCAACCCGGCTTCCGAAATCATATCGGTTGCATGGGGACCGATGATATGCACACCCAGCAAGTCATCGGTTTTCTTGTCAGAAATGATTTTTATGAATCCGTCCATTTCTCCGAATACCAATGATTTTCCGACGGCCCGGAACGGAAACTTGCCGACTTTGACTTCATAGCCTTTCTCTTTGGCCTGCGCCTCTGTCAAACCGATGCTTCCCACTTCCGGACGGCTGTATGTGCATCGCGGAATGGTGAGCGGATCAATCGGATAAACTTCTTTGCCGGCCATGTGTTCCACTGCCAAAATTCCTTCATGCGAAGCCACATGAGCCAATTGATATCCGCCGATGACATCACCGATGGCGTAAATGTGGCTTTCTTCCGTCTGCATGAATTCATTGACTAGAATCACACCTTTTTCCACTTTGATCGAGGTGTTTTGCAAGCCAATGTCATCGATGTTGGCTTCACGCCCGACGGATACAAGGGTGCGGTCGGCCTCCAGTGTTGTCACTTCCCCGCCTTTTTCCACCTGCATGGTCACTTTTCCACCCTGAGCAGTGACAGTTTCCGGCAGCACTTTGGCACCGGTCAGGATTTTTACTTTTCTCTTCTTCAAAAGACGGGCCATCTCCTTACTGACATCCTCATCTTCCAAAGGCAAAATCCGGTCCATATACTCCACAATGGTGACATCCACACCAAAGTCGCTGAGCATGGAAGCCCACTCAACACCGATAACGCCGCCTCCGATGATAATCATGGATTTCGGAAGCTCTTCCATTTGCAAGGCATGATCCGAGTTCATGACAAATTGACCGTCGACTTCAAGCCCCGGCAATGTTCTGGGCCTGGAACCCGTTGCAATCAACACGTTTTTGGGAACCAGCATCGTCGGTTCTTCACTGCTGTCCGCGTGCTCAACGGAAATGGTTCCGGGCATCGGCGAGAAAATGGACGGGCCCAAAATGCGGCCGGTTCCGTAATAAACATCCACTTTATTTTTCTTGAGAAGTCCCTCGACTCCTTTATGCAAGGTATCGACCACTTTTTGTTTTCTTTTTTGCACCCGGTCAAATTCCAGATTGACATCCCCGACGAAAATTCCAAATTCTTCGCTGTTTTTCATATTTTGGTAAAGCTCAGCGCTTCTCAACAAAGTTTTGGTCGGGATGCATCCTTTATTTAAGCAGACGCCTCCCAAGCGTTCCTTTTCGACAACAGCCACTTTCATTCCCAGTTGGGCGGCACGGGCGGCGGCGACATAACCGCCGGGCCCGGCCCCCAATACGACGAGATCATAGTTCTCAGCCATGGACTACCTCGACTCCTTTTTCTATCGGTGGATAATGCTTGGCCTCTTCTTCGCCGCGAACCACACGCAACGTTCCTTCGACCAATGCTTGCAATTCATTTTCTCCAGGGACCACATGCACAGGGGCAATCCAATCCACACGATCTTGGATCATTTTGGTGAAAGATTTCCCGTAGGCCAGACCGCCCGTCAAAACGATGGCATCCACTTGTCCGTTTAACACCGTGGAATAAGCTCCGATTTCTTTGGACACTTGATAAGCCATCGCTTCATAAATCAAAGCTGCCTTTTCATCCCCGTTTTCAATCATCTTTTCTACTTCGCGGGCATCCGTCGTTCCCAGATAACCCATGAGTCCGCCTTTCCCGACAACCATGCGCATAATTTCACTGGCAAAGTATTTGCCGGAAAAACAGAGTGAAATCAAATCGCCAACCGGCACCGTCCCCGCACGTTCGGGCGAAAACGGTCCTTCTCCGTTCAATCCGTTGTTGACATCAATCACCCGGCCTTCCAGATGCGCGCCCACGGTGATGCCGCCTCCCATATGCACAACTATGAAACGGCTTTTTTCATAGGTCATCCCCAATTTTTGGGCAACGCGCCGGGCCACTGCTTTTTGGTTCAAAGCATGGAAAATGCTTCTCCGCTTAATTTCAGGAATCCCGGAAATCCGTGCAACCGGTTGCAATTCATCCACCACCACCGGGTCCACGATGAATGCCGGAATATTCAATTGATCCGCAATTTCTTGGGCAATGATGGCACCCAGGTTGGAAGCATGCGTGCCATATTCCGCTGAACGCAGATCAGCAATCATTTCTTCATTCACTTTGTAAGTTCCGCCCGGAATCGGTCTCAACAACCCTCCGCGTGCGACCACGGCGTCCAGTTTGTTCAAGTTGATCCCTTCGCGATCCAAGGTGTCCAGAATCACTTGTTTGCGAAACGGATATTGGTCAAACATGTCTTTAAACTTTGCTATTTCATTTGGATCATGGCGCAATGTTTCTTCCAAAATCGGTTTTTCGTCCGCAAACACACCGATTTTCGTCGAAGTTGATCCAGGGTTAATTGCCAGAACCCGAATCGGCTCCACCTTCAACACTCCATTCTAATCTGCCTGCAATTTTCCATCCCTTATTTGTTGTTAAAATTGATCAGGTTGCGTTGATCTTGCAAAAATGTGCTTCTTGTTTTGCGCATCATTTCAATCCGTTCTTCCGCCATGCGGTCTGCTGCGAGATAACTCGGAATGCCATCCCGTTTTGCAATCTCAAACACTTTCAGGATATTGTCGTAAATGCCTTCCACTTTTTTCATCGCACGCTCACGGTTGTAACCCAACAATTCGTCGGCGACATTGATCACGCCTCCGGCATTGATGACATAATCCGGCGCATAGACGATTCCTTTTTCTTCAAGCATTTTTCCATGGCGCTCTTCTTTCAGCTGATTGTTTGCCGAACCGGCCACCACTTTGCATTTCAAGCGTTCAATGGTTTCGTCATTAATGATCGCCCCGAGCGCACAAGGAGCAAAAATGTCGCATTCCACATCATAGATTTTGTCCGGATGAACAAATTCGGCACCAAATTCTTGCACGGCACGGTCTGCATTTTCTTTGTTGATGTCGGTCACAATCAATTTGGCCCCTTCATTATGCAAGTGCTTACATAATTCGTAAGCAACATGTCCCACTCCTTGAACAGCCACCACTTTGCCTTCGAGTGAGTCATCGCCGAAAGCTTCTTTTGCAGCCGCTTTCATTCCACGGTATACGCCGTAAGCGGTCACCGGTGAAGGGTTGCCGCTGGAACCGAAAGCGGGCGACACGCCTGTCACGTAACGGGTTTCCTCATGAATGATATCCATGTCTTCCACGGTGGTTCCCACATCTTCCGCCGTGATGTACCGTCCGTTCAAACCTTGAATAAAGCGTCCCAAGGCACGGAACATGGCTTCGTTTTTGTCTTTTCTCGGATCGCCGATGATCACCGTTTTTCCGCCGCCGAGATTTAAGCCGGCAGCCGCATTTTTGTAAGTCATCCCTCTTCCCAGGCGCAGCGCATCCTCAATGGCTTCCTCTTCCGAAGCATAAGTCCACATGCGCATACCACCCAGAGCCGGCCCCAGGGTGGTATCATGGATACAAATGATGGCTTTGAGACCGGACTCTTTATCTTGGCACATGACGAGTTGTTCATAATCATATTTTTCCATGTAATCGAAGATTTTCATCTTTCATTCCTCCTCAATCAGATCATTGGGCAGCTGCCTGCAACACGGCAAGCGCAATCGAATACAATTTGGATTCCGGCGAGTCCGCACGGGAAGTCAATACCACCGGGGCGGCAGCTCCCAAAACAACGGCACCGATTTTACTGTTGGCAAAATACACCATGGACTTGTAAAGCATGTTTCCTGCCTCAATGTCCGGCACCAACAAAACATCCGCACGTCCTGCAACCGGACTGTCAATTCCTTTATGTTCCGCTGCTCTCACGGACACTGCATTGTCCAAAGCAAACGGCCCGTCAACCAAAGCACCTTTAATTTGGCCCCGGCGGTTCATTTGTGCGAGCGCGGCAGCATGAAGCGTCGCATCCATATTGGGATTCACCACTTCCACTGCACCCAGGACCGCGACTTTCGGTTCGGTATTTCCGAGTGTGTGACAGTACCGGATCACATTTTGGGCAATTTGGGTTTTTTCTTTCAGATCCGGAGCCACATTCAATGCCGGGTCGGTGACATGAATCAAGTGATCATATCCCGGAACTTCAAACGTGGCCACATGGCTCAATACGGCGCCGGTCCTCAAGCCTTTTTCTTTATTTAAGACGGCCCGCAAAAAGTCAGCCGTTTGAACCATCCCTTTCATCACCACATCGGCTTGTTGGTCACGAACGGCGGATACTGCCATTTTTGAAGCTTGTGCGGGGGAATCCGCATGAATGATTTGCCCGTCTTTGATATCAAGACCGATTTCTCGGCTGATCTCCCGGATCTTGGCTTCGTCCCCAAACAACAGGAAATCGGCAATTCCATGTTGCATGGCATCACGAACAGCCTCCAACACATCCTGATCATCGGCTGCTGCGACAGCAACCTTGACCGAAGGCAAAGATTCTGCTTTTTTTAGTATTTCTTCAAAGGATCTTAACATACTTAACACCTCTTCATTCCGGCTGATTGTTTGAGTCGTTCCTTTCATTTCATCAGCGATAGTTTTTACGATTTCGCCGGCCGACATACTGATATGCAAATGGCATGCCAACCGGATCAAAAAATGAAAATCCCGCGATTTTATTAGCAGCTTTTGTTATTTTAGATTTTTTTCGTTTGCAAAACTGTGCAGAGAAAGGAAATTTTTTTCATGCAATTTTTTGCAAAATCAAATCAGATCGTATTTTTCCAGCTTGTAATAAAGGCTTCGAACGGAGATCCCCAGCGCTTTGGCTGTCTCCGTTTTGTTCTTGTTGGTTTTTTCATACACTTTTTTTAAATAATTTTTTTCAAATTGTTGTATAACATCTTTCAAAGGTTGAATATCTGTACCACTTTCCAACCGGCCTTCCAAATCTTGTCCCTCTTTTGCCCGGGATAAATCCAAGGGCGGCAAATGTTTTTTCCTCATGACCCTTTCGTTAAACTCCATATTGATCATGGCCCGCCCCAAAACGTTTTCCAATTCTCGTACGTTTCCCGGCCAGGAATATTGATGCAAGGTTTGGATCGCTTCCAAGTCAATCTCTTCCACATTCCGGCCATATTCCTGGTTAAACTTTTTAATCAAATGCCGGGCCAAATCCACCAGGTCTTCTTTCCGCATGCGAAGCGGGGGAATGTGAATCGGCAATACGTTCAGGCGGTAATACAAGTCTTCCCGGAAGCGTTTCTCCTGAATGGCTTTTTCCAAATACACATTGGTTGCCGCAATCACCCGGACATCGATCGGAATCGATTTGGTGCCTCCCACCCGCAAAACCTCTTTTTCCTGCAGCACTCTGAGCAGTTTTGCCTGGGTGCTCGGCTTCAGCTCGCCGATCTCATCCAGAAAAATGGTTCCGCCGTTGGCTTCTTCAAAAAGGCCTTTTTTTCCGCCGCGCCTTGCCCCGGTGAACGCTCCTTCTTCGTAGCCGAACAACTCGCTTTCCAACAAGGATTCGGACAAAGCGGCACAATTCACCCGGACAAACTGGTTGTATTTGCGGTCACTGGCATTGTGAATGGCATGAGCAAACAATTCCTTCCCGGTTCCCGATTCCCCTCTCAACAAGACGGTCGCCCGGGTTTCCGCCGCTTGCTTTGCCTGTTCAATGCTGTATCTCATCGTTTCGGAACTTCCGATAATGTCATCAAATGTATATTTGGCCTCCAGGTTTCGGATAATCCGGCGCGCCCGTTCGAGATCCCGGTTCAGCCGCTTGATCTCGGAAACATCGTGTATAATTCCCACACTACCTTTCAATTCCCCTTCCATCATGATCGGCGCAACATTGACCAACACCTCTTTCCGATGGGGACCCACTTTTAATTGGACGCCGCGAACCGGTTTTTTGGTCCGGAGCACCTTCATATGCATGCTTTCCCCTTCGGAGATATCCGTATCCGCCGGCTTCCCGATAATGTCCTCCGGTTTCAGTCCCGTTAAACGGGTGTAGGCCGGATTGATCAGGATCCCCATTCCGTTGGTGTCCACGACGGAAATGGCATCTTCCGATGAATCGATGATGGCCTGCAGCAAGCTTTTCATGCTTTCCAAATCGATGATTTGTTGGGACATGTTCTTCAGCTCGCTGATGTCCCGGAATACTGAAACGGCTCCGATCACCTTTCCGTCTTGCCCCTTCACCGGAACTCGGTTGGTCAATATCTCCATTCCGCTTGGAAGTTTAAACTTTTGATTCAGTTCCGCTTTTCCGTTGTGCAAGACCCACTCCAGACGGGATTTTGGGATCACATCCTCAATTTTTTTCCCCAGCACTTTCCCGGCCGAGGTTCCGATCATCCTCTCTGCCGCCCGGTTAAACAACGTGATCCGGGCTTCTTTATTCACTGCGATCATTCCGTCATGGGTGGAATCCAAAATTGTTTCCAACTCTTGTTGCCGGCGCTTGTAAGCCATGAACCACTTCTTTTTTTCTTCCACCAGCCGGATCAACAGATCAACCACCGCGCCTGAGATCAACAGGGTATCTTCATGTTTCATTTCCCCCAGCCGGTCATAAACTTTCGGATCTCCCGTCACTTCCAATACCACATCAGGCGCCGGATCCAGGAAAGGTTCGAATTGCCTTCCTGTGGGAATCCCATGTTTCTCAGCTTCTGAAATCGCAGGAGCGTCAGGATTTAAATCAACCACTCCGATCACTTTGACAAAATCAATGGACAACAAGGTTTGCAAGATGGCAATCCCGCCCTGACCGCCTCCCACAATAAGAAACGTTTTCATCGGAATTCCTCCTTCCTCCTTCGCCATTCATCTTATCATATTGTTTCTGTGAAAAGCGGGTGGTAATATCCGCTAACCTGCGCTACTATGTTTAAAGAAGATACAGAAAGGACGGACCGGATCGATGAAACCATCAAAACCTGTGTATGAACGTATCTTGGCCATCATCATCATGTGCATTCCGGGAGCATCGGCCGCATACAGTTGGAAATGGATGCGCGACATGTTCCATGACTTTCTGTCCGGCCAACCCTTTGCCTGGCTGCCGTTTACCGGTTCCCTCGTCTTATTTCTGGCCAGCATCGCCTTTCTGGGTGGTTTCATTTTTCACCATGACAAAAAAAGAAACCGGCTCAAAAGTCAAAAAAGCAAAATTTCCTCTTAACTTTTTGAGCGAACAAAAAAGAGGATGAAGGGTTTCTTCCCCCATCCTCTTTTTTTATTTCTCCCCGCCGCGTCTTCAGGCTTTATCCAAAAGCCCAGCGGCGGAAGCAGGATCCTTCTCTTTCTCCGCTTTGTCTTTTTCAAACAATGCCACCATTCCCGGCAACAGCATGCCCCGGATTAAAAAAGTATCCAACAAAATGCCCACAGCCACAATGAAACCAAAGACAAACAAAAGCTGCATCGGCTGGGTCATCAATACCGCAAAGGTGGCGGCCAAAATGATCCCGGCGGAGGAAATGACCCCTCCCGTGCTGGCCACGGCATTTTCGACCGCTTGTTTGACCGTGTGTTTTTTCCGCTCTTCCTGGAACCTGGACATCAGCATGATGTTATAGTCAATGCCCAGTGCCACCAGAAACACAAACGAATACAGCGGGACCCGGTTGCTGATGGAATCAATGCCGAAGAACCACTTGGTCAACAGCATTCCCAGCCCCAACGCGGCCAAAAACGATATCAAAATGGTTCCCATCATGTATACCGGCATCTTAAAGGATCGGGTCAAAACAATCAGGAGCAAGAAAATCAAAATGGTTTCCAACAGGACAATGAGCCAAGTGTCCTGGTTATTGATGATGCGGTCATCCACTTTGTGGGCGGTTTCCCCTGCAAAGTACAAGTTGCCTTTCAATCCGCTCTCATTTAAAATCTGCCCCGAATGGTTGACCATTTGTTCCATGGCATCAATGGTTTTCACCGCATAGGGATTTTCGTCAAAAGTCAGCTGAAAACGGACCACTTTTCCGGATTCGTCCGTTCCGTTGGGACGCACTTGGCTGACGAGCGGCTGTTTTTCCAACGTCTGTTGCAAGGAATCCATCTGCGTTTTGGTAACCTTCTCCTCGGCTTCCAACAGAACGGTGGCCGGTGCCAAATCCCCTTTGGCAAACTTTTGCTCCAGCACTTCATACCCTTGGCGCGAAGGCATATCTTCCGGGAACGATTTCATCGTGTCAAACTCATAGTTCAAGTTCGCCAAATAGCTTGCCGACAAAAGGAGAAAAATCCCGATGGCCGCCACAAAAACCCCCGGTTTCTTGACGACCGTATGTCCAATCCGGCTCCAAATGGCGTTGTTTTTGATATTCGCTTCCCCGACCCGAGGCACTTTGGGCCAAAATGCCTTTCTTCCGAAAGCCGCAAACAAAGCAGGAATCAAGGTCACGGATGCCAGCATGACCACCGCCATCGCCGTGGAAAAAGTCGGGGCAAAGTTCCGGTAATCCCCAAACTGGGCAAAGAACAAAACAAGCATGGCGGCCAAAACCGTTCCACCCGAGAAGAAGACCGGCATTCCCGTGCCTCTCATGGCCGCTTTCATGGCGGCAAATTTGTCCTCATGCACCTTCAGTTCTTCCCGGAAACGGGAAAAGACGAACAAAGAATAATCCGTGATGGTTGCAAACAAGAGAATCGACATAATCGAAACCGTCTGATTACTGTATACCAGCCCGGCTTTCCCCATCAATCCCAGAATCTGCATCACAGCCTCATAAACAAATGCCGCGGCAATCAGCGGAATCAGGGCCAACAATGGAGAACGATAAATCACAATTAAAAGTACAAGGATTAACCCGATTGTCGAGAAAAGAAGCACCAGATCTGCTCTGGAGAAAAGATCCAGTGTGTCCGCGGCGATTCCGGCCGGTCCGGTCACATAAAGCTGAATATCCGGATGATTCCCGGCTACCTCTAAAATTTGATCCCTTACCTCTTTGATCTCTTTTGTTTCCAGCGATTCATCAAACATGTAAGGAAGGACTGCGGTTGTCTTGTCATCCGAGAAAAATCCCATCATTGCCTGGGGAGGCAGGTTTTGCAGGGGAACGGCGGCTTCCAGTCCCTTCGGATCCGCTCCCTCAATTTTCTTCAACAACTCCAAAAGCGCTTCGGCTTTCAATTCCCCTTGTTTTGACTGAAAAACAAAAATGGCGGGTGTTCCGTCCTGACGAAAGTACTGATCCAGTTTCTTTTGGGCAATGACCGATTGGGCTTCCCCCGGAAGGGTGTCCACTTGGCTCACCTCATAATCTTTTGCCCCCGGAGCAAAAAGGGCGAGCAGAACCACGGCAATCAGCCATACGGCCAACGTGATCCAAACTCCCTTCTTTGTTGTCACACGATCCGTCACTGCTTGCAGAACCTTGTGCATCGCTTATCCGTTTTCCCCTTTCCATGAAAGTAACAATACTGTCACTTTGAATGCAAATTGACACAAGTGTCACTTAAGATCATAAACAATGGTGACACTTGTGTCAATCAAAAAACATATACGAATTCTTCTCAACGTTTAACCATTCCATAAAAGATGATTTCCTCGATGCTCTTGACCCATTGATCCCATGGGACTTCACCGCGTGGAATGGCCACAGAGTTAAAAATAAATCCCAAGATCAGTTCATCCGGAATTTCCTCTTTCAACACCTGTTCTTTGCGCCCCAATTGGATTAATTGTTGCAAGCGGCCATAAATCATTAAATGGAGTCGACTTAATTCTTCTTTTTTCTCTTTGACTTTGTTCGTACTTGCTGAAATTTGCTGTCCGATCTCCATAAGTTGATCAATATTTTCGTTTTCAAATAAAAGGTGCAACAGAAATTCAAACTGGGCGAAAAAACCTTGCCTGGTTTCCATTTCATTCAGTTTCACAAGAAACCGATTCATTTCATCAATCATATAAGCCATAATTAATTCATCTTTATTCTCATAATATTTGTAAATGGTCCCGCGTGATACATTCAAACATTCTGCCAACCGGCTGAGGGTAAAGGCGTCATAACCTTTACATTGAAGAATTTGTTTGGTTTCACGAAACAATTCATCGGTTGAAAACTTGCGTTCCCGAGCCACCTTGTCGCCTCCATTCACTTCAAACTCTCACCACATTCCAACACTCAACACTGTAACCATTTATTTTAACATGTTTCGACACTAAAATTCTCTTTTTTATCCCAAATTTCATTCACGGTTTTGGGCGACTACACATATTGTGGAAAAAACAACTTTGCGGAGGAGAATGGAGCGAATGATACATCCAAACCTGAATGGGTTCAACCATCTGCAGAAGCAGTCTTTTGCCTTTATGATTCAATATTACCGCACCTGGCTGGAACAACAACTGCAATCCATTACCGATCCTCACCAGAAAAAAGCCGGACAAAAATTGTGGAAACAGATCTGCCATTTGGAAAGACAAATGCCTTTTAAAGATCCTTACACCCTTTACCAAACTTTTCAGCAACTCATCGCACGATTCCAAAACCTTGCCTCGCCCATCGCAACTTCTTTTGCAGAAAAAACTCCTAAATCGCCGGAATCCCCCAAACCATTGCAAGAGCCCCGCGTTCCCGTTGGAAAACATCAACTGCCTCCGCTCCCCTATCCCTATGATGCGCTTGAACCATATATTGATGCGGAAACCATGCAACTGCATCACGACAAACATCATCAAAGCTATGTGGACGGACTGAACCGGGCTGAAAAAATGATTCAAACCGCCCGTCAGGAAGGGGATTTTACTTTGTTGAAGCATTGGGAACGGGAAGCGGCCTTCCACGGAGCCGGTCACTATTTGCACACCATCTTTTGGGAAATTATGAATCCGGAAGGCGGTGGGGAACCGTCCGGCTCTCTCAGAAACCAAATCGATATGGATTTTGGCAGTTTCGTACGGTTTCAGGAACACTTCTCCCGCGCCGCAGAACAGGTGGAAGGAAGCGGTTGGACCATTTTGGTCTGGAGCCCCAGGGCACATCGACTGGAGATTTTGCAAGCGGAAAAACACCAAAACCTTTCCCAACAAGATGTGATTCCTTTACTGCCCCTAGATGTTTGGGAACACGCCTATTATCTGATATACAAAAACAATCGCAAAGCATACATCGACAACTGGTGGAATGTGGTTTACTGGCCTGAAGTGAAAAAACGTTTTTCAACCGCCAGGAAAGTGACCTGGTCCCCTGCTTAAAAAGGAGGCAATGACCTATGGGCAAAAAAAGAAGACTTTCGACAAACCGGCAGGAACAACGTCCTGCAAAACCCAAGTACACTACCCGGGCAAACATGTTTCATCAACAAGTGGTGGCACCGCTGGAAAAAAGATTTCGCCAAGCTTTAAAAGCCCGCAGATATGCCGAAGCCGAATCCCTTTATCGAAAAATCACCGAAGCGAGAAAAGAACACCGGTTATGGATTGACCGTTCCGAAAAAGTACGAATCCGCTGATGAAAAAAGCCGCCACGATCAAGTGGCGGCTTACCCGACTTTATGTTCAATGCGTAATTTATCGGCAACCATCGCGATAAATTCACTGTTTGTCGGTTTTGCTTTGGTTACGTTAATTGTATAACCGAACAGCTCCCGGATGGAATCCATATTCCCACGGCTCCAAGCCACTTCGATCGCATGGCGGATCGCCCGTTCCACACGGCTCGGAGTCGTGTTGTATTTTTTGGCAATCCGGGGATACAGCGACTTGGTGATCGCTCCGAGTAACTCCACCTCATTGTAAACCATGGAAATGGCTTCACGCAGATACAGATACCCCTTGATATGGGCCGGGACACCGATCTCATGAATCACGTTGGTGATATTGGCATCCAAATTATTGGCTTTTTGTCCGGAGGCCGCTTTTCCCGACGGGACGGAAGAGCCGGATTTCACCAATGCCGGCTTGGAAGCAATGCCTTTCATCTGCCGGATCCGGTGGGTCAACACATCCAGATCAAACGGCTTTAATATGTAATAGGAAGCTCCCAGTTCCACGGCCCGGTGCGTGATGTTTTCCTGGCCGAATGCCGTGAGCATGATCACTTTCGGATCAAACTCCAGATCCATTTGCTGGAGCTGTTCCAATACGCCAAGCCCGTCCAGATGAGGCATGATAATATCCAGGATCAAAACATCGGGAATTTCCTGTTTTAACATTTCAATGACCTCGCCCCCGTGGTGGGCCACACCGATCACTTCAATATCTCCCTGCCCGTTCAAATGTTCTTTAAGCAAATCGGCAAATTCCCGATTATCATCCGCTAGGATCACTCGGATTTTATTCAATGGAAGACCCTCCCAATCGTCCAAAACAGTTTATTTTTTCCATTCGACAAAGAATCAAAACTTCCTGCATTCCGCCTTTTGATGAGGGCATAATTTTTAAGAAAATAAAAAAATATACAATTTCATAAAACGAATTCGGTGTAAAACCACGAAAAAGTTGCATATTAAAATTAGAAAGGAGTGAACCGCTTTGAAAAAACCGTCCAATTCCAGCTTGGAACAAAAGAAAAAAAACGAGAAAACCAAACAGCAAAACAAAACCGAAACCGAATTTGCCGCCGGCTTTGGAAACAAGAAGCTGGAAGGGCCGGACCGCCCGTCAACTTAACTTCATTATTCAACGTTAAAAAACTGGGATATATCTTCCCGGTTTTTTTATCTCCAAACTTATAGATTGAAAAACAATTATATTCAAATAAATACAATTATTGTTATAAAGATTGATTCATCTTTAAATTTCTTTTAACATATTATTTGTCGTTTATTTACTAGATCAATTAATAAATAGTCATAAACATTTATAATCATGTCATTTTTTTGCGAGGTGATTGAATGAAAAAGGTTAAAATCAGTCTGGCATGGCAAATATTTATCGGGCTCATTTTGGGTATCATTGTCGGGGCCGTTTTCTTCGGCAATCCGAATATCGAAAAATATCTGCAACCCATTGGCGACATTTTCTTGCGCCTCATCAAAATGATTGTCATCCCCATTGTCATTTCCAGCATTATCGTCGGCGTAGCCGGTGTCGGAGACATTAAAAAACTGGGGAAACTCGGCGGAAAAACCATTCTTTATTTCGAAATCATCACCACCATCGCACTGCTTGTCGGGTTGCTCGCCGCCAACGTGTTTCAACCGGGTAAGGGCGTTGACATGCAATCCATCGAGCAAACCGATATCAGCCAATACCAAGAAACCACGAAAGAAACGGAAGAACACGGGCTCATTGACACCGTCGTCCAAATCGTCCCCGAAAACTTGTTTGCGGACATTGTGGAAGGCGACATGCTGGCCATCATCTTTTTCTCCGTCATGTTTGGCCTTGGGATCGCCGCGATCGGTGAAAAAGGAAAACCCGTGCTCAGGTTTTTCCAAGGAACCGCCGATGCCATGTTTTATGTCACCAATACCGTCATGAAATTTGCTCCCTTTGGCGTCTTTGCCCTGATCGGAGTCACGGTTTCCAAGTTTGGGATCGAATCCTTGATTCCATTGAGCAAACTTGTGATCTTGGTTTATGCGACCATGATCTTTTTTATTGTCGTGGTCTTGGGGCTTACCGCGAAAATCGTCGGAGTCAACATTTTTCATTTGGTCAGGATCTTAAAAGACGAATTGATTTTGGCTTACTCCACTTCCAGCTCGGAAGCCGTTTTGCCAAAATTGATGGAGAAAATGGAGCGGTTTGGCTGCCCGAAAGCGATCACTTCGTTTGTCATTCCAACCGGTTATTCGTTTAACTTGGACGGTTCCACGCTTTATCAAGCCATTGCCGCCATTTTCATCGCCCAGATGTATGGCATTGATTTGACTGTCACCCAACAGGTCACCCTTTTGCTCACACTTATGATAACCTCCAAAGGAATTGCCGGAGTTCCGGGAGTTTCCTTCGTGGTCCTGTTAGCCACCTTGCATGTTGTCGGCATCCCGGCAGAAGGATTGGCATTCATCGCCGGCGTCGACCGCATTATGGACATGATGCGTACGGTTGTCAACGTCCTGGGCAATTCTTTGGCATCGGTTGTCATGTCCAAATGGGAAAAACAATTTAACGAGAAAAAAGCCAAAGACTACTTTGAAGAAATCAAAAATGCCACCTAAGACTGCTGCGTTCAAACAGCAGTCTTTTTCATTGATTGAAACGACTCATAACATAACACCTTCCCCTTCCCCTTGCAATCTCCAACCGACAGCATCTGACCGTAAAAGATGCAATTTAAACTCCATGGAATGAAATTATGAATAACTTTATCTGATTTACTCCTTTTTAATAAATTTCCTTCCTGATTTCTCCCCTCATCCCTACCCTTCCAAGCCAAAATATGCTAATATAAAAAAATATGTTGAAAGAAATTTGTATTTTTCCCTTAAATCATCCATTTCAATCGTCTTTAAAGAAGAATTAACAATATAGACAAGAGTGTTTTAAATCGAATATTACAAAAACAAGTATAATTGGCTATGATTTATGAATTATTTACATAGGTTGTAAACCGTAACCCGGTTTGCAAATAAATCGAAATATTGCTTAAACAGAGTGAACCTCCGGGTTCATTCTGTCTGTTATGACAGCCATGAAAACACATCCATGAAAGGAAGGTGAATCTGTTACGGAAAACAAATTACATACATACTTGCGCCAGCGAAGGAAACGGTTTAAAATCCATCCTTCTGCTTTTGTTTTCCGTAACCATGTGTATGCGTCACATGCGAAAAAACATCCCCCGCCGCCTGCTGATGGCAATCATCTGCATGATGATCGGAATTGTCATTCCATTGTCACCGGCGATTTCCCACGCCGAAGGAGGCGGCATCAACGTTCCTTCGGTCGATGACCATTTTTACAAGCCGAAGGAAGGGCCGAAACCGGAAGAGCAAAAAAAGATCAACGATGAAAACACCAAAGTGGAAACACCGGAGCAAAAACAACAACCGCAATCCAAAAACGAAAAGAAAAACGACGGTCCGGATCCCTGGACAGTCATGAAATTTGTGATCAATGACTTTTTCAAAGAACAAGCCGCTTCCATTGAACCTTATATATACAATCCAATTGATGAAATCTCCCCCAAAGGAGCCGTTTACGGCAACATAGTGAAAATCCCGCGGTCAGCCATGGGAAACTTGGTTTTTCAAGATGGATCTGCTGGGAAAATCTTTATTGATACTTGGGATGGGGCAGAAAAATCGATTGAAGTATGGAACAAATATAAAGACTTAAAACAAATTAAAAATCTGCAGGAACAATTAAGAAATTCTACAACTGTATTTCAAAGAGCCGAGATTCAAAGTCAAATCGGAAAACTCAGTTCCGTTTCCAAATTGTCCAAAGGTCTCGGCTGGGTTGGCATTAGTGTTGCCGCTATCGATACAGGAAATAATCTGATTGACACCTACAAAAATTGGAAAGCCGGCAAAGGTGCAGAAGCCCGGGATGCAGCCATCAAAGCTGTGGGAAGTTTCGGTGAAGGTCTGATTTCGGCAGGAGCCTTGATGGGACCCACTCCTTGGGGAATCGGTTTAGCCGCTGCCGGTACGGTATTATGGGCTGGAAGTGCCATTTGGACCCATCGGGAAGGCATCAAAAAGATGGCACAAGGAGCCGTTGATTTGGCGAAAAAAGGGATTAACGCCGTGAAAAATGGTGTAAAATCGGCTTGGAACAAACTTTTCGGTTAAACAAAGGAGGGCTTGAACATTGAACTTGGAAGAATTAAAAGTCAATCCAAATCCTGAACCACCTGAACTAATTAAAAAGGTAGGAAACTCATACGCGAAAGAGGGAGAAAAAATCAATGTTTTCCCTCAAAGGGTTCTTTACAAAAATGAAAAGTATTATTATGTCTCTTATTACTACAAATCCTTAAATGAAGATGCAGCAGGAATCTTGATTGTCAAAGAAGATGGCACAGTTCCTCCCCATAAAGATGCGATTGTCATTCGAGATTATATTTCTGACGTAGACAAAGGGTTGGAAAATGTATTTACATATGGTTTGGAATGGTCCAACCGTCCCATGGGGGTGTGGAAAAAGTTACAATCCCTGTTGGATTCTTTTGCAGATACGGTCCATGCTTCCAATGATCCTTCTTTCAAACAAGGATATGAAGTCTTTTGTTCTATTCCGCAAACGATGTTTGAAACACAAGATCAGTTGAAAGAAGTCGTGGAAAACGCAAAAAAATATTATTCAGAAATAACCATTGACTATGTCATTACAGAACAAACTCATGAAAAAATTAAAAACAACTTTCGTCGGATGATGGATATCAAGAAGAAGCAATTTGAAGTGCAGATCGAAACGGAAGAAGAACGGACAAACTTCATGAAGCAATTGAAAGAATCCATTTCTTTTTTGGATCTGTCGAAAAAGTTTTCCTATATGCGGCTCCATAAGTTGCATAAATGGCTGAATGCCGATCAAGCCACGATGGCTGAGTATGAAGATTTTAAAAATGATATTTACCGAAGTAAAGCCAACGAACCCTTAAGACAACAATTAATCGAAATCATACGCAACCCCAGAGACTAAATGTTAAAGGAGGACAAAATGCTCATTCGGGATTCGTTACAACTGTATCGCGAAGAATTTGGCAAGATCTTATTGCTGGGTTTGATCGTGATCGTTCCAATCCAGTTTCTGTGTATACTCATCAACAACTATTTTTATTTCTATTATTGGTTACCTCAGATTCATATCGCTGATTTGTTCTACGGCATCAATATGTTGATTGCCGGATCACTGGTCCAAATTCCCTTTATCAAGCTCTTGGACAGTTACCGGAAACGGGAATACATTGAGTTTTCGAGTGCATACGGGAGCTTTTGGCAATATGGTTTTGTCGTTTTTGTGATGTCCATTCTCTATACTTTGGGAGTGGTCACCGGAACTTTCCTTCTCCTTATCCCGGGACTGGTTTTGATGGTTCTGTTTAATGCCTTCCCTTTTGCCGTGGTACTGGACGAAAAAAAATGGTGGGAAGGCTTCAAACAAGCCTTTCAATTTGGCAAAAGCAATTTCTGGAAACTGTGTGGTATTATTTTTGGCTTCTTGATCGTGGAGCTGGCTGTCGAGTGGATCGTCCAATCGATCACATTCTTATTCACCGACCGCTACCTCGTGGTGGCATCCGTGGTCATGCTGGTCAATATGTTGTTTGTTCCGCTTGTCACTTTTGCCACCGGCTTGTTATACCAAGATTGGAAAGAACAACCCGACTCAGCAATTTGAAGCCAAATTCAAAGGCAAGATTCCGAAAATGGATTCTTGCCTTTTTTTTCTTGTTGGTTTGCTCTTTGTTTGTATAAAAGTATTTTGAATTAGAATTTTTTTATATAAAAAAGCAGGTTTTCCCTCCTTTGTAGCCAATTATATAGTCAGAATATTTTTATAAGGAGGGTTTTTCTTGGCCAAAAAATTGGTAGTCCTCAGTTTGTTTGTGGTCACCCTGCTGGCATGGACTCCGGCCTTTGCTTACAATTTGTGGGGTTACAGATGGTCAAGCAGCAATATTACGTATGAATGCGATATGGGAGGCGACTATACGACACAGTGCGAAAACGGCGCTGCGGAATGGAGCAGCCGGACGGATGTAAATCTCAGTTACGGAGGGTCCAGTGCCGGGATTCGCACGGAGGCCGGCAATTATGGAAATGTTTCCTGGAGCGGCCTTTGCACCGTTACTTCCGCTTCAGGCAGCACGGTTTACCAAATGGATATTTCCATCAACCGTTATTATACCGACAGTTATTCCTCTCAGGTTCGAAAAGGAGTCATCACGCACGAACTGGGGCATGCGATCGGTCTTGCCCATGAAGACCGGCTGGGACCCGGTGGAGCAGTCATGTACAGCAATGACGGGAGAACGGTTTATTCCCCGACCCAGGATGACATCAGCGGAGTGAATGCCATTTATTAATTTTTAAGGAGGTTTATTTATGCTGAGGAAGTCCAAACACCTTCTTTATTCCATCGGGATCACAAGTCTTGCTTTGTTGACGGCGGCCGGGATCTATGTTTCTTTCTTCCAACCGAAAGAGGTGGAAGTGGGTGTGTCCTTGAACAAAATGTATTCCAGTGTGAAAGAAATGCAGCAAGAAGCTGATTTAATCGTGGAGGGCAAGGCTCTTTCCGGGCAAAAAAGTTTTTTCTATGACCGGGTTCCGTTTACCCTGACTTCGTTTCAAATTGATCAGGTCTATGAAGGGAACGCTCCGCAAAAAGTCATATCCATTTTGGAAACCGGTGGTGTACAGAAAAATATGAATTTTACCGTGGAAGGAAATGAAGTCATGGATGCGGATGACTCGTATGTTTTGTTATTGAAAAAATACGAAGGTCCGGTGACAAATGATCCCAGCTACGTGATCGTGGGCGCTTATCAAGGGAAATTTGCTTTGGATGGAAACCGGGTTTCTGCTGCTGAGCACGTGGATGCGGCCCTTCAACAAATTCAGACGAAAGATCAACTTTTAAAACAACTGGATCGATCCTGAAGAGAAAAAAGCGGCTACGATGTGTAGCCGCTGTTGATTGAATCACCCCTGCATCTTGCAACATCCATTCGATAAAAGTTCCATATCCCGAAGTTGGATCATTGACAAACACGTGAGTTACTGCCCCAATTAATTTTCC
This sequence comes from Thermoactinomyces sp. CICC 10735, assembly GCF_016055175.1. Classification (NCBI taxonomy): domain Bacteria; kingdom Bacillati; phylum Bacillota; class Bacilli; order Caryophanales; family Thermoactinomycetaceae; genus Thermoactinomyces; species Thermoactinomyces sp. CICC 10735. The sequence continues at coordinate 177,731 of NZ_JAECVT010000001.1, read as the reverse complement.
GTTTTGAATGATCGGGCTTCCACTCATTCCCTGGACAATGCCGCCGGTTTTTTTCAATAACCGGGGATCCGTCACTTTGATGATCAATCCTTTGGTCGCCGGAAATTTTTGTTTGATGGCATGCACGATTTCAATGTTGTATTCCTCCACTTTTTGCCCCTCAACCACCGTCAGGATTTTGGCAGGGCCCTCTTTCACTTCATCAGCGAGAGCAACCGGAATCGGTTTTTGGTATTTTCCGTTAGCCGGGGCCTCATTCATCTGCCCGAAAATCCCGAACGGTGTATTCTGGCGGATGTTCCCCAACACTTGATTTTCCCTGAAGAAAATGGCTCTTTTTTCACCCGGTTCACCAGATTCCCCTTTTTGAATCGAGGTCACATTGGATTGGACAATCTTTCCTTCCCCCACACGAATCGGCAGTCCGGTATCCACGTCTGTCACGACATGTCCCAGTGCCCCGTACACATGTTTTTCAGGATCATAAAAGGTCAGCGTTCCCACCCCGGCCGCGGAGTCGCGGATATAAATCCCCAAGCGGTAACGGTTTTCCCTGGCATCTTTTTGTGCCTGAATGGTGGTGTTTTTTTGTTTTCCTTCCCGTATCAGTGTGACCCGGATCGGTTTATCCTCCGATTTTTCGACTTCTTTGGCCACATCCTGCACCCGGTTGACCGGCTTTCCGTTCATGGCCACAATATAATCGCCGATCCGGATGTCAGCTTTTTCAGCCGGTGAATCCACCTTTTCATCGCTGGTCTGGATACGATGGTGGCCGACAACAATCACTCCTTTGGAATAAACCTTCACTCCAATGGATTGTCCGCCGGGGATCACCTTTAACCGGGGATAAACATTCACTTGGACTTTTTTAATCGGGAATGCACCAAATAAGTTCAGGGTCAGCCAAGTCTTTCCGGCTGTGTTGGTAAATAAAGTGACAGGCTTTTTGAGATCCACCGGAACCTCAGCTTGACGGAATCCGTTCACATGGAGAATACGGGGATCGGATACACTGGCAGTAGCGGTGGCAGGCATGGATAAAGGAAGCTGTTTTGATTCACCCTGAAAAAGGCGGATCTCATGTGGAAATTGGATCCATTGCTGAAAGACACTTGTAGTACTTCCCAACATCAGGAGAAGCACCAGGAGAAATCCCAACCATTTTCGTTTCCCTTTGCTTTGCAATCTTACCACTCTCCTGAGCTTCCCGCCTTCCCTTTCGCCAATTTTGAAAGGTGCAGCTTACTAATCTTAAGGTAACCGCTTCACCGGCCTTTTATGTCCTTCAAAACATTCCTGCTCATGAACATGTTCCCTGAAAAACCAAATGCCAATTAAAAAACAAAAAAGCCTTTAACACCTGGGTTAAAGGCACTCACCTCACATATTGTTTCTTTTGTTCTTCAGCCAGCCGGATCATTTCCCGGGCGTGATTCCGGGTCGTACTGGTCACTTCCACGCCGCCTAGCATGCGCGCCAATTCAACCGTGCGACCTTCCATGTCCAGCTTCTCCACTTTTGTCCTTGTCTTGGATTGCAACACTTCTTTTGCAATGTACATATGGCAGTCCGCCATACAAGCCACTTGGGGCAAATGAGTCACGCACAGGACTTGATGCCTGTTCGACAAAAACGCAATTTTTTCCGCAATGGCTTGCGCTGCGCGGCCGCTCACTCCCGTGTCAATCTCGTCAAAGACCAATGTATCATTCCGGTTCACTTCGGTAAAAATACATTTGAGCGCCAGCATCAACCGGGACAATTCTCCCCCGGATGCAATTTTGGCAAGCGGCTTTAACGGTTCGCCAGGGTTGGGGGCAATTTGAAACTCAATTTGATCCTGCCCGTGAGCATAAAAAACGTCATGGCGGTAAGGCTCCGGAAAAAAGGCGACGTGAAAAACGGTCGACCCCATATTTAAATCCTTCAATTCCTGTTCCACTCTGGTTTCCAATGCGGATGCGGCTTTTTTCCGTTTCGATGTGAGCTTTTGCGCCAATTCTTTCAATTGCTCCGTATATTGGCGGCATTTTGCGCTGAGTTCCGCTTCAATTTCCTCATGATTTTCGAGCTCATGCAGTTCTTGGTCCACTTGTTCTTTATAAGCCAAAATCTCTTCAATGCTGTCCCCGTATTTGCGTTTTAATTGGTGAATCAAATGGATTCTTTCTTCCACCTCGTAAAGGCGTTTGGGATCGAACTCAAAACTGTCCTGATAGCGGGCAATTTCAATTGCCGCTTCTTCCAGTTGGTAACAGGCCGACCGGGCCAGTTCCGCCACATTTTCCAAAAACTCGTCCACTTCGGAAATCTGGCTTAAATGGGATATCGCCTCCTGCACGAGGCTGATGCCTCCCTGTTCACCGTTTAAGTATTCATATGCCTTCGCACTGTGGACCATCAGTTTCTCGGCGGAAGCCAAACGTTTGTGTTCCGATTCCAAAGCTTCTTCTTCCCCGGGGGTCAACTGAGCTGCTTCAATTTCATCGGCCTGAAAACGGAGCAAATCCAAACGCCGGTCCAAATCCCTCTGATTTTTTCGCAATTGTTCCAATTGGCGCTTTACTTTATCGTAAGAAACATATATCTCTTCATATTGCCGGCGCAATGAAAGAATTTCCTCGCCGCCGAAATGGTCCAGCCACTCCAAATGTTCCTCCGTTTTCAGCAATGATTGGTGCTCGTGCTGTCCGGAGATGTCAATCAAACGGGGTCCGACTTGTTTGAGCAAGGACAGCGTGACCACTCTTCCATTGATCCGGCAGGTGCTTTTCCCTTGCGCAGTGATCTCTCTGCGGATGATGATTTGATCCAACTCTTCCTCATCAAATCCCCACTCCACCAGCGGAGCCCGTGCAGCATGCTCTTGATCCAGTTCAAACACCGCTTCGATTTCGGCTTTTCCTTCTCCATGGCGGACAAAATCCGCAGATGCCCTGCCGCCGGCAACCAAGCCCAGAGCATCAATCAAGATGGATTTCCCGGCGCCCGTTTCGCCTGTTAACACATGAAACCCATGGTCAAATGCGATATGCACCTCTTCAATGATGGCAAAGTGGCGAATAACGAGTTCCTTCAGCATCCCGACCGCCTCCTTACAGCAAATCCAAGAAGCGCTGCATTAATTGAGGTGCCTGCTCTTTGGTCCGGGAAATGATCAATATGGTGTCATCCCCTGCAATCGTACCCATCAACTCTTCCCAATCCAAATGATCCAACAAAGCGGCCACGGCTTGGGCATTACCGGGCAAGGTTTTGAGCAAAACCAGGTTTTCGCTGTAATCGATGCTCACGAAAGATTCCTGAAGTGTCCGCTTTAATTTTCTTAACGGATCAAAACGTTTTTCCCCGGTGGGAAGTGAATATTTATATGCCCCGCTGGCTGTCGGAACTTTCACCAGATGCAATTCTTTAATGTCCCTGGAGACGGTTGCCTGTGTCACATTGAAACCCGCTTTTTTCAATTCCGCGACCAAATCGTCTTGTGTTTCAATCTCTTTGCTTGAAATGATTTCACGGATTTTAATATGGCGCTGTGCCTTCATGTTCTCCACCTACCCTGCTAACATCCACACTCTCGCCTTGCAGTTTTTGGCGTACCACCTCAAAAAATGAACGATCCTGCCATTTGATCAGTAAAGCGGAGTGCTTATAACGCTTTACCCGGACAATATCTCCTTCCTTCAAACAATAGCCGATCTGACCATCGATGGTGATGCCCATCTCCCGGTGAACGGCCGAAACATGGATATCGATGACCGATTCAGACGGAAGAACCATGGGTCTGGAAGTCAATGTATGTGAACAAATCGGCGTCAAAAGCAATGCCCGGATTCCCGGATAGACAATCGGCCCTCCGCAGGACAAGGAATAGGCAGTCGAACCGGTCGGCGTGGAGATAATGACCCCATCACCTGTATAGGTTCCGAGAAAATTCCCGTCCATATACGCTGTGCAAGTGATCATCCGGCCGAAAGAGCCTTTGGCGATCCCCACATCATTGAGCGCAACCCCGGTTTCAATCACACGGCCGTTGCGGATGACTTCCGCTTCAAGCATCAGGCGGCATTCGATCACATAATCCCCGGAAAGCACCCGTTCAATCGCTTCGGACAGACCGCCGGTTTCCGCTTCGGACAAAAAGCCCAGATTTCCCAAATTAAAACCGAGAATCGGGATTTGATACCGCGCTAACTGTCTGGCCACCCCCAACAAGGTTCCGTCGCCGCCCAGGACAAAGACCAGTTCGACACGGTTGGCGAATTCCTCCAAAGGAAGCCCCAAGTCGGGATATCCCAAGTCAGCTGCAATATCTGGTTCAAAACAGACATCAACCCCTCTTTTTTCCAATTCCCGTTTCATTTTCTCTGCAACCGCAAAAGCTTTCGGTTTGGATCGATTTACTTTAATCCCGATTGTTTTCAACCATTTCCACCCCAATAACCACGTTGCAATCATAATAATATAAACAGAGCGGCGAACAAGATCAATATCACCGGTGCCAAATAAAACAAAACATGTTTTTGCTTTTGAAAGGAGACATCCGGTATGTCAAATTCGATCTTCTTGATCGTTCCCTGATCGCGGTCCACATACAAAATGGCATCCGGACGGTACAACAAATAATACGGCAGGAAAAAGTCCCTCAATCCGGCTCCGGATTCCCGGATGGGTTTGCGCGGTCTTGCGACAATCACAACATACCACGCATCATCGCGGCGGGCGACATAATCGATGAACAACCGGCTGGCATACTGGCGTCCACCGTAATCGATGTCAAACGGAATCCTCTCTTTTTCCCCCACCACTTCATATCCTTGTTGCCGCAACAAGTCCGGAACTTCACCCTCAATCTCTTCATCCGGTTCTTCCTTTTTCGGGTATAAGTCCAATAACTTTTTCCAAATTAAATAAAAGATGACTCCGATTAGCAGAAAAAGTACAAGGGTATCGCCCGGTCGGGTCACCATTCCCCCCCTCCTTTACCTACTAATTCGAAGTCATGCGGGTGAACCCTTTTTTCAATTCATCAAAACCGCTCGTGCGCTTCATCCACCACTTCTTTTATCTTGGTTTCCCAATCGATGTTGCTTTCCCGGGTTTTCGGGAAAGTGAGATATCCCAGAAATTCAATATTTCCTTCTCCTCCCTGAATCGGGGATGGCGTGATTCCTTCCACCCGGTAATTCAGGGATTCGGCCAGCTTCACGGTATTCATCAAAACTTTCCGGTGCACTTTGGGATCTTTGACAATCCCTTTTTTGCCGACTTCTTCTTTGCCAGCTTCAAATTGGGGTTTGATCAATGCCACCACTTCCCCGCCGCGGCTGAGCAGGTCTTTTAAATTGGGAAAGATATGCTTTAAGGAAATAAATGAAACATCAATCACGGCAAAGTCAGGGATATCCCCTGTCAAATGTTCCGGTTTGACATACCGGAAGTTCGTCCGCTCCATCACGATCACCCGCGGGTCTTGCCGCAATTTCCAAGCAAGTTGTCCATAGCCGACATCAATGGCATACACCTGTTTTGCACCGTTTTGCAGCGCACAATCGGTAAATCCCCCGGTGGAAGCCCCGATATCCAAAAGGACGCGGTTTTTCAAATCAATGCCAAATGTTTTCACCGCTTCTTCCAGCTTTAATCCGCCGCGGCTGACATAAGGGTGAAGTTGCCCTTTCACCTCGATGGACACATCCACCGGGACTTTGGTTCCTGCTTTCTCGATCCGTTCCTGATTTACATAAACCAGTCCGGCCATGATGGATCGTTTGGCCTGTTCACGGCTTGCAAACAGGCCTTTTTGAACCAGTAAAGTATCAATGCGTTCCTTTTTTTCCACGTTCAACCCTCAAGCTTTTTGGATTTTTTGTGATAAAAATCTGTTAACAGTATCGGCAATGCCTTCCGGAGTTAATCCGACTTCTCTCCGTTGGTCATCGATGCTTCCGTGTTCCACGTAGATATCCGGAACCCCCAAAATTTTCACCTTGGGCATTTCGATTTCTTTTTGCTGGTAATATTCCAGCACGGCACTGCCGAAACCGCCAATCACCGCGGCTTCTTCCACCGTGATCAACGGGATGTTTTCGTCAGCCAGCTGATCCAAAAGCCCGGTATCCAGCGGCTTGGCAAACCGGGCGTTGATCACACGCGCATCAATGCCCTTTTCTTTCAACTGTTCAGCCGCTTCCAAAGAGGTTTGAACCATCGGACCCAGTGCCAAAATGGCCACATCTTTTCCGGGTCTCACCTCTTCCGCTTTCCCGATGGGCAACAACTTCAATTCATCATCCATGGGAACCCCGACCCCGGCGCTTTTGGAGTACCGGACGGCGACAGGCCCGTCGTTGTATTGGACGGCCGTATGGATCATGTGCTGCAATTCATTTTCATCTTTTGGCATCATGATCACGATGTTCGGCTGACTGCGCATATATCCGATGTCATAAATCCCCTGATGGGTTTCCCCATCTTCACCGACAAATCCGGCCCGATCCACTGCAAAAACCACATTCAGGTTCTGCCGGCAAACGTCGTGAACCAGTTGATCATAACCTCTTTGCAAAAAGGTGGAATAAATGGCGAGCACCGGTTTCATCCCTTGGGTTGCAAGGCCTGCGGCAAAAGTGACGGCATGTTGTTCCGCGATTCCCACATCAAAACAACGCTGCGGAAACTTTTTCTGAAAAGCTTCCAATTTGGAACCGGTCAGCATCGCCGGGGTGATCGCGACAATGCGCTCGTCTTTTTCAGCCAGCTTCACCAGGGTTTTTCCAAAAACCGAGGGGTAATTCGGAGGACCTCCTGCTTTCTTTTGAAAAGCACCGGATTCAATTTTGTACGTTCCGACTCCGTGGTACACAACGGAATCATCTTCAGCGGGCTTATACCCGTATCCTTTTCTCGTGATGACATGGACCAACACCGGCCCTTTGGTCTTGCCGGCCAAACGCAGGCTTTCCATCAATTCATCCAATTGATGGCCGTCTACCGGCCCGATATAAGTAAAGCCCAGATGTTCAAAAAAGACTCCGGATACCACCAAATATTTCAAACTGTCTTTTATTCTTTCCAATGTTTTGGCGAAAGGCACGCCGACGGTCGGAATCTTCTTCAAAAGATGCTGGATTTCGTCTTTCATCTTGTTATAGCTTTTGTTTGTGCGAAGACGGGCCAAATGATTGTGAATGGCACCGACATTCGGGCTGATGGACATTTCATTGTCATTTAAAATGACGATCATATCGCTTTGGGATTCCCCGATATGGTTGAGTGCTTCCAAAGCCATGCCGCCAGTCAGGGCGCCATCCCCGATCACCGGGATGACTTTGTAGTCTTCCCCTTTCAAATCCCGGGCCGCAACCATCCCCATCGCCCCAGACAAGGATGTGCTGCTGTGTCCGGTTTCCCAACAGTCATGCTCCGATTCTCTCATCTTCGGAAAACCGCACAACCCTTTGTACTGTCGCAAAGTGGAAAACATTTCCCGGCGGCCCGTCAAAATTTTATGCACATAAGCCTGATGGCCGACATCCCACAAAATTTTGTCTCTGGGACTGTCAAACAAATAATGAAGGGCAATCGTCAGTTCCACCACACCCAAATTGGAGGCCAAATGTCCTCCGGTCTTCGACAAACTTTCAATGAGAAACCGGCGGATTTCCTCCGCCAATTTCGGAAGTTCTTCCACAGGTAATTTTTTTAATTCATCTGGCGAATTAATCTGCTCGAGGTGCACGAAAAACGCCTCGCTTTCGCTTTCTTTTCATTTTGGTTTACATGACTTACTTGAAAAATAATAAGATGAGCAAAGGAAATTGACAAGTGGCTTTGGTCCGAAAAATCACTGCGAAAAAAGAGAGAGGTTGGAAGCGATTACGACACCACAAGGTCAAGTCCGCTTTTCACAGCAGCCTATCCCCGCTTTCACGGGATTTCCTCCGCCATCGTTGCCATCATGAATATGATCCGATACAGATGAGTCCTGATCCCTTTAAAAATGCAGTGACATCCTGAACATCCGTCATCTTTCCTTTGCCCGAATCCATTCAGAAAAATGCCGGCCGCAAGGACCGGTGCCGTTCATCGTTTCTCCAACGATGGATATGTATTTTTCCCGGTTCTCGCAAGTGGTACCCCTGGGGACGAGTACCGCATCAAGCAGGCTTTTCCGGCAAAATACAGCCTGCTTGTCATCTGACGGTTCCCGATGTGCATCCCTTTCCCTTTTCAAGAGACCCACTTGCTGAAAACATATTTTATTATAGCACAAGGCTCTCTCTTTATCATACATTGGCGTTAATGATCACGGGACAATAAATAATCGGCGATTTCCAACAACCGGGACGGTTCAATCCCCGGATGGGCCATCAACGTGTTTTTGGCATCCTCCGTGAGCAATTTCAGTCTTCTTTTGGATTCTTCAAGACCGAGCAATGACGGATAAGTTGCTTTATTGGATTTGATGTCGCTTCCGGCCGGTTTTCCAATCACTTCGGTGGTGCCGGTCACATCCAAAATATCGTCCTGGATTTGATACGCAAGACCGATTTGATAAGCAAAACGCGTCAAAGCATCAAGCACGGAGGATTCAGCCTGGCAAAAATGCGCTCCCATGCGCACCGAAAAGGCGATCAAATCCCCGGTTTTTCTTTTGTGAATGCTTTCCAGTTCTTCCAAGCTGATCTTCCGGTTTTCGCTCAACAGGTCATCCGACTGGCCTCCGACCATTCCGCGCGCCCCTGCACTGCGGGCCCCTTCTTCAATCATCGTCAGGGCCACTTCCGCAGGCAATCCTTCCTTTTTGGCCGCGGCGGCCATTAAACCGAATGCTTCCGTCAACAGGGCATCCCCGGCCAAAATGGCCTGAGCCTCCCCAAACACTTTGTGGTTGGTCAGTTTACCCCGTCTGTAATCGTCGTCATCCATGCTCGGCAAGTCATCATGAATCAGGGAATACGTATGAATCATTTCAATGGCACATGCAAATGGCATGGCTTTTTCGGGATCTTTTCCAAGCGACTCCACGGTGGCCAGCGTCAACACCGGACGCAACCGTTTCCCCCCGGCCAAAAGCGAATACCGCATGGATTGCCGCAACACATCGGGCAGGCTGTCCATCTGGTCCAAATATTGGTCCAAAGCCCGGTGGACCCGATCCGCTTGTTCCTTGATATATGATGTAATGGATTGCACTTACTCCAAATCCTCCTCTATTTCAAACGGTTTTTTCAGCCACTCTCCATTCTCCTTAACCAGCATCTCGACCTGATGTTCCGCCCATTCCAGCTTTTTTCCGCAGACATGGGCCAACTTCATCCCTTCATCAAACAACTGAATCGCCTGCTCCAGAGGAGTGTCGCCTTTTTCCAGCTGTTGCACCACTTGTTCCAGCCGTTTCAATGCATCTTCAAACGGCAGGGACTCGAATGCGGACAGATCTTTTGATTCAGTCATTGTTCTCCTCCTCCGCTCTGTACACTTGACATCTCAACCGCCCGTCAGCGAGACGGACTTGAATCAAATCCCCGGGCTCCGCTTGCCGGACGGATTTAATCAGTTCATTCTTATGAAGTCGGTAAACGAGAGAATATCCGCGTTGCATCACCTTTAACGGACTCAGTGCATCCAATTGGGCCAGTTGATGATGGTAGCGTTGTTTTTCGGTTTTCAACCGCTGACGCATCAGGGCCCGGCTGTCTTTGATCAATAACGCCAACTGCTCACTCAGTTTAGACAATTTTTGCGACGGATGGCAAGCCTTTAATTGAAACTTCGCTTCTGAAAAATCCCGTTTTTTGTTTTCAAGCGATGTTTGCATGGCATTTTCCAGCCGCGTCTGTAAATGATCAAGCCGTTGGGTGTATTGATAGAGGCGTGCTTTCGGATCCAGAAAGACAGCCCGGTTGACTTGGTTTTTGACCCGTTCTTTCATCCGATCCAAGACCGACTGCTCAGACTGAATCAAACGCCGGGTTAACTGAGTGGTTTGATTTTTCAGCTCCAACAGCTCGGGGACCACAAACTCCGCAGCTGCCGTCGGAGTGGGAGCCCGTAAATCGGCCACCAAATCGCTGATGGTCACATCGGTTTCGTGCCCGACCGCCGATACCACCGGCAATTTGGAACGATAAATGCTCCGGGCAACCACTTCTTCATTGAATGCCCACAATTCCTCCAACGAGCCGCCTCCTCTTCCGACAATCAATACATCCACTTCATCCATTTCGTTCATGTGATCAATGGCTTTGGCGATTTCCCGTGCCGCTTCATCCCCTTGAACCGAAACCGGATATAAAAGAATGGATGCAATCGGATAGCGCCGGCGAATCGTTACAATAATATCACGAACAGCGGCTCCGCTGGCAGAGGTAATTACCCCCACTTTTCCCGGAAACTTGGGCAGGGGCTTTTTTTCTTTGTCAAACAGTCCTTCCGCCGAAAGTTTTTCTTTCAGACGCTCAAAAGCGATGTACAAATCCCCGGTTCCGCTGAGCCGCATATCCTGCACATAAATCTGCAGATGACCGTTTTTCATGTATAAAGAAACATACCCGCGGATCAACACCCGGTCCCCGTTTTTGGGCACAAAGCGCAAACGGCGGTTGTTTCCCGCAAACATGACCGCATCGATGGCGGCTTGATCATCCTTGATGGTGAAATACATATGGCGGCTTTTCCGGTTTTGGGAGAAATTTGTAATTTCTCCTTCCAGCCAGATCTTTTTCAAATTTTCATCCAGATTCAGCGACGTATAAAGGTATTCCACCAGGTCAGTGACTGACCAGACATCGCGTTCCGGTTCACGGAACATAACTTCCCCTCACTTTGCCTTTTTAAATCACTTATCTTTTCCATTATAAAAGAAAGAGGCTCTCCTCCAACAGAGGAAGCCTCTTTCTTTTTCATTTAATTTGCACGTTGCCACAGCTTTTTCGCCGCCATGACGGTGTTTTTCATCAGCATTGCCACCGTCATCGGGCCGACGCCGCCCGGCACCGGAGTAATCGCCGAACAAACCGGCGCCACTTCTTCAAAGTTCACGTCTCCCACCAATTTGCCGGCTTCATTCCGGTTCATCCCCACATCAATCACCACGGCTCCGGGTTTGACAAACTCTTTGGTGATCATTTCGCCTCTTCCCACAGCGGCGACAAGAACGTCCGCCTGGCGGGTGTGATGAGCCAGATCCACCGTTTTCGAATGGCACAATGTCACAGTGGCATTGGCCTGTTGCAACAACATGGCCATCGGCTTGCCGACAATATTGCTTCTTCCAACCACAACCGCATGTTTCCCTTCGAGAGAAATTCCCGTCCGTTTAAACAATTGCATGATTCCGTAAGGGGTGCACGGCAACAAACCGTTTTGTCCGATCATCATCTTTCCCATATTGACGGGGGAAAAGCCGTCCACATCTTTGGACGGGGAAATGGTTGCAATCACTTTATCCGGGTCGATGTGAGCAGGTAGGGGCAGTTGCACCAAAATTCCATGAATGGCCGGATCCTCATTCAATTCTTTCACTTGATTCAACAACTCTTCTTCTTGAACGGTTTCCTCCATCCGGATCAACCGGGAGTGGAGGCCGATTTCTTCCGATGCCCGGATTTTACTCCGCACATAAGTTTCGGATGCCGGATTGTTTCCCACCAGAATGACGGCCAATCCCGGTTTCAACCCCTCTTCGGTTAATTGGCCGACTTCCTTTTTCAACTCCGCACGAATTTCTTTGGCGATTTGTTTTCCATCAATCAATTGATAAGACAACGCGCTCACTCCCTTAACATTAAAGGTTAATAATTAATTAATGTTCAGTTTATATGCTAAATACTTTGATGTAAAGACCTTCCGCAAACACTTAAAATACAAGCGTTTTCATATATAAAAAAGAGGGAAGGCCCCATCCCCTCTCCTCTTTATTCAAATTTATTGTTCGGTTATTTGCCCGGCTTCTTCTTTTGCCACTCTTCCCAAAATCCCGTTGATAAACCGGCCGGATTCTTCGCCGGAAAAAGATTTGGCCAGTTCGACCGCTTCATTGATCACCACGGCCTTGGGCACATCTTTTTCATATGACAATTCAAATATGGCCAAGCGCAAGATCATTTTATCCACGGTGGGAATCCGTTCCAATGACCAGCCTTTTTTCAACAAGGGGCGAAACACTTCATCCAGACTGGAAGCATTTTGCAAAACCCCTTCCGTTAAATGCAAAAAATGCGAGCGCTCTTCCCCCGCGAGTTCGGTACTGCGCACAGACACGATTTCCTCCCGCTCATCCGGGCGAAATTCACACTCATACAATGTTTGAATCACTTTTTCCCTGATCTCTCTCCTGCTCATCAACAATCCCCCAAAAAGAAGCCCGAGCCATTCAGCCCGGTCTTCGATCTTCCCACTTTATTTTAACCAAAAAACTGCACAAGCCATTCTTATTTCACACGTGGCGGGTTTGGCTCATTATTTTCATCCCCGGAATCGTTTGCCGGCATCTTGATGCCGCTGATTTTCACGGAAACTTGATCCACTTGAAGCCCGGTCATGTTTTCGATGGCTTGTTTTACTTCCTCCTGCACTTTACGACCCAGTTCAGGAATACTGAAACCATATTGTACCACAATGGACAAGTCAACTGCCAATTGTTCTCCCAAATCCACATGAATTCCTTTTTTCAAATTTTTGCGGCCCAACAACTGATTGATATTCGCGGCGGTTCCCCCGCTCAATCCGATGACGCCCTCGACGGAAGCCGCTGCAATCCCCGAAATAATTTGGATCACTTCCGGCGCAATCTCAATCTTGCCAATCGCATTTTGATCATACTCGTAGATTTCGTTCATTGATCCATACTCTCCTTATTTAATGGATTCTTCTCCAAGAAAAGAATGTCAAAATCCCCTTCGGCAAATTTCGGATGTTGCATCAGTTTCAGGTGGAACGGAATGGTTGTATGGATTCCGTCGATCGCAAATTCATTTAATGCCCGTTTCATCCGCTCAATCGCTTCATTGCGATCTTTTCCCCATACAATCAACTTTGCCACCATGGAATCATAGAACGGCTGAATCTTAAAGCCTTGATAACAAGCGCTGTCCACCCGCACTCCGTTTCCTCCCGGCTGCAGGTAGAATTGGATGGTTCCCGGTGAAGGCATGAAATCTTTTTCCGGACGCTCGGCATTGATCCGGCATTCAATCGACCAACCGTTGATCCGGACATCTTCCTGACGAAGCGAAAGTTTCTCGCCGGCGGCAATCCGGATTTGCTCTTTCACCAAATCCACACCTGTAATCAGCTCGGTAACCGGATGCTCCACCTGGATACGTGTATTCATTTCCATGAAATAGAAGTTTCCTTCTTTATCCAGGAGAAACTCCACTGTGCCGGCTCCCGAATATTGGACGGACCGGGCTGCTTTCACTGCCGCTTCCCCCATCTTTTCCCGCAATTCCGGAGACAATGCGGGAGAAGGTGCTTCTTCCACCAGTTTTTGATACCGCCGCTGGATCGAACAATCCCGTTCTCCGAGGTGAATCACATTTCCGTGCTGGTCCGCCAATACCTGGATCTCAATGTGACGGGGTTCCACCAGGTATTTTTCCAAATAAACACCCGGATTGCCGAAATTGGCTTCGGCTTCCTTCTGCGCAAGTGCAATCGCCCGTTTCAGCTCTTCTTCGTGATGGACCACACGCATTCCTTTTCCGCCCCCGCCGGCGGTTGCTTTCACAATCACCGGGAAACCGATTTCTTTGGCGGTCTGCACGGCCTCATCCACATCCTCAATCACTCCCTCGGTCCCCGGCACGACCGGCACCCCGGCCTCTTTCATGGTATCACGGGCCGTCGTCTTATCCCCCATTTTTTGAATCGCTTCCGGCGAAGGGCCCACAAACGTAATATTGCAAGCAGCGCATAACTCGGCAAAATCGGCATTCTCAGACAAAAAACCGTATCCCGGGTGAATGGCATCCACTCCGACCAGTGTTGCCGTGCTCATCAGGTTGGTCATATTCAAATAGCTGTCTTTGCTTGGAGCCGGACCGATGCAATAAGCTTCGTCCGCCAGCGTCACATGCAATGCTTCCCGGTCTGCCTCGGAATAAACGGCCACCGTGGAAATTCCGAGCTCCTTGCAGGCACGAATAATTCGCACAGCAATTTCACCGCGGTTAGCGATTAAGAGCTTTTTAAACATCGTCATCCTCCTTCCGCGGCCGTTATGTGGTTTTCACCAAGAACAAGGGTTGGCCGTATTCCACCAGTTGTCCGTTTTCCACCAATACTTTCACAATGGTACCGTTTACTTCCGCTTCAATTTCATTCATCAATTTCATCGCTTCCACGATGCAAACCACTGTATCTTTTTGAATGGTGTCTCCTTCTTTTACATAAGGATCGGCATCCGGAGCCGGAGCGCGGTAAAAGGTGCCAACCATGGGCGAAACAATTTTATGTAAAGTCGGATCATCTTCCTCCGCCGCTTGCGGTGCCGGTTCCTGAGCCTCCTGTTCCTTTGGCGCCGCGACGGGTTCCGGAACCACTGCTTTGGGGGTCGGGACAGCTTGTACAGGTGACGCTTGAGCAGCCGGTTCGGATGTCGTGAGCGTTGCAGAAGCTCCGCTGTTTGTGCCGGACTTTTTCATATAAATTTTGTTTCCTTCAAACTCGAGTTCAAACTCATCGATTTGAGATTCATCAATTAATCGGATCAGTTCGCGAATCTCATACGGTTTAAAATTCATCTTTAATTTCCTCCCTTAATTTCTGCCCAAAGCAAAATCCATGATAACGCTAATAGCATAACGCATTTTCAGTGGTTTGACCACCTCTTTACATAGTAAAACAACCGACCCGGTTTTACCAAATGTCCGTATGTAAAAAAATAAACCAGTTTCCTTGTTGAAACCGGTTTTTTGATCATTTCTTTTTTTCAGCGGTATGCGACGGTCACATGATGCGGATCGACTTGCAGATGCTGGCGGACCAGACTGATTAATTTCACCACTTGTTTTTTGTCCAGCTTTTCGCTTTGGACAATCACATCGACGTGCGGAAGATTGGTAATGACCACGGCATCCTGATAACCTTCTTTCCGGATCAGTTCTTCCAACACGGTCTCCTGATTGTCAATTTTCATCAATTGCTGGATTTTCTGATTGGCCTCTTCCACTTCCTTCTCGGGTGCTTCCGGATTGGTCAGCACTTGCATGTATTCTTCGACCATTTTTTGGCGCAACGTGCTCCGTTGCAACTGATAACCGACAAAAAAATCATTGGACTGGTTCTCCAGAACTTCCGCCGATTTTTGGCCGGAAGAAGACGGTTCATCGACCGGCTTGATATCCACTTTGATATCCCCTTGTTTTTCCTTGGCGGTTTGTGCCACCTGATCAGCCGGTTCAACCGGACCCGTCACGATATAATAGGCAGACAAAACGACCATGACGGACAACATCGTCACCAGCCATACCGTTTGTTTGTTCACCGACATTCAGACTTCCTCCTTTTTTATCCTTTCGGTAATACAGAAATTCGATGCACCGGAACATCCAACGTCCGTTGGACCGCTTCAATCACAATCGCTTTCACCTTCAGGTTTTCCACTCCGCGCGCAACGACCAACACCCCCCGCACTTGCGGTTTTAACTTCTTGATGACCACGGGCTTCTCCCCGTTTTCACCGCGGTAGTAAGCGGTTTTTTGATCTTCGGTGTCTTGGGTGACGGAACGTTTCCCGCCGTTTTTATCCGTTTCCGTCGTCACTTGGCGCGATTCCCTTTTATCCACTTGCAAAACCTCTTCCACCGTCGAATTCAAGTTGACGATGACGGAAACATCTTCCACCCCCACGATTTTGCTCAACACTTCCTCCAGTTCTTTTTCGTACCTCTGCTCGTATTCCATCATGCTGAGGGCATCATCTGAGGAAGAGGTCACGGCCGCCGGTTTGGCATCGGCTTCCGCTTGGGGAGAATCCTTTTTATCCGGCGGCAACGAAGCTTCTCTCACTTGGATGAAGGATGAAAGAATCATGATCGCCACCCCCGAAGCCCCCAAAATCAAAATCCATCCCAAGCGCTTCGACTTCTCCCCGTCCCCTGCCGTGTTTTGGAAAAGCTTTTTGAACATGTTTGCTTTTCACCTCCGTCTTTGATGGTTATGTAAAGCCGGTGGCCATGACCGTAACAGGCAAACATCTACTCCCCCTGCACTTCCACATGAATGTTTTCCCTGGGTACATTCCAATGGTTTTCAAGGTAATGTATCACATCCCATTGCAGTTTTTTCCGGTTTGCTTCCTGATCTTTCTCTTGCGTACCATCGCCGGATTTTCCCACATTGATTTCAACGGGTTCAACGGACCGGTCCGATTGCGTCGCCGGGGAAGCCAGGGGCCGCATGACCACCACGATGCCTTCAATCGCCTGCTCGTTTCCGTCCATTTTTAATTTCACTTCCGCTTTTTCCACTTTGGCTTGGAAGCGCTGTTGCAATTCGTCTTTCAGCTGTTCCCCGGCCCTTGATTCGGCTTCTTGCCGGATCCATTGTTGTTGTTCCTGCTTGAGGGCCTCCCCTTGTTTTTTTATTTCTTCCATCGAAACTTCCTTGGACAGTGCCGGGCTTGAACTGAGAAAGGCAAAGGATCTTAAATCATGGTCTTCCGAGAGCAATTGGAAAACGGGTGACAACATCGCCAAAATGATGAGCAGCCCCATCACCAATTTCACATATCTGTCCAGACGATTATTCGGCAATAATAAATCAATAAAGGTGGCGATCAAAACCAAGAGGACAATTTGCTTCAACCAATCACTCATCCAGGAGACCATCTGTTTCACCTACCTGATCATGGCGGAGATGTTACCGGCCGCTACCAATATGGTTACGGAGAGAAAAAACATGAGCCCGACGGTTGCCAAAGACGCAAAGATATAGATCAGTGTTTTGCCGATCGTGTTTAAACTTTCGATGATGGGACTGCTTCCCAAAGGTTGCATGACGGCAGCCGAAAAATTATAGATAAAAGCAAGCGATAGTATCTTCAACGCCGGGAAAGCGCAAATAAACAGGAGGATCAGCACTCCGGAAAGCCCCACGGTGTTTTTCACCAGCAAAGAAGCACTCATGACGGTGTCTGCCGCTTCGGAAATGGTTCTTCCCACCACCGGCACAAAATTCCCCGTGATGTATTTGGCGGTTCGAAGCGTAATCCCGTCGGTCACCGCACTGGTGGCTCCCTGAATGGAAATCACCCCCAAAAAGACGGCCAACAGCCCTCCCAATAAAGTGATACCGGTTTTGCGCAACAATCCCGCCAAGTGATTGACTTTGTACTTCTCCGTGATGCTGCTGACGATGCTGAGCACCGCCGAAAAAAACAACAGCGGAAAAACCACGGTATAGATCAACGTTCCGATGATGTGGATCATAAAAACAATCAAGGGATGAAAAAGGGATACGGACACCACGTTGCCCATCGTCACCATCAGCGTCATCATCAACGGAACCAGCGACAGCATGAAATCGGTCATTCGCCCGATCGCCAGCTTGGCCGAATCGACGGCGACATAAAAACTGTTCACCGCCAAAATGATCACCACCATAAACACGATGGCATAGGCCACTTTACTGACCTGATTTTGTTCAAACGCCGTCTGGAGCGTTTGCAAAATCATGCTGAAAACCGTAAGGATGATGATGCTGCCCAACAATTTCCCGTTGTACAGGACTTCATCGAAAAAATACCGGATCAAACCGCTTAAAACGTTCTTGAGGCTGAGACCGTTTTCCCCCGAGAGAATCAAATCAAAAATATCCTTTGAACTCTGCCCGTCCAAATATTTTTCATAATCTTGCGCAATTTGTTTCCAAAAATCCTCGACTTGTTCGGTTTGCAACTGATCGAGGCGGGAACGGATCATCTCATGGACCATCCGGGAATCCCCCTCGCTTTCAGCCGCAGCCAAGAGAGGAAAGCCTGTGATCAAAATCAAAATCCATCCAAGCAAAATCTTTTTCTTCATTCCCCTTCATCCTTACGCGGGCAGAATTTGGATAATGGTCTCAATCATCACGGTAATGATCGGGATGGCCATGACCATGATCAAAACTTTTCCTGCCAGTTCAATCTTGGAAGCAATGGAATCTTGTCCGGCATCCCTTGTCACTTGCGCCCCAAACTCGGCAATGTAAGCAATTCCGATGATTTTCAAGATGGTTTCCAAAAACAGGTCATTCACCTTGGCCAGATGCGCCAGATCCTTCAAGATGCCGATCACTTCCCCGATTTTGGTTGCCAGGAAGATAAAAATAACCACGCCGACAAACAGCGCCAATGAGAATGCAAAAACGGGGCTTTGTTCTTTTACGGCCAGGACAAGGAATGTGGTGATGAGGCCAAGGCCCGCCACCTGGATGATTTCCAAGCGGATCGCCTCCCATCAAGTACGAAACAAAAAGACATTTTTAATGGTTTGAAACAAATCCTGAAGCAACATTGCAACCATAAACAAAACGACGACAAAACCAAACAAGGTCACCCAATGAGCGAAATCTTCCTTGCCCATTTGTTTTAACACCGTGTGAATCATGGCCACGATGATTCCGATCCCCGCAATCTGGAATACCGAATCCAAATGGTAAGGCATAAAGCCAGCACCACCCCTTCATCCAAGTTTAAAACATCAAAATCACCAGAAGGGCTCCGGACAATACTCCGAGTGTTTTCACCATTTTTTCATAGGTTTCTTGTTCTTCCCGGGCTTTGTTTTCTTCCATTTGCAAGTTTTCTTGCGCCAAATCCAAGTGATGCAATTGATCCGACCGGTTGGAACTGCCCAACACTTGACACAGTTTAAGGACGATGCCTTTCTCCTCTTCCCCCATCACGGTTTTTTTCCACTTATCCTCAATGGCCTTTTTCAAGCATTCATAGGTGGATTTGCCATCCGAAGATTTTAAATTCCGGCCCGCTTCAAGGAAGACCGGCTTTAATTCGCCGCTTGCCGCTTCGGCAATGCGTTCGAATGCCTCGGCGAGCGGCCTTGTCCCATAATTGATCTCGGTTTTTAAAATTGCCAAACCGGAACGGAGTTCTTGTATTTGCCGCGGACGCTTCCGGAGTTGCCGGGCCGAGTCAAACCCAAGCTTTGACGTCGCCATGAGGATCAAAACCGCTCCCAAAACTTTCAACATAACGTTCCCGGCCTTCCTGCCCTTTGCCTTGTATCCAGCCGCTCAAAAAATTGATTAAAAACGCCTTCCACCGTTCCGGGGCCTTTTCTCCTGCTTAACAAGACAATCCGGGTGAAAACCTTTTCCTGCAAAAGTTCCTTCAACACCGGACGCGCGGCGATCTCCTTGATGGATTGCCCGTGAACCGTGGCAAAGATGTGAACCCCCGCATAAATCGCTTCATGGATGGCATCGCTGTCCGCCTTTCGCCCGATCTCATCCACCACCAGGATATCCGGTGACATCGAGCGGATCATCATCATCATTCCTTCCGCTTTCGGGCACCCGTCCAACACATCCGTCCGGGGACCGACATCATGCTGGGGGATCCCTGCCACACAACCGGCTATTTCCGACCGTTCATCCACAATGCCGACTTTGAATGCCGGAAACAACGTGCTCCCTTCACTGGCCCGGCGGGCAAGGTCACGGATCAGTGTGGTCTTCCCGCATTGGGGAGGAGACACAATCAAAACGTTTTCCGCTTTTTTGTGATGAAACATATAAGGGAGCAACGGATCTGCCACGCCGGGAACCTGCCGGGCGATCCGGACATTAAAACCGGTGATGTCGCGGAGATATTTGACTTTCCCTCCCTCCACAATCACCTTTCCGACCAGTCCGATCCGATGCCCGCCTTTCACTGTCACATATCCCTGCCTTAACTCTTCATCCATGGTGTACAAAGAATGGTTGCTGATCAGATTTAAGAGATTCAGACAATCTTCCTTGTTCGGAATCATGGCATCGTGCGGCTGTTTGGAAAGGCGCGAAGACCTGCTGACAAACCACGACTCTTCATTGGTGACGATTTCCAGCGGCCTCTCCTGGCGGACTCTGACTTCTTCCAAACACTCCAATACCGGAGAAGGAAGCGCCCGGATCACCTCACGGAGGGAAAGCGGAAGAACTTGAAGAACCGGCTGAAAAGACATGGAGCACCTCCTGTCCCAAACCTTTTTTCTTATTCCCATTCATATGTGGACTTGTTTTGAATATGACAAGCAATGCGGACAAAATCACCGCGACCGTAAAAGCAAAAAAAGAGCGGGGCGCCCTTTTTCAGTCCGTCCCGCCATCCATGATTTCTTTGGCTTCTTCATCGTGTATGTCTTGTAATTCCAGCACCGTATTACACTTGGGACAAAGAAGTTCAATGGAGTCGTCTTCCAAATCTTCCGCTTCCACCACGACTTCTTCCCCGCATTCGGGGCAAACCACATACACCGGTTCATCAAACTCTTCGTCATCTTCATCGTCATAAACCAATAATTCCAGATCATTCAAATCTTCATCCACGGCTTCCACATATTCTTCCAATTCCGACTGTCGCCGGTCCAATTGCTCAACGGACTCGACCAACTGATCCACAATGTCCAACAGACGGTGCAACGCTTTGGATTCCACGTGATCCCGGTGATTTTCATCACCTTCCAAAAGTCCCTCAATATAAGACAAATCCCGTTTTAAGTTGACATACATACAATCACCTCATCGTCCCTGATGATTTTTCCTTAGTGTGTCTTTTTCACCGGAGACACAAACAAATCAATAAATGGAAACAAGTTTTTTCGGAAAACGGGACATTCTAAACCAATAAAAAACAAAAGAGGTGAACCGAATGCCTCATCATCAAATGGCGTCAAAAGAAAAAAATGCCGCGGCTGATTCTGCGGTTTTACTCACATTAAGCACCATTCCGTTTATTATGGTGATCGGAAACTCGATGCTGATTCCGGTATTGCCGACAGCCGAAAAAGCACTGAATGTAAATTCATTCCAAGTCAGCCTGCTCATTACTTTGTTTTCCATCCCTGCAGCCATCGTCATTCCCGTTGCCGGGATTCTGGCGGACCGGATCGGCCGCAAACAAATTGTTTTTTACAGTTTGCTTTTATATGGCTTTGGGGGGTTGTTGGCCGGCTTTTCGTCCATCGTTCAAGGCGGATCTTACACCATGGTTTTGATTTCAAGGATCATCCAGGGAATTGGTGCCGCCGGAACCGCTCCGATTGCCATGGTCTTGTTGGGGGATTTGTACCAAGGGCAAGCCCGGAGTAAATCGCTTGGCATTTTGGAAGCCTCCAACGCATTCGGGAAAGTGATCAGTCCCATTCTCGGTTCACTCATTGCACTGATTACCTGGTATGCCATGTTTTTTATTTTTCCTCTCTTGTGTGTGCCGGTGGCCATCGCCTTGTGGAAAGTGATCGAAGAACCGTCCAAAAAAGAAAAGCCCCAACCTTTGCGGGAATACAAACAACATATCCGCCAAGTCTTTCAACGCAGGGGTTCCTGGCTTGTCATTACCTTTTTGTCCGGGTCTTTGATCATGTTCACCATGTTCGGGGTTTTGTTTTACCTCTCTGATTTCCTTGAGGAATCCTTCCGCATCGGTGGCGTGGTCAAAGGGTTTATTTTGGCCATCCCGTTGCTCGCCTTGTGTTTAACCGCATACTTCACGGGAACTCATGTCAAAGAAAAAACGCACCAGATGAATCATTTGATTGTGATCGGTTTGATCATCACCACCATCGCCACTGCGGCCATTCCCTGGTGGCCCAATG
Organism: Thermoactinomyces sp. CICC 10735; assembly: GCF_016055175.1. Classification (NCBI taxonomy): domain Bacteria; kingdom Bacillati; phylum Bacillota; class Bacilli; order Caryophanales; family Thermoactinomycetaceae; genus Thermoactinomyces; species Thermoactinomyces sp. CICC 10735. Next base: position 155,919 of record NZ_JAECVT010000001.1, on the reverse strand, counting down.
TCTATTGGCTGATCCTCTGCTCTTTTGCCATCGGCATCGGAAGCGGATTGATCCTCCCCTGTTTAAATACGTTGATCACCTCCGCCGTCGGCATGCAGGAGCGCGGTATCATCACTTCGTTATACAACAGCGTCCGCTTTTTCGGAGTGGCCCTCGGCCCGCCGGTTTTCGGCGCTTTGTCATCCCATCCGTATCTTTTGTTTCTCGGGCTGGCAGCCATATTGTTTGTCATGATTTTCCTGACCCGGAAATTTATCGACCGTCCTCAGCGGTTGCGGGGAAAAGACGGAAGAACCCGGTTGTTGCTGCGGAAAAAGAAGCTTTCGCCTGTCTGAAGTGTTACATGCGGATTCGCCGCGCATAAAAATAAGATGTAATTCATTTCAGGAGGCGAAATCCATGAATCAGTCATTATGGCCGGATGCACTCGTTTCATCCCGAAAGCGCCCGCCAAAACCCCGTCAGAACGGTTTGACCATGGTGATTGACAAGGGGTTGGGGTTGAGCGCTTTTTGCGATTTGCTCCAGCTCGCCGGCGAATATATTGATTTTCTCAAGTTGGGCTTTGGCACCGCCGGAATCACTCCGCCCGGTATCTTACGCAAAAAAATAGAACTCGCCCGGCAATCCAATGTATCCATTTACCCGGGCGGCACATTTTTGGAAATTGCCCATGCCCAAAATAAGCTCCAACCGTACTTGGAGACCCTCGCCGGATTAGGGTTTGAATGGATTGAAGTTTCCGACGGATTGATGGAATTTTCCCCGGCCGAGCGCTCGCGCCTGATCCAACTGGGGCAAGAAATGGGTTTTCGCGTCATCACTGAAATCGGAAAAAAAGCATCAGGCGTCCCCCTTGATTTGAAAGCGTTTTCAAACATCTATGAACGGGACCGGGAGGCGGGAGCCGCCTTTGTGATCGTGGAAGGAAGAGAATCAGGAAAAAATGTCGGGATCTATGATGAAAACGGGCAAATCCGGCGGTCCATTCTGGAATACATCCGGAACCAAACCGATCCCGACACCATTTTATGGGAAGCTCCCCAAACCCATCAGCAAATCCAACTTCTTCATCTCCTCGGCCCGAATGCCAATCTGGGAAACATTTCACCCCATGACATCCTGTCACTGGAATGCTTGCGCAGAGGCCTTCGGGCCGATACCTTCCGGCCGGGCGACCCCCGCACTTAAACATTCATAAATCAACCCTGTCCCACATATTTTTAGTACAAACTTGACAGGACAGGGGTTAACCGAATGAATCCCGATCTTCTTTTAGTGACCCTTATCATCATTGGCGTCATCGGACGATCGCCGTTGATCGCAACGGCATCCAGTTTGTTGCTCATTCTTAAATTGATTCATTTGGAGCGGTACTTCCCTGCTTTGGAACGAAGAGGGCTGGAATTCGGATTGTTATTTTTAACCATTTCCGTTTTGGTCCCTTTTGCTTCCGGACGAATCCAAAGCAAAGATGTTCTATCCGTTTTTATCACGCTTCCCGGGATTTTGGCACTCATTGGCGGGGCCTTGGCTACATATATGAACGGAAAAGGATTGGACCTTTTAAAAGTGGATCCGCAACTCATCGTGGGGCTTGTGATCGGCTCCATCTTCGGCATTTTGTTTATGCGCGGCATTCCGGTCGGCCCTTTGATGGCCGCAGGAATCACGGCTTTTTTGCTCCGGCTTTTGAAATGGCTTTTTTGAATCCGGTAAAAAAAGATTGCAACCGGTTTGATCTTTCACTAAAATAAAAGTACATCATTTTCAAAAAAATCAAGGAGGCGGAAAGGATTATGAAAAATCTGCAAATTGCGGACGTGTTTCCCCTGAAAAAACCGGTGATCAAACAGATCCATCAAGGCAAGGCCCCTGTAGGCAAATTAAATCCTTTCCGCCCCGATGACGGATAAATTCTTCTTTTGCTGGGACTTTTATCTCCAAAAGAAGCCATGGGTAAGGATTTTCTTGCCTGTGGCTTCTTTTTCTTTTTATAAGGGGGAGTGCTGTGCGAATTCGAGATTGGGACCAAAATTTAAAAGTCCGGCTCTTCGGAGAAGGGCTGATTCACATCCTTTTTTGGATGTATATCCCGTTTATGTCCATATTCTTCGCCGACGCTTACGGGAAAAAAACCGCCGGGATCTCGTTGATTCTGTCGCAATTGGTCAGTGTCCTGGCCAATCTGGCCGGAGGTTATTGTGCCGATCGCTACGGACGGAAAAAAATGATGGTTATCGCCTCCGTCGGGGAAGCCGTCACCTTTTTCTCCTTTGCACTGGCCAATTCGCCCTGGTTTTCCTCACCGGGTTGGTCATTTGTCTGCTTTACCGTTTTAGGGGCGTTTCAATCCATTTATTGGCCGGCAAGTCACGCCATGATTGCGGATGTGGTGGCCGAAGAGGACCGGAACCAAGTTTTTGCCACCTTTTACACCGCGTCCAATCTGGCCGTGGTCGTCGGACCGGTCTTGGGCGGATTTTTCTTTTTTCAACACCGGTTTGAATTGTTGCTGGCATCGGGCCTGGCCACTCTGTTTTTATCTGTTTTGATCCAAAAATATGTCCGGGAAACGGCCCGGCTCCGGGAAGGAAACGCCCCTGCGTCCGGAAACGGGAGATGGATTGCATTTGCCAAACAAAATTTGCGGGACTACCGGATTATTTTTTCCGACTTTAACTTCATGCTTTTTATCCTGGCAGGCATCCTGGTTTCCCAAACCTTCATGCAACTGGATTTGATCATTGCCGTTTATGTCACAGAATCCATTCCGGTTCAAACCCTGCTTCAATGGGGTTCTTTCAAAGTCGAAACGGGAGGCGCTGGATTTTTCAGTTGGCTGATTACGGAAAACGGTTTGATGGTGGTTCTTTTTACGGTTTGGATCACCAAAATGATCCGCTCTTTTCACGAAAAGAACGTTTTTGTCACCTCGTCTCTGCTGTACGGCCTTTCCATGATTTTACTTGGCATGACACATCTGTGGTGGCTCGCCTTTTTGGCCATTTTTATTTTCACCATCGCTGAAATCCTGGTGGTCGGATTGCAGGACAGCTTTATTTCGAAACTGGCTCCGGAGTCCATGCGCGGACAATATTTTGCCGCGGCCAGTCTCCGGTTTTCCATCGGAAAAACCATTGCTCCCGCCGCCATTCCCCTGTCGGCATGGGTGGGATATCCGTGGACCTTTGCCATTTTGGGTTTGATTGCTTTTACCGGGGCATTTATGTATCATCTTATGTTCCGGAACTTACGGCATCGTCCGCTTCCGTCCGGCCATCTAAAAAAACGGGGATCCCAAAAAGCGGTGTAGTCCGGAAAGAACCGGTGTCCGGGCGGAGATTAGAAACGCCATGAAGATAAAAAAAGCGGATGAGATGTTCATACTCTGAGCATCCATCCGCTTTCTGCCTTCTTCAGGAAAAAAATCCGCGCCGTGTTTTATTTTTTTTCTTCTTCCATCCGCTTCATCATTTGCTGCCAAACCGTTCCGCTGGCTTCTTCTCCCCGCTTAATGCGTTCCAAAGCCATTTGGGCTTGTAACCGCACTTCGAATTCGGCGTCATTCACAGCTTCTTCCAAAGCAGGAATCGCGCTTTCATCGCCGACCTCAAACAAAAACCGGGCGGCACGCCAGCGCACCAGTTTGTTCGGATCTTTCAACGCTTCACACATCGCCGGAATGGCTTTGGGATTCCCCAGATCCGACATCGTATCGCCGGCTGTGCGGCGGACAATGGCCGATCGGTCCTTCAGGGCTTCTTCCAGATACGGAAGCACCCGCTCATCTTCCAAAAACCCGAGATACACCACGGCCAGGCGGCGAATTGCCGGCTTTTCGTCTTTCAGCGCTTTTTCCAGCAAATCAAGATCCCCGAGTTCCGGTTCAAATTGTTCCAAAGCGGCATACCGTTTTTCCCACTTTGGAGAAGTGAATGCTTTTTCCACTTCTTCCCGGCTGATTCCTTTATCTTTTGTCTCCGTCTCCCCGGAAAACGCCCGTTTCACCAGATTTTCCAGCCGCTCTTTGTCATAGGCGGCAGAAATTTCTTCCACGATTTGGTTTCCGACTTCTTCAATCTCCCCGTATCGCGGCTTTTGTTCAACCCATTGCCGTTCAAAAATCAAATTGGAGGTCGTTCCCTGGACTTTCATCACTGCTTCTTTAAAGCGATCCGGCAATCCAAAACGATACTCTTCCCCGTCTTTCAACAGTTTCACTTGCATGGGGATCTCTTTCAACTTTTGAATTAAAACCGTGATTTCCCCGAAAGAAGACGATTCTTCCTCCACCGTTTGTTCACTCTGTCCTTCACTTTTGCCTTCGGCCTCCCCGAGGATTTTGCGCGCTTCGGCCAAAACCGCCGGCCAATCCGCTTTGGGATGCCGTTCCAAAGACAAAAAGTCCGATACCTGAAAAACGCTTGTCACTCCGTCAATCGCCAGCAGCTCCCGGATGTGGTCCGGCGCTTCATCCGCTTTCTTCTTGGAAAAATTGTAACTGACTCCGTCCGGAAGCGCCTCATCCATATTTAACTTCATCACGTTGGGACTGGGGGTCGGTTCAATGGATACGATCCTCATGTTATCCCATCCTTTGCTTCAAATAATCCTTTAAAAAACGGATAAAACCCCCATAGCAAAGCTACAGAGGTCTCATCTTCCCCTCAGGCACGGGATACATACTCACCACTGCGCGTATCAATGATGAGACGGTCTCCCTCATTGATGAACAAGGGAACCTGCACGGTAAACCCGGTGGACAATTTTGCCGGTTTGCTTCCGCCGGTGGCCGTGTCTCCCTTGATTCCTGGTTCGGTTTCCACCACTTCCAACTCCACGGTGTTGGGCAATTGGATTCCGATGGTTTCCCCTTTGTAAACCATGATTTGGATGTTCATGTTTTCTTGCAAAAAGTTGAGTTCATACTCCAGCCGTTCCTTCGGCAAGGTGATTTGCTCATAGGTTTCGTTATCCATAAAGGTATATTCGCCGCCGCTTTCATACAAGTACTGCATTTCACGTGTTTCCACCATCGCGCGGGGAACTTTCTCACCAGCCCGGAAGGTGCGTTCCTGGATGTTTCCATTTCGCAAATTGCGCAATTTGGAACGGACAAACGCCGCGCCTTTACCCGGCTTCACATGTTGAAATTCCATCACTTGCCAAACATCGTTGTCCAGTTCAATGGTTAATCCTGTACGAAAATCGTTGACACTGATCATCCTTCTTTTCCTCCCAAACTTTAATGAATCATGATGATTTCTTTGGAAACGTTTGTGATGTTTTCATATCCGGATTCGGTAACAATCAGATCGTCTTCAATCCGAACGCCACCCAAATCAGGAATGTAAATACCCGGTTCAATGGTGATCACCATTCCCGGAACCAGTGCTTCTTCTCCCCTCGTGGAAACGAGCGGCTCCTCATGGACTTCCATTCCCAAGCCATGGCCGGTGCTGTGTCCGAAATAATCTCCATAACCATGCTCATTAATGTAATTGCGGGCGATGGCATCCACTTCTTTCCCGGTTTTGCCGGGTTGAACCCCGGCAATCGCCTTTTTGTTCGCTTCCAGGACAATTTGATAAATTTCTTTTTGTTTCTCGGTGGGTTTGCCCATCATGACGGTGCGGGTGATATCGGACGCATATCCTTGATAATAAGCTCCGAAATCCAATGTGACAAGATCCCCTTTTTCAATCACTTTGTCACTGGCAACCCCGTGGGGGAGAGCCGAGCGCCAACCGGATGCGACAATGGTGTCAAAGGAGGAAGAAGTTGCCCCGTGTTCCCTCATGATCACTTCCAAACGCAGAGCCACTTCCTTTTCCGTCATACCGGGGCGGATCTGTTGCAAGATCTGTTCAAAAGCACGATCCGCAATTTTGGCCGCTTCTTTGATCAGCAAAAGCTCCTCGGGTTCTTTGACCAGACGAAGCTTTTCGATCAGTCCGCTGACCGGCTCCAGGCGGATGGAATTCAACCGTGCCTTCAGCTTGGACACTTGGGCATAGGTCAAATGATCCTGTTCAAAAGCCAGCTGTTGAATCCCCAGTTTTTTGCAGCAAGCCGCCACCTCATCGAAAATGTTTCCTTCGTGCCGGACCAATGTATAATCCGGACATTGTTCTTTGACTTGGGCCACATACCGGAAGTCGGTAATGAACATAGCTTCTTTCTCCGTCAGCAAAGCAACTCCCGCCGTTCCCGTGAAACCTGTCATATAGCGCCGGTTGATTGGATGGCTGATCAGAATGGCTTCCAGGCCTTTTGCCGCCATCTCTTCGCGCAAACGTTGAATTCGCCGTATCATCCTGTTCCCCCTTTTTAACGGATAAACGCCCCGCAATTGGTGTTATGTAGATATTCGTATTGTACCACAGAGGAGAAGTCATTTCTTCGCAATATTATATTTTCCCATGATCCCGTTTTTTTGTCTACGTTTCTTCCCGGAGAAGAGGAAAACCCCTTTAAAAATCGAATTGTTTAATCAAAAAATTCTGGGAGGGATCCTCATTTTGCTCCGTTTTTTTTCCACCCTTTTTATTGTTTTACTTGTCTTGTCCTTTATACCTTCCGCTGTCTTTGCCGCAAGCGCCTCCGTCAGCCACAAACGGTTCATTTCTCTTGCATCCGGACTTCACCATGGAAACTTTGACGGCACTTTTTACGACGGTGTTGCGCTTCGTTTACATCCCGCTCATCTCAAACAAGGAACGGACACATCCGGAAAATACCATTCCGGCACTTACTATTACGGTACATGGACTTCTCCTGTGATTAATGAGAATTTTCTTGAATCGATCGCCTCATGGGAAGCCAACACCCCTTTAAACACTTGGATCGAAGTGGAGCTTCGCGTCCAAAGCGGAAACCGCTGGAGTTCGTGGTACAGCATGGGGGTTTGGCATGAAAACGACCTTCCTTTCCGGCGCCATTCGGTCAGCGGCCAATCAGATGAATTCGGACGGGTTTCTGTTGACACGCTGGTTTTAAATCAGACGGCTTCAGCCGTTCAAGCCCGGGTCACCCTCTTTACGACCGAGCCCGGCCGAAGCCCCGTCCTGACTTCCTTGGGCCTCTCGGTTGCCTCCGGCAAAGATGAGCCCGGCCAAGTGCCCGGAACCGGCTTGACCAGCTCATTGGATGTTCCCATGCGTTCCCAAATGGTTTATCCGGACGGCGGAGAAGTCTGGTGTTCCCCCACCTCTGTTTCCATGGTGATGGCTTATTGGGCAAAAGTGATGAATCAACCCGGTTGGGATCAACCCGTACCACAGGTTGTCACAAAAGTGTGGGATTATGTTTATGACGGAGGGGGAAACTGGGCTTTTAACACGGCCTATGCCGCTTCTGCAGGGCTGGAAGCCAAAGTGGTGCGGCTGAAAAGCCTGGCGGATGCGGAACAATGGATCGCACACCGTGTCCCCGTCATCGCCAGCATTGCTTATGGCAAAGGGGAACTGCCCGGGAGCCCGATCCCCTCTTCCAACGGGCATCTGCTGGTGATTCGAGGTTTTGACGAAAAAGGGGATGTCCTGACCAATGACCCGGCCGGCCCCAGCGACGGGGAAGTCCGCATCACCTATCCGCGCGAAGCATTTGAAAAAGCTTTTCTCAACCACTCCAACGGCACCGTCTACCTCATTTACCCCAAAGGTTGGGACATTCCGCAGGGGGACCGTTGGTAAGATTCATTCTCTGTCTATTTACTCATTTGCCCAATTCAAGTTAGAATGGACTCCAAACGGCAAGAAGCGGACCGTCCGGTGGCGTGTCCGCCTCTTCGTCCGGCATTCGTTCTGTTTCTGTGAACATTCCATAAAAACAAGGTGGTGCAACCTTTCGTGTCCGAAAACAAAATCGCTTATGGCGGACAAGCCGTCATCGAAGGCGTCATGTTCGGCGGCCGTTATGCACAAGTCACGGCAATCCGGCGGAAAAACGGAGAAATTGAGTGCTTTGAAATAGAAAAAAATGAAATCGCTTGGCTGAAGCCGCTGAAACATCTTCCATTCATCCGCGGGCTGGTTTCGCTGATTGAATCCAGCGCACTGGGGGCCAAACATATGCAATATGCCTCCGAAAAGTATGATCTGGATCATCTGGATCCCGAAGAACTGGAAGAAACAGAAGAAGAGCCGAAATCCGGATCCAAATGGGAAATGATCGTGAGCATCACCCTCATCGGGATTTTGTCTTTTCTGATCGGGAAGGTCATCTTCACCGCTTTGCCCGCTTATCTGGCAAGCATCCTGTTTGACCGTTTCACCCAAAATCTCATCGTGCAAAACTTGATCGAAGGTGCCATCAAAACCTTTTTGCTGTTGGGCTATCTCTGGGCCGTTTCCCAAACTCCGCTTGTCAAACGCGTTTTTCAATATCACGGGGCGGAACACAAAGTGATCAGCGCCTTTGAACACGGAGAGAATTTAACCGTGGAAAACGTGCAAAAATATTCCACGCTTCATTACCGGTGCGGAAGCAGCTTTTTGGTTTTCACCATTATCATCGGAGTCATTGTCTATTCATTTTTCAGTTATGACAATGTATGGGAAAGAATCGGAATCCGGATTCTTTTGATTCCGGTGGTGATCGGATTATCTTATGAATGGTTAAGATTCACCAATTCTCTGCGCCATTTGCCGGTTCTCAAATATTTGGGCTATCCGGGACTATGGCTGCAAAAACTGACGACCAAAGAACCGACCGATGATCAGGTGGAAGTGGCCATCAAAGCCTTTGAACGCATGCGGGAAATGGATGCGCTTTTGGAAAAACAGAAAACACCCGCTTCCCCGTTGAAACCCCCGGTGAACTCTCCAATACATTAAAAGGAGGCTACAAAGTGCCAAGGCGAACGCAATTTCCATGGTATTATCTGATTTTGGGGCTTGCCGCCATCGGTTTGATCTCTAGACTTGTCCATTCTCCCACATCTTTTATCATCCCGGTGCTTGTCATCGGGTTGGTCTGGTATTTTTACAAGGCGCCTCCCCGCTGGTTCATCCGCCTCGTCAGCCCTTCCCGCCCCCGCGCCTCTAAAAAGCCGCCGAAAAAAAAGCGTAAAAAACACCGGTTTCAAGTCATCAACGGAAATAAAAAATAAGTCAGGCCCTCATCCGCCGGGGGCCTTGACTCCGGGGTGGATTTTAAAATATTCAGACTTGTTTTTGTCAGCTTCCCGCTTGATCCGTGCGTTTTTTCCGGAGACTGTTTCGCTTGCCCCTTGCTTTCAAATATTCGTCGAATGTCCAATGGTTGAAAAAGAGTTCGGCCGCTTTGACCCCAGACAAGAACAATTCCCTCTTTTTTTCTTTCGATAATGAAAAATCAGTCAATTTGACATCCAAGGAAGGAACCTGGATTGAACGCACTTGCTCCAATTCCTCAATATAACGGTTGTCATGGGCCTCCAACATGGTAAAAAACAGGGAAAGCAACATGGAAAACGGACCGGAAATCTTGTTAAACTCATGATCTTTTTCCGAAAACAACCGGAAACCGAAAGTGGGCCAACGGGGATTCTCCTTGTCAAACAGCCAGACCGGAAAGTTGCTCAACACGCCTCCGTCGACGATGTAGCAAGTCTCCCCTGTCGGTTTGTACGTTAATTTCACCGGATCAAAAAAGAACGGAATGCTGCAACTCATGCGAACCACTCTGGCCACCGAAAAATATTCCGCCTGATAGCCATAATCCTCCAAATCCCGTGGCAAGACCAACAGTTGTCCCCGCGTGATGTCTGAAGCAATGATGTGAAGCTCCGTTTCCCGGGATAAGTCTTTAAACGTATATACCCCTTTTTGCTCGAGGAGCCGGGCAATCCATTTCTCTAATTCATTCCCGGAAAACAATCCTTTTTTAAACCACAACCGGATGGCGGATCCCACATACGGCAAATATTCCGGCCATTTCGGGGTCAAAAAATCACTGAAATCTTTTTCCATCATGATTTCAGCCATTTCTTGGGCGGTGTAGCCGGAAGCAATCAACGTGGCGATGATCGAACCAGCCGAAGAACCGGCAACTTTTTTCCAGCGATAACCGTTGCTTTCAGCGACAGACAAAGCCCCCACCAGCCCGATTCCTTTGACACCGCCGCCTTCAAACACAGCATCAGCCCACATACGATCCCTCCTGAAAAAATTCTCCTTTTCCCATAAATATGTCTCTCAGTAGAAAAAACCCTGGAAACATGTCCAAGGTTTTTAGGGTTTTGAATCCACTTGCTCTTCTTTTTTCAACGAATGGAGAAACTTGACCAATTCCGGATTCTTTTCCAGGTACTCCACAAGATTTTCGATGCATGTGATCGAGTCCCAGCTCAAGTGATGTTCAATGCCCTCGACATCCTGATAAATTTTATCTTCACTGACTCCGATCAATCGCAAGAATTGTTCCAAGAGATCATGCCGGTCCATTAAGCGCTTTCCAATCTTTTTCCCTTTCGGCGTGAGAATCAAACCACGATATTTCTCATAAACCAAATATTTATTTTGGTCCAGTTTTTGCACCATCTTAGTTACAGAAGAAGGGTGAACCTCTAAAGCCTCGGCGATATCCGAAACCCGTGCATAACCTTTTTGTTCAATCAACTTATAAATGTTTTCCAAATAATCTTCCATGCTTGGTGTAGGCATGAAGAGGCCCCCTATCTATCCTTATTCATACACGCACAATGCCGCTCGATCGTTTTGACCAGCTCAACACCCAAACTCTTCAGACGCCTTTCCAGCTTTTCGTCTTTCAACGAGCCATCCGGATGAAATGCCTGGTAAGCCTGAGGAACAGACGGCATGGATGGCAACGGCCAGGCATGCAATGTCCGGCAGATAATGTTTAAGGTGTTTAAGGTATTGGTGGCTCCCAAGGCTCCTCCCGAAGTTCCCAACAGTGCAACAAATTTTCCTTCCAATTCTCTCGCTCCGATAAAATCCAGTGCATTTTTCAACACACCCGAGACCGAACCGTGATATTCAGGGGAAGCCAGGATATATCCTTCAGCTTCCAACATCTTTTGTTTAAACCGGTGAACATTTTCCGGATACGTCGATTCATCGGAGCGGGCATCATAAATGGGAAGCGGATACTTTCGCAAATCAAAGATTTCCACTTCGGCTCCGGTTTGCCTTGCAGCTTCAGCCACAATCGCCACTGCTTTGTGGGTGGTCGAATCTTCCGTCAAGCTGCCGGGAACAGCCAAGATTTTCACCATATCAGCACCCCCGTCATTTCTATGTATCCTCTTGCCATTGATGTCCCTTGAAAAAGACCTGTATTGTTTCATTTTAGCACGTTTCAGTATACCTAATTCATCCGATCTTTTCTACAAAAACAAAAAGCTATCTCTTAAAGAGTAGCTTTTTCTGAAAAGCGAAAACATTATACCTGTCATGGAACCTTTCCGTCAAATGTCATGCGAAGCCAAACGGATATAATCCACAAACAACAAGCCTTTTCTGAGCAAGAACACCACCGAAACATACCGGGCGTTTAAAGGAGGAGACGGGACAATGGTAAAATACGAATACCATTTGTTTCCCAAGTAAGAAGGACGAATGAGAAGCGGAGTGGATCGGATCATCTGCCGCTTTTCGTTTAAATAAGCAACCGCGGCATACAACTCTGCTTTGCTTTGCGGAGGGGTCACGTTCAGCAGGCGAAAGTACAGATAATAAGCACAACCTCTTTCGAAAGGACCGCGAATGGTCTGTTTCAAGATGGAATCGCCCCCTGCCCTCGTTGCCCCCATCCACATGGAATAATCCCCGGCGCGAAGAGGGTTTTTCATCCGGCGTATCCGTTTTCCCGTCCATGGAGCACTTCCTTTTTGAAAGCCTCCGTTGATTAAAATATTCCGTCCGGAACATGCCATCTTTGCCAGCCTCTTTTCTGTTTCAGATCAATTCATTGTATTCTCCTTTCTCCAAGATGGTGCAGGCTCATTCTTTTCTTTATAGAAATATAATAAAAATACTTCAAATGAAAGGAGGGTTGGGATTCTCCCCAACCCTCCTTTCTCTTGATCACTATAATACAATGAAAGGAGAAAGCGATAAAATGACAGCGAGCCAAACAGTAAAAATTAAAGGGGATGGATTGAATTTTTCTCAATTTTCAGCTGTTGTTTTTAAAAAAACCCCGGTTACATTGGACAATGAAGCCATCAAACGGATGCAAGCTTCCCTGGATTTTGTCAAGCGGTTGATTCAAAAAAGAGAAGCGGTTTACGGGATCACCACCGGATTTGGCCGGTTATGCAGCCGTTTCATCGATCCCGGCCAGGCTTCCCGGCTTCAACACCATTTAATCCAAAGCCATGCCTGCGGGACGGGTGAACCGCTTTCGGAGCCGGTGGTTCGCGGAATGATGCTACTTCGGATCAACGCTTTGGCCAAAGGTTATTCCGGAATCCGCCCTTCCACGGTGCAAGCTCTGGTGACGTTGTTGAACCGGGAAGTGTATCCGGTCATCTCTTCGCAAGGGTCGCTCGGTGCCAGCGGAGATCTGGTCCCTCTCGCCCACATGTGCCTTCCGCTTTTGGGAAAGGGGGAAGTCATGTATCAGGGAAAACGAAGGCCCGCGTCGGATGTATTGAAAGAAATCGGCCTGTCGCCGCTCAAACTGGAAGCCAAGGAGGGGCTGGCCTTCATCAATGGAACGCAAATGATGTGCAGCCTCGGAGCCTTGGCCGTAATGGAAGCCAAAAAACTTTTGCTGGCTGCAGACATTATTTCTTGCATGACTTTGGAAGCATTGGAAGGCATCCCGCATGCCTTTCATCCCCGCTTGCAACAAGTGCGCGGGCAATCCGGCCAAATGGTCACCGCGGATAACTTGCGCAAACTGCTTCAAGACAGCGAATGCATCAGCAAGCCCGGGAAAAAACGGGTTCAGGATGCCTACAGTCTTCGTTGCATCCCGCAAGTGCACGGCGCTTCCAAAGACGCCTTCCATTATGTCGAAAAGATTGTGCTCCGGGAAATGAATGCCGCAACCGACAATCCGCTTCTTTTCGCTGATGAAGAAGAAGTCGTCTCCGGAGGGAATTTTCACGGGCAGCCCCTTGCTTTGGCTTTGGATTTCTTAACCATGGCGATGGCCGAGATCGCCAACATCTCCGAACGCCGCACGGAAAGGCTCGTCAATCCGCAACTCAGCGGTCTCCCTGCGTTTTTGGTCCCGAACGGGGGCTTAAACTCCGGTTACATGATTTTTCAATATGTCGCCGCTTCCCTGGTTTCGGAAAACAAAACCTTGGCGCATCCGGCCTCCGTCGATTCCATCCCCTCCTCCGGCAATCAGGAGGACCACGTCAGCATGGGATCGATCAGTGCCCGAAAATGCCGGCATGTGATCGAAAACACCCGCAAAGTGCTGGCCATCGAATATCTGTGTGCCGCCCAAGCCTTGGAATTTCAGTCGAAAAAACCGGGCAGAAGCACTCAGCTGGCTTACGATCTGCTGCGCCAATCGATCCCTCCCTTGGAAAAAGACCGGGAAGGTTACCGGGAAATTGAATGGGCCGACCGCCTCATCCAAAGCGGACAACTGACCGATTTGATCCAAAGCCGGATCAGGCTGGAAGTTTGACCTGCAAATAAAAAAGCAACGGACTTTCCTGTTCCGTTGCTTTTGCGTCATCAATCCCAAATCTTCACCGGGCAAAACCCGACGGCATCGCATGAAACCAAGCGCAATTCGATTCCGTCGACATTTCCTTCCATCGCGTCTTCTTGCGCCCTGCCGTGCAAATGACCATAAACGCACAGTTTCACGCCATATTTCTTCATGAGATCCATAAATCCCGATTCGCTGGCCATCGGCGTGACCGGAGGATAATGAAGCATCACGATTTTTTCTTTATCCGGATGTTCACGCTCCGCCATGCCCAAAGCGATCTCCAGCCTTCCCACTTGGCGCTCATAAATTTTCCGGTCTTCTTCTTCGTTGTAAAACTTATCTCCCGGCAGCGTCCAGCCTCTCGTGCCGGCAACCACTTTTCCTTCCACCAGCGTATAATCGGCATCAATCCACTCCATGCCTTCCGGGAGCATCTGGCGGACTTTCTTTTTGCTCTGGGCGTAATAACAATGATTTCCCGGCGACAGCACTTTTTTGCCGGGAAGCTGATGGATCCAGCCAAAATCGTAACGGGCCACTTCCAGTTTCATCGCCCAGCTGATATCCCCGGGAATCAAAACGGTATCTTCCGGATTGACAGTATTTAACCAATGATCGCGAATTTGATGATAGTGCCGATCCCATCCAAACACATCCATCGGTTTATCGATGTCTTTTTCCGGATCAATGTCATACAAACTGACTTCCCTGTTAAAAGATAAATGCAAATCACTTAATGCGTAAATGGCCAATCATCTTCACACCTTTTTCTTCTTGTAACGGTTTGTCGGTTATGATTGTATAATACAAAAACCCGGTCACTTGAGCAATTTTTCACAACAAACGGAAGAAAAACACCTCCCGCATCGGGAGGTGTTTTTTTGGTGATCAGGAGCAACCGGTGGTGGCACCGCAATCCAGGCAAACATAACAGGATCCGTTCCGTTTGGTCATTCCGCCACATTCAATGCACAAGGGGGCTCCACTGCTGGCACGGATGGCATCGAGATTGCTGTTTTCCACGGACGCGGCCGACAGTTGGGATGATTCTTTCCGTTCCTCACCTGCCTTCGCTTCCGCTTCCGCTGCATCAGCGGCCGTTTCTTTCTTCTCCTTGTTCAGGTAACAGCGCAATTCTTCTTTCTTCGGCGGGACTTGAACAAAATCCGTTTTTCCCAGATATTCCATGCCCAATAAACGGAAGACGTAATCAATCACCGAAGTGGCCATTTTGATATTGGGATGGTCCACCATTCCGGCCGGTTCAAACCGGGTAAACGTCAACGAATTGACATATTTTTCAAGCGGCACCCCGTATTGCAAGCCGAGAGAAACGGCAACGGCAAATGCATCCAGCATGCCCCGCATCGTGCTTCCCGCTTTGTGCATATCAATAAAGATTTCTCCCAGCGAGCCGTCTTCATATTCCCCGGTGCGCACATAGATCTTCTGCCCGTTGATTCTTGCCTCTTGAGTAAATCCGTCCCGTTTCCGCGGCAACTGGCGACGGACACCGGACACACGGCCTTGGGAAACCGCTTGTCTTGACTCATGGCCGGCAGACAGCGCCTCTTCTTCCGCGGCTTCCTCATCGTTTTGATCGTCCCCTTTGGTATTGAGCGGCTGGGAGCTTTTGGATCCGTCCCGGTACAAGGCCACGGCCTTCAAGCCCAGTTTCCATCCTTCTTCATAAGCATGGAGGATGTCCTCAACGGTGGCACTGTTCGGCATGTTAATGGTTTTTGAAATGGCTCCGCTCAAGAAAGGCTGTGCCGCGGCCATCATCCGCAGATGTCCCATGTAGTGGATAAAGCGGGTGCCATGTTTTCCACATGGGTTGGCCGTGTCAAAAACCGGGTAATGCTCTTCACGCAGATGTGGCGCTCCTTCAATCGTCATCATGCCGCAAATCACATCATTGGCTTCATCGATCTGTTTCTTGGTGAAGCCCAACGACCTTAAAACGTCAAAATCCGGTTTTTCATACTGCTCGGGTGAAAAGCCCAAACGTTTTAAGCAATCATCCGTCAATGTATAACGGTTGAAAGCAAATGAAAGCTCAAACACCGTCGGCAGGATTTCTTCCACCCGGTTCAGATCTTCATCGGTAAACCCTTTTTGTTTCAAAGTTTCACGGTTGATGTGAGGCGCATTGTCAAGCGATAACGTGCCCGTTACATAAGTGAGAATGTCGTCGATTTGTTCTTTGCTGTAACCCAGCTTTTTCAAGGCCGGGCGGATGGAATGGTTGGCAATTTTAAAGTATCCGCCGCCGGCCAGCTTTTTAAATTTCACCAACGCAAAATCCGGTTCAATTCCCGTTGTGTCGCAATCCATCAACAGACCGATGGTTCCGGTCGGAGCCAAGAGGGTTGTTTGCGCATTGCGATAACCGTATTTTTCTCCCATGGCAAGGGCTTCGTCCCAAGCAACCCGGGCCGCTTTCAACAGATATTCCGGGCAAACTTTTTCATCAATGCCCATCGGCTTGACTTCCAGGTTTTCATATTCCTCTTCCGGTGCATTGTATGCCGCACGGCGATGGTTGCGAATCACCCTGAGCATATGCTCCCGGTTTTGCGGGAATGCTTTGAATGTCCCCAACTCTTTGGCCATTTCCGCCGATGTGGAATAAGCCACCCCGGTCATGATGGCAGTGATTGCTCCCGTAATCGCCAAGGCTTCTTTGGAATCATAGGGAATGCCGGAAATCATCAGCAACGTTCCGATGTTGGCATATCCAAGCCCCAAGGTGCGATACAAATAAGAAAGCTTGGCGATTTCTTTGGACGGATATTGTGCCATCAACACAGAGATTTCCAGAACAATGGTCCACAAACGGCAAGCATGACGGAAAGCGGGAATATCGAACTTGCCGGTTTCGGCATCAAAAAATTTCACCAGGTTCAATGAAGCCAGGTTACAAGCGGTATTATCCAAAAACATGTATTCGGAACAAGGATTGGAAGCATTAATCCGGTTGTGCCTTGCCCCGAGTTTTCCGTCCATTCCGGCGGGAGTGGTATGCCACTCATTGATGGTGGTGTCATATTGGATTCCCGGATCCGCACATTCCCAAGCGGCTTTTCCGATTTGTTCCCACAAGGAACGGGCCGGGATTTTTTTGCACACTTCACCGGTCGTCCGGTACGTCAGCTCCCAGTCTTCATTGTTTTTCAGTTTCATGAAGAACGAATGGGGAACCCGGACCGAGTTGTTGGAATTTTGCCCGGAAATGGTTTCATAAGCTTCTCCGTTGAATGAGGAATCATATCCGGCTTGAATCAATGCTCTGGCTTTTTTCTCCTCGACCAATTTCCAATTGATAAACTCTTCAATATCCGGGTGATCAATATCCAGGCACACCATTTTCGCCGCCCGCCGGGTGGTGCCTCCCGATTTGATCGCCCCGGCTGCGCGGTCCCCGATTTTAAGGAAAGAAAGCAGTCCGGATGAAGTGCCTCCGCCTGACAAGGTTTCCCCTTTCCCGCGGATATTGGAGAAGTTGCTCCCCGTACCGCTTCCATATTTAAACAACCGTGCTTCCCGCACCCACAAATCCATGATTCCATTTTCATTGACCAGATCGTCTTCCACCGAAAGAATAAAGCAGGCATGCGGTTGTGGACGTTCATATGCACTTTTCGATTTCTTCAATTCTTCCGTTTTGGGATCCACATAATAATGGCCTTGCGGTTTTCCGGTAATGCCATAAGCATAACTTAAACCCGTGTTAAACCATTGGGGGGAGTTTGGCGCGGCCATTTGGTGCAACAGCATGTACACCAATTCATCATAAAAGGCCTGGGCATCTTCCTTCGTATCGAAGTATCCGTGATCTTCCCCCCATTTCCGCCAGCATCCGGCCAAACGGTGCACAACTTGTTTGACGCTTCTTTCCGGTCCGAGAACTTTGTTTCCATTTTCATCGAGGATTTCATTTCCCTCTTCATCCGTTTGGGGAACTCCCGCTTTGCGGAAGTATTTGGAAACCAAAATATCGGTGGCAACCTGCGACCAATCCTTCGGAACTTCGGCACCCTTCATCTCATAAACAACCGTTCCGTCCGGATTGGTGATGCGGCTGTCCCGTTTTGTATATTCAATCGTGTCATATGGGTTTTGGCCTTTTTTGGTGAAGTACCTTGTGATCTTCATTGTTTCCCTCTCTTCTTTCTACTATATGTAGTATCAAAAACAGTATAATACTACTATATATTGAAAATCAAAAGACATCAAATAAAAAAATAGTGAAATATCTTGTTCTTTTTTTTTCTGTCTTGCAAACTATACATATAACACGCGAAAGGATGAAACCTCATGATGATCTTGTACAATGATCAATTCAAAAAACGCGAAGATGTCCGTATTGACATTGAGGACCGTGCCTATCAATTCGGCGATGGAATTTATGAAGTGATCCGGGTGTATGATGGAAAACCTTTTTATTTGAACGAACATTTAGAAAGACTGGAAAAAAGTGCCAAAAAAATAAGATTAAATCTCCCTTATTCCCTGGATGAGCTGGAGGATCGGTTAAATCAATTAATCAAACAAAACGATTTTACACAAGGAAATCTTTATTTACAAGTAAGCCGGGGAACCGCTCCGAGAAACCACGCTTTCCCGAAAAACAGCGCCCCTCTTCTCATCGCATACACCCAACCGGCCGAACGCCCCGTCAAAGAACAAACGGAAGGAATCCGTGCCATCACGGCGGAAGACATCCGCTGGCTTTGGTGTAACGTCAAAAGCTTAAACCTGCTCGGAGCCGTATTGGCCAAGCAAGAAGCTTATGACAAGCACTGCAAGGAAGCCATCTTTATCCGGGACGGCATCGTCACGGAAGGAAGCTCCACCAATCTCTTTATGGTAAAAGACGGCATGCTCCTCACACATCCGGCCGACCATTTCATTTTACACGGAATCACCCGAAAGATCACTTTACAATTAGCGGATCAATTGCAAATTCCTGTCAGCGAAAAGAAATTTGGCAAAGAATCCCTTTCTGATGCCGATGAAATCTTTATCACCAGTACCACCATGGAAATCTGCCCGGTGGTGGAAGTGGACGGAAAAACCATCGGCGACGGGCGCCCCGGTCCGCTTACCCGACAATTGCAAGAAGCTTTTAAGCGGCTGATCCCGTCAAAAACCGAAGCTTGAATGCCCGCTTTCCCTGCCCGGTTTCTCATGAGGCTCCGCAAATGACAAAAAAGATGAAAAATCACACTTTCTCCAGAAACAGCCAAGGAAGACCGGATTTTATTGGTCTTCCTTGGCTGTTTCTGGATCATTTTTATTTTTTCGCCTCAATGATTTTAAACCCGGTATTCCGGAGCGTGACATCTTTGATCAATACAGGATTTTCCGCCGTATGGTTGAGCTCGGTGACATTCGAACCATGAGTCAACTGGATGTTCAAAATATTCAGCGTCGTTGTGACGGCCACCTCAAGGGGAGTTTTGCCATCATAATTGTCCAACCGCTGTTCGGCCACTTTTTTCATATTCCCGTTAACATCAAAAAGCTCCACCTGATCTTTTTTATCCGACCACACCAACCGGAACCGCTCATCCCCCACAGACTGAATATCCATGGCAAACGAATCATTTGGCGGAGGCTGGATCAAAAAGCCGGAAGCTGCACCCGCATCCAACCGGACCTGGGATTTCGGGAACACATCCAAGTAATTGCGGTTTTGCTCATCCACCGACAAAATGGCCTGACCAAAATCAATGATCCAAGGCTGATGGTTCAACCAGTTACGCAATGCGGATGATTTATCGCTGATGCCATCCACTTTCGGCGCATTCAGCCGGGCCCCTTCATCGCCACGGAATTTGAGCTTCATTTCCCCACGCATCGGAGTGATTCCGACCGCGATCCATTTCTCTTTTTTCCCTTCTTCCTGAAGCGAGATATGTACAGGATTTCCGGAGAGATAATAGATCTCGAAATGATATTTCTTGTTGGGTGAAATACGATATTGATTGCCGGAATTTGCAATCGTCGTGACTTTATCTCCGCCAACCTGATGGAACAGACCGATTTCCCCTTTTTCATCAATATACAGACCGTAAATGGAAGACTTGTCTTCCGCTTCCAGATACCCCAGGAACGTGTTGGTTTCTTTCAGGATGAAATCCCCTTTTAAAACGGAGTTGCCCTGGATGCTTTCGGACATGGTATACTGATCCTTTTCTTTCGTGAACTGGATCACCTGATTTTCCCCTTTTGCCTGATTTGCTTTCTCCCCGCTTGTCGCAAACAAACCGGCCAAAGGATTGTCGGATGAATAGCTTTCCTTCGGCTGCCATTGGGCCACCGCCAAGGATACCAGAACCAAAGCCGCCGCAGCCACCGTCACGGTAGCATAAACTTTCTTCCGGTTATTCTTTTCTTTTCTTGCGCGGGACAATCCGGCCTCATCCGCATGATGCTGAAGATAATTCTCGATGCTTTCGGCAACTTCTTCAAAATTACGTTGCCGGTTCAAGGCAAACAAAGCTAATTTCGCAATTTTCTGCGGAATTTTCTTTTCGTTTAATATCTTTTCAGCGGACTTATGTCCCCCAATCGGTGACTGGCCGGTCAACAAATAGAATAACAATTCACGCCATTTCTCATCATATCTTGGCTTTTCCGGATCTTTCATGTAGTAGAACAATAACAGCGGTTTTTGCCCGTTGAGCAAAATGTTTTTCGGATCCAGCGTTGCGCTTAACGGAAGTGGCAAACGGGACAAATCAAGCAACGTTTTAAAGCACCGGTTCACCACACGAACGGCAACTTCCGGCTCCATCGCCCGCTCTTTATTCACGATCAAGGGCAAAGGATCCCCAGAAAACGGCGGATGAACCAAAATGATTTGGTCCTTTTCTTCCATGACATCCAGAATTGGTGCCAAGTTAGGATGCTGCAAACGGCGAAAGGATTCGCGATAACCGGACGGTAAAGGTCGACGGGTGATTTTGATGGATTGCAGGAATACCTGAGCACCATCTGGGGATTTTGCTTGTAGAAGTTGTCCGGAAAAGAAATTAATCACGTCTTCTACTTGAAATCTCTCGTAATAACGACGATTTAATCGACTTCCCTGTTTCAACAGCATTTTCCCCTAACTTATATAAGTTTTATTATGATCAAAAAATGAATTAGAGCAATTATAATCAGCAATCTATATGCTATCATAAGAACTCGAAAAATCAAGCAGGATGATATCGCCTGTCCCAATTAATCTCAAAGGAAAATTCAGAAAAAAACTTACGATTATGATGATACTCTGTCCAAAAAAATAAATCAATTCATATATCGAAATAAGAAGAAATAGCAACATAAATTTCATGAAAATTTCATATTCGCACAAAAAAGCTTTCCAACCGTTTCTGTTGGAAAGCCGAAAACGTACATCCTCTCTTATCTGCGGAGGTTCCAATCATCGGAATCATAGCGTTCCCGGATACGGGCTTGGACCCGTTCTTTTTCTTCCGGTGTCAATTCTCCCGGTTGCAATTCGACGCCGATTCCTTTTTGGAATCCTTCGTAAAAAGCCTGGATGACTTCATCCAAAGAAACCGGATAAGACAAAATCCGGTTGATGGCCACCGCTTTTTGCAAAAATTGCTCTTTCAGCCTTTGCCGGGCCCGTTCGGAAGGAAATACCAACAAGGTAAACAACAGATCTTCATCGAAGTCCATCAAAATCGAACCATGCTGAAGAACCACTCCGTGTTGCCGGGTTTGTGCACTTCCCGCCACTTTTTTTCCGTCGATCACCAATTCATAATCCGAGGGGGAATCAAAACAAGCTGCCGACATGTGTTCTTTTTTGGTCTTTTGCGGATCGGACAGATAAGCATCCAATCCCAGCGCTTTAAATCCTTCCAACAGCCCCTGGCTGATGACCCGGTAGGACTCGCTGACGGTTTTGGGCATGATCGGATCCTCTTCCGGCACGATCACGCTGTAGGTCAACTCCTTGTCATGGAGAACTGCCCGTCCCCCGGTCATCCGCCGGACAAAGCCCAGATTTTTTTCCTTTATGTAAGACAGGTTGACTTCTTTTTTGGCTTTTTGGAAGTAGCCGATCGACAAGGTCGGAACCCGCCAACCGTAAAAACGCAAAGTCGGTGGAACCTTCTTCTCGGAGACAAGCTCCATGACCGCTTGATCAATCGCCATATTTTCCGCGGCGGAATACGCTTGATAAGGTAAAAATCGCCATGTTGTCATTTCCATCACACCTTTGTCATCAAATCCGTTTACTTTTCATGATACAACACTTATGCGAAATCTGCATGCGACCGGTGCCGCTTCTCCCATTCCAACACCTTTTGCAGCATTTCATCCAGCGGTGTCATGCGATAGCCCAGCTCTTGAACCGCTTTTTGGGAGGAATAATAAATGTTTCTCCCGGTCAGTTTGGCCAAATCCCAAGCAAAAGGCGGCTCCTTTCCAATCAGCCAGGAAAAACCTTCACCCAGCCACGAAATTCCCTTCACCAACGGGGCCGGAACCGTATAAATCGTCCGGTTGCTTCCTGCGAGGCCGGCGATCCTCTGAAAAAGCTCCCGCAGGGGAAGATTGGTTCCTCCCAAAAGATACCTCTCTCCCTTTTTGCCGTGCAATGCTGCCAAAAGATGGCCTTTTGCCACATCATCCACATCACAAACATTCATGCCGCCTTCCGGTGCGACAAACAAACGCCCTTGCAACACGGAACGGACAAAATTCGAAGCATAATTCCTTCTGCCAAGGATAACCGTGGGATTGACAATTGTCGCACAGAGCCCTTTTTTGACATACTGAAGCACGACCTCTTCGCCTGCTCTTTTCGCCATGGAATACCCGACCTTCAGGCGGTCCCCGTTAAACAGGTAGGATTCATCGGCAATTTCATTGAAAGGCAGCCCCACCGCAGCCGCCGAACTGGTGTGGATAAACTTTTTCACACCGCTTTTCAGTGCTTCTTCCACAATATGTTGTGTCCCGTTGACATTAATCTTGAACATGTGCTTTTTCCCGGCTTTTCCCCACGCCACTTCCCCCGCAACATGAAAAACCCAATCCATCCCTTCACAACAACCGGCAATCGTATCCGGACGGGTCAAGTCCCCGGTGCGAAGCGAAATCTTTTCCGGGAGATCACGCAAACGGGATGTTTCCCGATGCAGGACGGTTACATCATAACCTTGTTCACATAAATAATGCACTAGATTCCTCCCCACAAAACCGGTGCCGCCCGTGACCAACACTTTCATCCAAACCCCTCCCATTCAAGATATTCCAAGATCCATTATTTCATATTCGTCCTGTGCAAAAAACAAGCGACAATAAACAAAGCGCCGCATTCCTGTGCATGCAGCGCTTTGCCTTTCCTTAACCCTTGAAGGAGATGATCTCTTTGTCCCCCCGGTTTACATTTTCTTTTTCGATGTGAACGGTTTTTCCTTCTTCCAGGTTGGTAAATACGATTGGAGAAATAAGCGATGGCGCATTTTCCTTCACAAAATCGAGATCAAACTCCAGCAATTTTTGACCAGCTTTGACGGAATCGCCTTCCTTAACAAAGCTTTCAAACCCTTTTCCTTCCAACTTCACGGTATCAATTCCGATATGAATCAGCACTTCACGGCCGTTCGGAGTCCGGATGCCGATGGCGTGCTTGGTCGGGAAAAGATTGATAATTTCACCGTCAACGGGGGAAACAACCACTCCTTCAGCCGGATCGACGGCAAATCCGTCTCCCATCATTTTTTGCGAGAACACTTCATCCGGAACTTTTTCTATCGGCAGAAGTTTCCCGGTCATGGGAGAAACCAACGTCTCCTCTTGGTCGTTCTGAACCGGTGCCGCTTCTTCTTTCTTGGTGTCTGTTTCTTTGTCTTTCTTCGCTTCTTGCGGTTTTTTCCCCATCATGATGCGCTTCATTTGTTCTTTGATGTTATCCGACTTCGGCCCGAAGATGATCTGGAAGTGGTTTCCCATCTCCAAAACACCGGAAGCTCCCAGTTTTTTGAGGCGATCTTTGTCCACCTGACCGGCATCATGGACCGAAATCCGGAGTCGGGTGATGCATGCATCCAGGTTAGCGATGTTTTCTTTTCCGCCCAACGCTTCCAAGACATTGGCCGCAAGTTCCCCGGTCGGTGCCGCATCCGTTGCATCCGCACTTTCCGTATCATCTTCCCGGCCCGGTGTTTTCAGATTCCAGAACTGGATGGCAAAGCGGAATCCAAAGTAATAGATCACCGCAAAGACCAGCCCGACCGGAATGATTAACCACGGTTTGGTATCCTGTTCCCAGAACATGATCAAATCGATCACACCGCCGGAGAAGGTCATTCCGGCTTTGACACCCAAAATATCCATCATCATGAAGGACAAACCTGCAAACACACAGTGGATGGCATAAAGAACCGGAGCCACAAACAAGAACGAAAACTCAATCGGTTCGGTAATCCCGGTCAAAAATGAAGTCAAACCGGCCGATAACATGAGCCCGCCGACCAATTTTTTCTTTTCTTTGCGGGCCGTGTGGTAAATTGCCAACGCAGCTGCCGGCAAACCGAAAATCATGAACGGGAATTTCCCGGACATGAACGTTCCGGCCGTCGGGTCTCCGGCCATGAAACGGTTCAAATCCCCTTTGATCACTTCGCCGGAATCGGTGACAAATTGTCCAAACTCAAACCAGAACGGCGAATAGAAAATATGGTGCAGTCCAAACGGAATGAGAGAACGCTCGATCAAACCGAAGATGAAAGCCGCAACCGCCGTATTTTGGGTTGTCACGATTCTGGACAGGTTGTCAATTTGCTCCTGAATCGGCGGCCATACAAAGAAGAAGATCAGTCCAAGCAAAAACGCCGAAACAGCCGTTACAATCGGAACAAAACGTTTTCCTCCGAAAAAGCCGAGGAACGAAGGCAGTTCGATATCGTGAAAACGGTTATACAAATAGGCGGCAACCCCCCCGATGATAATTCCTCCAAACACACCCATCTGCAAAGTGGGGATCCCCAGCACACTGACGGTTTCCACTTGATTTAACTTTGCCATTTCCCCCAGGGTGGTGTTCATCACCAAATACCCGACGACGGCAGCCAACCCGGCTGTCCCTTCCCCGCCGGACAAACCGATCGCCACACCGATGGCAAAAATCAATGCAAGGTTTTGAAAAATGATGTCTCCTGCACTTTCCAAAATGCTGATGTCCAGCTTATTCCCGAATGCCAAAAGCAATCCGGCAGCCGGCAAAATCGCAACGGGCAGCATCAATGCTTTTCCGATTCGTTGCAGGACGCCAAACAAATTTTTAAACATGCAAATTACCTCCTCTGATTCTCCTATTTTGCCCTTTCCACGCAAAAAGGCATGAGCAAAAAAAGCAGACGGAAAGCGCTTGCACAAGGTGCAAACCGCCCTCTCGGCTTTTTCCACTCATGCCTGATCGAATCAGTAACACGTGGTAAAAGAACAAAAACAGGAAGATTTACTTTTTATCAGACCAAAGTTGTTGCAGATGCAAGGTCAAATAACTGATCTCTGCAGGATACACCGGTTTATTCAGTTCCTTTTCCATCACTTTGGCTAGTTTCCAAGCCATAGTGTAACACAAAGGATACTGAGTTCGCAACATTTCATTCATCCCTTCGGGTTCGGAAATGCTTTCCCCTTTTTCCGTCCGTTCAATGGCATAACGCAAGTGTGTGACCAAGCGCATATAGGATAAACTTTGCTTGTCCAGTTTTTGACCCAGCGTATTTTCAACAAATCGAATCAATTTTAAGATTAATTTGGAATATTTCTGAAGTTCCGCCAAATGCCGCCTCGTCAAAGCGCTGTGAATGTGAAGGGCAATGAAACCGATTTCTTCTTCCGGCAGATGCACATCCAGCCGCCGGTTGATCCACCGGACAATCTCTTCGGCAACCTGATATTCTTTTTGATATAACGTTCGCGTTTCGATCAGAAAAGGGTTGTGAAAAGAAAGTCCCTGCTCGGTTCTCTTGATCGCAAAAGCAATGTGGTCCATTAAAGCGACATGAATATGCTCATTCAAAGGGGATTGAAACCGGTCCTGAATATGCTGAACCACTTCATTCATCACTTCCACCAACCGATCATCCACTTGGTTCAGCAATTGCTTGTATTGTTCTTGTTCCTTCGGATCATATAAGACAAAACATTTCTCCACTGTTTTTTCATCGATCACGGCGCCGGCTCTTTTATGGAATCCCAAGCCTTTCCCGATTAAAACTGTTTCTCCAAAGACCGGGTGAACGGCAATGACCACATTGTTATTCAATATTTTTTTTATACGAAACAATCCGCTCACTCTTTCCATCCTCACTTTACTCGTTGCCTATGTGCTTTGAGTATACGTGAACATGATTTTCTTTTCAATAACAGTGTAACCATACTCGATAATAAAAAAAGTTCCTTTCAAGGAAACCACCCTGAAAGGAACTTTTTCCAAACGGGAAAATGAACAAGATGAATTCAAGGAAAACGTTATGGTTGTTCGGTCAGTTCTTCTTTCTTTTCATGGATTTGACGGGCTTCTTCCTGCCACCATAATGCTTCTTCAGGATTTTCCAGAATTTCCTTGATTTCGTGATGTTCTTCCACAACCGGCAACGATCCCCGGAGCGCTTTTCCGGATGTTTCCTTCACAAACCAAGTGACCACCAGAATTCCCACCACCGAGGCGAAAATAAGGTAATACGCCGGAACCATTCGGTTATTGGTCTGACTGATGAGCCAGGAAACAACAAGCGGTGTCGTCCCTCCGAACAAGGAGGTCGAAATGTTATAAGTGATGGCCAATGCCCCGTTGCGTACATTGGTAAAAAACAAAGAAGGCAAGACCGACGGCATGGTTCCCTGAAATGTGGAAGAAAAGACCGCCAACAGCATCAATCCTGCAAATACAAGGATGGCATTGCCGCTTCCGATTAACAAAAATGCCGGAACGGACAAGAGAATCAACCCGACCAGACCGCCTTGTACGATTTTTTTGGCTCCGATCCGGTCACTGGCATATCCCATCAACAATACAATCGGAATCATGATCAGCATCACAACCACAATCAACAGCAGCCCTTCGGCTTCCCCGTATCCAAGCACGGCGGTCAAATGCGACGGCATGTAGGATAAAACCGTATAATTGATGACATTATAGGAGAACACCACAAACAACCCAATGAGAATCGGGCGCCAATGAAGCCGGAGAATCTCTTTGACAGATGCATGTTCATCATTTTCTTCCTCCGGTTTGTCACTTTCCATCGCCTCGTAAACCGGCGCTTCATCCAACTTGTTCCGAAGATAAAATCCAATCAGTCCGATCGGCGCGGCAACAAAAAACGGAATTCTCCATCCCCACGCCAACATGGTCTCTTCCCCCAAAAGATAAGTCAGCGCCGTGACCAATCCGGCCCCGGCAATATATCCGACGAGGGTTCCCACTTCCAAACCGCTGGACATAAACCCTCTTTTTTTATCCGGCGTGGACTCGGCGATATACGTCATGGCACTGGCATATTCTCCGCCGGTGGAAAAACCTTGGGCCAAACGCGCCAACAGCAACAAAATCGTTGCGGTGGATCCGATGGATGCATAGCCAGGAATCAAACCGATGCTCAATGTCGAAACAGCCATGATAATCTAAGTGGCCGACAAAATATTTTTTCTTCCGAACCGGTCTCCCAGTATCCCGAAAAAGATCCCGCCGACGGGCCGCACGAGAAAAGCGATGGCAAATGTGGCAAACGAATAGACCAATTGCATGACCCCGCTTGCCTCCGGAAAGAATACTTGTCCGATGGTGGCTGCCAGGTAGGAATAAATCCCGAAGTCAAACCATTCCATCGCATTCCCGGCGGAAGTGGCCATGACCGCACGCTTGGATTCCTTGGCATCCACCACGGTAATGTCGTCTTTTTTCAGCTTCATCTTTAACTTTTTTCTCAATCGGTTTCTTTGCTCCATTTTTTCTTCCAACCGGCAATTCCTCCTTTTGGCAGTCAGTTAATCTTAATGTATCCGCATTTCAAAAGAATTAACCGGCAAACCCCGGTCAAAAAAAACAGTCCTTTCCGATTGGAAAGGGCTCTTCCGTCCTCAAAACCTGATTGGTTTATCCAATTTGACTCTTCAGCAAATCGCCACCGCCAAAGATCCCCCGGGAAACGGATTGCCACTTGCGCCTGAAACGACTTTCCGCCTTGCGATCCAACCATCGATCCAGTGTCCCTGCATCCAAACCCTGTTGATTTTCTTTGTGCTGGTACATTCATCCCGTTCACCTTCCCAACCATTTATATACCTCTTTTTACAACAAATAAACGTGAAATTGCGGAGACTCTGGAAAATCAGGATTTCGGTATTAATTTAATTATTATTAATCTTTGTTTTTTTAAATTAAAAAAGAAGCACAAACGAAGGGCACTCCCCCGTTTGTGCTTTTTCATTTTGTTCATTGATCCGGTTTCGTCCAACGTACGACCGGCTTTCTTGCCGCCTGCACTTCATCCAATCTTTTCAATACGGTATGGTGCGGGGCTTCTTGCACGATCTCCGGATTTTCTTCTGCTTCTTTGGCAATCTGAATCATGACCTCCACAAAGGCATCCAATGTTTCTTTGCTTTCCGTTTCGGTCGGTTCGATCATCAGGCACTCATCCACGATCAGCGGGAAATAAATCGTCGGCGGATGCATGCCGAAGTCGAGCAATCGTTTGGCCATATCCAGGGTCCGTACCCCCAATTTCTTCTGTTTTTTGCCGGACAGGACAAATTCATGTTTACAATGTTGCGGATATGGCAGGTCGAAATAAGGCTCGAGCCGGCGCATCAGATAATTGGCATTTAATACGGCATCTTCCGACACCCGGCGCAAACCGGCGGGCCCCATCGTCCGGATATAGGCATACGCACGGACCAAAATCCCGAAGTTTCCGTAAAACCCTTTGATGCGGCCGATGGAGCCGGGAATATTTTCATCGAGATAATAAGTTCCCTCGTCATCCTTTTTAACGACCGGGGTGGGCAAAAACGGCGTCAATTCCTTGCGCACCCCGACTGGTCCGGCTCCCGGGCCGCCACCGCCATGCGGGGTTGTAAACGTTTTGTGCAAGTTTAAGTGCACCACGTCAAATCCCATGTCCCCGGGACGGGCAATCCCCAAAATCGCATTGGCATTGGCTCCGTCATAATACAGCAACCCGCCCGCTTCATGGACCAAATCGGCAATCTCCTGAATCTGTTCTTCAAACAAGCCCAAGGTGTTGGGATTGGTCAACATCAGGGCTGCCGTATCTTCCCCCAAAACTTTTTTCAATTCTTCCACATCCACCAGGCCTTTTTCGTTGGAAGGGATGGTGATGGTTTGAAATCCGGCAACGGAAGCACTGGCCGGGTTGGTTCCGTGTGCCGAATCCGGAACAATCACTTTGTTTCTCCCGTTTTCCCCCCGCGATTCATGGTAAGCGCGAATCATCATCAAGCCGGTCCATTCCCCTTGCGCTCCGGCGGCCGATTGCAACGTCACAGCATCCATTCCGGTAATCTCGGCCAAGTCGTTTTGCAATTCATACAAGAGTTGCAAAGCGCCTTGAACCGTTTCTTCCGGCTGATAAGGATGAATTTTGGCAAATCCGGGATAACGGGCCACGTCCTCATGCACTTTCGGATTATATTTCATGGTGCAAGATCCCAGGGGATAAAAGCCGTTGTCCACACCATGGTTGCGTCTGGACAATTCCGTATAGTGACGCATCAAATCCAGTTCGGACACTTCCGGGAGTTCCGCCGGTTCTTCCCGAAGCAACTCTGCTGGCAGATCATCCACGTCGGGCACATCGGACTCCGGCAAACTGTATGCCACACGCCCCGGGCGGCTCATTTCAAAAATCAAGGCTTTCTCTTTGCTCTTCATAAGATTTCCTCCAATCTTTCTGCCAACTGGTCGATTTCTTCTTTGGTCCGCACTTCGGTCACTGCCATCAGCATCTGTTTCTCCCAAGCCGGGTTTAACTTGCCAAGATCATATCCACCGATCATTCCGTGGTGAAGGAGGGCTTGATTGACTTCTCCGGCCGGGCGGCTGAGTTCAATCACAAATTCATTGAAGAAAGGTTGCTGATAAACCGGGCGAACCCCCGGAACTCGCGACAGGCGTTTTTGCGCGTAATGAGCCTTTTTGGTGTTTAACCAGGCCACTTCCTGCATGCCTTTTTTCCCCAATGCCGACATGTAAACACTCGCCGCCAGGGCCATCAGCGCCTGATTGGAACAAATATTGGATGTCGCTTTGTCGCGGCGGATGTGTTGTTCCCTGGCCTGCAAGGTGAGAACAAATCCGCGCACTCCGTCCTCATCCACGGTTTGTCCCACAATCCGTCCGGGAATCTTGCGCATCAACTTTTTCGTCGTCGCAAAAAACCCGCAGTGGGGACCTCCGAAGGAAGCCGGGATTCCCAAAGGCTGTGCATCCCCGACAACAATGTCCGCTTTATAATGGCCGGGCGGTTTCAAAATGCCGAGAGACAACGGATTGGTGCTGACAATCAACAAACCTTTATGCGCATGGGCAATTTCTTCAATCCCCTTTAAGTCTTCAATATTCCCAAAGAAATTCGGGGATTGGACAAGGACGGCCGCCGTTTTTTCATCCGCCAGCTGCCGCAGGGCTTCGATGTCGGTGACCCCGTCTTTGGTCGGCACCATGACGATCTCCCATCCGAATCCTTTGGCATTGGTTTGAAGAATCTGGACGGCCTCCGGATGGATGGTTTCGGAAACGATCATTTTTTTCTGACGGGATGCCCCCGCTGCCACACTGGCTGCTTCCGACAAGGCGGTAAATCCGTCATACATGGATGAGTTGGCCACTTCCATGCCGGTCAGTTCACAAATCATGGTTTGGAATTCAAAAATGGCTTGCAGTTCCCCTTGGCTGATTTCCGGCTGGTAAGGAGTATAAGCGGTATAAAATTCAGACCGCGAGATGACATGATTCACCACACTGGGAATATGGTGTTCATACACGCCGGCTCCCAAAAAAGAAACATATTGGTCCAGCGAAGCATTTTTTCCCGCCATACGGGCCATATGCCTCACCAAAACCGGCTCACTCATCGCTTCGGGAAGGTTTAATTCACCTTGAAAGCGCACCTCTTCGGGAATCTCTGCAAACAATTCCTCAACCGATCCGACTCCAATGGTTTTCAACATTTCTTTCCGATCCTGATCCGTCATCGGCAAATAACGAAACTTTGTCATATCCGACCTCCGCCTTTCTCTTTTACTTCTCGCGCTTATAAAAAGGGGTTTTGACGATTTTCGCTTTCAGTTTTTTCTTGCGGATTTCCACTTCAACCTCTTCACCGGTTTTGGCATATTCCGAACGGATCAATGCCAGCCCGATATTCTTTTTTAACGTGGGGGACTGTGTTCCCGTGGTGACTTCCCCGATTTTTTCTTCTCCCCGATAGACAGGGTAGCCGGTGCGCGGGATTCCCCGCTCCGTCATTTCCAGTCCGACCAGTTTGCGGGGAGCGCCTTCCTTCTTTTGCAAAGCCAGGACTTCCCGCCCGATGAACTCCCCTTTATCCGGTTTGACGGCAAAGCCCAATCCCGCTTCGACCGGGGTAATCGTTTCGGACAGTTCTTGCCCGTATAACGGGAGCTTGGCCTCAAAGCGCAGGGTATCCCGTGCTCCCAAACCGCAAGGCAAAACTCCTTCCGGCTTTCCTTCCTCCAGAATCGCCTTCCACAACCCGGGAGCATCCTCAGCGGCAAAATAGATCTCAAAACCGTCTTCCCCGGTGTAACCGGTTCGTGAAACCAGACATCCTTTGACTCCGGCAATCTCGGTTTCCTGTTGGAATTTAAAAAATGAAATCGTTGATAAGTCCGTTTCCGTCAAGCGTTGCAGCACCTGTTCCGCCAGCGGGCCCTGCAAAGCGAGAAGCGCCACGTTCCAGGAAATGTTTTCCACAACCACTTGTCCGGATGCATGTTGTTTGATCCATTCGTAATCTTTATCAATATTTGAAGCATTCACCACCAGCATGAATGTTTGTTCTCCTGTCCGGTAAATCAACAGATCGTCAATGGTTCCGCCATCCTCATTGCACATGATGGTATATTGTGCGGCTCCCGTTTTCAGCTTGGAAACATCATTGGTGGTCAGCTTTTGCAGCAGATCCAAAGCATCCGGCCCGCTGACCATGATTTCTCCCATATGGGAAACATCAAACAATCCGGCTTTGGTGCGAACCGTTTCGTGCTCCTGTTTGATGCCGGAAAACTGGACAGGCATTTCCCAACCGCCAAAAGCAACCATCTTGGCATCATCCTTGTAAACTTCATACAACGGAGTTTTTTTCAGCTCACTCATGTCTGGTTCCTCCTTACATCATGGGTCATGAAAAAAAGACAGAATGCCCCCTGTCACGGGAAAAACACTCTGTCCTTACGACCTGAGAGTTGCTTTGCGAAATGAACGCAAAGTTGCCCCTTTGGTGGCTGTGATCCAAAAGACCAGCACTCTCCAGAGGTGCGTCCAGCGGGCCTCCTTTTGCCTGAGAGATTCGCCTTCTTCCAAGGCTTGCTCCTTCGGCGCCACGGATGTGGTCTCTCCTCCCGCCTTCAACCGCCGAACAATATTTGGTTATCTACCCCTCATTTTGCCATAATACACGATTATTTTCGATATGATTATAAAAAAAGTTCGTTTTTTATTTTTCTATGCATCCATTTTTTTCGTTTGAACCATACTATAACAGGATCAATGACTATCAGAAAGGTGGATCGACGGATGCATTCACCCCCGATTCGTTTTGACCGAACGTGGCTTCAATCCTTTCTGACCCAAGCGGAAACGGACCAAAACTGGTCCACATGGGAACGCTTCCAATTGGCGGTGGAAGCGACCGAAAAAAAGATCATCCCCTCTTTTGAATCTATCCAATGTCTGAAACAAATTCAAGGGTTTGAACCGCTTCCGCACCAAATTGAAGTCGCAAGGCGCGTCATCAACGAAATGCGCGGCCGCGCCATTTTGGCGGATGAAGTGGGACTCGGAAAAACCATTGAGGCCGGTTTGATTTTCAAAGAATATCTGATTCGCGGACTGGTCAAACGGGCTTTGGTTTTGGTGCCTTCTTCTTTAGTATTGCAATGGACCCGGGAATTAAATCAAAAATTTGACATCCCGGTCATGGCCCAAAAAAAAGTCTGGATGTGGGACAAATATGACTTTTTAGTCGCTTCCATCGACACCGCCAAACGGGATCCCCACCGCGAACATGTATTGAAGAAACATTATGATCTTGTCATTATCGATGAAGCCCACAAACTGAAAAACCGGCGCACAAAAAACTGGCAATTTATTAACCAGTTGCAAAAGAAATATTGTCTGTTGCTGACGGCAACGCCCATTCAAAATGAGATACAAGAATTATATAACCTGGTGACCCTTTTAAAACCGGGACACCTGGGAAAACAATCCGATTTCAAAAGTGATTATGTCGCAGGAAAACGAAAAGCCAAAAATGAGGCCCAACTGAAAGAGGAAATTCAACGCGTGTTGATCCGAAACCGCCGGTCCGATCAACAATTGCCGTTGACCAAACGGCATGTTCAGACCATTTCCATCGAACTTTCCGCTGCCGAGCGGGCTCTGTATGACGGCATGACAAACTTCGTACGCCAAAGATACCACAAATCATCCGATATGCAAAACACGCTTTCCCTTCTGGTTTTGCAAAAAGAAATTTGCAGCAGCCGGGATGCAGTGTTTCATACTTTATTTAAACTACTGCAAAAAGAGGCAAAAGGTCAATCCGAAATTTCACCGGAGATTTCCAATCTGATCACGCTTTTAAGAAGCATAAAATACTCTTCCAAAGCCAAAGCCGCCGTTGAATTAATCCGCCGCCTGTCCCCGGAAAAAGTGGTGTTGTTTACGGAATACCGCGCAACCCAGGAAATGCTGATGCGTGAATTACTCAATGCCGGGATTCAGGCCGTTCCCTTTCGCGGCGGATTTAACCGGAATAAAAAAGACTGGATGATGGAGCTATTCCAAAAAAGGGCCCAGGTCCTTGTCGCGACGGAGGCAGGCGGCGAAGGCATCAATCTCCAATTTTGCCGCCATATGATCAACTATGACATGCCCTGGAACCCCATGCGGGTGGAACAACGAATCGGCCGGATTCACCGGTTGGGGCAAAAAAGCGATGTGCATATCTATAATTTTGCCACCTTAAACACCATCGAGGAGCATATCATTTGGTTGCTGCATGAAAAAATCGATCTGTTCCGGTCCGTCATCGGCGAGCTGGAAGTCATTTTGGAAAAAATGGATTGGGAAAAAGACGTGGAACAAAACATCATGCGGGTTTGGCTGGAAGCAAAAGATGACGAGGAAGTCCGCAAGCAACTGAGCAAATGGGGAGATGCCTTTTTCGAAACGAAAAAAGCGGTCCTGAAAGATCAGAAAGACAAAGAGGATGTGTTGCTTTATGGATCCAGCCCAAGTTAGAGAGTGGACAGAGAAATACCTGAAGCTTTATCAATGCCCGGTCATTGAATCGGGCCCTTCTTATCTGATCACGCAATTATCGATCGAAGCCGATAAAGATTTGCTCAACCGCCCCTTCTATTGGATGTACGTTGAAAAAATGAACATTCCGCCCAAACCGGTCCAACTTTGCTTTATTTTCGATCCGGAGAACCATCCTCCTGACATCCGGGGGGAAATTTTGCATTATGGGTCCCCCCGTTTCCAAAAAATGCTCCAATCCGCGCAAAAACACGGAAAATTTGTCCGTTTGTACGAGGATCCCGGTTGGCAACCTAGCCATTCGCCATCCAAGCCGTACACTCCCTGGCTGTTGGTGAATTATCAGCTTTCCTATGTTTGTGACCAGAAAAAGAATCGCTTGAGTTCGCTTGGTATCAACCTGTTGAACGGGGAAATTGCCGAGTCATTTTATGACTGTCTGAAAAAACGAAAATGGGTAAACCGCCTGCCTCCCCACCGCTATCTCCCCGCGCACGGAATGTCTTTGACCGAAGCCGTCGGCGAATTGGAATATTATCTGGAAGAGCAGCTGAAAGAAGAAGACCAGACATGGGCAAAGGAAGCGAAAGAACGATTGAACATGGAACTGGAGCAATTAAATGCCTTTTATCCGGGGGAGGAGAAACAAGACGATGAAATCCGGAAGGAAAAGAAAAACCGGGAACAAGAATTGGTTTGGCAATTTCATCCCCGCATCGAAGCGGAAGTGATCAATGCCGGACTGTTTTACATGGAATCATGAAAAAACAGGGTGTGGCTTGAACCCCGGCACACCCCCTGTTTCCGTTTGTCCTTATGTAACTTTAACGTTTTGTGATCAACACGATATTCCCCGGAATCCCGTTGGTCTCTCCCATCAGGCGCAAGGGAAGAATGGGGCCGAGGGTGAAATGATCGGGTGAAAACAGCGACTCAATCGTTTCCTTTGCCAACGGTTTGATGGCAATTTCCCTTTCGCCGGCTGCTGCTTTCAGCTCATCGGTCAATTCGCGGCAACCCCGCAATAACAGTTGTCCGCCCGGTTTTAAAATGCGCAGAATCTCTTTTACATACCGGGAACGGTCTTCTTCCGGAATCACATGCAGGCAACCCCGGTCATTGGCAAAATCAATCGATTCATCCTCAACGGGAAGCGCCAAAGCATTTCCTTGTTTGAAATCGACTTGAACCTTTGCGTCTTCCGCCCGTTTTTTCGCCAATTGAATGGCATTGGACGAAAAGTCGACCCCGGTGACATCAAATCCGCATTTCGCCAGAAAAATCGATTCCCATCCGCCGCCGCAACCGATGTCCACCGCACGCTTTCCTTCAGGCGGCAAACCTTTGACGGCAAATAACGCAACCAGTTCCGATGAAGCTGTTCCAAAATCCCAATTTTTAAAGTCGCCGGTTTCATAAGCTTGATTCCAGTCCATCTCCATCCCCCATTTTGGTGAGTAATGAAATGATGAAATTATTATATTCCCTTTTCTTTTAAAAAAGAAACCACGTCACGGATTCAGCAATTTGGACAGAAATTGACGGGTGCGTTCCTCCCGGGGATTGACAAAAATTTCATCCGGCGATCCCGATTCGATCACCTGTCCGTGATCCATAAAGATGATTTGGTCCGCCACGTCACGGGCAAAGGACATCTCATGGGTGACAATCAGCATCGTTTGTTGCTCCCGGGCCAGCTCTTTCATCGTTTTCAGCACTTCCCCGACCAGCTCCGGATCCAGCGCCGAAGTCGGTTCATCAAAGAGCAGCACCTCCGGTTCCAGCGCCAACGCCCGGGCAATGGCCACGCGCTGTTGCTGTCCCCCGGAAAGCTGGCTCGGAAAAACATGCTTTTTGTCGGACAACCCCACTTTTTCAAGCAATTGTTTAGCTTTTTCCCTTGCTTTTTGTTTTGATTCCTTTTTGACCACCACCGGCCCTTCCATCACATTTTCCAGCACCGTGCGATGCGGAAACAAATGAAATCCCTGAAACACCATCCCGGTTTTTTCGCGCAACTTCCGGACTTCCGCCGGCGCAATTTGCCGGTCTCCAAACGACAGCGTGACATCGGAAATGGTCAGTTGCCCCCGGTCCGGGGTTTCAAGCAGGTTCAAGCAACGCAACAGGGTCGATTTTCCCGATCCGCTCGGCCCGATGATGCAGACCACTTCCCCCTGGCGGACTTCCAAATGAATCCCTTTCAACACTTCCACATCGCCAAACGATTTATAAAGATCTCTGATCCCGATCACAGTTGCTCCCCCTTTCTATGCCGCATAACGTCCATATCGTTTTTCCAGTTTTTCCTGGACAATGTTCAGCAATGTACAAATCACCCAATAGAAAAATGCGACCAAAATGTACACCGTCATGTAATCAAAAGCACGGGCACCGACGATTTTGGCATGATAAAACATTTCATTCACCGTGATCATCGCCAACAAAGAAGTATCCTTCACCAAACTTAAAAAAGTGTTCGCCAAAGACGGGAGAGCCACACGGGCCGCCTGCGGAATAATCACCCGACGCATCGTTTGCCAATAAGTCATGTTGAGGGAGGATGCGGCTTCCCACTGGCCTTTGGGAATGGAAAGGATAGATCCCCGGATCGTTTCCGCGGAGTATCCCCCGACATTGAGGGACAAACCAATGATCCCTGCCAGCGTGGCCGTTAACTTGATGCCGATCACCGGCAGACCGAAGTACAAAATAAATAATTGCACCAACAAAGGCGTCCCGCGGATAATGGAGATGTAGGCGCGGGCGATCCACTGAAACAAAAAGTTTTTGGACATGCGGCCGACGGCGGTGATTAAGCCGAGCAAAAGCCCGATTGCCATGGACACCAGGCTCATCCAGATCGTGGCTGCCAACCCTTCCAAAATGTAAGGCGCGCTTTCGACCGCCAATTCAAGGTCAAATAATTGTTCCCAGCGAATTTGCGTTAACACATCCATTTTTTTACACTCCATCGCAAATATATTATAAGTCTATCAATTTACTTTTATTTAAAGGTGGATGTTTCTATCATAATCAGCCCCTGACTCCATGTCAAAGCAAAAAAGGCGACACGAAGTCGCCTCTTTCCCTTTCATTATGCCTGAATCCCTTCCATCAGGATCACCCGCGCCGGAGCGGCTTCCGTTTCCATCAATTTAATCGGCAGAGCCACCATAAAATAAGTTCCTTCCGGTACTTCTTTCAACCGCAATCCTTCCATGATGATCACACCGGCTTGAAACAAAGATTTGTGAGTGGGATGCCCCGGTTGCGAACGTTCGATCCCGAGCGCATCAATCCCCACGCCTCTTACTTTCTTCTCTGCCAGAAACTTGGCTCCATCTTCTTTTAAATAAACAAATTCAAAATCAAATTCGTCTTTCCCGGAGTTTTTGGTTTTCAGCAACAAAAACTCGCCGGGCTGGATGTCTTTGGCTTCGAGATCCTCTTTGCCGATAGCTCCTTCCACATCGGAAAAATCCAACACCCTTGCTTTACCGACCAAATGTTCCAGGGGAACGGTTTCCATCGTTCCTCCATCCGGAAGCATGTGAAGCGGCGAATCGACATGGGTGCCACAGTGCACATCCATCGTGATTTTTGATTCTCTGGCTGCGGCCGTGTCAAAATCCTGCACGACTTGGATCAACGGCTTCTTCGTTTCTTTGTTTTTGTAAACAGGCATGTCCGGTACAATCGGCATGGAAACATCATAAATTTTCATGGCACACTCTCCCTTGTTATGTAGTTTTCAATTCATCGGCCGTGACCACCTGAGGATCGTTTTGAAGGATGGGCGGCCACCAATGGTGTCCTTCTTCCGCCAACAAATCATGCGCTGCTTGCGGGCCCCAGGTCCCACTTTTGTAAAAATGGAGGGAATCTTGTTCCTGTGTCCAGGCTTGATGCACCGGATCAATAAACTTCCATGACAGCGCCACTTCTTCCCAATGCGTAAAGAAGGTCTGATCCCCGACAATCGCATCATAGATCAATGATTCGTATGCTTCCGGCGTACGCTGTTCACAGTTATGGCAAAAATCCAATGCAACGGGCACAATTTGATGGTCGGATCCGGCTTTTTTGGCGTTTAGCACCAATTTGACGCTTTCTTCGGGATGGATGCTGATGACAAGCAGATTGGGACGCAAATTATTTTGCCTGTTGAAATAAATCCGGGGCATTTCCTTAAATTGAATCACAATTTGCGTCACTTTTTCCGTCATGCGCTTGCCGGTCCGGATATAAAAAGGAACACCGGCCCAACGTAAATTATCCACAAAAAGTTTGGCAGCGACAAATGTTTCCGTCATGGAACGGGGATCGATGTCTTTTTCATCCCGGTACGCGGGCACCGGTTTTTCCCCCATGACCCCTTCTTGGTATTGAGCCCGCACAAAATATTTTCCCACTTCCTCTTGATCGTAACGTCTGAGCGAGCGCAACACTTTGATTTTCTCATCATGAATCGCTTCCGTTTTCAACCGGCTGGGCGGTTCCATGCAGACCATCATCAGCATCTGCAGCATATGATTTTGCACCATGTCCCTCAACGCACCGGCTTGATCGTAATAACCGGCCCGCTGCTCAACGCCCACCGTTTCACTGGCCGTGATTTGTACGGATTCAATGTATTGATGATTCCAGATCGGTTCAAACAAAGAATTGGCAAACCGCAACACTTCGATGTTTTGCACCATTTCCTTGCCCAAGTAATGGTCAATCCGGTAAATTTCCTCTTCGGTAAAGGCTTTTTTGATCTGCTCATTCAACTGTTTTGCCGATTCATAATCGTGCCCGATCGGCTTTTCGATGATGATTCGTTTCCATCCGTTGGTCCGGGTCAATCCGGATTCCTTCAAATGAGAGGAAACCGTACCGTATAAATCCGGTGCAATCGCCAGATAGAACAAGCGATTTCCATTTCCGGCCCCTTGCCAAGCTTTTTCCTTTTCATCAATCAATGCCTTCATTTGTTGATAGCCAGCCGGATCGTCGACACTGGAAGTGACAAATTGGAAGTGCCTTATAAAACGGGACCATTCCTCTTCATTTTCGGCTTTGATTCTTCCAAACGAATGAACCGAATCTTTTACCGCTTGGTGAAAATCCCCGACGTTTCGGATCGAACGGCCGATTCCGATCACCTGAAAGTCCTCCGGCAATTGCTCTCTTTTATATAAGCTGAATAATGCCGGAAACAATTTCCGTTTCGCCAAATCACCCGTCGCTCCGAAAATCACCAAAGAAAAAGAACCGACAGATCTATTTGAAGTCATTCTACTCCCTTCCTTTCAACCAGAAACCAACATTCATCCTTAATATGTGTTTCATGTGATCAAGTCATTCTGAAACACGTATCTTAAATTCTAACAAATGTCATCAACCAATGGATTCAAAGAACGAAAAGCATATAATTCTCAACATTCTTTCTCCTTGTTTTTTTGATTACAGAAAAAATATATAAAAGAATCCTTCTTTCCTGTTTTCACCCCGTCATCCTTCACCTCCCTTGCATGTCCCCCTGAATGCAACCGTCCTGTACGATCCATGATGCGCGTGTTTTTTCTTTTTTCATTTAAATTTTTCTTCATTTGACTCTTTTTAATAATCCTGTTTCCCTTTTTCTGCCGGGACGGCGTTTCGCTTCACAAAAAGCCCTTTCCTTTGTCAGGAAAGGGCTTTCTTCTCATTATTTGGTCACATCGGTGCCAAACCATTTTTCGGATATTTTCGCCAGCGTTCCGTCTTTTTCCATTTCATCCAAAGATTTGTTGATGGCCTTTACCAATTCTTCATTGCCTTTTTGCACCGGGAATGCCGATTCGGCCCGGTCACTTTGGATGTCAATGACTTTCAATGGCAGATCATTCGTTTTCAACATTTCCGCAATCGCCAGTTTATCATTGAGGGAGAGATCGATGCGCTTGGCGGCCACATCCTGCATCGCCCCCATCATATCTTCATAAGCCACGATTTGAGCGCCATGCTCTTCCGCCATCTTTCCATAGTTGCTTGTCGGGGTTTGCCCGGCTTTTTTTCCTTTGATATCTTCAATCGTGCGGATGGTTTGATTATCCTGATGCACCACCAGCTGTGCATATGAAACGGTATACGGTTTGCTGAAATCAAATTTCTCCTGCCGCTCGGGTTTAATCCCCACTTGGTTGGCCACCATATCGATTTTTCCGGTTTGCAGACTGGTCAACAGCCCGTCCCACGGAATTTCCACAAATTCCGCTTTCACACCGAGCCTTTGGGCCACTTCCTGTGCCACTTCCACATCAAAACCGGTTAACTGATTGGTTTTAGGATCATGAAAACTAAAAGGCTTATAAGTCCCTTCCGTTCCTATCCGGATGGATCCCCTCTCTTTAATCTGACTCAGCATGTCCCTGTCGGTTTGCACACTGCACCCGGTCAGTTGCACAAGAACCATCAATCCAAGCAAGTAAACCAAACCATGTCTGAACCACTTCACAGAGCGTCTCTCCTATCAAAACACAAGTTTTTCGATCTATTTTAACGGATAAAGCAATTTTATGCTACTTACTATCGATCCCCTTGTCAAGGAGTGATTATACAACGAAACAACATAAAATTTTCCTGTCAATCATCGTTTTTCTTCTGTTGCCGGTGAAACGTCATCAGTCTCCACAGCAACTTGCGGTACCGCTGATTCACTTCTTCCAAGTAAGTTTGGAAGGATTCACCCGTCATGTTCAGCCAGCTGAAACAACATAGTTCCAAGTAATACACCAACTCTTCCAATTGGGGATGAATGCCTTCCCATTCTCTTTTTTGAACTTGGTCCAACATCCATTCCACTTTCCGTTGAACCTTGCGTATTTGTGCCGTTTTCCGGTGCAACTCCGAAACTTCATTCAACTGGCGGACACTCTCATCAATGCCGATCAAAATTTCTCCCAATTCATTGGATGGATTGCATTCACGGGAGCACGGTTTCACGTTAAAGATCATGTCACCACCCCTGTTTCTTGCAGAAACCGTTGAAGAGCCTGGACAGCCAGACAAAATCACGTCTACTATATCACCAATTTTCACCATCCTGCAATGACGGATGATCAAAAATCAAAAAAATTGCGACTCAACCCGTACAACCGGCCATACATCCGCATCGCAAACGAATCTGTCATTCCGGCAATATAATCACAGATTACGCGAGCCCGCTCTGCTTCCGTGGAAGCCTGGTTTAACAGCATCCGGTCATGTTCGGTCAACAACCGCTCTTCCGACAATAATGCCTGAAACAAAGAACGGATGATTTGTTGCCCCTTCCATGCAATGGTTTGAACCCGTTGGGAGAGAATCACCTTCTCGGATACCAATTCTTTTAACCGGTCCAACAAATCCCGCAAATCATCCGGCAACATCACCGAATATTTCAATCGCGGCGACCGGACATTCAGATCGTTCTTTTTCACTTTGACGTGGGTGATCAGCGTGGAAATCAATCCGGAAAACACTTTTTTTAACCGGTATTTCAACTGGGGATCTTCCGGATCCGTCCGGTCCAGAATCATACATGCTTTTTGCAACTCTTGATAAACAGGGTTTTCACCAAAAGGCATCAACAGCTCTTTCAACTGTGCCAACCGGATAAATCCCAGATGAACGGCATCTTCTGCATCGTGCGTGCCGTAAGCTATATCATCCGCCAAGTCGATGATCGAGCACTCCAGCGTTTGATGAACGGTCAGGCGGCGGTTGGCATCTCCGGTCTTCATCAGATAAGCCTTTTCTTCTTCGCTCAGGGACGACACAACCCATTCAAACGCTTCCTGATCACAGCGAAACATGCTGGCTTTCGGTGGAAGAGACGGCTCATCCCGATCCCGTTTTTGCTTCATGGCGGTATCCAGAAAGATCGGGTATTTCATCACGGACAACAGCAACGCGCGTGTCAAATTTAATCCGCCGGCATGCGATTCCCCTTCCAGCCTCGTTAAAATCCGGAATGTCTGCGCATTGCCTTCAAACCCGCCATAGTCCGACATACATTCATGCAACACTTCTTCCCCGCGATGGCCGAAGGGGGGATGTCCCAAATCATGGGCCAATGCCGCCGCTTCCAACAATGAAATATCCAGCGCCTGATTTTCCGAAAAAAAAGGGGAGTGCTTGTTCAGATAAATGCCTATGCCCCGGGCGATTTGGGCGACTTCCATGGAATGCGTCAAACGGGTCCGGTGAAAATCCCCTGCACTTTGCCAAAACACCTGGGTTTTGGACTGAAGACGGCGAAACGCCGCACTGTGCACAATCCGTCCGTAATCTTTCTCAAAATCATCCCGTACATCTTTGAAATTTCTTGGGCCGGAAGCTTTCCGCCGCTCCATGTCTTCAGGCAGATACAATTGGTTTTCTTTCGGACGAACAATCAACATACGCTCCACCCTTATCCATCCGTTCTTTCTTTACAAACGCTTTTAACATTTCTTGGTTTTTTGCCAAATCCCTTCGCGCGTCATCAATTTTCTTTTTGTATAGTTTTCCATTTTTCCAAACATGATAAAAGCAGAACCTTAAAAAAGGAGCGATGGACATGGAAATCGAACGCGCAAAACAGATTTTGCAATCACCGGAGAAAATCACGGTCTTGTACCAAGGAGAACCGGTCTGGATTGACATGGTGGACGAAAGCGCTGAAAAAGCACAGGTTCATTCCGAAACCAATCCCGATGATGTAAAAAAGATCCCGGTTTGGGATCTGGAAGAGAAAAAAGAAGTGCACTGATCTACCGTGGCCGTAAGAAAGAGGAGCCTCCCTTCTGCAAGCGGTACATTTTCCGGTATAACCCCTTCCTTGCCATTAATTCCTGATGTGTTCCCCGCTCCACAATTTCCCCCTGATGTAAAACCAAAATCAAATCCGCGTCCTGGACGGTCGACAACCGGTGCGCAATGACCAGTGTCGTCCGGTCCCGGCGCATATTTTTCAGCGCCGTTTGAATCGCTTCTTCCGTCTCAGTATCCACATGGGCGGTGGCTTCATCCAGCAACAGGATTTTCGGTTCGATCGCCATGGTACGGGCAAAAGAAATCAACTGCCGCTGTCCGCCGGACAGAGTGGCTCCCCGCTCGACAACCGGCTCTTCCCAGGCCCGTGGCAATTTTTCAATAAAGGCATCCGCTTGGACAAACCGGGCAGCTTTTTTCACTTGCTCTTCATTCATCGGATGATGCAGGCGGATGTTGCCGGTCACATCCCCCGCAAACAAAAACGGCTCCTGCATCACCAAACCGATCTTTTGGCGCAATTCCCCGTTGTCATAAAAGCGAAGCGGCACCCCGTCAATAAAAATCTCTCCGCGTTTCACCGGATAAAAACGCATCAGCAAATGAATGATCGAACTTTTTCCGCTTCCCGTATGCCCCACCAACGCGACGGTTTGCCCGGGTTTGACTTCAAAAGTGATATTTTTCAGCACATCCGTCTTTCCATCGTAAGAGAAGGAAACATTTTCAAACCGGATGTGCCCTTTTTTGATTTCGGGTGAGTGATCCCCCTCTTTTCCCGGGGCAAATTCTTTCTGATCCATCAATTCAAAAACTCTTTCCGCCGCCGTGAGCGATTGCTGCAAAGGGGACAAACGCATCATGATTTCATTGACCGGTTCGAAGATTCTTTCAATCAAATTAAGGAATCCATATAAGATCCCCAATTGAACCGCTCCGTCCCGGGAGACAAAGCCGAAATACAACAACACGGCAACCGTTGCGGCGATGGACAAAAACTGTGTCGCGG
Organism: Thermoactinomyces sp. CICC 10735; assembly: GCF_016055175.1. Taxonomy (NCBI): domain Bacteria; kingdom Bacillati; phylum Bacillota; class Bacilli; order Caryophanales; family Thermoactinomycetaceae; genus Thermoactinomyces; species Thermoactinomyces sp. CICC 10735. Next base: position 111,934 of record NZ_JAECVT010000001.1, on the reverse strand, counting down.
GCCGCAACATCAAAGCGAAGAACCGGATGTTTCTCATTCCGGACCGGTAATGCAAATCATTGACCCGGGAAAATTCCTTGATAAAACGCCGCTCTTGCAAAAAAGCCTGGATGATGTTCATCCCCGTGATGGAATCATTCAATTTGGCATTCATCCGGCTCAGCTGATGTCTTGAATCGCGGTAAGCCGGCAAACTGAAATCACGATATTTTTTCATCAGCCAAAAAACAACGGGAAGCACGATCATCAACCATGAAGCCAAGGTGACATCGAGCCAGAACATCCCGGCAAAAACAAAAAGAATAAACACCGTGTTTTGCAAAAAAGAAGACAAAACATGCACATAAAAATCTTTCACGGCCTCCGTGTCATTGGTGATCCGGGAAACCAGAGACCCTCCCGGCACCTGATCAAAAAACCGGAGCCCCAATCGCTGGACATGCAAAAACACATCCTCACGCAACGATCTTACCACCCATTGTGCCACAGTATGAAAAGAAAGCATCTGGTAGTAGTTGAGTCCTGCCGCAACACTTTGCAAGACAAGGATTCCCAATCCGTAAACACTTAAGACGGCAAGGTCAAACCGCCCGGGAACCAGGTATTCGTTAAGATAATGGCTGACCAGAAGCGGCACGGTCACTTCGGCGCCCGACCCGGCCAACAAGGCCGCAAATGCCAGCCAAAACCGCTTTTGATAAGGTTTCAAATATCGCAAAAGGCGTTGGAACACCACAATCCATTCATTCCTCCCCACATTCACCACAATTCCAGTTGTTGCCGCTCGTACATATGCCGGTACCAACCGTTTTTTCTCATCAAAGACGTGTGATCTCCCCGTTCGATGATTTGCCCCTGATCCAACACGATAATCCAATCGGCGGATTCGATCGCACTGATCCGATGGGCAATGATCAACGTGGTTTTGTTCTTCCGGTTTTCGGCAAGCTGTTTCAAGATGTTGTATTCCGTCCGTGCATCCACAGCTGACAAAGCGTCATCCAAAATCAAGACATCCGGGTCGGTGATCAGTGCCCGGGCCAGGGAAATCCGCTGTTTTTGCCCCCCTGACAAAGCAACGCCCCGTTCGCCGACGATCGTTTCATAACCATCGGGAAAATTCAAAACATCCTGATGAATGGACGCGATTTTGGCCGCCTTTTCCACTTCCTCCGGCTTCGCGTCCGGTTTGGCAAAAGCAATATTTTCATAAACGGTTCCGGTAAACAAAATATGTTCTTGCGGAACATAACCCATTTTTTTCCTCAGCGATGCCGGCGACACCCGCTCGACCGGGAAGGAACCAAACAAGATTTCCCCATCGGTCACATCAAATTCCCGCAACAACAACCGGATGAGGGTGGTTTTCCCGCTCCCGGTCTTCCCTGTGATTCCGATCGTTTGCCCGCAGCCGATGGAAAGATGAATATCTTTTAAAGCCGGCGTTTTTTGTCTGGGATAATGGAACCGGTTTACCCGGATGATGATGTCTCCGTCCGGAATCTCCCGCTCGGGCTCCGGTCCGTCTTTTACATCCGATTCTTCCTCCAAAAGCTTTATCACACGGTCATAAGAAGCTCTTCCCCGCTCCACCATATTGATGAGAAAGCCAAAAGCCAGCATCGGCCAGACCAATTGCCCCAGATAGATGGTGAATTGAGTGAGCTGGCCGATCGTGAGGCTTTCTCCGGCAACCAGATAAGACCCGTAAGCTATACTGAACAAAAAAGAAAAACCTGTGGACAACATGATGGTCGGATCAAACAAAGCATGCACTCTCGCCACAGCGATGTTTTTGTCTGCCACTTCACCGGTAATCCGGCTGAACGCTTCTTTCTCCGCTTCCTCCATGCCAAACGCTTTGACCATCCGCACACCGGAAATGTTTTCCTGCGCCTTGCCATTCATCCTTGAAAAGGCCTCCTGCGCGTCCCGGAACCGGCGGTTCATCATTTTCCCGTATTTCCGTGTCGTCCAGGCAATCACCGGCATCGGCAATAACGCCACTACCGTCAACGACTCATCAATAAAGAAAAACATCGTCAAGACCACCAGTCCGCCGGTGATCAATGAATCAACCAGTGTTAAAACCCCATCCCCGGCGGTTGCGACAATGGCTTGAATATCATTGGTGGCATGGGCCATCAAATCCCCTGTTCGCCACCGGTGAAAAAACGACGGCGACATCCGGGTGTAATGGACAAAAATTTGATTCCGGAGCCATTTCCCCAGCCGGTTTGCCGCGCCATACAACGCGATCCGCCATACATATCCGAGCACATACCGGATGAGCGCGGCCAGAAGGCACAATCCCGTCCAAAACCACAAATCCCGGACAGTCAGTGTGCGGCTTGCCATCAAGTCCACGACTTCCTTCACGGCATATGGCGGGAATAATTGTATCAACGCAATCAAAAGCAGTGCGACAATTCCCAGCAAATAGCTCTTTTTTTCCCTTAGAAAAAACCATTTCAAGTATTGATACCGATCCAATCCTCTCCACACCCTCCATCATCCTGCTGGCGCGAAATCATATCCTGTGATACGATTTCGTTTGTAAATATTTTTCAAGTTAAAGGAAAAGGGGGTTGGGGTCCGTGTGACCCCACAACAGAATGAAACCGGAAAACATTCGAAACATCGCGATCATTGCTCATGTGGATCATGGAAAAACAACGCTTGTGGATGCCATGTTAAGACAAAGCCATATCTTCCGGGAAAACGAACAAGTCGAAGAACGGGTCATGGACTCCAACGACTTGGAACGGGAACGCGGAATCACCATCTTGTCTAAAAATACAGCCATTCATTATAAAGACATCAAAATCAATATTGTCGACACCCCCGGCCACGCCGACTTCGGTGGAGAAGTGGAACGGGTGATGAATATGGTCGACGGCGTTCTGCTGCTTGTGGATGCCACTGAAGGACCCATGCCGCAAACCAAGTTTGTGTTGAAAAAAGCGCTGGAACGCGGACACAAAGCCATTGTGGTCGTCAATAAAATCGATCGTCCAAGCGCCCGACCGGAAGAAGTGATCAACCAGACATTTGACCTGTTTATCGACTTGGGGGCCTCGGAAGAACAATGTGATTTCCCCATTGTGTACGCGAGCGGCCTGACCGGTTCCTCCGGTTTTTCTCCGGAGGAACTGAAACCGACCATGGAGCCGCTTCTGGACACCATCATCGAGCAACTTCCGGCTCCTGTGGCCGATCCGGACGGGCCTGCACAGATACAAGCCACTTTGCTGGATTATGACGATTACAAAGGGCAGATTGTCATCGGCCGCTTAAACCGGGGAACCATACAAAAGAACCAAACCCTTGCCTTGCTTCCGCAAAACGGCGAAAAACGCACCGTGAAAGCAGGACAAGTTTTCACACACCAAGGATTAAACCGCATGGAAGTCCAACGGGCCAGTGCCGGAGACATCATTGCCATCACCGGCCTTGGTGAAGTCGGAATCGGGGACACGCTCACCGATCCGGATCATCCGGAACCGCTTTCCCCCATCAAAGTGGAGGAACCCACTTTGCGCATGATGATCGGGATCAACACCAGTCCCTTCGCCGGACAAGACGGTGAATTTCTCACATCGCGAAAAATTCGTGAGCGCCTGATGCGTGAAACGGAAAGAGATGTGGCATTACGTGTTGAAGAGACGGATTCGGCGGATCACTTCCTGGTATCCGGCAGAGGTGAACTTCATTTAAGCATTTTGATCGAAAACATGCGCCGGGAAGGTTATGAATTCCAAGTGAGCAAGCCGGAAGTGATCCTGAAAGAAGAGAACGGAATCAAGCTGGAACCTTATGAGATCGTAGAAATTGAAACCAGCTCGGAGCAACAAGGAGCCGTCGTGGAATTGCTCGGTAAACGAAAAGGACAATTGCAGGATATGGTGGTGTTGGACAGCAGAAACATCCGTTTCACATACAAAGTCCCGTCACGGGGACTGCTCGGCTTCCGGTTGCAACTTTTAACGGCGACGCACGGGGAAGCGATGATCAATACGATGTTTCATGGTTATGAACCTTATGCCGGAGACATCGAGGCATATGATCACGGCTCCCTGATCGCCTGGGAATCGGGAACAGCCACCACCTATGCCCTTCATGCCGCCCAGGAACGCGGACAGCTTTACATCACTCCCGGCACGGAAGTTTATGAAGGAATGGTTGTGGGGCAACATATCCGCGAAACAGATCTGGAAGTCAATGTATGCAAGAAAAAACATTTGACCAGCATCCGGCGCGCCACCGCGGAAGAAGCGCTCCGTCTGGACACGCCGCGCCAACTCTCCATCGATGATGCACTTGAAATCATGAAAGAGGATGAACTTTTGGAGATCACTCCCAAAACATTCCGCTTGCGCAAAAAATTATTGAAGAAAAACGAACGGGACCGGGCCCGCAAACACAAGAAATGAATCCGGACCATAACTGTCCGGCCCAATCCGTTCGCAGTCAGCCGGGGTTATTCGCCCCGGCTTTTTTGTGTTTTAACAGCCACTGATCATAGGAAAGCCGGGGCATGGAAAACATGTCTCCCCCTTTCACGTATGTCCTTCCTGCCATCCGCCCCACCGGTTTCAGTGCACCGGTGTCCACTTTCCCTTGATCATACAGCCCTTCATCCAGATGCACCCAAACCACTTCCCCGATCAGAAAATCCGCATTGGGATGCCGCCCGTTTCCCCCGATCGGCAAATGGCAGTGCAATCTGCATTCCATGTGAATTTTTGCCTCTTGAATCCGGGGAACGCGAACCACGGTCGCCGGGAGCAAATGAAGCCCGACTTTTTCCGCTTCACTTTGATCCGGCGGAAAGTCTACTGCGGTTTCATTCACCAAAGCCACATTTTCCTCGCTTACGGTGTGAACAACAAACTCCCGTTGACCGATGATATTTTTCGCCGTGTCTTTCATTTCCCCGTCCGGCTTGCGCATACAAGCAAACCCCACCATCGGAGGTTCGGTGGCCACCACATTAAAAAAACTGAACGGGGCCGCATTCACAACCCCGGAGGCACTGATGGACGTCACAAAGGCGATGGGACGGGGCAACACCGTTCCGATCAACCATTTATAATTTTCCTTTTGACTCAACCGCCCAGGATCCAGCTGCATCATTCTCCCCTTTCTATTCCGGCAGCCAACTGTACATATATTGCCGGTCTTCCATGTCCAAGGCTGCCTTGGTTACTTTCAGCGGCCGGAATGTGTCAATCATCACCGCCAACTCTTCCGTTCTATCTTTTCCGATGCTTTCCTCGGCTTTATTGGGATGCGGACCGTGAGGCAAACCGCAAGGATGCAACGTCAGGGAACCTTCATGGATGCCGCGCCGGCTCATGAAATTTCCTTTCACATAATACAGCACCTCATCGCTGTGGACATTGCTGTGATAATAAGGAGCCGGGATCGCCAGCGGATGATAATCATACATGCGCGGGACAAAGGAACAAACCACAAAGTTGGTGCCGGCAAACGTTTGATGGACCGGCGGCGGCTGATGGATGGAGCCGGTGATCGGCTCAAAATCATGAATACTGAAGGCCCATGGATACAAATAGCCGTCCCATCCGATCACGTCAAACGGGTGAAAATCATAAATATAGGCATGAAGCCCGCCGCGCACCTTGACCCGGACTTCAAATTCCCCTTTTTCATCCCGGGGGTTCAACGTCTCCGGCACCCGTATGTCCCTTTCGCAAAACGGACTGTGTTCCAACAATTGGCCAAACTCATTCCGATAGCGGCGGGGGGTCGTGATTTCCCCGGTGGATTCGATCACCAAAAAACGCTGGTTTTGATCTTTCATGTTGAGTCGCCAGGTGGTGCCGACCGGAATGACCAGGTAATCCCCCGGGGAATACGGAAGGTCGCCGAAAACCGTCTCCAGCACCCCTTCACCTTCATGCACAAAAAGGATTTCATCGCCGTCACTGTTTCGAAAAAAATAATTCATCTCTTCCACTGGCCGAACCGTGGCAATCGCCACATCCTCATTGACCAGCCAATACACGCGCCCTTCCACGGGGTCTTTTCCCGCTTTGGTTTGAAAAGTGATAAAATGCCGGTGCCGTTGGGCACCTTCTTCCTCCACCGGAATCGACCACGGGCGGATCCACTTGGCTTCACTCACCTGTGTCGGAGGATGAATATGATACAAAATGGATTGGATCCCGGAAAATCCTTTGGTCCCCATCACCTGTTCCCGGTAAAGACTGCCGTCAGGCTGGCGGAATTGAATATGCCGCTTTGGGGGCAATTGTCCCAAATGATGATAAAAGGGCATGGCCTCGCCTCCCCATTCATTCGCATAATAGTCAGATCCAATTTCTATTTTAACAAAATATTTAGTTTTTTGTCTAAATCAATGATTCTGATAATTCATTCTCCTCCGGCGGACACACGGACCGCAACAATTTTTTCATATTTGTTGCAACCCGGCCAGGGTAAAATCAGTCTAAATAAAACAGAAACCATTTTAAAGGCAGGTTTTCAAATGTGAATAAAGATCTGATTATTTCCGGTTTGTCGTTGGGATTTTTGTTTTTTATCGCCTGTTGCATGATTTTTCTTTCAAATCCGACAAAACCTTTTACCGCCGATCAGATCGAAGTTCCTGCCACAAGCGAAACAACCATTCCATAAAAAAAAATGCGCCTTTTTAAGGCGCAAAAATCAAATGGCTCACTCAACAAACCGAGCAGCTGCTTGTGGCACTTGTTCCACAGCTTTTGCAAAAATGGACTCAGCTTCTTGCGGATTGGCTGCCATCCCTTCAGCAACAACAGACTGAACATCGGTGATTCCGATAAAGCCCAAAATCGCACGGAGGTAGCGATCCGCAAACTCCAATTCCCGGGCGGGACCTTCGGAATAAACGCCGCCGCGTGCATGCAAATGAACGGCTTTTCTCCCTTCAAGGAGACCAACCGAGCCGTTTTCCGTGTATTTGAATGTTTTTCCGGCCATGCAAATGGCATCAATATATAGTTTCAAGCGCGGTGGGAAGGACAAGTTCCACATCGGGGTGACAAACACATACTTGTCCGCATCCACAAATTGGTCAACCAATTCGTTGAGCCGGTTGACTTTTTGTTCTTCTTCGGGGGTCAGGCTTTGATTTTGAGCCAATTTTCCCCATCCGCTAAAGACATCCTCATCCAGAAACGGAATGTCAGCCTTGTATAAATCCAATTCAATGATTTCATCTTCCGGACTGATTTCTTTTACTTTTTCCAAGAACGCTTTTCCCAAGCGCAAGCTGAAGGCTTCGTTTTCCGGTTTCGGATTTGCTGTGATGTATAAAATTTTAGCCACTGCTGTTCCTCCTGCTTCTGTATAAACTAACCTTTAGTAAGAAGCTTAATATATATAATTAATCAAGTCAACTTAAAAAAATTTCCTTCCTCAGGTCATGCCTTCGCCCACTGGTTTGGCGAATTCCACTGCCGTTCGCTTTGCCAATTGCTTGGCCTGATTGATAATCTCCTGGTATTGAGACGGATCGGCCGTACCTTCCGCAATGATCGATTTCACATCATAAATCCCCATAAAACCGAGCACCATGCGCAAATAACTGTCTCCATATTCCATCGCTTTCATCGCCCCGTGTGAATAAATCCCCCCTCGCGCCTGGATATGTACCGCTTTTTTTCCCACCAACAAGCCGACAGATCCTTCTTCGGTATAACGAAAGGTTTTGCCGGCCATGCAAATGAGGTCAATATAAGCTTTCAACATGGGAGGCACCCCGAAATTCCACATCGGGGTGACAAACACATATTTGTCGGCCATGACAAACTGGTCGGCCAATTCATTGATTCTGGCCAGCTTTTTTCTTTCTGACAAAGAAAGCGGAACACTCTCTTTCATTTTGGCCCACGCATCAAACACTTCCACATCCAAAAGCGGGATCTCATCCCGGTAAACATCCAATTTAATGATTTCATCAAAAGGATTGGAAAGCTCATAGGCATTCAAAAACGCCCTGCCTATTTGCAAGCTCACCGATTCCGATTCTTGTTTCGGGTTTGATGTAATATAAAGCAGAGTAGCCATGGATGACAACCCCCAAATCTTAAAAAATGCACGGAACATTTCTGTACTCATCAAATATACCATTCTTTTAGAATAAAACCATCAACAAAAATAAAAAAAGCCGGCAAAACGCCGGTTTTTTTATCAAAAGTGAATGCTTTTTGGTTTTATTCGTAATATTTTAACAAGTAGTAATGAACCTGTTCTTCCGGACTGGCTTCCTCTTCCTGCTTCAAAACGGCCCCGCACTGTTCGCAACGGACTTCTTGTTGTTCAGGAGCGTGTTGGGACTCCACGAAAACCCCTCCATCCGAATGTTGTGTTTGAACATATTATATTACAACAGTTTCTGTTGTGCAACAGTTTGTTATAATACATTATTCTGTTTTTTTATTAAATCTTGCAAAACAAGCACAAAAAAACGCACATGCAGACAAAATCTGCTATGTGCGTGAAATGGCCATGCAAAAACGGCCGGGTCTAACCGGGGGGGATCCACCGGCTTTAGTCATAGCGAACCAATGAAATGATATCCAATCCTTTCAATTTATCTCTTCCGCCAAGATAACCCAGTTCCACAAAAAAGGCCGCTCCCACCGGATCTCCGCCCAATTGCTGAATCAATTCCAATGTGGCGGAAATGGTTCCGCCCGTTGCCAGCAAATCATCGGCAACCAATACTTTTTGCCCTGGAACAATGGCATCTTTGTGCATTGCCAACGCATCTTTTCCGTATTCCAAGCTGTATGTGGTTTCCACCGTTTCATACGGCAACTTTCCAGACTTGCGCACCGGTACAAATCCCACTCCCAAGGCATATGCCAAAGGAGCACCGATGACAAACCCCCTCGCCTCCGGCCCGACAATGAGATCAATTTCTTTTCCTTCCAGTTGGCGGGCAATCTGATCAATGGCTTCTTTGTAAGCTTTTCCATCTTTTAACAGCGTGGTGATATCTTTAAACCGCACCCCCGGTTGCGGAAAGTCTGGAATCACTCGAATCTTTTCTTTGAAATCCATCTGTATATCCTCCCATGTGTGTAAAAGAAATCGTTTCAAACAAATAACGGCACAAATCTTTATAGCTTGAATAAACCAGTGTCTCCAAAACCCGTTCCCGTTCTCTTTGGTGTTGATATGTTTTGGATTCCATCAGCGACCTCTTGGCCGGGTTTTCATGGACGATCAAATCTTCCTGATCCAAGCTGACAAACCCTAATTCTTCAAACACTTGAATCATAAAAGAAATGACACGCTTTTGCAATCCTGTCACCCGCATCAGCGAAGACATATATTTGCGCAGGGAGATCTTCCCTTTCCCTGCAATCACCCGGTACAACTTTGAAAAATCTTCACGGGAAGGGGTTTTCGGCAACAAATGATCAAACTCTTTATCCCCGAACATGACATAAATCCGTTCCGCTTCCCGTCCGTCTTTCAAGCGGTTACGAAACACCTCCAATGTCGGGGGCGATTCCGCCAAGACCAGATGTTTGGCTTGCTTCATGCTTTCCTGTTGCTTTTTATCCATCAGCTCTTCCCATGTCACCACGATTCGATTCGTCGATTGGGACAATTGTTTAAACAGCGTTGAGCCGTTGGAACAGATAAAACATATTTCTTCCGGGTTCAATCCGGCAAGCTGCGACCATTCTTTCCGGTTGCTTCTGAAATCAAACACTTGCAGATGGCGGACCTCCATATCCCGGATAATGATTTGGGGAGCTCTGTGGCCGTTCCATTCATTCATCTCCAGCTCACCGAGCAAACGGATCCGGCCGTGGGGAGTGAGCCCGTCAGCCTGATCCCCCATGCGAAAACCGACCGCGCTTAAGATCCCGTTCTTCCGGTTCAAATACAATTTGACATGTTCTTGTTCCCTTCCCATGCGCTGAATCCGCGCGACAGGCATTTCTTTTACAATAAACAGCGGCTGTGGATTTCCCACTCCAAACGGAGCCAGGATCTCCAGCTGTTCAATGAGGTCTGCCCCGATTTGCTCGGCATCCAATTCTCCTTCCGCCCATTTGAGCGGCACGTAATCTTCCGGGCGGATCCGTTCTTTCGCCAACAACGAAAGCCGCTCATGCAGTTTGGAAATGTTGCGGGCCTCCAGCGTCATTCCCGCAGCCATTTCGTGTCCGCCAAATTCGGGCAACCATTCTTTACACTCGGACAAAGCTTGAAACAAATGAAATCCTTGAATGCTTCTCGCCGATCCCTTGGCCGTTTGTTTTTCTTCGTCGATTCCCAACACCACAACCGGCCGGTAATATTTTTCGACCAACCGGGACGCGACAATGCCGACCACGCCCACATTCCATCCCGGGCGGGCGACGACAATCACATACTTGTGCTTGTCCGGATTCTTCTCAATCTCTTCCACTGCTTCCAGGGTCATCTCATCCACCAATTGTTGCCGTTTTCGATTGAGCGCATCCAGTTCTCCCGCAAGGGATTCCGCTTCTTCCGGGTCCTCCGTCATCAGCAAACGGACCGCCGTGTCCGCTGTGTCCAACCGTCCGCATGCATTGATCCGGGGACCGAGCAGGTATCCCACATGACTAGCCGACACGTCATGATCAATATCGCAAGCCTGAATCAAAGCCTTCAATCCAATATGAACCGTCTGGCTCATTCTCTTCAATCCGTAACAGGCCAAAATGCGATTTTCCTCAACCAGCGGAACCAGATCGGCAATGGTTCCCAATGCAGCGATGTCCAGCCACTCTTCCGGCACCTCTTGCAACAAAGCTGTGGCCAGTTTGAAAGCGACACCGACCCCGGCAAGCATTTTAAAAGGATAGGGGCATCCCGGCTTCTTCGGATTGATCACCGCCAATGCATCCGGCAGCGTTTCCTGGGGTTCATGGTGATCAGTAATAATGAGATCCAATCCCAACTCTTTGGCATAAGCCGCCTCCTTGACCGCGGCAATCCCCGTATCCACTGAAAGAACGAGACGGAAACCGCGCTCCTTGGCTTGTTTTAAGGCCTCTTGATTGATCCCGTATCCTTCCCGGAAACGATGGGGAATATAGTAATCCACGGTTGCCCCCAACCGCCGGAGCGTTTTCAGCATCAAACAGGTGCTGCTGACGCCGTCCACATCATAATCCCCGTAAACCAGTATCGGCTCTTTGTCCCTGAGGGCCTGGCGAATTCTTTGGACAGCGGTTTCCATTCCATCCAGCAGGAAAGGATCATTCAGGTCGGCAAGGGAAGGATTTAAAAAACGGCGGGCCTCCGGGATCTCTTTGACCCCCCGGCGAATCAGCATTTTTGAAATGATGGGATGAATGTCCAGTTCTTTAGACATCGCTTCGCTTAAATCCTCATCCACCGGCTCCACATCCCACCTTGCTCTTGCATGCAACATGACCGAACACCTCTCTCTTCGCGCTAACCATTATAGCACAAAGAAAAACGGTCAGAAGACAGAAAAAAAGCCCCAAAAAAGAAGCCATGGAAAGGACATGGCTTCTCCGGTGCATTTTTATTCCGTCACGGCTTTTTTGGAAGGATGCTTTTTTTGCATCGATTTCCATTTCCAAGTGACCCAGAGCGGGCTGGCCACAAAGATGGAAGAATAAGCACCCGAAATCAATCCCAAGAGAAGGGCCAGCGAGAAATTCCGGATGCTTTCTCCGCCCAACAACCACAAAAGAAGAGCGGCAAACACCACCGTTAACACGGTGTTGATGGAACGGACCAGCGTTTGCATGATGCTGTTATTCACAATCGCCGCCAAGTCATCCCATTTGGCGGGATTTTCCTGTTTCATGTTTTCGCGGATCCGGTCAAATATCACAATCGTATCGTTGATCGAATATCCCACAATGGTCAGCACCGCGGCGATGAAAACCAAATCCACCTCGATCTGAAAGAGGGAAAAGGTTCCGACCACAAACATGACATCATACAGCAATGCCAACACGGCGGAAACAGCAAACCGGAATTCAAAGCGAATCGCCACATAAATCATGATGAAAATGGAGGCGATGAGAACCGCTTTGATGGCGTTCATGGCCGTTTCCCGCCCGACCACCGGGCTCACGGTCTGGGCCTGAATATTCACGTCGGTTTGAAAGGCCTTTTCAAAAGCCGCTTCAATCTGATTGATCTGGTTTCGCTCCATGCTATGGCTGACCCGGAAAAAAACAAACTCATTTTCCGATCCACCCGTGCGGACATCCGGATCGTGATACCCGAGTCCGGTCAAAACGGTCCGTGCTTTTTCCAGATCCACATTTGGCTTCACATGAATGTCCAGCCGGGTTCCGCTGACAAAATCGACTCCCAGGTTGAGCCCCCGAACGAACAGCGAAATGATGGAAACCGCCACGATCAACAGCGTCAGGATAAAAATCTTTTTTCGATGCTTCACAATATCAAACTTATAGATCACTGATCTCATCCTCTCTCACCCTGAACCAAACCGGGCTTTTCAGCAAGTTGGACCGGACCAGCAAATTCATCATGATCCGGGAAAGCGCCACCGCCGTCACAAAGCTGACGAGAATACCGGCAATCAGTGTCACCGAGAACCCTTTGACACCGGCACTTCCGAAGATAAACAACACCGCTCCGGCAATGATGGTGGTAATGTTCGCATCGAAAATGGTCAAGAAAGAACGTTTGGAACCGGCACGGACGGATGCTTTCATGCTTTTGCCGACACGCATTTCCTCACGAATCCGCTCATTCATAATGATATTGGCATCCACCGCCATTCCGATCCCCAGAATAAACGCGGCAATCCCCGGCAGGGTTAAGGTCACGCCCATCACCATGAAAGTCAACAGCAGCAAATACGAATAAGCCACCAGGGTCGTAACCGCCACAAATCCCGGCAACCGGTAAAAACCGATCATGAAAATAAAGATCGCAACCACGGCATAAGCCCCGGCGATGAGACTGTCCCTCAAGGAGTCTTCCCCAAGGCTGGCATCCACGGAATGGCTTTGAATTTCCTTCATTTTCAACGGAATGGCACCGGCATTCAACAGATCGGCCAGTTGTTGTGCTTCCTCCGTATCCTTTTGGCCGGTGATTTGTGCCGTTCCCCCGGTGATCACTTGCTGAACCACCGGTGCGCTGAGCTGCTGCTCGTCCAAATAAATGGCAATCGGTTGTCCCAGATGTTCACGGGTGATCTTGGCGAATTTATCCGCATTTTTCAGTTGCAACGTGACAACCGGCTGTCCCATCTGGTCATAATCGACTTTTGCCCCTTTTTCCTTCAAATCGCTTCCCTCCAGCAACACTTTCCCCGAAGCATCGCGGAAGGTGAGCTTCGCCTGTTTCCCCAGCAATTCCCGTGCTTTGTTTTGGTCTTTGACTCCGGCCAGTTGCACCCGGATGCGATTGGGCGGTTCAATGGTGATATCCGGTTCCGACACGCCCAGGACATTGATCCGGCTGTTTAAGGCCGCGGCGGTGTCTTTCAAAATCTCCGTATTCACTTTTTGTCCGGGCTCCGCCTCATATAACACTTCAAATCCGCCTTGCAAATCCAAGCCCAATGTGACATGTTTCCATATATAACCGGTAGTTGTGGCCGCCAAGCCGAAAATTGCAACCACCAGGAGGATAAATACGACGATATTGACTTTTCGCACCCTCATTCCTTGTCCTCCTTTTATGTATAAAACACCGTAATTTTAATTATCCCTGCATCCAAAAGCCATGTCAATTTTGCAAAAAAAGACGACAGCGGGATCGCGGCTGTCGTTTATTTCTTTTCATTCTTGTCATCATCATCCTTGTATACCGATAACATCAACCAGTTCATAAAGCGGTTTGCTTTCAAAGAAATGATGTCATTCACCAGCCGGTTCAGCCGGGGCCATCCCCTGCGGTAATTTTCAGAGACACAAGCCCAAACCTGCTCACCCGTCACATTTTCATAACCATACATCCGAAATTCCCTGGCTTTGCTGTTGCACAACTCTTCAATGCATTGCATCAGCTCATGCTCAGGCATCAGTTCGACAGAATCCTTCTGATAACTTCCCACCGGTTTCAAAGGACCTTGTTTCTTTCTCACTTCTCATTCACATCCCGTTTTAAAGGTATTATTCTGAAAGGTTTCCCAAAAATCCTACTTATTTTAGTTAACAACTCTGTGGGCATTCATGCAAGCCCTGTTGAAAAATTTTGCTGTTAAACATTTTTGTCATGAGTTGTCCCAGCAACTCATACGTTTAAATAGGAATCAGCGAAGGAGGGGCGTGATGGTGCGCAAAGGATTTTTATACGGCACTTTTGTTTTGGTCAGCGCCGGGTTTATCACCAAAATTCTCGGTTTTATCTATCGGATTGCCCTGTCCAGAATCATCGGCGATGAGGGAATGGGCCTGTTTCAAATGGCGTTTCCGATCTTGTCCTTCACCATCGTGATCACCACCGCCGGACTGCCGGTGGCCATCTCCAAACTCGTCTCCGAAGCGGAAGCAAAACAGCAAGAAGGAAGGATTCGTTCCATTCTCATTATTTCGATATTTATCGTCATCATAACCAGCACCATCGTCACCGGAGGCGTTCTCATAGCAGCCCCATGGATTGCACGGATGCTCCTCACGGATGAACGGGCCATTTACACCTTGCTCGGAATCGCCCCGATTATTCCGATCATTGCCGTTTCATCCATATTCCGCGGTTATTTTCAAGGGCGGCAAAATATGAGCCCTTATGCCATTTCAACCATTGTCGAACAATTCGTCCGCATCTTCACCGTCCTTCTCATCGCCGGTTATTTATTGAAATTCGGCGTGGAATATGCCGCGGCCGGAGCCATGCTCGGAATGGTGGTCGGTGAATTCGCCGGCATGATGTTTTTGATCCGTTCCTTCAAAAAAGATCCGACCCGCCCAAAGTTGGACAAAACCTTTTTGAAACCGGGTTGGAAACCTTTCCGGCAAACTTTCCGCGATCTTTTTCGTTTAGCTGCTCCGGTGACAGCCAGCCGCATGATCGGTTCTTTCTCTTACGCCATCGAACCGATCGTCGTAGCGCAAAGTTTGGCCATGGCCGGATTTGCCACAACAACAGCGACCGCTTTATACGGGCAACTGGAAGGAATGGCCGTCCCGTTGACCTTCTTTCCCGCGTTCATCACTTACGCCTTGTCCGTGTCATTGGTTCCGGCTGTCAGTGAAGCGGCCGCAAAAAAGAATGACCGGCTGATCGAGCACCGTTTGCAACAAGCGATCCGGTTATCTTTTATTGTCACCGCGCCTTGTGCCCTGATTTTGTATCTCTTGGCTGAACCGCTTTCCATTCTGTTGTATCGCCAGCCGGATGTCGCCCGCTTGATCCGGATCATGGCCCCTTTCACCATGATTCATGCTTTGCAAGGTCCGTTCGCTTCGGTCTTGCAGGGATTGGACAAAGCACAAGCACCCATGCGCAACTCCATCATCGGGGCCGTTTTCAAAACCATTCTCATTCTCATGCTCGCATCCCGGCCGGAACTTGGCATCGACGGAGTGGCGCTTGCCATCAACTGCGGCATTTTGATCGTTACGACGTTGCATTTCATCGATATCGTCAAGCTGGTTCCATTTCACCTGAAAATAAAGGAATGGGGAAAGCTGGCCTTAACCATTTTCATCGCCGCGGTGGTTTTTCGTTTCAGCAATTTCAGCGGTTCGGATTCGATGCTGATCCAAACCGTCATCCAAGCCGGAGTCACCCTGTTGTCCTATGGAATCTGCTTGATTCTTTTTTCACTCATCCAAAAAAACGATGTCTTGCGTATTCCTTTGATCGGAAAGTGGGTTGCCCGGATCCTGCCTAAGTAAGGAGTTTAAGAATCTTTCCGGTCGATGAACAGTTTTCCATTGTTGTTTATAGAAGCATAAAAGATTTCTTTGAAATCCCGGTACCCTTGTTTTTGAATCTCATTTTTCAGCCAGAAACGGGTTTTTCCGATTTGTCTCAACCCGTCATCCTGGACCTTCCCGTCAATAATGAGTGGAACCGGCATTTGAAACGGACGCAAGGACTTATGTACGCTTTCTTCGGAAGTCTTTTTTTCTTTTGGAAAAACACTTAACTTCCCGGTGGTTTCCAAGATCGCAAATTCCACATCGGAAATATCGGCAATGTTTTTCTCTCTCAGTTGAACCATCAGATCATCCATGTTGTAGCGGGCTTTGGCCATCTGATCATCCAGGATTTTTCCCTTTTCCACAATGACCACCGGCTTTCCGTCCGCCCATTCTCTGATTTTTTTGCTTTTTAAAGAAAGATAGGAAATGAACACTTGAAAGATCGCCAAGGTCAATATGGAGATAATGCCGATATACAGGGGCTTTTCCGAATCGATCGCCATTGCGGAAAGATCGGCAATCATGAACGAAACAATCAGATCAAACACCGACAGTTTGCCGATCTCCCTTTTTCCCATCAATCTCATAATCACAAGCAGGAAAAAATAGATAAATACCGTGCGTAAAATGATGGTCCATATCAACCTTGGTCACCTCCTTTTCAAAACATAGTTTGACCAAATGCCCCCTCTTTATGAATGCTCAAAAAATACCAGGCATAAGGATGTATTAATAAAGAAAGGAGAGGAAAAGCAATGAAAGAAGCTTTTTTCGACTCCGCCAAAAAAGGCGTCCGGTCTCCCTGGCTCATCGGGCAATGCGTCATCTGGGGAATTGTCCTTTTGGGCTCGCTGATGGTAACCTTGTTTTTGCAATACTCCACCTTGTCCTCCCACCGCCTCCCGATGATTGCCTATGTGTTGAATTTCGCCGCCTTGTTAAGCGGAGGCTTTGTCACCGCCCGCAAATCGGAGCATCGCGGTTGGATGGCCGGCGGGATTCAAGGAATCATCTATGCCCTGATCATCTTGCTCATCGCCTTTTTGGCTTTTGACAGCCTGACGTCCATTCATCCGCTTTGGCTTTCCTTGTTTTCCTTCGGTGGAGGCGCACTGGGAGGAGTTATGGGGGTACAAACCAAAAAAGATTAAATGCCCGGTAAAACCAAAAAAAGCTTCTGATCACAAGATCAGAAGCTTTTTGGCCTTATTTGGATTCCTCTTTGGCTTCTTCTTTTTTCTTCTCTTCTTTCTCTGAGGTTGTATCCTCATCGGTTACCACCGAATTCACCGAAGAGCGTTCAAAAACCAAACGGGTATTGTCACTGACTTTTAACGTCACCCGGTCTTCCGTCAAATCCACAATCGTTCCGTGAATCCCGCCGATGGTGATCACTTTGTCACCTTTTTTCAAAGCATTCAACATGGTCATCCGTTCTTTTTGCCGTTTTTGCTGTGGGCGGATCAACAGAAAATAAAACACGACAAACATCAGAATAAGCGGTATCAACGTACCCCATTGTCCCATAAATTGGTCCTCCTTCAAAAAGGTTTTTCCGGATGCAAACTTCCGTAATACTTCATCATAAATGCATCACGGAAATCAAGCAGCCGGTCTTCCAGGATCGCTTGGCGAACCTGTTTCATCAATTCAAGCAGAAAATAAAGATTGTGGTATGTGATCAGACGCAAGCCGAAGGTTTCATCCGCTTTGATCAAATGCCGCAGATATGCTTTGGTATAGTTTCGGCAAGTATAGCAATCACATTCCGGATCCAGTGCGGTGAAGTCTCGAGCATATTTGGCATTGCGCACCACAACACGCCCTTGGCTGGTCATTGCCGTCCCGTTGCGGGCAATTCTTGTCGGCAATACACAGTCAAACATGTCGATCCCCCGGATGGATCCTTCAATGAGCGCATCGGGTGATCCGACCCCCATCAGATAGCGCGGTTTGTGCCCGGGCAACAAAGGAGTGGTATAGTCAAGCACTTCATACATCAGTTCCTTGGATTCACCCACACTGAGCCCGCCCACGGCATAACCGGGCAAGTCCAAATCAACAAGCTGACGGGCACTTTCCTCCCGCAAATCCTGATACATCCCGCCTTGGACGATGCCAAACAGGGCTTGCTCGGCCGGACGCTGATGCGCTTTCATACATCGTTTCAACCACCGGTATGTACGTTCGGTTGAAGCTTTGACATACTCACGGTCAGCGGGGTATGGCGGACATTCGTCAAACGCCATGATAATGTCTGCTCCCAATGCGTTTTGGATCTCCATTGCCTTCTCCGGACCGATAAACAGCTTTTCCCCGCTGATATGGGAACGGAACGTCACTCCTTCTTCCGTGATGTCGCGCAACTTGCTCAGACTGAACACCTGAAACCCGCCACTGTCCGTCAATATCGGACGATCCCAGTTCATGAATGCGTGCAATCCCCCTGCTTCCCGGACAATATCATGTCCCGGACGCAAAAACAGATGGTAGGTATTGCTTAAAATAATTTGCGCATTCATTTCTTTGAGTTCTTCCGGGCTCATTGTCTTCACGGTTGCTTGCGTTCCCACCGGCATAAAAATAGGAGTATCGATGGTTCCGTGTGGTGTATGTAAGCGACCCAACCGGGCGCCGGACTGTTTGCACGTTTTAGTGAGTTCATATTTTACAGCCAAGGTGTTTCCTCCTATTGAACTAACCATTCTGACAAAAATGTCATACTCCTTCTAAACATTATAGAGAACACCATGAACAAGAACAAGCTTTTCGTAAACTCTTTTTAAAGAATCAGCATCGCGTCCCCGAAACTGAAAAACCGGTATCGTTGGTTCACTGCTTCTTCATAAGCCGACAAAATCAATTCACGGGAGGCAAAAGCGCTCACCAGCATCAGCAAGGTGGACTGCGGGAGATGGAAATTCGTCAAAAGACCGTCCACCACACCGAACTGAAACCCGGGATAAATGAAGATATCCGTCCAGCCCTGATCTTTTTTGATTTCCCCGTTTAATTTCCGGTACACGGTCTCCAAAGTGCGCACACAGGTGGTTCCCACAGCAACCACTTTATTTCCCCTCTGTTTGGCGGCATTGATTTCTCTTGCGGTCTCCCCGCTTATCTCATAGTATTCCGCATGCATCTGATGGTCCTCAATCCGCTTGGCCGTCACAGGACGAAAAGTTCCAAGCCCCACATGCAACGTGATGAAAACCACTTTGACTCCTTTTTCACGGATTTGGACCAATAACTCCTCCGTGAAATGGAGTCCTGCCGTCGGGGCCGCTGCCGATCCGACCACTCTGGAAAAAACGGTCTGGTACCGTTCCGGGTCGTCCAGCTGTTCATGGATATACGGGGGAAGAGGCATTTGCCCCAGTTGTTCAAACAACTTTTCGAGATCCTCCTCTTCGTACTGCAACGCAAACACCCTTCCGCCCGCCACTTCCGTCTGCTCTTGGGCGACAGCTTTCAACCGGCCTTCCCCGAATTGTATCACGGTTCCCTGTTTGACCCTTTTTGCCGGGCGGACCAATGCTTCCCACCGGTCATTTCCGAGCGGATTTAACAAGAGCAGCTCAATCTTCGCACCGGTTTCTTCTTTCACACCGATTAACCGGGCCGGGCGGACACGGCTGTCATTTAAGACAAGCACATCCCCGGGATTGAGATAATCGAGGATATTTGTAAACTTCGCGTGGCGGATTTGTGATGTTTTCCGGTCCACCACCATTAGCCGGGAGGCATCCCTCCTTTCGGCCGGAGTTTGTGCGATCAATTCTTTCGGCAAATGATAATCGTACAAGGATACATCCATTTCGTCGTTCCCTTCCTTCTTCCATCCAAGCTCAAAGAAAAAAGCCCGTTCCTATCGAAACAGGCGAAACAAATAGCTTAATAACGATAAGACAATGCTGATTACAATGCAAGTGACAATCGGGAAATAAAACCGCGTATTTCCTTTTTCGATCACAATGTCACCGGGAAGTTTGCCCAACTGCAAATACTTCCCTCCCACTTGCCAGAGAAGCCCGATCACCACAAGAACCAAGCCCATGACAATCAACGTCTTTGCAAAAGGATTCATTTCGGCCACTCCATGTTAAAATGCTCGTAACATTGTTTGGTAACCATCCGGCCCCTCGGGGTGCGCTCCAAATAACCGATTTGCATCAAATACGGTTCATATACGTCTTCAATCGTGTGCGCTTCTTCCCCGATCGTGGCCGCCAGCGTGTCCAAGCCGACGGGACCGCCCCGGAACTTTTCGATGATGGTCATTAAGAGCCGGTGGTCCACATGGTCTAACCCCATTTTGTCCACTTGAATGCGATCCAATGCATCCCGGGCGGCTTCTTCCGTAATCAATCCGTCACCTTCAACCTGGACAAAATCCCGGACCCTTTTTAACAGCCGGTTGGCTATCCGCGGCGTTCCCCGCGCCCGGGAAGCAATCTCTCTGGCTCCGTTTCCAACCACCCGGACATTTAACAAATCGGCCGCCCGCTCCACAATTAAGGCCAACTCTTCCACCGAATAAAATTCCAGACGGCTCATCACCCCAAACCGGTCCCGCAACGGCGAAGACAGGGAACCGGCCCGGGTGGTGGCCCCGACCAAGGTGAACGGGGGAAGATCCAGCCTTACCGAACGGGCGCTGGGGCCTTTTCCGATCATAATGTCCAAAGCAAAATCCTCCATCGCCGGATATAAAACTTCTTCCACCGAGCGATTCAGACGATGAATCTCATCGATAAACAACAAGTCATTGGGTTCCAGATTGGTTAAAATCGCCGCCAAGTCCCCCGGACGTTCAATGGCCGGGCCGGAGGTGACCCGGATGTTTACGCCCATTTCATTGGCAATGATTTGGGAAAGCGTGGTTTTCCCGAGTCCCGGCGGACCGTACAGCAGCACATGATCCAATGACTCGCCGCGCATCTTGGCCGCTTCTATGTATACTTTCAGATTCTCTTTTACCTGCTTTTGCCCTATATATTCGTGAAAATACCGAGGGCGCAGACTGTATTCGACCATCTCATCGTCATGGTTCGCCTTGGCAGAGATGATCCTCTCTTCCATGTCCGACCCTCCTACCTGTTCATCATGATCTTCAATGCCTGTTTAATCCATGTTTCGGTGTCCAACTCTTCTTCCGATCCTTTCAACACTTCCTGTACAGCCCATTTTGCTTCTTCTTCATTATAGCCAAGGACCTTTAATGCTTCAATCACATCCCTTTCTTTTGCAGCCGGCACGGACCGGGGCATCGGGGATGCAACCGCAAGATCCGGAAGATGAATCTTTTTCAACTTGTCTTTTAAATCCAACACCAGGCGTTGAGCCGTTTTTTTCCCCACTCCCGGCAACCGGGTCAATTGTTTGACATCCTCCATTTGGATCGCCCGCACCAACTGATCCGGCTTCATTCCGGAAAGCATGCCCATCGCCGCTTTCGGGCCGATGCCGGAGACTTCCAACAGCAGGCGGAACAAATCCCGTTCTTGTTTGGTGTCAAATCCGTATAACAGTTGGGCATCTTCCCGCACCACAAAATGGGTGTACAAAAACACTTCCGCCTCCTGCTCATAGGCATACGGTTTCGTCACATAAACCTGGTAACCGATTCCGCCTGTTTCCACCGCCAAATAATCCTCTTCCAGATAATGAACTATCCCTTTCACAAAATCGATCATCGCTTCAATCCCCACTTTTTGTATTTTTGCACCGTTCCGGAAGAATGCGCTTCACAAATGGCAATCGCTAGCGCATCCGCCACATCGTCCGGTTTTGGCACGGACGGCAAATGAAGCAACAATTTCACCATTTCCTGCACTTGCTTCTTGTCTGCTTTTCCGTAACCCACCACAGCCATTTTCACTTGCAAAGGGGTATACTCCGTGATCGGGATCCCGGCCTCTTCCGCAGCCAGCATCATCACGCCCCTTGCTTGTCCGACGGTAAATGCCGTCGTCACATTCCGGTTGAAATACAATTTTTCAATGGCCACGACGTCGGGCCGGTATTTGGAAAAAAGCAATGTACAAGCATCATAAATTTCCTTCAAACGCGCGGGAACCGGCATCCCGGCCGGCGTTTGGATACTGCCGTAATCGACATCCACCAGCCGGGTGCTCCCCTGCTTGTCAAGGATGCCGTATCCCACGATGGCGATCCCCGGATCTATGCCCATAATACGCATCTCAGTGGTTCCTCCCCAGAACAAAGCGAACATTTATTCTTAAACCATGACTAATTATATCACAAGTCTCCGTACAAATTGGCCAAGGATTTCCACCGCCGATTCCCTCCGGCAAAAAGCCCAATAAAAAAACGCTTCCCGAAGCGGTCAGCGTTTCTTCCATCCCAACATGTCAAAAATTTTTAATTCCCTTTTGGCCTGTTCTCTCACCTCTTTCGGCCATCTGCTTTCCCACTCTTCCCAGGTTCCTTGACCGCTTTGTATCTCCAAAGCTTCTTGAATCGCCTTGTCTAGCACAAAGTTCCAATAGATCCTTCCCATCCAGAAAACCCCTGTTCCAAAATTGGCTTACAGTATATTTTATGGAACAGATGACAAGACATGAACTTTGTTTCTTTTTATTTTCTCCAACGACCAACGTTTTATCAGCCCCCAAACCAACGGCCTCACACCTCCACAGGCGGGAAACCGTCTACTTCCTAGCCTCCGGCAAAAACGTGCGCGGCCGCCCTCCCGCACAAAAAAGAGACCATCGATTGGCAGATGGTCTCCTCCTAAACGGCCGTGTGCATATACACGGCTTCAATCCTGGATGTATTCAGCCAATTCCTCATCGTCCACTTCAAAATTGGCATAAACATTTTGCACATCATCATGATCTTCCAACGCATCAATGAGCGAAATCACGTTTTTGATGATGTCTCCGTGGATTTCTGTTTTGTTGGACGGGACAAAGGTGACTTCCGCCGTGGAAAAAGAAAACCCTTCTTTCTCCAACGCTTCTTTGACCGTTTCAAACTCTTCCGGTGCAGTGGTCACCTCATAGCTTTTCCCGGTGGATTCGATATCCTCGGCACCGCATTCCAAAACGGTCAGCATCAGTTCTTCTTCATCCAGATCGGTTTGATCCCGGTCAATCACCAGCAATCCTTTCCGTTCAAACATCCACGAAACACACCCGGACTCACCCAGGTTTCCGCCGTTTTTGGAAAAGATGTGGCGTAAATCGGCAGCGGTCCGGTTCCGGTTGTCCGTCAAAGCTTCCACCATGATGGCCGTTCCGCCCGGACCGTAACCTTCATAAGTAATCGCTTCATAATTTTTGCCTGTTCCGCCGCCTGCGGCTTTTTTAATCGCACGTTCGATGTTTTCATTGGGCATGTTTTTGGCTTTGGCTTTGGCGATTGCAATCCGCAATTGGTGATTGTTCTCGGGATCTTTATCCCCGCTTCGGGCCGCCACATAAATCTCACGTGCCAGTTTGGCAAAAATTTTCCCTTTCAGCGCATCTTGACGCCCTTTGCGATGTTGAATATTTTTCCATTTGGAATGCCCTGCCATCCTCCATCACTCCCCTTGCAAATTACGATCCCCAATCCCGTAAATAACGGAAATCGATGCCGACCGTCCGTTCGCTCAATTTGATAATCACCGGCATCGTCCGTTTATACTGATTGCGTATGATCCGTTTACTCACCTGACGAATAAATGCATCATCAAACTGGAGGGCTTGCAATTGCTCCAGGGTATATTGCCGGTCAATCATGTAATACAAGAGCCGGTCAACGTCCAAATAGTTAAACCCGAGTTCGTCTTCGTCGGTTTGGTCTTCCCATAAATCAGCACTCGGCGGCTTGACGATGATCGGCTCCGGCACGCCCAGGTAAGCCGCCAGCTGGCGGACTTGGGTTTTGTACAAGTCCCCGAGCGGGTTGACGGCCGAGGCCGAATCTCCGTATTGGGTGCCGTAACCCAACAACAATTCCGTCCGGTTGCTTGTGCCGATCACCAGTGCTTCGTATTGAGCGGATAAGTCATATAAAATGGACATGCGTTCCCGGGCCATCTTATTGCCGCGCCGCAAAGGCGTCGCATCCGGAACGCGTTCAAAATACGCATCAATCTGCGGGGTGATATCAATGGTCAAGCTTTCCACACCGGTATCGTCAATAGCCAGTTGCGCATCTTCCAAACTCGCCGGACTGCTTGTCTTATACGGCATCCGCACGGCGATCACGTTTTCCGCTCCGAAAGCTTTGACACACAAATACAAGGACAAAGCAGAGTCGATTCCCCCCGACAAGCCGACAATGACTTTATCGAATCCAGCCTTGTTCACTTCTTCACGCAAAGCGGTTGTCAAGAGACGGGTCGCCACTTCTTCATCCAAGCGCAAAAAAGGCGCTTTTTCCAACATCTCATCAATCATTTGCATGATCAGCTTCCCCCTCCAGTCCGCTTTTGCCTGATGCGATTTAATTCACGAATGGTCAAGTCCAAATTTTCATCCCGCAACACGGGAAGTTGAAAACGGGCTTTCCGGATCTTGTCCAGATCCAAGTCAACAATCATGAGATCCTCTGTAAACAGTTCCGCTTGCGCTTCCACTTCCCCAAACGGATCCACCACTTGAGAACCGCCGAAGAAAGTGACTCCGTCCTCGGTTCCCACGCGATTGCAATAAATCATGTAACTTCCGTGGCAAACAGCGTTGTTTCTCAGCATCAAATCCCATGATTTTTGGGAACCCGGTACCGGGCTGCTGACATCCCGCACCGGAGCATTGGACAACACAATCATTACCTGCGCCCCGTCCTGAGCCAGCAGATAAGGGGCAGAGCTGTGCCAAACATCTTCACAAATCAACAAGCCGAATTGTCCAAACCGGGTCGGGAAGCTGCGAATCCATTCGCCTTTTCCAAAATAACGAGCTTCATCAAACATTCCGTATGTAGGCAAATACACTTTTCGATACAAATAATGCAAATTTCCGGCCGTCGCATAAATTGCAGAGTTATACAAAATATGTTCAGGGCTGTGCTCCACGAAACCAAACACCAGATCCATATCACCGGCGGATTGGATCAGCCCTTGTATTTCAGGACTAAAAGGATCTCTGGCCATTTCGTATGTCAGATCCAACAACTGGTATCCTGTCAGACTGAGTTCCGGAAAAATAAGAAGATCCACCTGTTCCTCCCGGGCCCGATGGATCATTTCCTCATGCAATTCCAGATTTAAATCCACTCGCCCCAAGCGTGGTCTGATTTGTGCAAGTCCTACTCTCATTCTTTTGCCTCCTCAAGCAAGAACAAGGCTTCGATAAAATCACTCTACATCATAACATAAGCGCGATCGGACTACCAATACAAGAATTCGGCAATTTGTTTTTTCCATTTCTTTCTATTGACTGCGATTTGTTTGAGGTATGGATAAGAAGCCTTGATTTCATATCCTCTTTTTCTTTCCACCAACCCGATCATTTCCCGAAAAAATTCATTTGGAAACAAAAATAAACAGGCCAGAATCTCTTTTTCCATGGCCTTTAAAGGGCGAACAGACTGGTAAGCCTGAAGAACCGTCGCCAATCCTTGATCCGGAAATTGGTTTGCAGCCAGGATTCGCATCGTCATTTGCCAGAGATCCCCCACTTGCGCATCATAATCCGCCGTTTCAAAGTCGATCAGCCACAATCTTCCCGCTTGGTCCATCATCCAATTATGGCTGGCCAAATCGCGGTGGGCCAGCATGTGTTGCATCCGCTCATGTTCCACCCATTCCTGAAAGGGGATTTGCTCCAGCCGCTCCCAAGCTTTGATGCCGTCCAAATAAAAATCCGTTCCGGCTTCGGTTAAAAGATCCCGCAACCGTTTGTCTTCGATTTGATCCATTCGTGTGAGGATTTGATAAAATTTTTGCAACCGCCTTTGCAACCGGTGAGTGAAAAGAAACGCCGCCCCTGACGGCGGCGGCGTTTTCAGATATCGGCCCGCCTGATGGAAAAACGCCAAAGTATGAATCATCCGGATGACTTCACTGACATTGTTATAATTGCATGTTTTTCCCTGAATAAACGGGGTAAGAATCCAACTTTCACCATCGGTTATCATCGGAAGCATCGACTGAAAGCCGCGCTCTCTCAGTTCACGATCCACTTGTATCAGCCAACTGGCTTTCAAGCCGTCAAAAGGCTTTGCAATCCACCACATAAAATCGGTCTCAATACACCAATTATTACGGTAAGGACTGATGCGCCGCACTGGTGTATGTAATAACTTTTGTATATGAAGTGGATGGGGTTGAATCATCGGCTCTCCCTCATTCTTTATCCAACACTTGAAGAACTTTCTTTCCATTCCCGGTATTCCATGGCGATATGGTTGCCATAGGCATCGGGATGGTTCATCGGGACAGGCGGCGGATAAAAAGGTTGCAAAGGCCATGCGCTGCTTATCATAAAGGGATCTTGAAACACCGGAACCGGGAGCATCGGGGCAAAACCTTGCCAATAAGCAGGATAAGGGGCCGGCGCATCCAAATAGGAAAGATTCGGTTCAGCATCATAATACGACGAATCCGTCACAAACGAGGAAGAATCGTCCAACACCGTCGGCGACCACTCCGAAAATTCACCGACAGACGGCGGCTTGGGTAATTCTTCTGTCACAACACCGCTACTTTCGGCGGACTCCTTTTGGAAAGGCGGATCTTCTTCCTCTTGGATATGCGGTTCTTTCTGCTCCCCCTTGGGTAATTCCTTCACTTCCGACGGTCCGGCGGTTTCCCGGGTGTCCTGTCTGGAAACGGCCAGGGGAATCTTGCCGGTGGGAATCCGGATTTTCTCACCTCTTTGCAATTTCTCCGTATCCGCCAAATCCGAATTCCATTCTTGTAACCGTTCCAGCGGTATATTATACTTTTGAGCAATATCCCACAATGTCTCCCCTTCACGGGCAATATGGATTTTCATTGGACAACCCCCTTCATAAAGGCTGAATCAATATCATCCTATGCATGAACAAACACTTTCTTGCTTAAAGAAATAAGGCGTTTCATAAAAAGTCTTTTGCAATCACCAATAAGGAGGAGCCCGGAATGAAATCCATGTCCATTTGGTTGAAGTCCATCTATATCCTCACCTGGGGGTCCTTGTGTCTCATGCTGGCCGGTTTTGGATGGGCCATCCGCGAGATGGTAAAACCGCCTGAAAAAAAACAACCCCTGCCGGAAACGGCCTCCCTTTCTCTGGAACCGGGCAAAAAGCTTTTGCTAGGCCTCGGCGATTCCTTGACCCGCGGAGTCGGCGACCACAGCGGACAAGGTTACTTCGGGATCATCCAAAAAAAGTGGCAACACCATTTTCCCCGTTCCCAATCCATCAATTTAAGCGTCCGGGGACAAACTTCCCAACATTTGCGGGATCAATTAAAAAGAGCACACATCCGGGAATTTGTCAAAGAAGCGGATGCGCTGGTGATCACCATCGGCGGCAATGATTTGTT
The DNA here is from genome assembly GCF_016055175.1 of Thermoactinomyces sp. CICC 10735. NCBI lineage: Bacteria > Bacillati > Bacillota > Bacilli > Caryophanales > Thermoactinomycetaceae > Thermoactinomyces > Thermoactinomyces sp. CICC 10735. The sequence goes on along the minus strand of NZ_JAECVT010000001.1, from coordinate 84,560 downwards.
CCACGGAAGCGAAGACTTGGAAAAAACCGACCCCCAAGCCATTTCGGAAAGGGAAAACCGTTTCCGGAAAAATCTCGTGTCCATCTTGTCAGACATTCAGCAGTTGAATCCGGACGGTTCCGTTTATCTTCTCAGCCTCTACAATCCGTTTGCCGATTTAAAAGGGAATGAACTGACATCCAAAATCGTGGCAGATTGGAATGATACCCTGACGGCCACCGCCCAATCTTTTCCGCAAGTCACTGTCATTCCGGTGTATGATTTGTTCTGGAAACATCCTGAAACGTATCTTTACAGCGATCATTTCCATCCAAACCAACAAGGATACAGACAAATTGCCGATCGGTTGTGGCAAGTGATGACCCTTGAATCCCCGGAGGTGGGAAAATCCCATGCAGAACAAGCTGACTCATGAGACGGTGCTGTCGGTCCAAGGATTGGGCAAAATCATCCGCGGCCGGCACATTGTCCAAAATCTTTCCTTTGAAGTCCGTGCGGGAGAAATATTCGGTTTTTTAGGCCCGAACGGCGCCGGAAAAACCACAACCATCCGTATGCTGGTCGGACTCGTCCGCCCGAGTGAAGGAAGCATCCACATTGCCGGCCACGACCTGAAAAAATCGTTTACCAAAGCCATTTCCCATGTCGGGTGTATCGTGGAAAATCCCGAATTGTACCCATCTTTAACCGGGTATGAGAATCTGGAATTTTTCGCGCGCATGGCCGGCCTTCCAAAAAAACGGATTGATGAAGTGATCGAACAAGTGCGGCTTTCCGGACGGATTCACGATCCGGTCAAAACCTACTCGCTGGGAATGAAACAACGGCTGGGGATTGCCCAGGCTTTGTTAAACCGGCCAAAGCTGTTAATTCTGGATGAGCCGACCAACGGGCTCGACCCGTCCGGCATTCACGACTTGCGGTCTTTCATCCGGCGGCTCGCCCATGAAGAAGGAATCGGCGTATTTCTTTCCAGCCACATTTTGCATGAAATCCAAGCCCTCTGTGACCGGGTGGCCATTATCCAAAACGGACAATTCATTTACACCGGTCCGGTCCATCCCCCCGCCGGCGACCTTGAACGGGTGGAGTGGAAAGTGACCCCTTGTGACCTAGGGATGCATTGTTTGAAACAACTTCCCTATGTTACAAACATCGAGAAAAAACCCGGTCCCCATTTGTCGGTGGAAATGCCTGCCGGGAAAATCAGCGAAACCAACCAATATTTATTAAACCACCAGATTCAAGTGTGGGAAATCACGCCCCGAAAACAAACATTGGAGGATCTTTACATGAACCTGACAAAGGGGGATGCCTCTTGAACCGTTTGATTTACAATGAAGTCGTAAAAATGATAAAAAACAAACGGATTTTGGTGATTTTGCTGATTTTGCTTATTTTAATCCCTCTTTTCACTTACGCGCAATACCGAAATACAGCGGAACAGATCAAACAATCGGGAACCGACGACTGGCGCTTGTTATTACAACAACAAATCGTGGATCAGCAAAACCGCCTTGCATCCAGCAGAATTCCGGAAGAGTGGAAAACATGGGCCAAAATCAATATTGAACAGCAACAATATTATTTGGAACACAACATCAATCCGGCAGCTCCGGGTGCCCCCACATTCCTCAGAAAATTCATCGAACAGTCCTCTTCCCTGTTCCTGCCGTTATTGGTGGTCGTATTGGCTTCTGACATCGTTTCCGGGGAATATGTGCGGGGAACCATCAAACTGCTTTTAACCCGGCCGGTTCCGCGGTGGAAAATTTTACTCAGCAAATATATTGCTCTGTTACTGGGGATTTCGCTTTTGTTATTGCTGACGGCGGTCATCGGATACGTCATCTCCGGCATCGCCTTTGGCTACCGGGGATGGTCCCTGCCGGTTTTAACCGGTTTTCAAATCCAGGGGGATCAGCTGCTGACCGAACATGTCCGTCTCATTCCGCAATGGAAATACATTTTTATGGCTTTCGGGCTCGTTTGGTTTTCCAGCATCGTGGTTGGCACCCTATCTTTTATGGTCTCCGTTTTGGTAAGAAGTACAGCGGCCGGCATCGGCATTTTGTTGGCCGGCATCATCTCCGGCAACCTGCTGATGCAAATGGCTCCGTCGTGGAATATCCTCAAATACTTCGCATTCACGCATTTAAGCCTGACGGATTATTTGGCCGGAAAACCGATGATGATGGAAGACATGAGTTTCCCCTTTTCCCTGTTCATTTTAAGCATCTGGGCTTTGGCCGCTTTGTTCATCTCATGGATCACCTTTGTGCAAAAAGACATTTCGTCTTGAAAAAGCAAAGCCATGCTCAAAAGAGCATGGCTTTGCTTATGTCCGGCATTGATTGAGCAGGGGATATTATCCCACGACTCCGAATTTTTTGTTTTCGTAGACGGGAACCCCTTCCTGGCGGGCATATTGCGCAAACGCTTCTTTTAGTTCTTTCGTCACCTTTCCGGGAACCCCTTCCCCAATGGTTCGTCCGTCCACTTCCACAACCCCGATGACTTCGGCAGCCGTTCCGGTCAGGAACACTTCATCCGCCACATACACATCATGTCTTGTAAACGGCTGTTCTTTGACCTCATACCCTTTTTGCCGGGCCAAATCCATAATGGTGGCACGGGTGATCCCTTCAAGCGCCCCGATATAACTGGGCGGTGTATATAAAACGTTGTTTTTGACGATGAAAATGTTGTCTCCCGATCCTTCCGCGACATACCCTTCAGAATTCAACATCAAAGCTTCGGAAACCCCGGCCAAATTGGCCTCGATTTTCACCAGAATGTTATTGAGGTAATTGAGCGATTTGATCTTGGGATCCAGGGCATCGGGAATGTTTCGCCTCGTGGGAACAGTGATGATGGAAATTCCCTGTTCATAATATTCATTGGGAAATAACCGGACCTGATCGGCGATAATGATGACGCTCGATTGGGAGCATTTATTCGGATCCAGCCCCAAATCCCCCACTCCCCGTGACACCACCAAACGGATATAAGCATCCCGGAGCTGGTTCCGGCGCACGGTGTCACAAACCAAGCGGCTCATTTCTTCCTTCGAATATGGAATCGTCAACAAAATGGATTTGGCTGAATCATATAAACGGTCAATATGTTCTTTCAACTTAAAAACTTTTCCGTCATAAGCGCGGATCCCCTCAAAAACACCATCACCATACAAAAAACCGTGATCAAAAACGGAAATGAATGCTTCTTCTTTTCGTTTGTATTCCCCATTCATGAAAATCCATCGTTCAGTCCCCGTCAAAATAAACACTCCTTATGGAATGGATGTTATGATAAAAAGCCCCTCAGAGGCAAATTCCAATCCTTGAGAATCAGAACCTGCCGCTGGAGGCTTTTATCCCCACGGTGTACACCGGTTGGTGTTGGTGCCGCTCGGTCCAGACTTCTTCAACCGAAGAACGGAACCCTAGGCACCCTTCTGATTAAACTGAAAATTCATTATCGATAAATTTTTAATCATTATACCCTGCCGGTTTACAGATGTCAAACAATTTCTCAACTTCTCTTGTGGATCGCTAATGTTTTTCCGACTCCCTTGAAAAAACAAGGGAACGACCCCAGAACACGAACTTGGCATCCCAACGCTTCAATCTCTTTGATGGCTCCCTGCATCAAGACATGTTCAACCGGCAACTCGGCATCGATCCAGAAGAAGTAATTTCCCAGCCCCGTTTTGGTCGGCCTGGACTCAATATGCGTCAAATTCACTTTGCGCCAGGAAAAAGCCGCCAACACTTGATACAGCGCCCCCGGATAGTCGGAAGGCAAGATGACCTGCAAGCTGGTTTTGCGGGTGTCGGAATCCGGGAACGAAGAGGATTCTTCACGGCTGACAACAAAAAAGCGGGTAAGATTGTTCGGATGATCTTCTGCATGTTCCTGTATGATTTGCAACCCGTACTCTCGGGCGGCAGCTTCCGGACCGACGGCAAGCCACGGTTCCCCGGGATGCCCCGCAACCATTTCCGCCGCTTGCGCCGTGCTTTCCATCATCTTGTACCCGGCACAAGGATACCGTTTTCTGAGGGTCAACTCGCATTGGGCGATTCCCTGCGGATGGGAATAGATGCGCTTGATCTCATGCGGATCCCGGTTGATGACAGACGGATGCGCCATGATACACTGGGTGATCGGATAAACCAATTCAGCGCAAACCGGCAGATCCACATGGTGAATCAGCCAATCCAGTGTGGAATTCACCGATCCTTCAATGGTATTTTCAATCGGAACGACAGCCCACCGGGCTTCTTTTTCTTGAGCGGCCTTCAGGCAATCGGGAATCGAAGCATAAGGCATGAATTGAATGTCTTTTTCATGCGCGAACAAAGCTTTTGCAGCCATATAACTAAACGTTCCGACAGGTCCAAGATAGGCAACACGTTTATCCATGCACAAACTCCTTATATTTTTCAAATGAATTTACTATGTTTTTCTTTGGCTGTCAACTCCACTGCCGCCCCTTGACCAGCCGGAAACATCTTTTCCATCCGGACTGGCACATTCAGATCATAAAACAACCGGCGGAAAAACCGTTCCAGCTCCATCCAGTCATTCACGAAAGCCACCATGGTCGGTCCCGCCCCGCTTAAAGCAATCCCATAAGCACCGTGGGAAGTTGCTTGGTCTAAACTTTCTTTCAAACCGGGAATCAACGTTTCACGGTAGGGCTGATGAAAAGCATCCTGCATGGCCGTTTTCAGCAAGTCCCACTGCTTCAAAAACAGAGCCGCCACCAGCAAATTGGCCCGGCTGCTTGCCAACACCGCATCATCCCGGGGATATTGATCCGGCAGCGCCCGGCGGGCCGTTTGGGTCAACAGGGATTGTTCCGGAATGATCGTCATCACGGGCATATCCGGTGGTTCGCATGCCACCGCCTCCACCCGCCGGCCATCCCAGGAGGCAATCACCACCCCTCCGAAAAGGGAAGCCCCGACATTATCCGGATGCCCTTCCAACAGCGTGGCCCTTCTCAACAATTCTTTGCGGCTCCAGTTCATGCCTAGCAGATGATCGGCCGCCATGAGGCCGGCCACAATCGCCGCTGCACTGCTTCCCAAACCTCTGGCCACCGGAATGTCATTTTCAATATGCAACTTAAAAGTCGGAAGAAAGACGCCCTGTTCCCGGGAGACATCCCGGATGACACGGACAATCAGGTTATCCTCATCCCGGGAAACTTGACCGGCATGCTTTCCCCCGACTGTGATCTCCCAACAGGGTGACGGTTCAAAATAAAGCGTCAGATAACAATTCAGAGCCATCCCGATCGAATCAAATCCCGGACCCAGATTGGCCGAGCTGCCCGGAACTTTCACCCTAAACGGAGAGAAACTCATGACGGAAAACTCCCTGATTTTTGTTTTTTTCAAACAGACAATCCAAAATCGCTTCCTTTTCACAAGCGATGACTCGCGGCTTTACTTGAACCGTGTCCAAGGCGGTGTGCGGATCCTTGAGGCCGTTTCCCGTCAACACGCACACCACTGTTTTTTGTTTCCCTTTTCCCGAACGGAGCATTTTCATCACGCCGGCCACGGAAGCGGCAGATGCCGGTTCACAAAACACTCCTTCTTTTTTGGCGATCTCTTGATAGGCAAACAACATTTCACGGTCTGTAACGGCCGAAATCAACCCTTTGGATTCATCCGCAGCTTGAACCGCCTGTTTCCAGCTGGCCGGATTTCCGATCCGGATTGCGGTCGCCACCGTTTCCGGCTCGGCAACCGGTTCCCCTCGGACAATGGCGGCTGCCCCTTCTGCTTCAAATCCCCACATTTGCGGGAGGTTTTGGATGATTCCTTTTTGGTGATACTCTTTGAATCCTTTCCAATACGCCGTGATATTGCCGGCATTTCCGACCGGAATCGCCAACACATCCGGGGCTTTCCCCAACTGTTCCGCAATTTCAAATGCCGCGGTTTTTTGTCCTTCGATCCGGTACGGATTGACCGAATTAACCAAGGTGACGGGGTGGGTTTCCGTGATGTCACGCACCACTTTCAGCGCTTGGTCAAAATTTCCTTTCACGGACAAAACCGTGGCCCCGTACATGACCGCCTGCGATAGCTTGCCCATGGCCACATGCCCGTCCGGCACCACTACAAAACATTGAATGCCCATTTTGGCGGCATAGGCTGCTGCCGATGCGGCCGTGTTTCCCGTCGATGCACAAATCACAGCCCTGCTTCCCTCTTCTTTTGCTTTGGCAATGGCCAAAACCATGCCACGGTCTTTGAAGGAACCGGTCGGGTTTGCGCCTTCAAATTTCAAATACAACCGGACTCCCCATTCCTTGGATAATGTTTCAGCATAATAAAGCGGGGTCTCTCCTTCGTACAAAGTCAACTTTGGCGTCTCCGGGTTGATCGGCAGATCCTCTCTGTACTTTTCCAAAATTCCTGTTCTCATCTTTGCTCCTCTCCTCACTCACTTTTTACTCGCCGGATCCGACAACGGCGGCCCGCCGCACACCATCCAAACGGGAAAGCCCGTGCAAAACGGTTTGGATATCGGCTTCCATCTGCGTGGTATCCACGGACATCGACACCGTGGCTTCCCCTTGCAAGGGAATGGTCTGGTTGATGGTCAGGACACTGGTGTTCATACCGGCCATATATTGGAGCACTTGGGACAAAACCCCTGCCCGGTGTTCCAGCGTCAAGGCAATGGTGACAATCTTTTCTTTCACCATCGCGTTAAACGGAAAAACACCGTTTTTATATTTGTAGAACGAACTGCGGCTCAAGCCCACTTTTTCCACTGCTTCCTGCACCTTGGTCACTTCTTTGGTTTCAAGCAATTTTTTCACTTCCAATGTTTTCTGGATGGCTTCAGGAAGCATATCCACACGAACCAATGCGAATATATCTTCTGACATACCCAACTGTCCCCCATTAAAAAACAAATGTTTTCTATATACGGACATTTTAATCTTTGAGAACGTTTTCAAGCAAGCTTTTTTCATATATTTTTTCGTGTTATGATAAAATCTGCGATCATTTGCAACCAAAAGGAGCGATTTGTCAATGATTTCAGTACTGTTTGTCTGCCTGGGCAACATTTGCCGTTCCCCCATGGCCGAGGCCGTGTTCCGCCATCTGGTCAAAGAAGAAGGGCTGGATCAGGAAATCCAGACAGACTCAGCCGGCACCGGGGACTGGCATACCGGAGAACCCCCTCACCGTGGAACGCAAAAAAAATTAACCGAAGCCGGGATCTCCTTTGAAGGCATCTCAGCTCGTCAAGTAAAGCGGGACGACTTTTCCGCTTTCACCTATATCATCGGCATGGATAACCATAACGTGCGCGATTTGAAGCGTTTGGCTCCGGACCCGGATCACAAAATTTACCGGTTTGTCGACTTTATTCCCGGGACTTCTTACACCGAAGTGCCCGATCCGTGGTACACCGGCAATTTTCAAGAAACCTATGATTTAGTCAGCGAAGGATGTAAAAATTTACTTAATTTCATCAAAAAGGAACATAACCTTCACTAAATTTTCGGGAAACTGTCCGGTTTCCCTTTCATATTCCATCCAATCCTGCTTATACTAAATAGAGCAAGGTGGTGATGAAATGCAACAACTCTGGAAAACAAAAATTTTCTCCATCCTCTTACTCGTTTGTTTTTCAGTAGGCTTTTCATTTCCGGTTGAACATTCTTTGACATTAACCCCGAACCAGTCCCAGCCCTCATCCTGGACCGATTGGTTTCACCTTGAAAAAGGAACCATGACCATGGAAATACAAAATGACGGCCCTTCTCCGATCTATTTCTATGTATTTACCTACTGTGACCATTTGGAATGTCCGACCATCGCCGAGGGAGAGGTCCCGCCGGGCACAAAGAAAATACAAAAGATTGCGCATGATGAAGGTAAATTCATGTTCAAACTGGATCAGACCTCGGACAAAAACGCCCGTCCTTCCCATGCCACCGGGATCATCCGCCAATAAAAAAGCAACCGGATCACCGGTTGCTTTTTTAATAATCCACGGCATCATTCAATTCAAATTCCATGTCCCCGATCCGTACCGTATCTCCATCTTTTGCCCCGCGTTTGCGGAGCGCTTCTTCCACTCCCATATTCCGGATGATTTTTGCAAAGCGCATGATGCTGTCATGATAGGAAAAGTTCGTCCGCTGAACCAACGCTTGGATCCGCTCACCTTCCACCACGTAAACTTCATTTTCTTTGCGAATGGTAAATGCCGGTTCATCCTCTTCTTTGTTCCGGTAGACCTTCCTCTGTGCAGGCAGTTCCATCGATTTCCCGTAAGCCGGCATCTCTTTTTCCACTTTCTCCAACAGCTGAACAACCGCATAAATCAACTCTTTGACCCCTTCGCCGGTCGCTGCGGAAATCGGATAAACCGGCACTTCTTCTCCCACTTGCTCTTTAAACAATGCAAGGTTTTCTTCGGCATCCGGCAAATCCATTTTGTTAGCCGCCACAATTTGCGGGCGCTTCTCCAATTCCTGGCGATATTGCTTCAACTCTTCATTGATCTGCAAATAATCCTGATAAGGATCCCGTCCTTCGGAGCCTGCCATGTCAATGACATGGACGATCACCCGGGTCCGTTCAACATGGCGCAAAAATTGATGCCCCAAGCCGACTCCCTGATGTGCGCCTTCAATCAATCCGGGAAGGTCCGCCATCACAAAGCTGCGTCCGCTTTCGACATGAACCACTCCCAGGTTGGGAACCAACGTCGTGAAGTGGTAGGCGGCCACTTTGGGTTTGGCTGCAGAAACAACAGATAACAAAGTTGATTTTCCAACGCTCGGATACCCGACAAGGCCGACATCCGCCAATAATTTCAATTCAAGCTCAATCCAACGTTCTTCACCCGGTTCCCCGTTTTCTGCAATTTGCGGCGCCGGATTGACGGGGGTGGCAAACCGGATGTTTCCGCGGCCGCCACGGCCTCCACGGGCAACGACTGCTTTCTGGCCGCTTTCCGTCAGATCCGCAATCAATTCACCGGTATCAGCATCACGAACCACCGTTCCCGGAGGAACTTTCACCACCAAATCTTCTGCATTGGCACCGTGTTGTGATTTGGAACGCCCGTTTTCTCCCCGTTTGGCCTTAAAATGCTTTTGGTACCGAAAGTCCATCAACGTCCGCAAGCCTTCATCCACGATAAAAACGACATCTCCGCCACGGCCTCCGTCTCCGCCTGCCGGCCCGCCTTTGGGTACATACTTTTCCCGGCGGAATGCCACCATGCCGTTTCCACCATCCCCGCCTTTTACATAAACCTTGACCTTATCCACAAACATTGCTTCGTCACCTTCCCAGTCCATTCGGCTTCAGTTGATATGTCAACACGAATGCATTCTCCAGGTTTTGGATCGCGATCGATGGTTCCACCGTTTTCAGACGTTCTTCCAATAACGGCAACCATTTTCCGGAACAAAGGGAAGCCTCGTTTGACCGGACCCCGACCCGCACCTGGTTTTCCTCTTTTTCCAAAGAAAAAGAGACCCCGGTATACGCATCCGTTTGTTGCTGCCTGTTTTCGATCATCGTCATCAACTGCTGCCAAATTTTTAAAAATTTCTTTTCTTCTTCCACCGATTCAAACCGGAACTGATCCGAAACATCCAAAGACAGCTCCCACTCTTTCAGACGATGGCGAATGTCAAGCAAAGCAACCGCCAGCGGAGCATAAGACAGATTCGAGATGATGCGCTCGTTTTGGGCTTGTTTCACCAGCCGGTTGAAGTAATCTTTCATGGCCTCTTCTTTTTTCATCATCAAATATCCCATCAAAACCTGAATATGATTCATCCATTCATGCCGCAAATCGGACAACATTTTCTTGATCCGGCCGGCTTCCCGGATTTCATTTTGGCGTTGCCAATAAAAGATCCCTCCCAAAAGAGCACACCATGAAGCGAGGAAAAAGAAAACATCCCCCGATTTTCCAAACGGATGCACAAGCCACCCGGTCATCACCAACATCAACGGAACAAACGGCTTACTGAGCATAAACCCCCGCTTCAAAATAAACCTCTCCCATCTTATGTATATCCGAAATTTTGCTTTGCCATTTATTGTACAAGATTGCCCCTGAAAGAAAAACCCATAAATAAAAGGTAAGCACTTGCCCGACGACGAACAATGCTTACCTTTCATTGGAATGCTATTTGAAATTCAATCTTACGCACGTGCAGCGGCTGCTTCTTTTTCTGCAACCGGAATGATGCTGACGCGTTTTTTGTTGCGTCCCATACGCTCGAAACGTACGATTCCGTCAGCTTTCGCAAACAAGGTGTCGTCTCCGCCACGGCCGACATTCAAACCCGGGTAAATTTTGGTTCCGCGTTGACGAACCAAAATATTTCCAGCCAATACGAATTGGCCGTCTCCGCGTTTTACACCCAGACGTTTGGAAATGCTGTCCCGACCGTTTTTTGTGGAACCCACACCTTTTTTCGAAGCAAAGCATTGCAGGTTAAGTTTCAGCATCATGTCCACCTCTTTCTGTTCATTATGATTTCCAATCACTTATTCTAACATAAGAAGAATAGGCTTCCGCCACGTTTTCGAGTGAGACGACCATCGCTTCCAGCAACAAGCCGATTTTTTCACGAGTATCAGGATCTTTCACCTGATCCGGCAAAAAACAATCAATTTTCCCGTCTCCATCATCATCACGATGAACCTGGACACCAAACATTTGTTCAATGGCATTCACCATGCCGATGGAAATGCCGGAAACAGCGGCACATACAATATCTTTTCCATACTCGCCATAATCGGCATGCCCGGTAATCAACACCCGTTTCACACGGTTTTGGCCGTCACGCTTCACCCGAACCTGGATCATTGGGCTTCAATGCCGCTGATGACCACTTTGGTAAACGGCTGACGATGCCCTTTTTTCCGTTTGTAATTCTTTTTCGGTTTATATTTAAACACGGTGATTTTTTTTCCTTTTCCATGTTTCAATACTTTACCGGTTACTTTTGCACCTTCCACCAGAGGGGTTCCCACTTTGACTTGTTCACCGTCATTCACCAGCAAAACTTTATCAAAGGTGACGGTTTCCCCTTCTTGTGCATCCAGTTTTTCAATGTAGAGAACACTGTCTTTCTCCACGCGATATTGTTTGCCACCTGTTTCGATTACAGCGTACATTTCCAATCCTCCTCTTAAATAGAGACTCGCCACCGGCAGGAAAGGCATCAAGCCTTTTGGAATCCTGTTGTGAGCGGTGATAACAACAACGCTTATCTTAGCACATTCCAATGGAAATTGTCAAAGTGTTTTCGCTTCCAACTCCACCCAATTTCATGACGCAAACCATTCCTTGATGGTTGTTTTGCCGTACGGACAAGACATGTAAGCATCGAGCAGCCATTCTTCGGGCAATATACTTACCAGTTCCCCGTTTTGATCCACAATCTCCAAAACATGGTATTTTTCTTTACAGAGCTTTAAAATCACCTCATTCAAACGGGTGTCGGGTTTCATGCGCAACTTTTTGACCGGGCGGGACAGATCGGGATGATGACGCCGAAAGAGAAGAAAACGGACAAAATGGATATTTTTCTGCCTGAACATCCGCAAATTGGAATAAAACAAAAAGATGCCGAGAATCAGCAGGTGAACCAAAATCCCCCCGGGTGACCAAAAAAGGGCCAGCACGCACAATGCCAGCGACCCGGCCATTCCCGTCCACAGTGTAAAGTGAAGGCAAAACCGGTACGGGAAAAAATAACTGAGCGCCGAAAGAAAAACACGCCCCCCGTCCAAAGGATAGACAGGCAACAGGTTAAACCCGGCGATCATGAGATTCCCTTGGATAAAATATTCTGTCCACTCCTTTGTCCACCATCCTTGCCGGAAGAAAAACAAACTGATGAGGATCATCAGGATATGTTGAAACGGTCCGGCCAAAGCGACGGTCATCTCTTCCCGGGACGGCACCGTTCCCCATTCATCGGTTTTCACCACACCGCCAAACGGCAACAGCTCAATGGAATCCACCCTCCAGCCGAATGCACCGGCAGCGGCGGCATGGCCCAATTCATGAATCAACACCAGCACAAACAAAGTGATGATCTCAATAAAATAGCCTGTCCATACCGCTGAACAGACAATGAGCCAAAACAAAGGATGAATTCGAACGGGCACCGGAACCATCCGCTTAATCAAACGGAATCACGCTCACCGGATTGATGAATGCTTTATTTTTCCGGATGGCAAAATAGAAAAAGGATTGATTCTCCATCTTTTTGACCGTACCAATCTCTTTTCCTTTTTGAACCCAGTCTTTTTCTTTTACTTTCATATCTTCCAACCAGCCGTACCATGTTTCGGTCCCGTTGGCATGCTGAATAATGATGGTGTTGCCAAGTCCTTCTTTATACCCTGTAAATTGAACCCTTCCCTCTCCCGCAGCCACCACTTTGGCCGACTCCGGGGTGACGAGAACCACTCCTTTTCGTTTCTCATCAAACGGCAAGGCTATTCTCCCCGCCACCGGGGCAGTCCACTGCTCCTCTTTTTTTTCTTGATGGTTCCCCGAAAAGGCAGGCAACAACGCCGGGGATCCGGCGGCATATTTTTGATACCAGTCCAACACGGTTGCGAATTGAAATTCCTCTGTGAGCGACCGGGATATCCAATGTTTCACAGGAGCGGTCCGGGCAGACGGCAACGAATAAACCGCGGCGGTTGCCAAAAACAAAATCATCACAATGATCCACTGATTCAAAAATGATTGGAGCGGTTTGCGTTTGGCTTTGTTTTCCTCCGGCTGTTTCACGGATGCCTGATACCACGGGACCGAACCGGATTCCAAACGGTTTCCGGCAAGATTCCGTTCTCTGATCTTATTCATCTGACGCCATTGTTGCTCCCGTCTTTTTCGAATTTGCCGAACCCACTCATGTTCACTGGCCATAGGTTATCACCCGTTTGTCCATTTTTCATCAATATATGTCCAACCCATCCGGAATATGAAAAAAGCAGACCGTCCCGGCCTGCTTCGTTTGTCGCATCAAGCAAATCCCAACCATTTTTTCATTTTGGTGAACACGCCGGCTTCTTTTTCCAAAACCATGAGGGGAACCATTTCCCCCTGAATCCGGCGCGCGATATTCCGGTATGCTTTTCCGGCTGGATTCCGATGGTCATAAACGATCGGTTCGCCCGTGTGCCCGGCCCGGATCACCTGCTCATCATCGGGAACCACCCCCAGAAGATCCACGGCCAGGACCGCCACGACTTCATCAACATCCATCATGCTTCCGTCTCTGGCCATTTGCTTGCGCAACCGGTTTACCACCAATTTCGGTGCCGCCACTTCCTCTTTTTCCAATAAACCGATCACCCGGTCCGCATCCCGGATGGCCGCATTTTCGGGTGTGGTGACGACAATTGCCGCATCCGCACCGGATACGGCGTTTTTAAAACCGACATCAATGCCCGCCGGGCAGTCAATGAACACATAATCAAATTGCTCTTTTAATTCGGCAATCAACCAACGCATTTGTTTTCTGGAAACGGCGGTTTTATCCCGCGTTTGGGCGGCCGGCATCAAATAAAGCTCATCACAACGCTTATCCTTGATCAAAGCCTGTTCAATCCGGCATTTCTTCTCCAACACGTCAATCAGGTCATAAATGATCCGGTTCTCCAATCCCATCAATACATCCAGATTTCGAAGACCAATATCTGCATCGACCAAACACACTTTTTTCCCGGACAAAGCAAGGGCGGTTCCAATATTGACCGAAGTCGTCGATTTCCCCACGCCCCCTTTGCCCGAGGTTACAAGAACACTCTCTCCCAATGCTCACCCTCCAAACCATCTGTCATCTATAAAAAACGCCGTCTGTTTGTTTTCCACTCGAATTCCGGACGCAACTGCCCCAGAAGATGAATTTTCTCCACGGCAATTTGATGATCCGACAAATAAGCAAAACGCATCCCCACTTCGGCCTCGTCCCAACGATCCGGCGGGCGGGAAATCACATCTGCAATGCGAAGCTGTGTGGGACGCAAAACCGATGCGACGATGATGGCATTTTCATCTCCCTCACATCCGGCATGGGCCAGCCCCCTCAACGCCCCCAATACATAAATGCTTCCCGTGCATTGAATTGTTCCGCCCGGATTCACATCCCCCAGAAAAAGGAGATTTCCGCTATGTACCAACACTTGACCGGAACGCACCGTCCCCGATTTGACTTCAATCTCATCTTCTTCCCTTTGCAGATAATGCTTTCCTTCCGACTGGAATTCGTGAATAATCAAGTTCTTTCGCTTGGAGAACAATGCGCGTATCGACTTTTCTTCCGTCCGGGTAATCTGCCGCTCCCCCAGTTTGATGATGACTTTCATGTCGGGACCATCCCAAATATTTGCGGCTTGCGTGTTTTCCAGCTTATGTTTTAACTCTTCCAATACAGCTGAAAAGGGACGCGAATCATCGAGATAGAAGAGAAGGCCGTCTTTGGTGCCTTTGATCGTTACGCCCGGTTTTAACACTTTACCCATCTTGACGTCACCCGCCTCACTATTGATTTCGCTTTCTCCCTTTATTTTCCTTCCATCCGTGTCGCGCTTTAAAGGCTTAACGCAAAATCGTGTCAAAGATAATGGAGCGATTTCGTTTTTTCTGATAGATCCAGCGGATCGGCTGATGAATGAGATAGGCCAGCAACAAATTCAACAGGATGGACGGAACGATATGGAGCCAAAAGGCATAAGAAAAATCCATCTTTGCAAAACCAAACAACCAATACCATCCATAGAGGATGATGAAATATGCGGATTGCCCCAAAAAGAAGGTGATCCCTGCGATCCATTGATACAACGAGAAAGCGCCGGATAACAGATAAGTGCCGTATGCGACAAGAGGGAACGTGAACGCTTTGATCCCGATGGCCGGCCCGTAAACAATATCATGGAACAATCCGAAGATAAAACTGATCAATAATACATAACGGCGCGGCAAATAGAAAGAAATAGAAATCAAACCACTTACCACCAATGCCGGAATCATGACAAAAGTGCTCCCCCAAGATTGAGGGAGCAATAACTGCAATTTGGATCCTTCCAATATAAATAGGAAGGAGAGAAAAGCGACGAAGTATTTTTTCATCGATTTTCCCCTCCTGTTCCCGGTATGTTTTTATTTCTGAAGCTGATTTAATTGTAATTTCTCCGGATCTTTCACCACCATGACAAAATCCAGATTCTCAAACGATGCGGACGGTTTGACGTAAACCACCTGTTCAACTTTTCCTTCACTCATTTTCACATCGTCGACGGTACCGATCAAAATCCCCCCCGGATAAACATCCGATAACCGGGAAGTCACCACCATTTGTCCTTTCTTCGGCCGGGCAGTGACGGAGACTTTATTTAAAATCAAACATTTTTTCCGGGGATCATACCCCTCGACAATTCCCAACACTTCCTCCGAACCGGTCTGAATCACCGCTGCAATCCCGGGGCCTCCTTCGGAATCCGTCAACAGCTGAATTTCGGACATGTACTTTGTCACATTTTCCACCCGTCCGATCAATCCCTCGGAAGTGATGACCGGCATTTTGGGCTCGACACCGTCTTCCGAGCCCCGGTTAATCACCAGCCGGTTATTCCAACGGTCCGGATTGCGGTAAGCCACCCGGGCCGTAATGGTATCCATCGGATGCTCTTTTTTGTAGCCGAGAAGCTTTTTCAGCTCCTCATTTTCCTTTTCCAGGTTTTGCGCTTGAACTTTCAATTTCATCATGGCGGTTTCGGGGCTTTCTTCTTCATTTCCCGCCGCAAGAAGGGGTTGGACAGGGAGATGAATCAAGGATTGGATCCATCCGAAGCCGTTGATAAACCAGCTTTCCGGTGCCGTAAGCGTTCCCCTTTCCCCCCGTGTCACATTGACGGTCAGAAAGATCGCAACAACAAGGGCCATCACAATTAGAAACCGATTGGTACTGCGCCTCATCCATTTCACAACCCTTTAATAAAAACGTTTCCGAAACGACTCCAGATAACCGGATTGATTTTTCGGATTCAATTTATCAAGATGCTCCAAAGAAGCACCCGTCCCAATCGCCACGCAATCCAGCGGGTTTTCCGCGATCATCACGGGCATGTGGGTCTCCTGATGCAAACATTCATCGATATTGCGAAGCAAAGCCCCTCCCCCGGTTAACGTAATCCCGCGTTCCAAAATATCGGCCGCAAGCTCCGGCGGGGTTTCTTCCAAAGTCAATTTCACGGCATTGATAATCTCTCTGACCGTTTCGGACAAGGCTTCCGCAATTTCTCTCGAAGTGATGGAAATTTTTCTGGGAAGACCGGTGAGCAAATCCCTTCCTTTGATTTCCCGTTCTTCCTTGCCGGAATCATCATCGGTCGGAATCGCCGAGCCAATCTCCAATTTCAGCATCTCCGCCGTCCGCTCGCCAATCAATAAGTTATGCTTCCGGCGGATATATTGGATGATCGCTTCATCCATTTTGTCGCCGGCCACCCGCAACGACTGGCACGTCACGATTCCCCCGAGGGAAATGACCGCCACTTCGGTGGTGCCGCCGCCGATATCCACCACCATGCTCCCGGTCGGCTCCCATACGGGCAGACCGGCCCCGATGGCCGCCGCAAAGGGTTCTTCAATCGTGTAAGCCTCTTTGGCTCCGGCCCGCGTCGATGCTTGTTCCACCGCCCGCTTTTCAACGGGGGTCACCCCTGACGGAATGCAGACCATCACATTCGGCTTACGGGGAATGATCATCTTTTGATCCATCGCTTTTTTGATAAAATACTCCATCATGGTTGCCGTGGTGGTGTAATCCGCAATCACACCATCTTTCATCGGGCGGATCGCAACAATGTTACCGGGGGTGCGCCCGATCATGAGTTTGGCTGCATTTCCCACCGCTTTGATTTCTCCGGTTCCCGATTCCATGGCCACCACGGACGGCTCCCGGACCACGATTCCTTCCCCTTTGACATATACCAAGGTGTTGGCCGTCCCCAAATCAATTCCCAAATCTTTGACAAAACCGCCAAACATAAAATTCCTCCTCCCCATGATACCTGATCTAATTCATCGCCGGTCATTCCTCCGGAATCATGCCGTGCTCACGCATGCTCATATACAATTGATCCCCGATAATCAGGTGATCCAGAATTTCAATCCCCATTAATTTCCCTGCTTCCACCAACCTCTCCGTCACTTCGAGATCTTCCGGGCTGGGGGTCGGGTCCCCGCTGGGATGATTATGTACACAAACGATTGCCGCAGCACTGAAACGGATCGCTTCATGGAAGATTTCCCGGGGATGTACAACAGAGGCATTTAAACTCCCTTTAAAAATGCACTGTTTTCCGATGACTTGATACTTGGTGTTTAAAAAAAGGCAAACGAAATGTTCCTGTTTCAGAAAACGAAGCTCTTCCATGACGTAGCGGGCAGCATCTTGCGGGGAATGTATGGCATACCGTTCCTCAGGCAGCAACCTTGAAATCCGTTGCCCGAGTTCAACCCCTGCCATGATTTGCACGGCTTTGGCAAGGCCGATGCCATGAATTTGCATCAATTCTTGGAGTGAGATTTGTGTGAGGGCTTTCAGACCCCCCGTTTTGCTCAACACACGTTGCGCCAGCACCATGACCGATTCTCCCGTGCTTCCCGTCCGAAGCAAAAGAGCCAACAACTCCGCATTGGACAACTTCTCCGGCCCGAAGCGCAACATCCGCTCACGGGGTCTTTCTTCCTCCGGAACATCTTTTAACATCGGCAAAGAATTTTTCGGTTCCTTCATCTTCCATCCTCCTCTGCCGGCCGCTCCACTCCTTCCTCCCGGAGGATTGAACCAAGTTGTCAAAGGGCAGCAGAGATGAATCTCCGACGTTAATCCTGTGCAAGGGTATAACCGGTTTCGGTCAGCATTTCATCCAAGAGGGACAAAGACATGCCGACCACATTAAAAAAGCATCCTTCAATCCGGTCCACCAAACAAGCTCCCAACCCTTGGATTCCGTAAGCTCCAGCTTTATCTAAAGGCTCTTTCGTGTTCACATACCATTTGATTTTCTCATCGGAAAGCGGTCGCATCCAAACACGCGTCATCCGGTGCGATACAACCTCTCTCGTGATTTCTCCCTGATCAACGGTGATCACAGAAAGACCGGAATAAACCTGATGCTCTTTTCCTGACAACATCCTCAACATGGAAGCGGCATCCTGTTCATCTTTCGGCTTTCCCAAAATGTTTCCGTTAAACACAACCACTGTATCTGCTCCGATAACCAATGCATCCCGGCATCCGGCGGCAACCGCCTTCCCTTTGCGCCTTGCCAGTTCTTCCACAACTCTTTCCGGCAAACCGGGTAAATCCTTGTTCTCATCAATGTGGCTTGTTTGAACACGAAACGGAACTCCAAAACGAGCAAGCAATTCTCTTCTGCGAGGAGATCCGGAAGCCAAAACGATTTCGCGTTTCATATCCATCCATGAACACCTGCCTGAAAACAAAAACCAGCCAACGTTATAATCAATTTCCAAAAATTTACAGATTGTCTTGTCAAGGAAAAAAGCACCCGCTTTCGCGGGGTGCCGTCAATTCATATATCATTTTTTAGTTTATCAGATGGCAAGCTCTACAACAAGATTCCAAATGCCCTTGGAGCCATTCGACCAAAAAATTTCATTGTTCTTTTAAGGATTGAATCAATTTCTCGTAACCAACCGTATACCGGATCAACCCCTCTTGCATCTGCCACAGAAGCGCCTGTCCGGGATTTTTTTGTGCAGCCAACCCGCTTTGCACGGCCTGATCCAACGCTTGGATCATCTTGTCTGCCGATTCCTTGGCGTCACCCGGGAGTTTTCCTTTCACCGATTGCATCCGGACGACGAAGTTTTGGAATTGTTCAGATAACCCCCCCGGCACCTTCAGCGGTGTTTCCTGCTGTGCCTTCCCCCGGATGGCACCGGCTGACAGGCTGCTTAGTTGTTGCACCAGGTTGTTTCCTTGTTTCAATGTATCCAGAAGTACTTGGTTCACTTCCGGATCCAATGCCGCTTCTCCTTGTAATTGGACTTCCTTCAAATAGACGGAGACATCCTGTTCCTGATAAATCGCCGACAATTTTAACGCCAGATCCCGGTCAGGCGCCATCCCCAGATAAATCCGGTACGGAGCTTGTTCCGACATCACGGCGGCCAACCCTTGCACCCGGAATTGATTCATCGCTTTTTCCGCTCCAGCTTTTTCTTCATAACTTCCCGCCTGCAACATCACGGTCTGAAGCGGGGGAAGAGACTGGGAACGGCCGGTTGGTTCCGGTACCGGCGTTTCTTTCCCCCCCGCATCCGCCGGCGGATTGAGATGAGAATCAATGGTGCGGTTGGAAAACGTGGCATTTTCGTTAAAAAACAAATTCAACACGGAAAGTCCCATGACGGTGCCGATCACCAGCGCGGCCCCGGCCGAACATATCATTTGCCAGGCAGGGCTGAACCGCCTTTTTTTCCCGGTTCTTTTATGATGAAACGGATTGTTCGGGGAAGCCCACTGAATCACCCGTTTTTCATTCTTTGCCTTTTCCCACGGCCACACGCTTCCTGCCGTCAAATTTTTCATTTTCAGCCATGGTTCCAAAAACGGCTTTTGCGTTTTTGTTTTCGGCTTGTTCAGCGGTTTGGTTTCCGCTGTGACGGAACAGTCATGCTTCGGCTTTGCAGCTACCGGTCTGGTTTGGAGCCTTACCTTTAATCCGGTTTTATGCACTTGCACTTGAGATTTTCTCAGTTTTTCCATGGATTGACTGCCCCCTCTCTATCATCCTGTTAATATAGTTTATGAATTCATAGGAACGATAGAACCAAAACAGGGCAGGAAAATTGCAAAAACTGTTCCCCGTACCAATCCCGGAGCATATCCCCGCACAATAAAGAAAGGATCATTCCGACGGCCAAATGAGGACCGAAAGGAAGCGGTTCACGGATGGCCGCCCTCCCCCGGGTTTGGAGACGTCCGGTCACATGAAGCATGGAACTCAGTGTAGCTAACCAGATGGACAACAAAAGTTGCGGCCATTCAATCACCCAGGATGCCATGGCGACCAGCTTGACATCGCCCCAACCCAGCCCGCGGCTGATCCAGCTTACCAGAGACAACCCCGACGTGATGAAAAATCCTCCGGCCAAATAAACGGGCACATGGGTTCCATCCATAAAGAAACGCCACGACATAAAAAGGAAAAACCCGCTGTAAGTGACCACATCGGGAATCAGAAAAAACCAGATGTCGGTCAATGCTATCACCAATAACAACCAAACCAGCACCGTCGCCATCCAACTTTCCCAACCGGTCCCCAGCTTCCATTGAACCACCCATGACAAGCCGGCGGAAAAGATGGCGAAGAAAACCCGGTACAATGGTTTCAAACGGAATGAATAACGCACTGGCTCCCCGACTTTTCCCGATCCGATCCAATAAGCCAGCCCGGGAATCCAATAAGCAACAATTCCGCTCAAGACCGCCGTCATCCATCCAAATTCATTCAATGCAACTGATTCCTTCCTCTTGCAATTTTCTCAATTCCATTTCCATGGTCTGCATGCCTGAAGCCTGATGAGCCTGCATCACGGAAGGGAGCTGGTGGATCTCGCCATTTCGAATCAGATGGGCAACAGAACGATGGTTCAACAAAACTTCAAACACTGGCCGCTTCTGCCTGCCGTTTGGTCCGGCCATCTTTTGTGCCACCACTGCCGACAGCGAAGCAGCCAGTTGTGACCGCACCCATCTTTGCCGATCCGCGGGAAAACTGTCAATGACCCGGTAAATCGCTTTTTCCACATTCCCGGCATGGAAAGTGGCCATGACCCGTTTCCCCGTTTCGGCAAGGTGAAGGGCGGCCATGATGCTTTCAGTGTCTCTTAACTCCCCGACCATGATCACATCCGGACCTTGCCGCAAAGCGGACAACATGCCGCTTACATAACTTTCGGTGTCTTTCCCGATTTCCCGTTGGATGACCAGCGACTTTTTTGACGCATGGAGATACTCGATCGGATCTTCCAAAGTCAGGATATGTAAGGCTTCCGTACGATTCAATTCCTGGATCAAGGAAGCCAGCGTTGTCGTTTTTCCGCTTCCGGTCGGGCCCGTGACCAACAGCAAACCGGTTTGAAACATCACTTTTTGATACAGCACCGGGGGAAGATGAAGCTCTTTCGGAGTCGGAATGCGATCCGGCAAAAAGCGGATGGCCAGCGCCAGCCGTTCTTGTTTTTGATAACAATGGACCCTCGCCCGGTGATGACCTGAATACCATGTGAAATCCGACTCCCTCGCCGGATCGGCCCCGGATGCCATGCACTTTTCAATTTCTTCTCTTTTTCCCCGGCCGGCACACAAAACAAAGACCTTCCCGTTCACCCGCACACAAGGATGCTCCCCCTCAATGTAATGCAAATCGGTCGCGCCTTCTTTCAAGGCAAGATGAACGGCTTCCTCCAAAAGCATCCGCTTCCCTCCTCCCGCAAAAAACATCAACAATTTTTACCAATTCTACTTTATTTTGAAATTTCCTTTCCATCCGCGGATCATTTCCCTGCTTGCAATCCTTTCTTTTTTCACGCAAACTAATGGTAAACCATATCCATTTTTCAATGCATAAAGGAGTATTTTATGCTTTCAGTCAAACAACTTTACGGTGGATATGCCCGTCAACATCCGGTCATCAAAAATGTCAATTTTTCGGTGAAACCCGGTGAAATGGTGGGCCTCATCGGATTGAACGGCGCCGGAAAGAGCACCACCATCAAAAATATCCTGGGCCTTGTCACCCCTTTTTCCGGCACCGTCACCATCAACGGGCACACGTTGTCAGAAAATCCGAAATCGTTCCGGTCCCAACTCGCTTATATCCCGGAAACCCCGCAATTTTATGAAGAACTCACTTTATGGGAGCACCTGGAACTGACAGCCGGTGCTTATCAATTGTCTCGGGAAGAGTTTAAACAGCGCGCAGGGGCCTTGCTGGAACGTTTTCGGATGAACAAAGTGAAAAACTGGTTTCCGGACAATTTTTCCAAAGGAATGCAGCAAAAAATCATGATCTTGTGCGCTTTCTTGGTCCGCCCCCGTTTTTTGATCATTGACGAACCCTTTGTCGGGTTGGATCCGCTGGCCATCCGTTCTTTGCTCCAATTGTTGGAAGAAGGAAAAAAAGAGGGGATGGGCATTTTAATGTCCACACACATTTTGGAAACGGCCGAAAAACATTGTGAGCGCTTTGTATTGCTTCATGAAGGCGAAGTGCGCTTCTCCGGAACCTTGTCCGAGATGAACCGGCAGGCAGGAACCCGAAACAAGGCATTGGATGAATTGTTTATGTTGGCGATAGAAGGGAAGCGATCATGAATACCGGTAAACTTTTTTATGACCGAATGAAAAATTCCTGGTTGGCTGCCATGCAACGCATCCGGATGGTGGCCAGCGGCGGGGGGACGCCCCTTTTTCTGGGAATCTTATTCATTGCTGTGTATTTTGCTTACGAACAATTCCTGATCTGGCTGCCCCCCGATTTTCCGATCGAACTTTTGTTAACCCTTCCTTATGCCTTGCTCTTGACATCCAGCCGGATCCGCACATGGATTCAACCGGCGGATTCCGTTTTTCTTCTGCCTCTGGAAACCCGGATGAAGCCATATTTTCGGGCCGGATTGATCTACAGCACAGCCATCCATCTGATTCACCTGGCCATTTTCACCCTGCTGGTTTATCCGGTTTATCTCGCGGTTTGGAAAAGCCATGGGTTCTTTTTTGCCTCCTTTATCTTTTTTGCCGTCATCCAAGTGGCAAACATCTTCGCCGAATGGTGGCAAATGCGGTTAACCGTTTTGCTTCCCGTGCATCAAGTGCGTCTGGTGACCGGAATCCGCTTTCTTTTCAACGGCGGGGCCGCTTATGCTTTTTTGCATCAGCAGGGAATCCTCGCGTCAGGCATGCTCATCGGCCTTGTGCTTTTAGCCTTTGCCATTTACCGAAAGGCTCCCGCCTATCCCTATCCCTGGCGGTTGATGCAGAAAACGGAAACAAAAACGTTAGCCCGTTATCATTCGCTGGCCGGCCTGTTTATGGACATGCCGCGGCTCAAAACCCCTGTCAAGAAACGGACATGGCTGATCCGGCTCCTTCCCAGTTGGTCTTGGCAAAAAGCATCTTCTTATTTGTATTGGCGCACCTTTTTTCGGAAAAGCGAGCTGTTTTCCATTCAGATCCGCCTGCTCATCTGGGCCATGATCTTGATCGGGATCTTTCCAAACCGATGGGTGAGCGCGGGCGTCTATGTCGCCTGTGTCTGGATGTTCATCAAGCAATTGCCGCAATTGGCAGATCCGAAACAATACCCGGGCATTCGCCGGTTATATCCCCTCTCAGCCGCTCAATGGGCAAAAGGGTTGACGTTCATCGGATGGGTAAACCTGGGAATCCAAACCTTATGGATTGCGTTATTCGCTTGGGGGGTTGATGCATTGTCAACCCTGGAATGCTTGTTGTGGATCATCGCCGGTGCCTTGTTCAGCTCGGCGCTCAGTTTTCTTTATTTGCCCCGCCAAGGGGAACGTCTCATCAACTCCCGTTAAAAAAAAGGCTTGAGAATCATCTCAAGCCTTTTATTTTTGCAAGTTTTTAATATCCTGAATGATCCGGTCAGCGTCCGGCTTCAATCCGTCATAAAATTTCACGACTTTCCCGTTTTGGTCAATCAGATAAAATTGTGTCGGGTGATTGATCAAAAGCGGAACATCGGGGGACGGCCCTTCCTGCTGAGAGATGGAACCCTTAAAAGCCTCCCGGGTCAGCTTTTGGATCTCCTCCAGGGAATAACCGGTCAAAAAGTGCCATGAATTCAAATCGGCATGGTGCTTTTCGGCAAACTCCCGCAACTGTTCCGGTTGATCATGTTCCGGGTCCACCGTGAAAGATACGATTTCCGCTTCCACCCCGGCTTGTTTCAGAGCTTCTTGAACTTTGGACATGTTTGCTGTCATCGGCGGACAAACATTGGGACAACGCGTGAAGATAAGGTCGGCCAGCCATACTTTTCCCTTCAAATCATCCAACCCGACGGTTTCGTTGTTTTGATTGGTATATGTAAATGAAGGGACCCTCCAATTCAGATCGGACACATCATTATCGGATGCGGCACTTTGTCCGGTTTGGGTTTCTTCTGCCGGACGATCGCCGGCACTGCATCCGGCCAAAACGGCCAACATGCCGATCAAAATCAACGTAAGCCATTTTCCTGACTTCATCGGTCTCTCCTCCTTCCTCATGCAAAGCATAGCATAAATCCTTCCTGCAGAAAAAGAGCCGATGAAATACCGGCTCTTTTCCGACTCCGCTATGAATTGTTACTCATTCACCCGTTCTTTTTGCAATTCATCTTTCAGCATGTGAGCCACCCGCCAAATATCGCCGGCTCCCATGGTCATCACCAAATCGTTGGGCTTCAGATGTTGAACCAGATATTCAACCACTTCTTCTTTGGTGGCCAAAAACCGTGTATTGGCATTGCTGTTTTGCTTGATCAGTTCGGCCAAACGCTCGGCGGTGACGCCGGGAATCGGTTGCTCGCCGGGCGGTGCATAAATTGTATTGATGATCACTTCATCTGCATCGTAAAAAGCCTGGCTGAATTCATTCATCAATAAATGCGTGCGTGAATACCGCTGCGGCTGGAAGACCACAACCATCCGGCGGTCGAGCGCCTTTGCCCCTTTTAATGTGGCTTGGATTTCGGTCGGATGATGGGCATAATCATCCACAATCAAGATGTCTTGTTCTTCGCCAATCACTTGGAAGCGGCGTTTGGCTCCCTGAAAACGGAACAACGCTTTCACAATTTGCTCAAACGGCACCCCGGCTTCCAAGCAGACAATGACGGCCGCCAAAGCATTGGCCACATTGTGGCGTCCCGGGATGTTTAACAGCACATCCCCCAAAACTTCCTCCCCGCGCACAACGGTAAACTGAATCTGACGCAAATTTTCGCGGATGTTCACCGCCCGGTAATCCGCATCGCGTTCAATGGCATACGTGATGATACGGCCATTTACATCATCCGCCATTTCCCGGACATATCCATCGTCCCAAAACAGCACTGCCGCACCGTCCGGCCTTACCTGATTGAGGAAGGAACGGTACGCCTTTTTCAAGTTTTCAAAATCGCCGCCATAATTTTCAAGATGATCCGCTTCAATATTGGTCACGACAGCCAGATGCGGATAATACTCCAGGAAAGACCCGTCGCTTTCGTCCGCTTCGGCGACGACATAATCGCTCCGGCCGGCTTTGGCATTTCCTTTCAAGGCAACAATCTCTCCACCGATGATATAGGTCGGATCCACTCCGCACAATTCCAGCGTCTGGGCAACCATGGAGGAAGTGGTTGTTTTTCCATGAGCCCCTGCAACAGCGATCCCTTTTTTGTCATTTAAAAGGCGAGCCAACATTTGAGAACGGTGAAGCACTTCAATCCCTTGTTCTTTGGCCGCCACCCGTTCCACATTGTCCGGAGAAATGCTTGAAGAATAGACAACGATGTCCGCCCCGTGAACATGCTCAGCCGAGTGCCCGATCGAAACCTCGGCTCCGCGCTCCATCAGGTTTTTCACCAATGCGTTTTCGGCCACATCCGAACCGGACACCTGATAACCCAAGTCCAAAAGAACCCGTGCAATGGCACTCATGCCATATCCGCCAATTCCTACAAAGTGAACCCTTTTTTGACTATTCATCGTGAAATCACCAACCTTCATGTAAGTCCCTGTCTTCCCCCATGGTTCATCAATAACGGCCGCACTGCAGAAACCAAATACAGCGATCCGGCCACAATGCCTAAATCATCATCATCCAATTGGTTCAGGAATACGTGAAGTGCATCTTGTTCTCCTTGGACGGGCACCACATTTAAATCCGGATTGATTTCTTTCAACATGCGAGCCAGTTCCTCCGCCTCAAGGGAACGAGCATGCTCCTCAAGCGAGGTTGTCACAACAAAGTCAGCTGTTTGCGCAAGGTGCTCCAACATTTCCCTGACCGGTTTGTCTTTCATCATGGCAATCATAAAACCGATTCGGCGATAACGGGATCCATATTTTTTTATGGTTTGAACCAGCGCCTTGATCCCCTCTGTATTGTGAGCGCCGTCCAGTCGGATGTGCGGCTGGTCACCCGCTTTTTCCAACCGGCCCGGCCACGCTGTTTTTTTCAATCCGTTGATGTAATGCTCCGGCTCGATGACCGTTGCATAATTTTGGCGCAAAATTTCCAACGTCATCAATGCCGTTGCCGCATTTTGCAACTGATGATCCCCGGCCAGCGGGAGCGAAAGATTTTCCAGCTCGCGATACACATTTTGAAACGTGAATATTTGTTCATCCAGATCCTGATGATGTGCGATGACAGAAAAATCTTCATTATACATATATAATCGGGAATGTTTGTCTTTGGCAACACGTTTGATGACGGACAGTGCTTCTTCTTTTTCGCTGCCGCATATCACAGGCACTCCGGGTTTGATAATCCCCGCTTTTTCCGTTGCGATCTCTTCCAACGTTTCGCCCAGCCACTTTTTGTGGTCATAACCGATTTCGGTGATCACGGATACCAACGGGTACACCACATTGGTGGAGTCAAATCGTCCTCCCATCCCGGTTTCCCACACCACAAACCAAGGGCAGGCTTCTTTTGCAAAATAACATAATGATAACAAAGTCCAAAATTCAAAATGAGACGGGGCCCCCGGCCCTTCTTCCGCCATTTTTTCGATCAGCGGCTTTAATTCATTGACCCAGCGAACAAAAGAAGATTCATCCATCGGTTGTCCGTCGAATTGAATTCGTTCATGCCAAGAAAGGACATAAGGAGAAACATACATCCCCACCGAAAAACCGGCTTCTTTTAGTACCGATGCAATCATGGCAGCAGTTGAACCTTTCCCGTTGGTACCTGCAATATGAATAAATTTCAACCTACGTTCAGGATGATCCAACCGCTCCAGCATCCATTCCATGCGTTCCAGTCCCGGTTGAATGGTTTTGGCACATGTTTGTTCCATCCAAGCAAATACTTCTTGAGCTGTTTCGAATTGAGTCATTCTCCCTCAGCTTCTTTCCAAAACTATTTTAATTAATAAGAATACATTCACTTTGTCCATTTTGCCTGTTATCCGGCCATCCGTCAATATGAAACGGGGAGGGGAGAACCCTCCCCTTTGTCATCCTTCCATTTCCTTCAAACGGGCGAGCACTTTCTCTCGTTTTTCTTTATACTCTTCACCTTTTTTCCGTTCTTTCCCGACCACTTCAGCGGGTGCTTTGGAAACAAAGCCGGGGTTTGCCAGTTTTTTCTCCACTCTTTCCACTTCGGCATTTAATTTTTTCAATTCGGCTTTCAGACGGGCAATGGTTTGTTCCACATCCACCATTCCGGCAAGCGGCAAGAATATCTCGGCGCCGGTCACCACATCCGTCATGGATTTTTGCGGCCGTTTGAGACCGGAATCAATCGTTAACCGGTCGACACCGCACAATTTTTTAATCGCCGATTCGTGCTTCCGGATGGTTTCTTCCATGTCACCGTCCGGACGGATCAAAAGCTCGATTTGCCGTTTGGCCGGAACGTCCATTTCCGCCCGGATATTGCGCACCGACCGGATGATTTCAATCAACACCCGCATCTGCCGAACCGCTTGCGCGGATTCGAACTGTTCATCTTCCACCGGCCACGGGGCGATCATGATGCTTTCGCCTTTCACCGGCAAATGCTGCCAAATTTCTTCCGTGATGAACGGCATCATGGGATGCAACAATTTGAGGGATTGGTCCAGGACATGAACCAACACGGACCGGGTGACTTTTTTCGCTTCTTCATCTTCACCGTAAAGAGGAAGTTTGGCAAACTCGATATACCAATCGCAAAACTCATCCCAAATGAAGTTGTACAGCACCCGTCCCGCTTCTCCGAAATCAAAGCGGTTCAAGAGCCTGGTCACATCCCGGACCGTTTCGTTCAGGCGATGCAGGATCCACTGGTCGGCCGTTGAAAAGGGTCCTGCCAAGGAAAGATCTTCTTTTTCGACTCCCTCCAAGTGCATCAGGGCGAAACGGGAAGCATTCCAGATTTTGTTCGCAAAGTTTCTTGCCGCTTCCACGCGTTCAAAGCGGAAACGCTGATCATTTCCCGGGGTGCAACCGGTCGACAACATGTACCGCATGGCATCGGCACCGTATTGGTCGATCACTTCCATCGGATCGATCCCGTTTCCGAGCGACTTGGACATTTTCCGGCCTTCCGCATCCCGGACCAAGCCGGTGAACAGGACATTTTTAAACGGAATGTCATCGGTGAATTCCAGTGCCAAAAAGATCATGCGGGCAACCCAGAAGTAAATGATATCATATCCCGTCAATAAAACATCCGTCGGATAGTACCGTTTTAAGTCCGCGGTTTCTTCCGGCCACCCCAATGTGGAAAACGGCCAGAGTCCGGAACTGAACCAAGTATCCAGGACGTCTTCATCCTGCTTTAACTGATCGCTTCCGCAATGCGGGCAAGTCTTCGGTTCCTCACGGGCCACCGTCATCTCATCACATTGGCCGCAGTACCATGCCGGAATCCGGTGTCCCCACCACAGTTGCCGCGAAATGCACCAATCCCGCACATTTTCGATCCAGTTGAAATAGATCTTTTCAAAACGTTCCGGAACAAAACGGACGCCTTCTCCTTTTTTCTGGGCCTGAATCGCCCGCTCTGCGAGCGGCTTCATGGCCACAAACCATTGGGTGGAAAGATACGGTTCCACCACCGCGCCCGAACGTTCGCTGTGCCCGACCGAATGCACATGTTCTTCCACCCGGATCAGGTACCCTTCGTTCTCCAGATCTTTGACGACTTGTTTGCGGCAGTCAAACCGGTCCATGCCTTGGTACTTGCCGGCATTTTCGTTCATTTTCCCGGATTCATCCATCACCAAAATCCGTGGCAGTTCGTGGCGATTGCCCACTTCAAAGTCATTTGGGTCATGGGCCGGCGTGATTTTGACAACCCCGGTCCCAAATTCCTGATCCACATATTCATCGGCAATCACCGGAATTTTGCGTCCGGTAAGCGGCAGAACCACTTCCTTGCCGATCAAATGTTGGTAGCGCTCGTCATCCGGGTGAACCGCCAATGCCGTGTCCCCGAGCATCGTTTCCGGCCGGGTGGTGGCCACTTGCACCGATCCGGAACCGTCTGCCAGCGGATACCGGATGTGATACAAGGCGCCTTGCACCTCTTTGTGAATCACTTCAATGTCCGACAGGGCCGTCTTGGCAACCGGATCCCAGTTGATAATGTATTCCCCGCGGTAAATCAGGCCTTTTTCGTACAACTTGACAAACACTTCTTTGACCGCTTCCGAAAGCCCTTCATCCAGCGTAAAGCGCTCCCGGCTGTAGTCCAGCGACAACCCCATTTTCCGCCATTGATTGGCGATGTTTTTGGAATACTCATCCTTCCACCGCCATACAACGTCCAAAAACTTTTCCCGTCCCAGCTCATGGCGGCTGACTCCTTCTTCCCGGAGTTTCGCTTCCACACGGGATTGAGTGGCAATTCCCGCGTGATCCATCCCCGGCAACCACAATGCATCATATCCCTGCATCCGTTTAAAACGGATCAAAATATCTTGTAAGGTGTTGTTCAAGGCATGGCCGATGTGCAAATTCCCCGTTACGTTCGGCGGCGGAATCACAATGGTGAACGGTTCTTTATCCGGGTCTTCTCCCGCTTGAAAATACCCGCCTTTCATCCAATAATCATACCATTTGGATTCTGCCTGTTTCGGGTCATACGTTTTTGGCATCGTCGACATTTTATCAACCTCCTGCTCGCCTTTCTTCCGAAAATAAAAAAAACCTTCGCCAACAAAGGACGAAAGGTCTTTTCGCGGTACCACCTTTATTCACTAATTAAAAAATTAGTGCACTCTGACCAGATAACGGCTGGAACCGGGTTATCTTACACGGTTTCGTCAACCTTTCAGACAACCTGCTCAAGAGCGACGTTCAACGGTTAAATGCAGAAGAAACCTTTCAGCCAAGGGTTTCTCTCTCTGACTGCTTTAATCCGTCTACTCTTCTCCGTCTTCGCATTTCCCATTCACATCAGATATTGACTATTATATTACACGTTTTCCAACTTTGCGTCAAACTATACCCCATTTGAATAAAAAACGGCGATACCGCCGTTTCAAAAAGACAAATCCATGATTCCCTTTTATGAACGGACGCCAAACGTTTGTTTAATAAATTCATACATCGCCTGGGGATCAGCCAAAAAAGCCAAAAGCAACACTGTGCACAACAACAGGATACTGAGAAAAGTTAAGAACAACACACCTTTGTAAGTTTTTTTCACGATCATTTTAACTGCTCTCAAGTGAATAAACCCCTTCCTGTCAGCATCCGAAGTCTTTTCATTGTAACATATTCCTATTCTCCACATTTTGTACGTATCTGTCCAGCATCCGAAACAAATTCCTTCGCTTTTAAACGATTGTATCTTAAATCGGTCTTCCATGAGATGCAAATGACTGATAATAAGTTTATCATCAAAAGAGCGCTTGAATAGTGACAAAAAACAAAAAACCGGGAGATCCCGGATTTATTCTTCGTTTATCTGCGTATTTCTTTATTTGCCTTTCCTTTTTTTCTGTTCGTCCACAACCGGCGAACCAAAACCTTGTTTTTTTCATACCGGGCCATCTCTTTTTCCAAGCGTGAAACTGCTTCGGGCTCATCATTTAAAAGCTTGGGATCATGATAATAAATCCGGAGAGTCTTTAGAAGCCGTTCCGGATAGGACAAATATAATCCGAGCAGCTTTTTTTCCTTGGGCCGGAGGGGGCAAATCTCTTCATAGGCCTGAATCAGTGCCGAAGGCGAATTTTTCGGATCGGACGGATCACTGAGGCGTTCCACCGCCAGTGCCAGGTCACGCACCGGCGAATCCACCCCGGCATGGTCAAAATCAATAAAATAAAAGTTTTCTTGATCCGCGACAATGTTGCTTGGATGAATGCGGATGTGGCAAAGGGCGTAACGCGGGGGAGCACCATCTTCCGATTCCAGATAGCGCTTCATGCCCCGGATCGCAAACGAGAGCGATTGGTCCAGCTGTTTGAAGATTTGCTCTGCCGACTGATCAAAGGGGGACGGAAATTCCCTTGCGCGGATTTGTTCCTGGTAACTTTTCAAATCCCGCCGTTTCTCCTCCCACTCGTCGATCAACCGTTCGTCCGTTTTTCCCGCCAATTCCGGATAATCTTTCAAGACCGGCTCCGAAAAGCGATGCAAATGCGCCAATCCCATGACCACATCCTGTGCGGATACTTCGTCCGCCCCTTTTTCTTTCCACGGAACCGCATACCAACAGCTTGTACGGGTGCGTACGACGGGCTCACCTTCCGGGGTCAACTCCCAAGGCAACGTGTGCACAAACCCCTGATGGTTCATTTTTTCCAAAATCCGGTGAAGCAGCATCAATTTTTCATATGAGGCCCCCGATCTTTTCAGCCCCAATTCCCGGTCCGGCAACGTCACTTTGAAGACCCGCCCGTCTCCTTCCACCCGGACCGGTTGCCAACCATACTGGTCACAAGCCATTTTCCATTCATCATTACGGGTGAAATCCAATCCACATCCTCCTCTCCCCACTCCAAACGAATACCGAAAACCGGTTTGGAAATTCTTCATCGGCACAAGAAAATGAATTTCCCGGGCTTTTCGGGTTTTCTTGTTTTTTCCGGCACTAAGCTTCCCTTTTTTCGTGCGATTCGGTCGGTTTTACGGGGACTTGCAAGATTTGCCCGGGCTCCAGCCGGTCCGTTGTCAACCGGTTTTTATTCACAATCTCGTCGGCAGACACCTCGTACTTGCCAGCCACCTGGTCAATGGTCTCATCTTCTTGCACGATCACCATTTTGATCGGAACAAAATGTTCTTCCTTTCCATGAACCAACCAGCGGATCCACTCGGCCTTGCTCCGGGCTTCACCAGATTCATCCCTTTCTTCCCCGTCAGCAGAATCTTCCGTAGTGCCTTCCTCTTCGGCAAGAACCGATTCCG
Source organism: Thermoactinomyces sp. CICC 10735 (assembly GCF_016055175.1). Classification (NCBI taxonomy): domain Bacteria; kingdom Bacillati; phylum Bacillota; class Bacilli; order Caryophanales; family Thermoactinomycetaceae; genus Thermoactinomyces; species Thermoactinomyces sp. CICC 10735. The sequence goes on along the minus strand of NZ_JAECVT010000001.1, from coordinate 52,346 downwards.
GTGTGTCATCTTCCTGTTTCGGCACCTCCACCTTCTCTTGGACAGGGTGTTCCTCTTCCGCTGTTTCAGCGGGGATCAAATCTTCCTCCGGTTTCAATTCCATTTGCTTGGATTTTTGTCTTTCATACCAGAAATCTTTGGGTGACAGTTTAATTTCCTGTACAACCTCTTTGCTTTCTTTCTCTTCCGGTTCTTTTTCCGGTTGTGCCAGCTCGTGCAAAGCCGGTTCCGAAACTTCTTTCGTCTCCTTTACTTCCTCCTTGGCTTTTTCTTCTCTTACATCCTCAGCCTTTCTTTCGCCGGTTTCACGGGCCGGTTCCTCTTCCTGTGCTTGCCGCTGTGCAACAGCCTCCGAAGGATCCTCCTCTTTCTCTGCCGCCTCCTTGTTCCCGTCTTCCCCGGCAATGGTTAAAGGTTGAGCCGTCGATCCGGAGAAAACCGGATATTTTTGCACATTTTCCCCGCTTTGCTCTTCTTCCTCATGGCTGCTTTCGGGAAGCAAACCGTCAATCATTAAAATCGCTTCAATCTTCAATTCAAATGGAGACAGGACTTCATAATCAAATGTCTCCACTTCCGCGGAAATCCGGGACTGCTCTGCCCTGTCGGCAGGAAGCGTGATTTCCACCGGAATCACATAAGCCAGTTCATTGGTTTCTTCCTCCACTCTCCTGTTATGTAAGGCCCCGCTTTCCTCTTCAGCGGTTTGTTCTTCCCCTACATAAACGCCGTTTAAACGCAAATAACCTTGGATTTTTAAATGTTGACCCTCGTCTTTTATCTCTACGTCCGGATATAAGTCCAGTTCCAGGAGGGTATCGATTCCCGGTTGTTGCGGATGTAAACGCACCTTCTCCGAAATGTCGAAGCGAAGCTGAGTGAATTGATCTTCCATTTGATTCCCTCCTTTTGAGGATTTTCTTCACCAAACGACATCACAGTGCCCGTCGTTTGGGATATTAGTAAACTATATGCAATTCCTTTCCGGTTATAACCGGTTCTTTTGGACAGGAGGTTGAAAAAACAAAAAAAGAGACGTCAATTCTTCTGCAACTGCCGTCTCTTCACGGTTCAATGTTTTTTCAAAAACAAAGGCTGCCGGAATGAGGCCGGCAGCCTTGGGATCATATTCATTTGGACAGTTTTTTCAGTGCACGCCGGTTTGCTTCGATGGTGCGCTCAATGTCCGATTCGCTGTGGGCCATCGAGACAAACATGCCCTCGAATTGGGAAGGCGCCAACAAAATCCCTTCTTCCAGCATGTTTTTGTAGTACGAAGCAAACAAACCGGTATCGGACGATTTGGCCTGTTCATAGCTGGTCACTTTTTCATCGGTAAAGAAGAGACAAACCATGGAACCGACCCGGTTGATATGATGCGGCACGCCGGCTTCTTCAGCATTTTGTTTCATTCCTTCTTCCAACATGGCCCCTTTCTTCTCCAGCTCCTCATAAGCTTGCGGGGTCATGGCTTCCAAGGTGGCCGTACCGGCTGCCATGGCCAACGGGTTTCCGGACAAAGTGCCGGCTTGGTAAACCGGGCCGACCGGAGCAATCATCTCCATGATCTCGCGTTTGCCGCCGAAAGCCCCCACCGGCAAACCGCCGCCGATCACTTTCCCCATGGTGGTCAGATCGGGCATGACGTTGTAACGTCCTTGGGCGGAGTAATAATCCACGCGGAAGCCGGTCATCACTTCGTCAAAAATCAGGACGGTTCCATATTGTTCGGTGATTTCCCGGATTCCTTCCAAAAAGCCGGGCTGAGGCGGAACCACGCCCATATTGCCCGCAACCGGTTCGACAATCACCGCGGCAATCTCTTCGCCGAATTTTTCAAAAGCCAGCCGGACACTGTCCAAATCATTATACGGAACGGTTAACGTCGATTGGGCCAAATCCATCGGAACACCGGGGCTGTCCGGAAGCCCGAGCGTGGCCACCCCGGAACCTGCTTTAATCAACAAACTGTCCGAGTGCCCGTGATAACTTCCTTCAAACTTCAAGATTTTCGTCCTTTTGGTATAAGCGCGTGCCAAGCGGATGGCGCTCATCGTGGCTTCGGTTCCGGAATTGACCATGCGCACGATATCCACGGAAGGCATCCGCTCGGTAACCATCTTGGCCATTTTCGTTTCCAGTTCCGTCGGCGCCCCGAAACTGGTTCCTTTTTCTGCCGTTTCTTTCACTTTCCTGACAACATCGGGATGGGCATGTCCCAAGATGAGCGGCCCCCAGGAACAAATATAGTCGATGTACCGGTTCCCGTCGACATCCGTCACCACGGAACCTTGCCCTTGTTCAATAAAAATCGGGTTCATATCCACCGATTTAAAAGCGCGAACCGGGCTGTTGACACCGCCTGGGATCACTTTCACCGCTTCCTGGTAGTCGGCAACGGATCGTTCAAAAGAAAGACGCATAACGGACCCACCTTTTTTCATGTTCTTGAGCGATATGTAAACGCGCTGTCTGTATTGTAACGCAAAACCCGCATCCGGCAAATCAACCAGCCGGATGGACCGGCTGGTTGAAACCCGGCATGCGAAAAATCATTCTTTCAGCCAACGGGCCAAATCTTTGGCATGATAAGTAATGATCAAATCCGCACCGGCACGTTTAAATGCCAGCATGCTTTCCATCACCACTTCTTTTTCATTGATCCAACCGTTGATGGCCGCCGCTTTGACCATGGAATACTCCCCGCTTACATTATAAGCCACCACCGGCAGATCAAAACGTTCACGAACCCGTTGCAGCACATCCAAATAAGCCAATCCCGGTTTTACAATGAGCAGATCGGCGCCTTCTGCCACGTCGGATGCGGCTTCACGCATAGCTTCCCGAATATTGGCCGGATCCATCTGGTAAGAACGCCGGTCCCCGAATCCCGGAGCCGATTGTGCCGCATCACGGAACGGTCCGTAGTAACCGGAAGCATACTTGACGGCATAGGACATGATTGGCACGTTTTCAAATCCGGCTTTGTCCAGCCCTTCACGAATGGCATAAACAAACCCGTCCATCATATTGGAAGGAGCAATCATATCCGCTCCCGCCTCGGCTTGCGAAACGGCCGTGGAAACCAACCGTTCCAGGGACGGATCGTTTAGCACCTGCCCGTTTTCCACCACTCCGCAATGGCCGTGGGAAGTATATTCACACAAGCAGGTATCTGCAATCACATACAGGGACGGGTATTCTTTTTTCAGATACCGGATCGCTTCCTGGACAATCCCGTGCTCATCATCAGCTTGAGATCCGCATTCATCCTTATGTGCCGGAATGCCAAAAACCAAAACCGAACGGATTCCAAGTTTCACCACTTCATCCATTTCCTCGTGAAGACGGTCCAAAGAATATTGATAAACGCCCGGCATGGAGGGGACTTCCTGTTTGATCCCCGTTCCTTCGATAACAAAAAACGGATAAATCAAATCATCGATTTTTAAATGTGTTTCTCTCACCAGAGACCGGATGTTTTCATTCATGCGCAAACGGCGATGACGAATAAATGAAGCCACTGATTTCATCCTCCTTCTAACAACCTTATGGCAACTGCTTCAATACTTCCACCAATCCTTCAATGGTGTACTCTTTGGCAATGCCGTCCACTTTCAATCCCAATTCCCCGGCCGTTTGAGCCGTAATCGGGCCGATGCAGACAATGTGCACCCCTTTTAGTAATGAAGGCACATCTTTTTCCACCGTTTGCAGGGACCGGACAAAGTTCCGGACCGTGGAAGGACTTGTGAAAGTAATCACATGAATCGTTCCTTCCCGTAACCCCTCAACGATTTCACTCACATTTCCAGTTTCTGTCTCCGTGTCATATGCATCGGCATCGGTCACTTCACAACCCATCTCAGCCAGCTTGACCGCTAAAATTTTGCGGGCGATGTTGGCACGGGGCAATAAGATTTTTTCTCCCGCTTTGACTTGGTGGAGAAGACTTTCAATCAACCCTTCCGCCTGGTATTCTTCGGGAATCACGTCAACGAGCAACCCTTTTTCCCACAAGGCTTCTGCCGTTTTCGGGCCGATGGCGGCGATCTTCGCTTTGCCCATTTGACGGATATCGATCTTTAACTCGCGCAGTCGCGAAAAGAAAAATTTCACCCCGTTGACACTGGTAAAGATAATCCAATCATACTCATGAAGGCGGCGGAGGGATTGATCAAGAAAGTCCTGGCGTTTCGGGCGGGTGATTTTGATCACCGGAAACTCCAGCGATTCTCCTCCCAATTCATGAATCTTCTCCGACAAGCTTTGGCTTTGCTCACGCGCCCGGGTAACTAAAACCCGTTTGCCAAACAATGGTTTTTGTTCAAACCATGCCAGCTTTTCACGCAGGCGGACCACTTCCCCGACCACAATCACCGCCGGCGGGCGGAATTTTCGTTCTTCCGCCTTTTCAACAATATCCTCCAGCGTGCCGGTCAAAGTTTCCTGTTCCATTTTGGTTCCCCAACGGATCAAAGCCACCGGCGTATCGCCGGATCTTCCGTATTTTCTCAACCGTTCAACGATATAGGGAAGATTTTTGACCCCCATCAAAAAAACCTGGGTTTCGGTTGCTTTGGCCAGGGAAGCAAAAGAAACGGAGGGTTCATTTTTTTCTTTCCGTTCATACCCGGTGACTACCGAAAACGATGCATTCATATCCCGATGGGTGACCGGAATCCCTGCATAAGCCGGAACGGCAATGGCAGAGGTGATGCCGGGGATCACTTCAAAAGGAATGCCTTCTTCCACGCAACGTTCGGCCTCTTCCCCGCCGCGTCCGAAAACAAAAGGATCCCCGCCTTTCAGCCGGACCACCGTCAATCCTTGTTTGGCCTTTTCAACCAGCAGATCATTGATCTCTTCCTGGGTGTGTGTATGATGGTCGGATGATTTTCCCACATAAATCCGTTCGACATTCTCTTTTGCATGATTCAAAAGCTGGGGGTTGGCCAACCGGTCATAAATGATCACATCCGCTTTTTTCAGCGCCTTTAATCCCTTGACGGTGATCAGGCCCGGATCCCAGGGACCCGCTCCAACCAGATAAACCATACCGGTCATATCTTAAGCCCCTCCCGCACGGTTTCCAACAGACGACCGGCCCCTTCTTCTTTTAAAGATGCCGCCAAATCTTTTCCGAGCTTTTCGGGATCTTTCCCACGGATGCTTTTTTTGATCACGTCTTGTCCCCCGGGATCGGCAACCAGACCGGTCAAATGAATTTCATCTTGATCCAATACAGCATGAGCCGCAATCGGCAAATGGCATCCGCCTTGAAAAGCATGCAAAAAAGACCGTTCGGCAGAAACGGCTTTGTTCGTTTCCTCATGATTCAACCGCTGTAAAACAGACAAAAGCTCTTCATCATCCGCACGGCACTGGACAGCCAAAGCCCCTTGCCCGACCGCCGGCAGCATGACATCCGCGGTTAACTCCTGGCAAATTTTGTTTTCCCAGTCCATCCTTTTCAATCCGGAAGTCGCCAAAATAATGGCATCAAACTGGCCTTCTTGCATCTTGCGGATTCGCGTTTGCAAATTGCCCCGCACCGGTTCCACTTTCAAATCCGGACGATAAGCCAGAATTTGCGCCTGGCGCCTCAAACTGCTGGTTCCCACCACCGCTCCGGACGGGAGTTCATCCAATGTTCTTCCGTCGATGGATAACAGGGCATCTGTCGGTGTTTCCCTTACCGGAACCGCCCCGATCACCAATCCCGGAGGCATTTCAGAAGGCATGTCTTTCATGCTGTGTACGGCAAAATCAATTTTCCCATCCAACAAAGCTTGTTCAATTTCTTTTACAAACAATCCTTTGCCGCCCACTTTGGACAAGGTGACATTTAAAATGCGATCTCCTTTAGTTACAATTTTTTTCACCCGGATATCCAATCCCGGTTCCAATTCCTTCAAGTGTTCCATCACCCAATGGGTTTGTGTAAGTGCCAACTCACTTCGTCTTGTTCCTGCCACAAGCGTCCGCATGCCACAGACCCTCCTTTCTCCTTCGCTCCGCTTAAAATCATGTTTTCCAACCATTCCGCCATTTCACGGTGAACCCCGTCCGGATTTCGGCGGCAAGCTTCAATCCACCGGTCCGATGCCAATTCTTTGTACAGCTGGTACCGGATCCGTTTCTCCGTGACTTGGGCTTGAATTTTCTGCCGCATCTCTTGCACCAGGTCCAAATAAAGCTCATATTCCTCGCCATAGGCATCTTCCAGTTCGCGGCGGATTTTCTTGGCCACGGACGGGCTTGCCCCTTGCGTGGAAATGGCGATTTGCAGTTTCCCCCGTGTCAATACCGCAGGGATCGTAAAATTGCAAAGCCCGGGCTGATCAACGACGTTAATCCATTGATCGCGCATCTTTGCATGACAATAAACAGTCCGGTTGACACCCGGATCATCGGTGGCGGCAACCACCAAAAATTGGCCTGCACCATCCTCTTGTTGGTAAGGCCGGGCGAACCATTCCACTTTTCTGGAAAGCGCCCAATATTTGATCATGGGCGTGATTGCCGGACTCACCACTTTGACATGAGCCCCGGCATCGATCAACGTCTTCACTTTGCGCCCGGCCACTTTTCCTCCTCCCACCACCAAACAGGGCTTTCCTCTCAGATCAATCATCATGGCATAGGGTTGTCTCATCTTTGTCGTGCTCCTTCCGCTCTCAGAACCATTGATGAAAGGAAACACCTGTCCGGGTAATGAAATAATTCAGCAAGATGGATAAAAAAGAAAGCGAACTCCACCAAGCCAGGCGCCGGCCGGTCAACCGGGTGCGCGTCCATTGCCAGATGATCCAGCCGTACAAAATCATTACCCAAAACGTTCCCCATAATTTCGGATCCAACCAAAGCCGGTTGCCAACCGTTTGGTAACCATAAATGATACCTAATAACACGGAAATTAGCAAGAAAACGGCACCGGCGACAACCGACCAAACGGAAAATGACTCCAACCGGTCCAAGCTGGGCAAGATGCGCAACAAACGATTCCACTTTTTCTCTTTCAGCAAATGATTGCTGACCAGATAAAGCCCTCCGCTGATACAGGCCAGCGAAAATGCGGCATAGGACATCATTGCGATGGTCACATGAATGAAAACCAGCTCCGTCAACAACAAATATTCAAAAGCTGCGGATTGATGACGAACAAAAAACAGATTCAACACCAAAACGACAAACCCCATCAGATTGGCCAGGAAATAATAAACCGGCATGCGATAGACCAGATGCATGACCAGTGTAAAACTGACCAAAATCCATGAGTAAATAAAAAAAGCATCAATCCAAAACGGCAGTTGTTTGGGCCACCAGTTAAGAACCACCAGGATGAAAACTGCCGTTTGGATCAACCATACAATCCCCAAGAACAAATACGATATCTTCTCGGAGCGCCTGTTTCGGTGCAACAGATCAGCAAAAGAAAACAAGATGCTGAACGCATATAAATAAATGATGAAGTCATAAATCCAACGCTCCGCAAACATCAAGGTTTCCTCCTTTAAATGCGGGCCCAAGCCTCTTGACCAAGCGCTGGATTTTTCACTTCCACTTTGGCCGGTTCTTCCTCATCTTCCTGTTTTAAAAGCTCTTCCAAAGCAAACAAATAAACAAACATTTCCTGTGCTGCTTCTTTTTGTGGCGTGGTGGCCAGTTCCTTCAGGCGGACAATCGGATCACGCATCATTTGGTTCACAATGCTCTTGGTATGTTTGCGAATGACCCGTTTTTCCCGCTCGGTCATCTCCGGCAACTTCCGTTCGATTTTGTTCACGGCATCTTCCTGAATGGACAGCGCTTTTTCCCTGAGCGCCGAGATCAGGGGAACCACACCCAAAGTGTCCAGCCATGTGTTAAATTCCCGAACCTCTTCCTCAATCCAGCCCTTGATTTTTTCGGCTTCTTTCTGCCTGAGGGACATGTTGGATTCAGCAATTTCACGTAAATCATCAATGTCATATAAAAACACGGACTCCAGCCCGGCAATGGACGGTTCGATGTCCCGGGGCACGGCGATATCGATCAAGAAAAGCGGGGACCGGCGGCTTTTTAAAACCGGTTCCACCATGGAACGGGTCAAGACCGGCTCCTTGGCTCCGGTGGAACTGACCACGATATCCGCTTCTTTCAGGCAAGCAATCAAATCTTCCCATGGCCTTGCTTCCCCGTGAAACTTTCCGGCCAGCTCCTCCGCTTTCGAAAAGGTCCGGTTGACAACTTGTACACGCTTTGCCCCGTTGGAATAAAAATGTTTCGCCGTCAATTCGCTCATTTCCCCCGCACCGACCAAAAGAATCGTTTTATCCTCAAAGGAGTCAAACATTTTCTTGCCCAATTCCACAGCAACATAACTGACGGATACGGCATTTTGTCCGATCTCGGTTTCTGAATGAACGCGTTTTCCAAACGTGACGGCCTGTTTAAACAATGTATTGAATAACGTTCCGGTTGTTTTGCTTTCCATCGCTGTGAAAAAGGCTTGTTTCACCTGTCCCAGGATTTGGGTTTCGCCCAGCACCAAGGAATTCATGCCGCAAACGACATGAAACAAATGCCGGACGGCATCTTCGTTCTTTTTCACATAAAGGTAATCGCAAAACTCTTCTTTGGGGATACGAAACCAGTTCTCAATAAAAGTTTTGGCGTAATATTCACCGGTGTGGAGCTGGTCACAAACCACATAAAGCTCCATACGGTTACAAGTGCTCAAGATCACGCATTCCATAATGCTTTTCATATCCCGCAACGTTCTTAAAGCATAATCCAAGCGGTCTTCCGAAAAGGCAAGCCTTTCCCTCAATTCAACCGGAGCGGTCTCGTGATTCAGTCCAATGGTCAGTATATGCATGTTGCTCTTCACCTCGAATCCCAACACTGGGCACAAATCTGCGATGAATCAAACTTCATTATAACATACTGTTGTAATCCCCGGAAAAACGGGTGTGAACACATTTTGAAGCCACCGGAATCCCATTGAACAAATATTGGCAATCTTATTATATAATGGAAATATAGATCCATGCCTAATTTAAATGAGGTGATCGACTTGAAAAGGTCTGTCAAGCGGCTTCCTAGTATCCTGCTCGTTCTTTCTCTGGTCTTTTTGTCAACGGCATGCACATCTTCCTCTGACGATAAATCCAACATCCGGCTGGTCGAGGTGACTCATTCCATCTTTTACGCACCGCAGTATGTGGCCTTAAGCCAAGGCTTTTTCGAACAAGAAGGATTGTCGGTTGAACTGGTCAACGGAAACGGCGGGGACAAAACCATGACCACCCTCCTGGCCGGGGAATCCGATATCGTTCTGGTCGGCGTGGAAGCCGGCATCTATGTCACCGCCCGTTCCCGTTCCGATACGGTCAAAGCCTTTGCACAACTCACCCAAACCGACGGATCGTTTTTGGTATCCCGCAAACCCGTCCCGCAATTTGATTGGCAAATGTTAAAAGGCCAATCGTTGTTGGGGCAACGGCGGGGCGGCATGCCGGAAATGGTCAGTGAATATGTACAACGGAAAAATCAATTGATCCCCCATCAAGATGTGCGAATCATCCAAAATGTCGATTATCAAAATTTGGGAAATGCGTTTTTGGCCGGAACCGGCGATTTTGCCCAACTGTTTGAACCCGTTGCTTCCAAAATCGAAGCCGAAGGCAAAGGATACATCGTCGCATCGTTTGGAAAAGAAAGCGGCCGTCTCCCCTACACCTGTTACTTGGCGAAAGAGAAGTGGCTCCGCGAAAATCCGGATATTGCCCAAAAATTTGTCCGGGCCGTGTACAAAGGACAAATCTGGGTGAAGAACCACTCCCCCGAAGAAATTGCCTCCGCCATCCAAAGTTATTTTCCCGATACCGACCGCTCCATCTTGATTCGTGTAATCAAACGCTATAAAGATCAGGATTCTTATGCAGACAATCCCGTCATCGATCCGGATGAATACGGGCATTTCCTCCGGATTATGTCCCAAGCCGGCGAATTGCCCAAAAACGTCCCTTATGAACAACTGATCGATCCTCACATCAGCCAAAAAATTGTGGATGAACTCAAAGGGGGGACACCATGAAACCCACACCGGCCATCCAGTTTCAGAACGTGACGCATACCTTCTTCAGCAAAGAAGAAGAAGTCACCGCCATCCGGGACATCAATTTCACCGTCGAACAAGGAGAAACCCTGGTTTTAGTCGGTCCCAGCGGGTGCGGAAAAAGCACTATCCTCTCGCTTCTGGCCGGCATTTACAAACAGACGTCGGGGCAAATTCGGTTGTTCGGCAAAGAAGGGAAAACCCATGCAGCCAAATACACCGGTTACATGCTGCAAAAGGACGGATTGCTGGAATGGCGCACCGTCCTCAAAAACATGATTTTGGGCTTGGAATTCCGGAAACAAAACACGCCCGAGCGCATTGAGTACGCCCTTCATCTGCTCAAACAAATGGGTCTGGAACATACATCCCATCAATATCCGTCCCAATTGTCCGGCGGCATGCGGCAACGGGTGGCGCTGGTCCGCACATTAGCCGTCAATCCGGAAATCCTGCTGTTGGATGAACCCTTTTCGGCTCTGGATATTCAAAACAAAATCGCTTTGGAAGACTTGTTGATGGATGTCATGAAACGACACAAGAAAACTGCTGTCCTTGTGACCCATGACCTGGAAGAAGCCCTGGCGGTGGGCGACCGGATATTGGTGATGGGCGGACGTCCCGGAACCATTCAAAAAACGATGGTCGTTCCGGAAGAAATCCGCGCTTTATCTGCGCTCAAATCCCGCAGCCATCCTGTTTTTCGCCGGCTGTTTGAACAGTTGTGGCAGGAGGTGGAACAACCATGAGCTTCTTTTCATGGAAAAAGTGGTTGACCAAGGGGGCCAAGAGCCCCTCACATGCCGATTTCCTGCGCCGGTTGCGGCTCCGGCAAATCGGGGTTTGGTTCTTGCGCTTCCTGATCCTAGTCGGTTTTGTCTTTGCATGGGAATGGGGGGCCCGGGCCGGTTGGATTGACTCCTTTTTATTCAGCAGTCCTTCGCTCATGATGAAGCAAGCGGCCGAATTGGCCCGTTCCGGGGAATTATATGCCCATATCGCAATCACATCGATGGAAACCATCGCCGGCTTTTTGATCGGCACCCTATCCGGGGTCATCCTGGCCACCATTATATGGGCTTCGCCGTTTTTATCCCGTGTTCTGGACCCCTATCTGGTCGTTTTAAACAGCATGCCGAAAGTGTCGCTCGGCCCCCTGTTCATTGTTTCGTTTGGTTCCGGCTTCATCTCCATTCTGGCCATGGGAATCGCCATCACCGTGATCATTACGACCATCGTCATTTACACCAGTTTTCAAAGTGTGGATTCCAGTTATCTCATTTTGGCCCGTTCGTTTGGGGCCAGCCGCAGCCAAATCTTTTGGAAGATCATCTTTCCCGCCGCCATTCCCGATATGATTGCCGCCTTGAAGGTCAATGTCGGGTTGTCATGGGTGGGGGTCATCGTCGGCGAGTTTTTGGTCTCCAAACAGGGACTCGGTTACTTGATGATTTACGGTTTCCAAGTGTTTAATCTGCATCTTGTGATGTTAAGATGATCGTGGCGGTCATCGCCACCATCATGTATCAGTTGATCGCGATCATTGAAAAACGGCTCGTTTCTAAAGGACAGCAGCAAAACGGCTAACCAAAGCGTATGTTTTGTCCCGCTTTTATTCAGCCGTTTTCTGCTTCCCAACCCTTTCTTCATTTTTTCTTCACGGCCGGCAGGATAAAACCGGCCGGATCGATAAATCTGTACCTTGCTCCTGCTGAAATTGTGATAAGATGTAAAAGGAAAATTCTACTTATTGACAAAGGGAGAAGGGGTTATGCAAACAAAGATTATCGGTTTTATCATCACACTGGTCGGAATCATCCTTCTGCTTGTCCAAACCGATCTCACTTCTCTTGCTTCCTTGATCACTTGGCCGTTTCTCATATTCTTGTTCAGTGTCCTTTTGCTTTATGTCGGAATCTTGAAGAAAATCAGCACGTTGACCTTATGGGCCGGTTTCGCCGCCACCATCAGTGTCACGGCCTGGGGATTGAAATACGTCAACGGCTGGCCCAAACATTGGAGCATATTGGTTGCTCTTTTCGGATTGGTCGTTTTGTTGCAATTTACCATTAATAAAAGCAAAATCACGGCTTTGGTCGGGGTGATTTTGATATTGACGGGAATTTTTGCATACCCGGGCATCACCGAACTTCCTTTGGTTTCCCCGATCACTTCGGTCTTTCATGCTTATTGGCCCGTCTTGATCGTGATCTTGGGACTGGTTTTTATCTCCAAAAAATAATCCGGTCATGCAAGCGACGTTGGACAAACGTTCCGGAAACCCGGTCTTCATCAGGTCAACCGGAGATTCCCGGCGGACCGTTTACCGGAAATGGGAAGGGCATGATGAATCATCGCCGGCCAAATCCACCGGCCCCGGTGCATGAGGATGGGACAACCGGGGATGCCGGTGGTTTTCTTGCTGAAACCGGTCTGTGAAACCGCCCCTTTCTTATGGGAATTGCAATCCCTCAATGGTTTGTGAATAACTTAATGGTGAAAAACGGTACACATTCCGATGAAGAAAACAAGGGAGAGATCGCGGGATGATTTCATTAAAAAGCCCCCGGGAAATCCGTAAAATGCATGAAGCGGGAAAACTTCTTGCCCAATGTCATCAGCACTTGAAGAAACGGATTCAGCCGGGAGTGACAACACTTGAGATTGACGAATGGGTGGAACAGTTTTTGAAGCAACACGGGGCCACCCCGGAACAAAAAGGATACATGGGCTATCCTTATGCCACCTGTGCTTCGGTCAACGATGAGGTGTGCCACGGTTTTCCCCGGAAAACACCGCTGAAAGAAGGAGACATTGTTTGCATTGATATGGTCGTCAACCTGGACGGCTGGTTGGCCGACTCGGCTTGGTCTTATGCAGTGGGGGAGATTTCCGAAGCGGCCCGAAACTTATTAACCGTCACCAAAGCCGCATTATATAAAGGCATTGAACAAGCCAAACCCGGCAACCGGATCGGGGACATTTCCCATGCCATCCAGTCTTATGCCGAGGAAAACGGAATGTCGGTGGTCCGTTCGTTTATCGGACACGGGATCGGCCGGCGCATTCATGAACTCCCCGAAGTTCCCCATTTCGGCCCGCCCGGCCAGGGGGCCGAATTAAAAGAAGGAATGGTGATCACGATTGAACCCATGCTGAACTTGGGTAACCATTTGGTCAAAATCATGGAGGACGGATGGACGGCCAAAACAGTGGACGGAAGTTTGTCGGCGCAATACGAACACACCGTGGCAATCACCAAAGACGGGCCGCTCATCCTGACCCGGCAACCGGATGAAACCTTTGATTTTTAAGCGAAAGAAAAAGGGCTGTGCGGATCGCGACAGCCCTTTTTTGCTTAAAGGTCAAAAACAGTTTTCAAATTGGATTTTTCCTCATAACGCTGAAGTGCCAACTCAATCAGTTTGGAAATTAATTCCGGATAAGAAACCCCCGAATGCTCCCACAATTTCGGATACATGCTGTAAGGCGTAAAGCCCGGCATGGTGTTAATCTCATTGATCAACACTCGGCCGTTGTCTTTGCGGATGAAAAAGTCCACCCGCGCCAGGCCGCTGCAATCAATGGCTTTGTATGCCTGAATCGCCAGTTGCCGGACCTTGCCGGTTGTCTCTTCCGGAAGTTCGGCCGGAATCCGCATCACGGATTTCCCGTCAATATACTTGGCTTTATAATCATAAAATTCATTGGAAGATACGATTTCCCCCGGCATGGAAGCTTGCGGTTCATCATTTCCCAACACGGCCACTTCCACCTCATGCGCGGGAATAAACTCTTCCACAATCACCTTCCGGTCATATTGGGCAGCCAACTGCAAAGCCTCCGTCAATGCTTCACGGTCTTTTGCCTTGGAAATCCCCACACTGGAACCCAGATTGGCCGGTTTGACAAAGCAGGGATAGCCAAGCGCTTGTTCCACTTTTTCGATCACGCTCTCGATGTCTTTCTCAAGCTCTGACTTCAAGAAATAAACATATTTGCCTTGCGGAAGACCCTCTTGTTCAAACACTTTCTTCGCCAACACTTTATCCATGCCGACAGCCGATGCCAACACCCCAGCTCCGACATAAGGAATCTGTGCCACTTCCAACATGCCCTGAATGGTCCCGTCTTCACCGTATGTGCCGTGCAAAACAGGAAACACCACATCCACTTCATGCGGGGCAAACGCAGGCAAGGTTCCGCTTCCTTTGGACACAAGCGCCGGCAGATGGTTTTGCAATTGCTCGCAAACTTCTTTTTCAAGCGTGCCGGCAATGGCGGGAATCGCTTTTTCCCCGAAATGCCATTGTCCTTCATGCGAAATCCAAACGGGAATCACTTCGTATTTGTCCCGGTCAATCGCCTGGATCACGGATGCGGCCGAATTTAAAGAGACTTCATGCTCCCCGGATCTTCCTCCGAACAAAACCGCAACACGAACTTTTTTCTCCATTCTCCCACCCTTTCTTCCGTCTAATCCTGATTTGCGTTCACTTGTTCCTCAATCAAGTTCCACAACCGCTCTTTACCATATGCAGTTTGCGCGGAAAAGAGAAGGAACGGATCTTCTTTTTCCATATTCAAAGTTTCCCTGATGATCTTGGCATGCTTTTGCCATTTTCCCTTCGGAACTTTATCTGCCTTGGTGGCCACGACCCATGTCGGGATGGAATAATACGTTAAAAACTCGTACATATTCTGATCATCTTTCGAGGGTGGGTGTCGCAAATCAACCACTTGGATCACCGCCTTGAGCGGTTCCCGTTTCAGCAAATAAGTTTCCATCATTTTTCCCCACTGTTTTTTCATCGCTTTCGGAACGCGCGCAAATCCGTATCCGGGAACATCCGCAAAATAAAAAAGGTCATTGATCCGGTAAAAATTGATGGTTTGGGTTTTCCCAGGTTTCGAACTGGTACGCGCCAGATTTTTTCTTCTGATCAGACAATTGATGAGCGATGATTTACCCACATTGGAACGCCCGGCCAGAGCAATCTCCGGCAGGGCGTCATCGGGGTATTGATCCGGTTTCACCGCACTGATCACAAACTCAGCTTTCTTCACCAGCATAAGGATCCCTCACTAACGCCAACCGCAACACTTCATCCATGTGCTCCACCGCGGTAAACTCCAATTCTTTCCGCACGCTTTTGGGAATGTCTTGGAGATCTTTTTCATTGTCCTTGGGGATCAACACATGTTTGATGCCCGCCCGGTGGGCACTTAACGATTTTTCCTTCAATCCGCCAATGGGCAGCACCCGTCCGCGCAAGGTGATTTCCCCGGTCATCGCCACAAAACGGGAAACCGGAATTCCGGTCAATGCGGAAACCAAAGCGGTGGCCATGGTAATTCCGGCTGAAGGGCCGTCTTTGGGAATGGCTCCTTCCGGAACGTGGATATGAATGTCATGTTTCTCATGGAAAGACGGATCAATGTTCAATTCCTTGGCGCGGGAACGGATGTAACTGAATGCGGCTTGGGCCGATTCTTTCATCACGTCTCCCAATTTCCCCGTCAATGTGAGCTTTCCGTTTCCGGGCAACAAGGAGACTTCCACGGACAACGTGTCCCCGCCCGCTTCCGTCCAAGCCAGGCCGGTCGCAATCCCGACCTGATCCTTTTCTTCCGCCCGTCCGTAACGGAAACGCTCCGGTCCCAAATATTTTTCCAAATTATTGGATGTAATGACCACTTTCTTTTTCTTGCCGGAGACAATTTGTTTGGCCGCTTTCCGACACAAGGTTCCGATCGTTCTTTCCAGATTCCGGACGCCGGCTTCCCGCGTGTAGTTGCGGATCAATTTCAACAATGCCCCCGACTGGATTTGCATGTTTTCTTTGGTCAATCCGTGTTCTTTTAACTGTTTGGGGAACAGATGGTCTTTGGCGATATGCTCTTTTTCAATTTCTGTATAGCCCGAAATGTATAAGACCTCCATCCGGTCAAGCAACGGACGGGGAATATTGTGGATCACATTGGCCGTGGTGATAAACATCACTTTGGACAAATCATACGGAATCTCGATGTAGTGATCGCTGAATGCCTGGTTTTGGTTCGGATCCAAGACTTCCAAGAGCGCGGAAGCCGGATCACCTCTGAAATCCATGGACATCTTGTCAATCTCATCCAGCAAAAAGACCGGATTGGTGCTTTGTGCTTGTTTCATTCCCTGAATGATCCTGCCCGGCATGGCACCGACATAAGTGCGGCGATGTCCGCGAATCTCCGCCTCATCCCGCACGCCTCCCAATGAGACACGGACAAAATTCCGTCCCAGCGCACGGGCAATGGAACGTGCCAAGGAAGTTTTTCCGACTCCCGGCGGGCCGGCCAGACAAAGAATGGGGCCTTTCATTTTCTTGACAATTTGCTGCACAGCCAGGTACTCAAGCACCCGTTCCTTTACTTTTTCCAATCCGTAATGGTCCTCGTCCAGCACTTTTTCTGCTTTCTCCAGGCTGAGATCGTCTTCGGTTTCATGAAGCCACGGCAAATCCAATAACCAATCAATATAATTGCGAACCACACCGCCTTCAGCGGAACTGGTCGGGATTTTTTCCAAACGGTCAATTTCCTTGTCAATCTTTTCTTTGATCTCTTCAGGCGCTTTTAGCTCGGACAGTTTTTGCCTCAATTCTTCCACTTCGCCCATGCGCCCTTCTTTTTCTCCCAGTTCCTTTTGAATGGCTTTCATTTGCTCACGCAGATAATATTCTTTCTGCGTTTTTTCCATCTGTTTTTTGACCCGGGAGTTGATCTTTTTCTCCAACTCCAGAACTTCTTTTTCATTATGGATGAGTGACAACAATTTCTCGAGACGTGCTTGAACGTTCAACGTTTCCACAATCGTTTGCTTATCTGCAATCTTCAGCGGAAGATGCGATGCGATGATATCCGCCAGCCGTCCCGGTTCATCAATATCCGCCACGACCGAATACGTTTCCGGCGAAAGCTTTTTGGACAAGCGCAGGTATTGTTCAAAATGCTCCAACACAGCGCGCATCAGAGCCTCCGTATCCAGGCCGTCTTCTTCTTCTTCTGCCAATTCTTCATACCGGACGATGTAACAATCTTCATCATCCATGTATTCAATGATGCTTGCCCTTTTCAAACCTTCCACAAGCACCCGGATGGTGCCGTTTGGCAGCTTCAACATTTGACGAACCTTTGCAATCGTACCGGTCCGGTAGATATCGTCTTCGGTGGGTTCCTCTATTTGAAGCTCCTTTTGCGTTGCAAGCAAAATCAAATTTTGGTCGTCCACCATTGCCTTTTCCAATGCTTGAACCGACTTTTCTCTTCCTACATCCAAATGTAAAACCATGGTGGGAAATACAACCAAACCTCTCAATGGCAAAAGAGGCAATACATGTTGTTCCCCTTCTTTTACAGCCATACATGCACCTCCGTTGCTGTCAACACAAGGAACAGGATGCCAGCTTTGTACGATTTTATCTTATTCATTCTCTTTTGTCTACGACACGAGGGCAACCGCCGGAAGCCGCCCGCAGCCGGACAAAAACATTCTGCATTCCTTATTATACCGGAGCAGAAGTGGGTGAAAAGAGAACCGGCATCTCCACGGATTTTTCCCGGCCAAAAGCAAGTTCAAAAACCGTCTCAATGCGTTCAACAGGAATGACTTCAATCCCTTCCAACTGCATAAAAATCGACTGCATGTTTTCTTTGGGAATCAACACTCTCTCGGCTCCTGCCTGCTTGGCGGCTTCCACTTTGGCAATGATGCCTCCCACGGGCTTCACATATCCGTGAATGCTTAATTCTCCGGTCATGGCCATTTTGGGGTCCATCGGAATGCCTTGAATGGCGGAATAAATTGCCGTTGCCATGGCGATTCCCGCTGAAGGGCCATCCACCGGCACACCACCGGGAAAATTGATGTGCAAATGGTAATCATCCGGTTGCAACCTCATTTTTCGCAGAACCGTCATCACATTTTCCACCGAACCCCGGGCCATGCTTTTCCGCCGCAGTGTCCGCTGCCGGTTGGCCATTTCCTCTTCTTCAACCACTCCTGTAATCCGGACGGTTCCTTGATCTTTTGCTGCGCGGGTTGCCGACACTTCAATTTCCAAAGTCGCCCCCATGTGCGGTCCGAGAACGGCCAATCCGGTGACGAGCCCCACTTGTGCTTTTTCCGGCATTTTCAATTCCGGCCGCGGATTTAACTGGCTGCTGTTTACAACCCATTCCACGTCACGGGCTTCCACCCGGTTGCGCTGTTCACTCAATGCCACGCCCACTGCGGTTTGGACAATATTCACCGCATCGCGCCCGTTCATCGCATAACGCATGATCACCTGAACGGCTTCCGGGCTGTAATCAAAATGAATCCTCTTCAAGGCGTCGGTGGCAATTTTCTCGATTTCATGCGCCAACAGCGGTCGAAAAAAAATCTCCATGCAGCGTGACCGGATGGCCGGAGGAATTTCTTCAGGAGGTCGTGTGGTTGCACCAATGAGGCGAAAATCAGCCGGCAAACCGTTTTGGAAAATGTCATGAATATGCCGGGGGGTATTGGTGTCTTCTTCATTGTAGTAGGCACTTTCCAAAAACACCTTGCGGTCTTCCAACACTTTTAACAGTTTGTTCATTTGCACGGGATGCAATTCCCCGATTTCATCAATAAACAACACCCCGCCATGCGCCTTGGTCACCGCTCCCGGTTTGGGTTGGGGAACCCCGGCGACTCCCATGGCTCCGGCTCCCTGATAAATCGGATCATGCACGGAGCCGATCAAAGGATCGGCAATGCCCCGTTCATCAAAGCGGGCCGTGGTCGCATCGATTTCAATGAACTTGGATTTTTCATTAAAGGGAGAGAAACGGTTCTTTTTCGCCTCCTCTAAAATCAAGCGCGCAGCCGCGGTTTTCCCGACTCCGGGCGGCCCGTAAATCAGGACATGCTGTGGATTCGGCCCGCACAACGCCGCCTTTAACGAACGAATGCCCTCTTCTTGTCCGACAATGTCCTCCAGTTTGGCCGGCCTGGTTTTTTCCGCCAGGGGTTCGGTCAAAGAGACCTCGCGCATCGACCGGAGCCTTTCCAATTCTTTGCGTGATTCTTTATTCACCGCACTGCGGCTGGATTGTTGGCTTTTTAACAAACTCCAGAAATAAATCCCGATAATGATGGAGAAAAACACTTGTAAAAACATAAGTAAAGAAGTCCAGCTCATAGGCCCCTTCCTTTCCTCCCTGCAATTTGGACAGACATCGTCCGCTTTTTCTGTATTATGACCGCAGGAGGAAAGGGATACTCATGCTTTTGCAATAGCCAAAAAGCACCAAAACCTTTGCATCAACGACTTTTCATGTACATGTCAAAAGCCCAGTGCAGCATCGGGATGACCGGGTAATCCCACTCTCCCATAAATTGACAGGCTTCTCCGCCAAAGCCCATTTTAAATTGCAGCAACTCAAATAACCGGTTGTTTTCATCCAAAACCGTGGAAATTCCCCGGAAATCAAAAATGGTGTCGCCATGCCGGTAAGCATCCTGAATCATCTTCCAACGCAACAAGTACGCGGACGGATCCTCGTACGAATCACTGCGCCGTGCATTGTACAAATCCCATGTATGCCCGTCCACTCTCACAGCCAGCGAGGCGCTTAACAACTGATTGTCTTTTCGTGCCAAATAAAGCCGGATCCGGTAAGGATTTTCCAATATCAATGTTTCAAACATTTTTTCAAAATAAGAAACATCGCGGACATTGGATTGTTCCCTTTTGGCCGTCAACGAGAGCAACTTGTGAAACTCCGGCAAATCGTTTTCAGTTCCCAAGTTGACATGCACTCCGCTGTTTTCCGCTTCCCGGATCCTTTGTTGCCAGTCCGGATGGAAACCCGAAAAAATCTGTTCCAACGATTTTCCTTTCATGTTCAGGCGAAAGACAAACTGTGGTTGCACGGTGTCGAAACTGTCTTCTCCGCCGTTTTGTCTCCATCCCATCTCCACCAGTTCCTGTTTTACATACTCCACCGCATTAAAGACCTGATCCGGCAAAATGTCGGTCAAACGTTTATTTTTCAATCCATGGGATTTAAATTCCTGAACAGCTTGGGAAATCCGGTTCGCAGACCACTTTTTGCTGACAAGCGGCGGATCCATTTTCACGGAGAATACATTACGGTTTTTCAAATGGTGAAACAAAGGATGGAACCAGTCGGTCAGGGAATAACTTGAAAACCAATCGATCATCGGTCCTCGGGGTATGTATGCCAAATATTTATTTAATCCGGGTACCTTCCTGTATAATACAACAGCTCCGCCCACCAATTTGCCGTCTTTTGTCACCCATCCCAAAAATTCATGTATCCATTTCCATTCGGATTTCAAGTCCGCCCAAGACGGGTACTGTAAGAAATTTCTGTAAGGTTGTGTCTCAACGAAATCCAGAAATTTTTCTCGCTCCACTGAAACGATTTGTAACAAATTTCCTCACCCCTTTGTTAATCGAAAAAGCAGCTCTACCCGCAACGTAGAACTGCTTCTAATTCGATCAGAAACTACTACATTTTAACATATCATGAACCATAGAAAAAAGCATCTGCTATTTCTTCAGCAGATGCCCAAATCCCATTGTTCCTCAAGCAGATTCTTCTTTTTTTGTCGTAATGACGCGCCCTTCACGGGTATAGAGTTTCGGGCTTCCTCCTTGCACCACCGTGTCCTTGGTGATGACACATTTGACGATATCATCGCGCGAAGGCAATTCAAACATGACATCCAACATGATGGACTCGATGATCGCCCTGAGTCCCCGGGCACCCGTTTTGCGCTTGATGGCCTCTTTGGCAATGGCCTCCAGCGCGTCTTGTTCAAAGGACAATTCGACATTGTCCATTTCCAACAGTTTTTTGTACTGTTTCACCAGTGCATTTTTGGGCTCGAGCAAGATGCGCACTAGCGCTTGCTCATCGAGCGGTTCCAATGTAGAAATGACCGGAAGCCTTCCCACAAATTCCGGAATGAGACCAAACTTCAAGAGGTCTTCAGGCAACACCAGCTTCAGATATTCGCCCGGTTTCATGTTGACGTTTTGCTGATCCATTCCAAAACCGATCACTTTCTTGCCGATCCGCCGTTTAATGATCGTTTCCAATCCGTCAAAAGCGCCCCCGCATATAAACAAGATGTTGCTGGTGTCAATTTGGATGAACTCCTGATGCGGGTGTTTGCGCCCTCCTTGCGGTGGCACACTGGCAACGGTTCCTTCCAAAATCTTCAGCAACGCCTGTTGGACACCCTCACCGGACACGTCACGGGTGATCGACGGATTTTCAGATTTGCGGGCAACTTTGTCGATTTCATCAATGTAGATGATTCCGCGTTCCGCTTTTTCAATATCGTAATCCGCCGCTTGGATCAATTTGAGCAGGATGTTTTCCACGTCTTCCCCGACATAACCCGCTTCCGTCAGCGACGTCGCGTCCGCAATCGCAAACGGGACATTCAGGATGCGGGCCAATGTTTGGGCAAGGAGGGTTTTCCCGCTCCCCGTCGGCCCCACCATCATGATGTTGCTTTTTTGCAGTTCAACATCATCGGATTTCTGCGAAGAATTGATCCGTTTGTAGTGGTTGTAAACCGCAACGGACAATGCTTTCTTCGCTTCTTCCTGACCAATGACGTATTCCTCCAGAATGGAGCAGATCTCCTGTGGTTTGGGCAAGTTTTGCAAATCAATTTCTTCTTCATTGCCCAATTCTTCTTCCACGATTTCATTGCACAATTCAATGCATTCGTCACAGATATATACACCAGGTCCGGCAACCAGCTTGCGCACCTGATCCTGGGATTTTCCACAGAAAGAACATTTCAATTGTCCTTTTTCTTCATTGAACTTGAACATCTTCTCTCTCACCCCTTTCAACGATTGGTGGCCATCACCTGATCCACGATGCCGTATTCCTTGGCCTCTTCGGCACTCATGAAATAATCGCGGTCCGTGTCCCGGGCGATCTTGTCAATCGGTTGCCCCGTTCTTTCAGACAAGATCCGGTTGATTCTCTCTTTGGTCTTCAGGATCCAGTCTGCATGAATTTTTATGTCTGTCGCTTGTCCCCGGGCGCCTCCCAACGGTTGGTGAATCATCACTTCGCTGTTTGGCAGCGCCAAGCGTTTCCCTTTCGCACCGGCGGCCAGCAAAAAGGCTCCCATGCTGGCGGCAAGGCCGACGCAAATGGTGGAGACTTGCGGCTGAACATGATTCATGGTGTCGTAAATCGCCATTCCGGCGGTTACGGAACCACCTGGTGAATTTATGTACAAATAAATGTCTTTTTCCGGGTCTTCCGCACTCAAAAACAGCAATTGGGCAACAACCAAATTGGCCACATTATCATCGATGGGGCCTCCCAAAAAGATAATGCGGTCTTTCAACAGTCTGGAATAGATATCGTAGGAGCGCTCTCCCCGATTGGTCTGTTCTACCACCATTGGCACCAAAGGCATTAAAAACACCTCATTTCGGAGTGAAAAATTTGAAAAACAAGGCACGTTTTCACGTGCCTCACTTCATCTCCTATCATCATTATGCCTTATTTTTACTGTTCGATACAAGTAGATCGATCGTTTTCTTCATGCGAAGTTGATCCTTCACGGAATCAAGGGCACCTTGATTTTCCAGAATGCGGCGAACTTCATCCGCTTCGCGGCCCATTTCCTCAGCCATTTGTTTGATTTCTTCTTCTACTTCTTCATCTTTGACTTCAATTTGCTCTTCTTTGGCAATGGCTTCCAAAACGAGATCAGCGCGAACGCGTTTTTCCGCATCTTCTTTGAACTGGTCTTTTAACGCTTCTTGATCCTGGCCGGTGAATTGCGCATAGGTTTCCAAGTTCAAGCCTTGATACATCAAGCGTTGTTCAAATTGGCGCAACATGTTTTCCGTTTCGTTTTCAATCATCACTTCCGGAATTTCCACCGTTGCATTTTGCGCCGCTTTTTCCACCAGCTCATTGCGGATGAAGTTTTCTTTGTCTTTTTCCGCTTTTTCTTTCATGTTTTTCTCGATGTCGGCTTTCAATTCTTCCAGCGTGTCAAACTCGCTGACATCTTGAGCAAATTCGTCATCCAGCTCCGGCAGGTTCATGCGTTTAATTTCATGAAGTTTCACTTTGAATGTAGCCGGTTTTCCTTTCAAATCTTCAACATGGTATTCTTCCGGGAAGGTGACTTGAATTTCTTTTTCTTCTCCGGCTTTCATGCCGATCAGCTGGTCTTCAAAACCGGGGATAAACGTTCCGGAACCGACTTCCAGCGTGTATTGTTCCGCTTTACCGCCTTCAAAAGGTTCTCCGTCGACAAATCCTTCAAAGTCAATGATCACACGGTCGCCTTTTTCCACGGCTCCTTCTTCCACCGGTTCCAATTGACCTTGTTGTTTTTGCATGCGTTCGAGTTCTTTTTCCACATCTTCGGGTTTCACGGCGAATTTTTCTTCGTCCACTTCCACTTCCAAACCTTTATACTCGCCGAGTTCCACTTCCGGCTTTACGGTCACCGTCGCCTTGAAGATCAACGATTTGCCTTTTTCCAGTTGCTCAATGTCGATTTCCGGACGGTCCACCGGCACGATTCCCGTTTCTTCCACAGCTTCTTCATAAGCTTTGGGCAGCAGGATATCGAGGGCGTCCTGATACAACACTTCGACACCAAACCGCTTTTCGAAAATGGCACGCGGCACTTTCCCTTTGCGGAATCCGGGGACATTCACTTGTTTGACCACTTTTTTAAACGCTTGATCCAGTGCGTCTTGAACCGATTGCTCATCTGTTTCGACCGTAAGGATACCTTTGTTTTTTTCTGTTTTTTCCCAGCTTGCCTTCATTACACAGTTACCTCCTGCATCACAAATCTATCATATGGTATGATCAGTCCGATTCACTAGTATCGCTCCCCGCAATAACCACTTCATTATAACACAGTAAAGCAACTTTTCAATAAACATCCATGAACAGGAAAAAAGCCCCTATGAACCCGGGGAACTTACTATTCATCATTATGTATCCCATACCAACAGCCACTATGTTAAACCATGTGATCTCATCTTGTAAAGAAGATCAACAATTAACTATAAATATTCGTTTCATCTTTTCCATTTCCTCTTTTTATCCGTGATCCCGGGACAAAAAATGCCGGACAGCCCGGATGGCATCGAATGAACGACAACCCCCGCGGTTATCCGGGTCGGCCCGGACATAAAATACATCAGGTGGCTCTTGTGAAAAGAGCCACATTCCCTTTCTTTTTAAGAGATTTTTCCAACCGCTTCCTCGTATTCCCGCTTCAGCTCCGCCACCACTTCCTGAACGGTTTGGACTTTCCGGATCTGACCCACTCCGTGGCCGGCCGACCAAATGTCTTTCCATGCTTTGGGACCGGTTTCATTCATTTTGGAGAAATCGACGGTTCCCTTTTTCTCCAAGTGCTCCGGATCCAAACCGGCTCTTTCGATGCTCGGTTTCAAATAGTTGGCATTGACACCGCTGAATGCGTCGGTGTAGATGATATCATCCAAGTCTGACTCAATCAGCATGTTTTTGTAATCTTCACTGGCCAAACTTTCAACCGTCGGAATGAAACGCGTCCCCATGTAAGCGAGATCCGCTCCCATTACTTTGGCTGCCAGGATATCGCGGCCGTTGGAAATACTTCCGGCCAGAATCGTCTTTCCGTTCCAAAATTTGCGCACTTCACCAATGAACGCAAACGGGTTGATCGTCCCGCCATGCCCCCCTGCGCCGGAACAAACCAGAATCAATCCGTCAACACCGGCAGACGCGGCTTTTTTGGCATGAGGCAAAGTGCTCACATCCGAAAACACCAATCCGCCGTATTCGTGCACAACATCCACCACGGGCGCCGGATTGCCGAGGGACGTGATCACAATGGGCGGCTTGTATTTTTGGATCGCTTTCAAATCTTCCTCATATCTCCGGTTGGTCCGGTGCACCACCAGGTTGACCGCCCAAGGGGCCACGGTTTGGTTTTTTTCCAATTCTTCGATGGATTCCGTAATTTTTTTCATCCAAACATCCAAATCTTCGGACGTCCTTGCATTTAACAAAGGAAATGAACCGACGATTCCGGCTTTGCAACACTCGATCACCAATTCCGGGCCGGATACCAGAAACATCGGCGCTGCAACCACAGGCAAAGTTAATTGTTCCAAGTTTGGCATGTTTCATCGCCTCCTCTTCTACATCTTACCCGAATCTGAAAATATTTTCAGCCTAAACTTAAGGTTTTATTTTTTTCTGTTAATTTTTTAATTTCCGTT
Organism: Thermoactinomyces sp. CICC 10735; assembly: GCF_016055175.1. Lineage (NCBI taxonomy): Bacteria > Bacillati > Bacillota > Bacilli > Caryophanales > Thermoactinomycetaceae > Thermoactinomyces > Thermoactinomyces sp. CICC 10735. The sequence goes on along the minus strand of NZ_JAECVT010000001.1, from coordinate 26,924 downwards.
TCCAAGTTTTTGATCTTTTCTTCCAACTGTAAAAGCTGTTGTTGCTTTTCTGAACGCCCCGTCCTCCACTTTTGAATCCGCTCAAACAAGAGCAACAGGCTGGGATCATGCATAACCGTCCAGATGACCGCATCCTCAAACGTTTCTTTCCTTCCCGGCATTCCGTGGTCTTTTCCGTTTCGCAAATGTTCATCCAAGAGCTTTTCGATTTTGCTGTTGTTTGGGCCGCCGGATTGCCGGAAGAAAGCTTCGATTCGCTCTTCCATGGTCATTTTGCGCTCTTTCAACGCCATCCCCCTTCCCGTCATCCCGTCAAGCTCTTTTGGAACGGAACACTCTCCATAACAGGTAAACACTCAGCGCCGATGCCCCCCACAGCATTCCTTGCATCAACCATTTGATCGACTGGACTGACTGCATCCATTCATTTCCAAAAGCAAGAAAAACTGCCGATCCCACGAATAAGCCGCTTGCCAGCCAAGCCAACGCCATCCGGTTGACCATCTTGTTCATTTGCCGGACCAAATGATCATCGGTCCGGTTTTCCACCACCACTTTCCAGTCATTCCACGCAAGCCGCTCCAGGATTTTGTTCAGCCTGCGCGGCAAAGTGCCGGTCAGCTTCGCCACTTCACTGATCCAACTGGCATTGGCCCGGTAGTTAAACCTCCGCGACAACCAGCTTTTCAAGATTTGCACATCGGCCGATTCCACAACCGTGTGGTAACTGATTTCCGGGCACAACCACCGTGCCGTCCCTTCTGCGGCCGTGAATCCTTTTGCCCACAAAGCCATGGCATTGGGAATGCGGCAATGGTTTTTCACCCCGATCACAATCGCCTGGATCAAGAGATTCCCCCAATTGTATTTGCCCGCCTGATCACTGTTCACATAGTGCACAAAATGGGAACGCAACTGATCTTTTAAGCGGATCGGATCGGTGTAAGGCGTCGGTTGGATAATATCCAAAACGGCTTCCGCCGCATCTTCCGCCTGATTCAAGCGGGTGTGAAGCAACATGCGGAAAATGGCTTCGGTATGGAGGGAATCCACCCGCCCAACCATTCCCCAGTCAATCACATACGCCTTTTTCGTGTGCTTATCGATCATGATGTTGGAACCGTGCGGATCACCATGATAATATCCTTCGGAAAACGTTTTGACATAATAATGGGCCAAATCGACCATCCGCATAAACCGTTCTTCAAACGTGAGAAAATCCACCGGAAATTCTTTGAGATTCCAACCGTCCACATACTCCATCACCAGGACATTTTTTGAAACCTTGTACACTTCGGGGACGGAAATGGTCTCAAAATCCTTCATCATCTCCCGGTGCTCTTTCATGGTCCGGGCTTCGGCCAGCATGTCCAGTTCGTTGGTCGAACTGCTGTAATAATCACGGACCAACCCGTTTAAATCCACTGAAGCTGCGTATGGGGGAGGGAGCCTTTTTTGCAACCGGCCGGCAAATTTTTGGATGATGGAAATATCGATTTCAAACAGTTTGTCCACGATGGGGCGGACCACTTTGACGGCACAAACCCGTCCATCCTTTAATTGTGCACGGTACACTTGGGCCAATGAAGCGGATCCGACCGGTTCCGGGTCAATCCACTCAAACTCCTTTAATCCTTCCGGAAGCCCGTCTTCCATCACCGCGGCCATATAGCGGAAAGGCATGGGAGGAACTTCGTTTAACAACTCCGAAAGTTCCGTCGTCACCGGCTCGGGAATGATTTCCTGCCGGGAAACAAGAACTTGTCCCAGTTTGATAAAAGTGGGACCCAGTTCCTCAAAAACCATCCGCAGCCGGCGTCCGAACCGGCGCAGTTTTTCTTCTTCTTCCCGGGTCCGCTTTTTAAAAAACAGCCGGAACAACCCGCGGTCTTCCAACAAGTGAAGCAACCCGTGCTTGGCAAAGATTCCGGCAATGGTGCGATACCGTTGACTTCTCGTGATTTTCAAACGCATTTCAAGAATTTCCCGCCTCGCCTGATCCAACTCCAAATCCGAAACCTCTTTCGCCGACACGACGGACACACCCATCCCCCCTTCCAAAGATTAAGACAGGCGGACACCGGGTCCGCCTGATCCAATGCAAAATTATTCATCCGTCAAGCCGACATCTTTTTCGCTGATGGAATAAATTTCATCCGGCGTTTTTCCGCGCGCCCGCCGGAGCACTTCCATGCGTGTTTGAAACTGTTTCATTGCAAAAGCAACAATGTCATCTTTTTTGAGATCAAACGGAAACGGATCCATCGTGCCGAAGATTTCATCCACCACACCAATTGCATGCGGAAGCAGCAACTCCATCCGTTTGACAACCACATCCCATATGTGATCATGCTCTGAAATGAGCCGCTGCAAAAGATAGCTCCCGTAACTGATATGCCGGGCTTCGTCTCGTTTCAAATTCGTAACGGCTTCAAACATCCCGGGCATGGCCAGTTGTCCCTGGAGAGCGGTATAAAATGCATGATAACCGGATTCGGCCAGGATTCCTTCCACCACCATGTTATAAGTAACCGAAGCTTCCGCCTGCGCTTCCGGTGACGGATCATCAATCAAACGTTCCATCGCCTGCGGCAGGTACTCGTAAAAAATTTTCTTAAAGTGGCTCTGATGATAAATCGTCAAATCCCCGGCCCCGCCGACCACTTCATCCAAAAACCTCCGGAATACCTCGGTATGCTTCGCTTCTTCAAACAGAAATGTCGTCAAATACAATTCCTCTTCCAAACGTCCTTCCATGGAAATCACCCGGATGAGCGGAAGCAAATCCCGGGTTACTGCTTCTTCCCCCGCCTGAAACATCGCCCCCAAGCGCAGACTCGCTTCTTTTTCTTCATCCGTGAAAGTTTGCCATGTTTCCTTATCTTGGGTAAAATCAATGTCTTTCGGATCCCACACCCCCAGCTTCTTCGCTTTGTGGTATAACCGCATGGGCAAAAGCGAATGATCCAATCCCTTTTCACCGGTTGTTTTCAGTTCCCGCATGATCGATCCCCCCTCAATGAGTCAAACAAGATGTCACCGCTTACAACAACAGCAAAACGCCTTCGCGCCCCTCCTTATCGCATCCAACCATTTCAATTAAATGTTATTTTATTTGAAATATTTAGACAATCCCTGATATTCTGGGTTATAATACCCCTAAAACCAAGGTTTTTAGGGGGTTGGCCATGAAAAAAGAGCAACTGCTCGATCTGATCTCCGGCAGATATCCGGAAGGTTTGGCACGTTGGCATTTGAAATTATCCAAGTGGAATGCCCCGGATGAAGAAAAAGCCGCTCTGTCCCGTCTTTTCTCTTTCCTGCTTGATCACCTGGATCTCGCACTTTCCGACGAAAGCGCTTTGATGAGCCGGTTGCAACAATGGATGATGGATGAAACGCCGGTCGCTGATCCGAAACATTGGTTTTTTGCCGTCGGATCCCTGGAACAAATCCTCATGGAATTCGTCATGGAATCGCAAGATTCTTCGTTTGTCCAACAGGCCTTTCACAAGATCCACACACTGTGCATGAACATCAACCAAGCCCTGATGCAATGGCCGTTTTTGACACTCCGCGCTTTCGATTCTCCCCGCATCCGGTCTTATTCCCCATTGGTTGAACTGCTGCAAGGATTAAAAATCCGGCCGGATGTCCGGTGGAACAAAATAGCGGTGCTCACTTCCGAAGGAAAAGTCCTGGACCTGGCCGTTCACCACCCGCGGAACAACCGTTGGGTTGCGGCATACCCCACGGACAGACAAACTTTATTTGTCCGCCGCATCCTCCAAGGAAAAGCCCGGGGATTCACCGAACCCGTCAACCAACATCTCTCACTGGCCATTTCGGGCAGCAAAAATGCTTTGTCCCGGTCTTATGCCCGGGAAATTGCGGGTTGGATCCGGCACGCCCTGCGGTTTTCCCGACAATATACCAGCGGCCCGTTATATGACACCCTCCGGCAATATGAAGCGATTCTGGAATTTGATGACACGTTGCTTTCCACCAGCGGCGTCAAGGAAACCTTGCTCACCAGCATGAAACAAATCTGCCGCCTGACCGGCTTTCAACGCAGCGCCTTTTTTTGGTACTATCCCTTATTAAAAAAGGTGGAAGGCATCTGCTCGTATAATGTGCCATTGGAAGAAATCCAACGGATTCATGAGTCCGAACAAAATGTGCCCGGGATTTCCAAATTGTTCGATGTCAAACGCCCCGTGTATTTCCGGCAGGTACACCATCTGCTGCCAAAACATCACATCCGGCATTTCCGTTTGACTTCCCTTTTGGTCGCTCCTTTATATGAAGAACACCATCATGTCACCGGCGTGCTTTTGTTGGACCAGAACGGACAACCATTTGACGTTTCACAAACCACCATCGAAATCATCCGCTCCCTGTTGACCCGCGTGTCCCGGAATTTACGCACCAAACTTTATGCCAACGCGTCTCCCCTTCAACTCTCCTCCCCGCTCACCCACCGGGAAAAACAAATTCTCCGGTTCAGCGCCAACGGATTAAGCACCAAACAGATCGCCGCCAGACTGAAAATCAGCGAACACACCGTAAACGAATATATCCGGTCGGTCTTTAAAAAGTTGCACGCCAAAAACCGGGCCGAAGCGGTTGCCAAAGCCCTGCGCCAACGGTTGATCAAATAAAAAGGACGGTTGAGCTGCGGGTTCAACCGTCCTTTTCTCATATTCGCCCTTTTATTCATCCAGCCTTTCAATAATGGTTGCATTGGCCATGCCGTATCCCTCGCACATGGTTTGCAGTCCGTACCGGCCGCCGCTTCGTTCCAATTCATGCACCAGGGTCGTCATCAACCGGGCTCCCGAAGCTCCAAGCGGATGTCCAAGTGCAATCGCCCCGCCGTTGGGATTCAGCTTTTCCGGATCAGCGCCCGTTTCACAAAGCCAAGCAAGCGGCACCGGCGCAAAGGCTTCATTCACTTCAAAAAGATCGATCTCTTCCAATTGCAATCCCGCTTTTTTCAGCACCTTTTCCGTTGCAGGAATGGGTCCGGTCAGCATCAGGGTCGGATCGGACCCGGTCACCACACGGGACAAGATGCGAAAGCGGGGCTTTAACCCCAGCTGTTCCGCTTTTTCGCGGGACATCAACAAAATAGCCGCCGCGCCGTCACTGATTTGGCTGGAGTTGCCGGCATGAATTTTTCCGTTCTCCACAAAGGAAGGAGACAAAGCGGCCAGTTTTTCCATGGAGTGTCTTCCCGCGGCCCTTCGTCCTGATCAATCACCTGTTCGCTTCCGTCGGGCAACCGGACGGCAACCGGCATGATCTCTTGCTTGAAACGCCCTTCTTTGCGTGCTTGTACCGCTTTTTCATGGCTGCGGAGGGAAAATTCGTCCAGCTGCTCCCGCGAAAACCCCCATTTGTCGGCAATGCGCTCCGCCGAAATGCCCTGATGGATCATCTCATACCGGGAAGTAAGCTTTTCACTGAAGACGGCGCCTTGAAAATTGGAAGACATCGGCACGCGGGACATGCTTTCCACGCCAGCCGCCACGACCACATCCATATCCCCGCTCAAAATCGCCTGGGCCGCAAAATGGACGGCTTGCTGGCTGGAACCGCATTGCCGGTCGATGGTGACCCCGGGCACTTCCACCGGAAATCCGGCGATCAATGTGGCCAATCTCCCGATATCTCTTGCTTGTTCGCCGGTTTGCGTCACACACCCCATCAACACATCTTCCACCAGTTCCGGAGGGATTCCGGCCCGCCGGACCACCTCTTTCAACACCATGGCCGCCAAATCGTCCGGGCGGATTCCGCTTAAAGTGCCGTTCCGCCGCCCAATCGGCGTACGAACTGCTTCGATGATAACTGCCTCCCGCATGGACTATCTCTCCTTTGTTCTTTTTTCACGTTTCATCAGGCTTGGTTTTTGTGTTGGTTTCGCAAAAGAAACTTCTGAATTTTCCCGCTGGCGTTGCGGGGAAGCTGCTTGACAAACCGGTATTCTCTCGGCCGTTTGTAACGGGCCAGTTTTTCGCTTTGCCGGCAAAACCGTTCCAGTTCATCCGCCGTCACCCCCGGATCTTTTTTAACGACATACGCCACCACCCGCTCCCCCCAAGTTTCATCCGGTTCCCCCAACACCGCCACATCCAACACCCCGGGATGCTCATACAGCACGTCCTCCACTTCCCGCGGATAAATATTTTCCCCGCCACTGATAATCATATCATCCAAACGGTCGGCCACCCACAAATATCCGTCTTCGTCCAGATAACCCAGATCCCCTGTATGATACCACCCTTGATGCAGCGCTTTGCCGGTCTCCTCTTCTTTCCGGTAATATCCTTTCATCATGCAAGATCCCCGGACGAGAATCTCCCCGGTCTCACCGGGTTTGAGCACGTCCTCCGGATCCGACGGCACTCCTTCCTTCACACGCACCACCCGGACTTCATGGTTTAAACAAGGCTTTCCGGCGGAACCGGCTTTGGTGATCTGTTCCACTTCCAACAAGAAGGTGACCGCCGGCCCCATTTCCGTCATTCCGTAGGCTTGAACCAAACCGATGCCGAGCTTCTCCCGGCAACGTAGAATCAATGCCGGAGCCATGGGAGCCCCGCCATAGAATCCCAGCCGCAACGACGACAAACGGTACCGGGACAAATCTTCCTGCAACAACATGTTCCACATGGTGGGAGCGGCAAAGAAAACGGTGACCTTCTCCTCCTGCACCAGTTTTAAAACCCGTTTCGGATCAAATTGGCGCATGATCACCTGGCCGGCTCCGATATGCACTCTCGGCAAAAACGCACAATGCAGTTCGGCACAGTGAAACATGGGAGCGGTCACCAGCCCCCGGTCTTTCGGGGTCAAACGCATCATCGCCAAAATGATCAGACTTTGCTCAATCATGTCGCGGTGCCGGTGCATCACGCCTTTGGGCCGGCCGGTGGTCCCGCTGGTGTACATGATGCCGCAAAGGTCCTCTTCCGACACCTCCGCTTCCGGCCGGGTATCCGGAGCCATCCGGATCCGTTTTTGGTAGCTTTCCGCATAACAAGGAGGGTCCCCGTCCGTCATCCAAAACGAGATCCGGGGGAATCTCCCGTGAATCTTTGCGATATGACTTTCCAGCTCTTTTTCAAATAAAACGATTTTGGGTTCGGCATCATGCAAAATATAAGCCACTTCTTCGGCCGTCAAACGGAAATTGACCGGGTTGAAGACCGCGCCGATTTTGGCGCAGGCAAAAAAAGCAGTGGCCAACTCCACGGAGTTGTATAGGTATGTGGAAACCCGGTCCCCCTTTTTCACCCCGGCTGCCAAGAAAGCCCGGGCCAGCCGGTTCACTTCCCGGTCCCACATCCGGTAAGTCCAGCGCCGGTTCTTCTCCACATCAAACAGCGCTTCCTTTTCCGGATACTTTTGAACCGTTTGCTCCAGGATCTTCCCGATGGTTGGGTACATGAACGAAGCGGACCCCCTTTAAAAAAGTGAATCAACCTTTGATATATTTCTTCCGCAATTCCATTTTGGAAAATTTCCCTGCCGAAGTGCGCGGAATAGAGTCCGTGAAAACAAACTCATCCGGCAGCCACCATTTGCTGAACTTCGAAGCCAAAAACGCACGCAATTCCTCTTTGCCGGCTTTTTTTCCTTCTTTCAGCACGACGACCGCCAGCGGGCGCTCCTGCCATTTGGGATGCGGCATGGCAATCACCGCGGCTTCCTTGACCGAAGGATGGGCCATCAGTTCATTTTCCAAATCCACCGAACTGATCCACTCTCCCCCGGATTTAATCAGATCTTTCGTCCGGTCGGTAATCTTCATGTAACCTTCCGGATCAATCGTTGCAACATCCCCGGTTTGAAACCAGCCATCGTCTGTCAACACCTCTTTGGCATCCGGACGGTTATAATAACCGGCCGTCACCCAAGGCCCCCGGATTTGGAGCTCTCCCATCGTTTTCCCATCCCAAGGAACTTCCCGGTCCCCGTCCATCACCCGGATCTCGACAAACGGAACAGGAGTTCCCTGTTTCAATTTGTATGCCAATTGCTCCTCGGCAGTCCTTTCTTTTAAATGGGGCTTCAAATGGGATACAGTTGCCACCGGCGTGGTCTCGGTCATTCCCCATCCGTGCACCGCCTGCAGGCGATGCCGTTCCAATCCCCGGATCAACGATTCAGGCGGGGCAGCCCCTCCGATCAAAAGCTTGAGATCCGGATCCAGATCCCACCGGTCCGGCTTTTCGTCCAGCTTGTTCAACACATCAAACCAAATGGTGGGAACCCCGGCCGCAAAAGTCACTCTTTCTTTTTCCATCAAGTCCAGAAGGTTTTCGGCATCCAGGAACGGACCGGGAAAAACTTGCTTGGCGCCCAACATCACCGAAACAAAAGGAAGCCCCCAGGCATTGACATGAAACATGGGAACAATGGGCATCCCGGCATCCTCACTTGAAATCCCCAACCCGTCTTTGAGCCCCAACATAAAGGAATGCAGCACCAAAGCCCGGTGGGAATAAACCACGCCTTTCGGCTTTCCGGTCGTTCCGGAAGTATAGCACATCACCGCGGCGTCATTTTCGTCCAGCCCGGCATAAGAAAAGGTGTCGCCGGCGCTCCCGAGGAACTGTTCGTAATCTTCACCGAAAGAAGGAACCGGTTGGCCGGTGAGCGGGACAACAATGATTTTTTCCACGTCAATTTGATCCCGAAATTTTTCCAGAAGGGGCAAGAGGATATCATCGACGATCAGAAACCGGTCCCTCGCATGCCGGATGATATAAGCAACTTCCGTGGGATGAAGGCGCAAATTCAGCGTGTGCAAAACCCCGCCGGCAACCGGAACGCCAAGGTACGCTTCCAAATGAACATAATGATTCCACATCAAAGTGGCCACACGATCCCCTTTTTTCAAGCCGGCTTTTTCCAATGCCCCGGCCAACATCCGGGCACGCCGGTAAAAATCCGCGTAAGTATATCGATGCAATGATCGGTCCGGCATTCGGGAGACGATTTCAACAGAACCATACAAATCGTTGGCCCTTTCCAATAAATGCGAAAGCGTCAGCGGAAAATTCATCATGGTGGCACGCATTCCTTAAAATCCCCCCCAGATTCCTTGTAATCCATCATCCAAACAATAAGCAAATCCAATGCCAACGGTGTGCGGAAAAAAGGGCCGGAAAATCCTTTACTCCCTTTCTCCCGAAACGGGATGATTCCGAAAAACCGGACACTTGTCAAAGGTCGGTGTCCGGTTTCCGGACAGCAGGATGGTTCCCCCGGGACCGTTCGTTCAAAACGCATTCGGCAGTTGGTATTTTTTTAATTTTTCGTATAAGACGGAGCGGCTGATTCCCAACAAACGGGCCGCTTTCACTTTATTGCCTCCCGTCTCCAAAAGCGCCTGGCAAATTGCATTTTTTTCTGCTTGTTTCAGCAAACCATCCTCCTTTTGGCATGCGGTTTTTTTCAGGTCCCGCAGGGGAGAGGGGAGATCCTGCCACCGGATGCAACCGTGCCCGGCAAAAATCATCGCCCGTTCCAAAGTGTTTTTTAATTCACGGACATTGCCGGGCCAATGATAATTCAACAAAATTTGTTCTGCTTCCGGATCGATTCCGGTGATGGCGGTCCTCAGCTTTTGATTCAGTTCTTTGACAAAGTGGCGGCACAACGGCAAAATATCCTGCTTCCGTTTTCTCAGCGGCGGGATGTTTAGCGCAATGACGTTCAACCGGTAAAAAAGATCCTCCCGGAACGTTCCCTTTCGGATCATCTCTTCCAGGCATTGATTGGTCGCGGCGATGATCCGGACATCGGTTTCAATCCGTCTGGTGCCGCCGACCCGGTAAAATGATTTTTCCTCCAGCACCCGGAGCAGTTTGGCTTGCAGTTTCAAAGACATGTCTCCAATTTCATCCAAAAACAACGTTCCGCCATCCGCCAATTCCAATTTGCCGGGCTTTCCTTTCTTTCCGGCTCCGGTAAATGCCCCCTCATCGTATCCGAAAAATTCCGCTTCCATTAAATGTTCGGGAACAGCCGCACAATTGACGGTGACAAACGGTCCGTTTCTGCGCGGACTGTCAACATGAATGGCATGGGCCACCAGCTCTTTCCCGGTTCCGCTTTCCCCGCGGATCAGGATGGTTGAATCCCCGGCCGCCGCTTTTCGGGCACACCACTTTAACCGCTCCACTTCCGGATCACGGCTGATTACCTGTTTCCAAGTAAAAAGGGACGGCTTGGTCTGCCTCTTTCCGCCGGTTTCCGCGTTTAACCCTTCGTCCAGCTGTTCCAACCGCTTCTTGATTTGATCCCAATGCCGGTAGATCACTTTTCCGGCCACCCCCGCCACCTTCCCGTTTTCAAAAACCGGGCAACCGTGAACCAGATACCGGATGCCGTTGGCTTCCAACCACCCGGACACTTCTGCCTTTCCCGTTTTCATCATGTCTTTCAGCTTCAGTCCGGGAAGCAATTGGCCGATCGGTTTTCCCAGCCATTCTTTCCCGGAACAAGCCATGAGTTCAAGCAGGTTTTGGTTGGCAAAAACCATTTTCTCCTCTTCATTCACCAAAAACCAGCCGTCACTTCCTTGTTCCAGGATCCTCTCCATCATCCGGCACCAGGAAAACGCCCTCCTGAGAAGGTCCGACCGGGAAAGCGAACCGGTGACTTGTCCTTCCCGGTTCAACACAAAAACGGTTTCCACCTGACTGTGAACCATTTTTTCCAAGATTTCTTCCCAAGAGGGATTGGAAACAGCAAACGAGTCATCCTGCGGAAAATGATCTTGGATCGGGGCATGAAGCGGCAGCTTTCGCAAAACCATTTGCAGCAAATGGTCCCGGGTGACGGCGCCCAGAAATGTTCCGCGGGGATCCACCACGGGGATGGCCTCTGACGGGGAACGGAGCAATTTTGCGGCGGCATCCCGCACGCTATCCTCCGGATAAAGAAAAACATCCACCTTCTTTAAGATTTCCTGCAGTCGAATCATACTCTCCTCCCGGTAAATTCAGAAAATACTAATTTCATTTTAACAAAAAACCGCTCCCGGCTGTGAAATCGGCTGATCTGCTTCATAAAATGAATTTTGTCCGGATCACAGAAAATAAAATCATAGTAAATCGATGAGAAATTATGAAAATAACGATTGACCCGGATCAAGATTTGTAATACATTAATTTCAAAAGAATATAATAAGACGAACAATTCTTTCAAAAACGGATTGTTTCACCCATTTCCATGCCTTTGCCGAATAGTCGACAAATTCACTCAAGATTGTCAAGAATTCTTTGGCTTGTTTTCAGCTGCAAAGGGGATTGAACAATGAAAGTTTCAACCCGTGGCGAATACGCCTTGCGCACCCTCATTCTTCTCGCACAGCATTCCACGGTCATCCCCGGTGCCGAAATTTCCGAAAAAACCCGGGTGCCTCTCAATTATCTGGAACAGATCCTGCTTCAGCTGAAAAACCTTGGTTATGTCCAGAGCAAGCGGGGAGTCCGGGGCGGTTATTTTTTGCATAAACCGCCCGAGCAAATCATCATTGGAGAAGTGATCCGGCAGCTGGAAGGGCCGTTGGCCCCCATGGGATGTGTCAGCGTGACCGCTTATGATCCCTGTCCACTGGAGGAAGGTTGTTTGTTGAAACCTTTATGGGCCTTCATCCGGGACACCGTTGCCCGGTGTTTGGAACAGACCACTTTAAAAGACTTGCTGGAAGGTCAAATTCCGAATGTCAAAGGGGCGTGAAAACCAAGATGAGACCGTCTGCTGTTTCGGATGAACAAATGCTGCGCATTCAAAAATCATTGGAAGGGCTCGAATACGGGACTGTCGTCATCACGGTCCATGATTCCAACATTGTGCAGATCGACCGCACGGAAAAACACCGTTTCTCCTTGAAAAAATCCCGTCCCTCTCCGGACCGGGCAAACCCCAACCAAAAAAACATTTAACAGCCGACCAGAAAACTGGAGGCCCCACACCCTGTTTGGATTCAGGGATGTCGGGGCTTTTTTTCATTTTTAAAGCAAGAGGTGAAACATAACATGCGCCTGCGATTGATTCCTGTTGTTCTTCTCATCGCATTACTGTCTCTGACCGCTGGTTGCCGGTCCGGTGAAGCCAACAAAAACGAAATCCGGATCGGTTACCAAAAATTCGGGGTTCTAAGCATCTTAAAAGCCCGCGGAACCTTGGAAAAACGCTTCGAATCCCAGGGGATCCGGGTAAAGTGGATCCAATTTCCGGCCGGTCCCCAACTACTGGAAGCCCTTCATGCCGGCAGCATTGACATCGGGGAGACGGGAAACACCCCTCCCATCTTTGCGCAAGCGGCGGGCACCCCACTGGTGTATATCGGAGCCGGCAAGCCACGGCCCGAGGGTGAAGCGATTGTCGTCCATGATGACTCACCCATTCATGACATCCGGCAATTAAAAGGGAAGAAAGTCGCTTTGAATAAGGGCTCCAATGTTCATTATCTGTTGCTTAAAGCATTGGAAAAAGCCGGGCTTTCGTATTCGGATATCCGGCCGGTTTATTTGCCGCCGGCGGATGCCAAAGCGGCTTTTATCAGAAAAAGTGTGGATGCATGGGTCATTTGGGATCCTTATTTTGCCGATGCCCAGACGGATTTGAACGTCCGGATCCTCACGGACGCAAAGGGATACACATCGAACCGTTCTTACTATTTCTCGTCCAAAGACTTTGCACAAGGGAATCCGGACAAGATCCAAATCCTTTTGGATGAATTGCAAAAATCAGCCGAATGGTTTAACCAAAATCCCGATCAAACCGCCAAATTGCTCGCCAAACAAATCGGGATGGATTTCAAGCCGGTCGATATCGCCATCCGGCGGGCGAAATACGGGATTGAACCCGTCAGCCCGGACATTGTTCAGGACCAGCAACAAATTGCCCGGGCTTTCTATGAAACCGGCCTGATCCCCCAATCCGTCCAAGTCCGCGATGTGATTTGGTCACCTAAATAAAATGGAAGGATGAGATTGATGAAACTTTTTTGGTTTCTCCCGACCCATGGAGACGGACGTTATTTGGGAACATCGATCGGAGGGCGCGCCACCGAGTATCCTTATTTGCTCCAAGTGGCTCAAGCCGTGGATCATCTCGGATTCAGCGGCGCGCTCATCCCCACCGGACGATCCTGTGAGGATGCATGGATTGTGGCGTCCTCTTTGCTTTCGGTCACCAAACGGATGAAATTTTTGGTCGCGGTTCGTCCGGGCATCATTTCCCCTTCAGCTTCTGCGCGCATGGCCGCCACTTTTGACCGTTTGTCCAACGGACGGTTGCTCTTAAATGTCGTCACCGGGGGGGATCCGGTGGAACTGGCCGGGGACGGCATTCATCTCGACCATGACACCCGCTATGAATTGACCGACGAATTTTTAACGGTCTTTCGCCGGATCATGCAAGGGGAAAAAGTGGATTTTCACGGGCGCCATCTCCATATCAAAGGCGGAAGCCTGCTGTTTCCCCCGGTTCAAAATCCGCATCCGCCTTTGTATTTCGGCGGCTCCTCTGCCGCGGGAATGCAAGTGGCCGCAAAACACGCGGATGTTTATCTCACATGGGGAGAACCCCCGTCCCAAGTTGCTTCCAAAATTGAGCAAGTCCGCAAGCTTGCCGCTCAACAAGGAAGAACCGTAACGTTTGGCATTCGCTTGCATGTCATCATCCGCGAAACCGAAAAAGAGGCGTGGAAAGCGGCCGAAGAAATGATCCGCCATTTGGATGAAAAGACCATCCGCAATGCCCAACGTATTTTTTCCCGCTTTGATTCCGTCGGCCAACAACGCATGACCCGGCTTCATCATGGCAAAAAATCCAATTTGGAAATCAGCCCCAATTTGTGGGCCGGAATCGGACTGGTCCGGGGCGGCGCCGGCACAGCGCTGGTCGGGGACCCGCAAACGGTTGCCAAGAGGATCCGGGAATACGCCGATTTGGGAATCGAAACCTTTATTTTGTCCGGCTACCCCCATCTGGAAGAGGCCTACCGGGTTGCGGAATGGCTGTTCCCGGAACTGTCCCTTCCGACCGGTTCTCTTTACTCCCGGCCGCACGCCGTGAGCCCGTTCGGGGAAATTGTGGCCAATCATCATCTTCCGCAAAAGAAAGGAGAGGTGAAATGAACACCAAAACCATCAGGCCTCATGCACGCAAATTTCACTTTCTCCTGTCTTGGCTGGTTCCGGCCCTGCTGATTGTGCTCTGGCAACTATTCAGCAGCATCGGCTGGATTTCCGACCGGACCTTGCCGGCACCCCTCACGGTGATTGAAGCGGCTGTCCGCTTAACCCGGTCCGGGGAATTGCTGCAGCACATTGCCGACAGCACGGTCCGCGCTCTTTTGGGATTGGGTATCGGCGGCGGAATCGGGCTGCTGCTGGGATTTTTAAACGGAATCTCCCGGGTGGCTGAAAAGCTTCTGGATTCCACGGTGCAAATGTTGCGCAACATTCCTCATCTCGCTTTGATTCCGCTTGCCATCATGTGGTTTGGCATCGGGGAAGAATCCAAATTATTTCTGGTTGCCCTCGGGGTCTTCTTCCCCGTCTATTTAAACACGTTTCACGGCATCCGCCACATTGATCCCGGATTGATTGAAGTGGGCAAAATCTATCAACTCACCCCCGGGTATTTTTTCTGGCACATTCTTTTGCCCAATGCGTTGCCTTCCATCCTCATCGGGCTCCGCTATGCCCTGGGAATCATGTGGCTGACCCTGATCGTGGCCGAAACCATCTCCTTTGATTCCGGCATCGGCTACATGGCCATGAATGCCCGGGAATTTATGCAAATGGATGTCGTGGTGTTAAGCATTCTGCTCTATGCTCTGCTCGGAAAAGCGGCAGACCTTTTGGCGAAAATGTTGGAGAACCGTTGCCTGAAGTGGCGGGAAACCCAATAACCATATGCAATCGCAGGAGGTGTTTCACCTGAACCGTCAACCTTTCGGAACCCGGCTCAACTTGAAAGACTTGCAAAAACAATACGACGGCCGTTTGATTCTGGATCACATCAACCTTCAAATCACCCCGGGAGAATTCATCGCCGTGGTTGGCCGCTCCGGCACCGGAAAAAGCACATTGCTCCGATTGATTGCCGGAATCGAAAAAACCAGCGGGGGAAAAATCATTCAAGACGGAGAATTCCTGACCGGAATCAATTCAGCGGCCCGCATGATGTTTCAGGAATCCCGCCTGTTGCCTTGGAAAAAAGTTTTCCAAAATGTTGCCCTCGGCATCCGGGACAAGCGCCATCGAAAAGAAAAAACCGAATTGATGTTGGAAAAAGTGGGACTCGATCAGTATAAAGATGAATGGCCCCGTATTCTCTCCGGGGGACAACGGCAACGGGTGGCGCTGGCCCGTGCCCTGGTCAGCCGCCCCCGCCTTTTGTTGTTGGATGAACCCTTGGGCGCTTTGGATGCTTTCACCCGGATCGAAATGCAAAAATTGATTGAAGAACTGTGGCAAGAACAAAAATTTACTGCTCTGTTGGTGACGCACGACGTCGAAGAAGCGGTGACTCTGGCAGACCGGGTCATCTTGCTGAAAGACGGCAAAGTCGCAACGGACATTCCGGTGACTCTTCCCAGACCCCGCCAAAGGGACGATGCGCGTTTCTCTTCCCTGACGGGCCGTATCCTGAAGGAAGTCATGGACACTGCCCAACCCTGCCGGAACGAATCATCCGCATCTTCCCACTCCCCTGTGAATCCCGCAAACAAGCTTCCCGAGCCTTCGCGCTTATAATAAATATGCCAGACACAGCGTCTGGCATTTTTTATTTGCCAATCATTTACTTTTATTAACAATAAAAATAAAATTAGATTATCATTTTCATAAAGATTTTCTTTTAACAATATGTTATGATGCTAAAGGGTTTTTTGAGAATCCCTTCATAAAATGACCTGAAAGAAAGGAGGATCAACATGTCTCAACAAGAACAAGCCATATCCGCCAAGAAAATCCCTGAAACCAAAAAAGAGCATTCCATAGATTTTTCTTTACCGATTTGGAAGACGATGATCCCGTTTTTGATCCCGTTAATTTTTAGCAATGCATTGCAATCTTTAGGCGGAACGGTCAGCTCCGTTCTGATCGGAAAACAGTTGGGCGAAAATGCTCTGGCAGCCGCCAGTACGGTATTTCCGCTGACCTTCTTTTTGATCTCCTTTGTGATTGGCCTGGGAAGTGCCAGCTCCGTGCTCATCGGGCAAGCTTTCGGAAGCGGGAACACGGAGAAAATGAAAGAAACTGTCGGCACTTCACTCACTTTTAGTTTTATTTTGGGAGTCATATCTTTAATCATTGGTTGGTTATTTTCGGACCAATTGCTCTCCCTCATGGGAATCTCGGAGGAGATTAAAAACGATTCTTCCAAATTCATGCATGTTCTTTTTCTCGGATTGCCCTTTTTGTTTCCTTATGTGATTTACACCACCTTGTTGCGGGGAACCGGCGATTCGAAAACGCCCTTTTATTTTTTGATCATCAGCACATCCCTGACCATTTTGCTCACCCCCCTGTTTTTGTTCGGATGGGGCGTTCCGCAGATGGGGTTGGAAGGAGCGGCGCTGGCTCAAATCATCGCCAGCCTGGTGACGTTTATCCTGTTGATCCTTTATTTGTTCAAAGTGCGACACCCGCTTGCCTTGGACAGAGATACATTGAAAATGCTGAAATTGAACCCGCAAATTTTGCGATTGATGGTAAAAATCGGGTTGCCGACCAGTATCCAAATGGTTGTCATCTCCGTTTCGGAATTGGCCATTGTCACGTTTGTCAACCATTTCGGGGCAAAAGCCACGGCGGCCTACGGAGTCATTAACCAAGTCATCAACTATGTGCACATTCCGTCCATGAGCTTGTCGATCGCCGTGGGAATCTTCGGCGCCCAACTCATCGGGGCCAATCTTCAAGAAAAACTGACGGAATTAATCAAAACCACCGTATGGTTGAACTATGTGGTCGGCGGCTTTTTGACCATTCTCATCTATGTGTTCAGCCGCCCGATCCTGTCCATGTTCTTGACGGACCCGTCCACCATTGACATCACGCAAAAATCTCTGTTCTTCACCTTGTGGGCGTTCACCGTGCTCGGCCATGCGGTGATTTTATCCGGATTGATGCGCTCCAGCGGCACCGTTTTCTGGCCCACCACCATCATTATCGCAACCATCATTTTGGTGGAAATTCCATGTGCGTTTGTCTTCTCCCGGCTGTTTGGCTTATACGGGGTCTGGATGGCTTATCCCGTTTCCTATTTCGCCACACTCCTCGGACAATACATCTACTACCGGAAGTATTGGAAAGGGAAAAGACATCAACAATTCTTCGAACAGCCGGAACCGGCCAACGGATGACTTCTGCCAAAGAAGAGCCCGTGAATTCAAGATTCACGGGCTCTTTGTTTTTATTTCATTTCGCTTTTAAAACGCGGGAACAAAATGTTGTTTTCCAAATGAATGTGCTGGAACAAATCCGCTTCCAACCTCTCAAGCATGTGAAAGGTCAGTGCATATGTCCGGCACGCCCCATCCGGCAGTGTGTACCCATTGGTAACCTCTCATTTTCTTGAGGAGCTCCCCGGCCTCACTGTGCTCCGATTCCAAAACAAACATGTGATCACCGTGCCGAAGGACATTTCCGAAAAGGCCAAACGGGCCATTGAAAGAATGGTTTCCATCGGATAAACCATAAGCTGTTTTCAAGAACATCCGTGAAGCGGAAGCCGCCCGGTAAAGACAGCCCCTTTTCCAGGCTGATTTCCGGCAAACAGATCCCCTTGGTGGGCATGAAGGATCCGTTTTGCAATCGTCAGTCCCAAGCCGGTTCCCCCGGTTTTGGGATTTCTTGATTTTTCCGCCCGGTAGAAGGGCTCAAAGACATGGGGCAAATCCTGCTCCGGAATCCCCGGTCCGGTATCGGCAACCGCAAAAACGACTTGATTTCCTTCCTTGCGCCATTGCACGCAGATTTCGCCCCCGGAAGGCGTGTAATAAAACGCATTGTCCATCAGATTGAGCACGGCCCGTTCCAGTAAGTGTTTGTCCCCCCGCACCAAACATTTTTCCGTTTGCCGCTGCACGCAAATCTCAATGTTTTTGGTTTGTGCGACCAGCCGGAATTGATCCACGATTTCTTCCATCCAATCTCCAAAATCAAACGTCTCGCCCCGAACCGCGGACGACGGTTCCTGAAATTCCGTCTTTGCATAAGCAAACAGATCGGATATCAACCGCTCCAGCTGTTCGGCTTTTTGCCTGCACACATGGATATACCTTTCCATTTTCTCCGGGGACCGGACCAACCCTTGCTCCATCCTCCATAAACTGCCCCGCAAAACAAACAGCGGCGTGCGCAGGTCATGGGCGATGGAGGAGATAAAAAAGCGGTGTTCCTCTTCCAATTTTGCCTGTCGGTTCAGCGACTCCCGGAGGCTGTCCCCCATCTTCTCAAATGCCGTCCGGACCTCGGCCACTTCCGTCAACCGGGAGGCAGGCAGCCGGAAATCCAAATTCCCTTTTGCAATTTGTTTGGCAGCTGCACTCATGCCCGAAAGGGGCTTCAGCACATATTTCCCCATCAGCCATCCAATGAGAAAAATCGTGGCAATGACCCCAAAAACAGCGGATAAAACCGCAAATACCTGCTGGTGGTTGTTCAAATACAGATGAACCACTCCCCGGACTTCTCCGTTTTCGATCACGGTCATTTGCCGGCTGTTCCATGGGTTGGGATGCGGACGGCCCGTTTGAAAGATTTTTTGTCCGGACGGATCGGTGATGAAAACGGGAATCCCGGAAGATGCATACTGTTTTTGGAAGGCTTGTTGCCACCCGGTATCTTTCCACTCATCCGCATGCTGCGTGATGTCCCGCATCATTTGGTCAGCCAAAGCCCTTTTGGACTCGGTTTGATGTGCCACGACCGGCTCAAGAACATAGTCCGTGAGGATGTAAAACAATCTCGGCAACAGCACCATGGCCAACAAACCGGCAAAAAGAAACTGGCGGATTCGCAATGTTTTCATGGCTTATGCCCCTTCAAAACGGTACCCGACTCCCCAAACATTGACAATCCATTTGGGATGATTGGGATCTTCTTCGATTTTTTCACGGATTCGGCTGATATGCACAACCACCGTATGTTTGTCCCCCACCCCGTCCCAAAATTTCTCAAGCAATTGATCGTAGGTGAACACTTGGCGGGGATGTTCGGCAAACAAGAGGAGAATGTCAAACTCTTTCGGCGTCAGGGAAACGGGTTTGCCATTTACGAAAACCTCATGCGCCCAGACATCCAAGCGGAGCGGGCCATACCGGAGAACCGCTTTTTGCGGGGAAGCTTGTTTCCGGTAACGGCGAAGAACCGCTTTGACCCGGGCCACCACTTCCACCGGCGTGGCTGACTTGACAATGTAATCGTCCCCGCCAATTCCGAGCCCCCTGATTTTATCCATGTCTCCGTTGCGGGCGCTTAAAAACAAAATGGGAACATCATTGTTTCTCCGGATTTCGCGGCACAGTTCAAAGCCGTCCTGCCCGGGCATCATCACATCCAAAAGGATGCAATCCACCGGCACCTGATTCAACAGTTTAAGCGCTTGTCCCGCATCGAAAGCCTTTTCCACCCGATAACCCTCATCTTCCAGAAAATCCTGCATCAATTCCACGATTTCTTTATCATCATCCACTACCAATATGGTCTCTTTCCTGTCCATGGCGAACCTCCATGCATCCAAAAATCAACTTCATCTTAACACAGCCACTCTGCCCGTTTGAAAAGACAAGCAATTCCTGATGGATTCGTGACCGGTCTGTGACTTTTTCACAAATTTATTTGTGATGAAAAAAATGTATCTTATACCCGTGCAAGGTAGTTTATCTGACCATTTCAATCAGAGAGGTGATCTTATGTTTTTAACCGTACACCCGGCAACCCATGCTCCCTTTTTTCCTTTTTTCATTTTTCCCATTGCATTCTTCTGCCTGCTGATCGCGGCGATTTTGATCTTCCGGTTCATGAACCGCCGTTCCGGTTGCCGCTCTCATTCCACCGGCATCCATCTGGAAGCCGAAGAAATTTTAAAACTCCGCTTGATCAATCATGAAATCAGCGAAGAAGAATACCTGAAAATGAAAGAACTGCTGAGGAAATAACCGACCGGCCGGCAGAACAAAAAAGGAGTCAGGAAACTTGCCCTGACTCCTTTTCTCATCAGAGAAACCATGCTACCGGTTCCCCGGTTCAAACGGAATTTCATTTTCAATGCCCCGTTTCATCTCTTCAATGGCTTTTTGTGATGATTCATCAAAGACAATGTCCCCGTCACCGGAGGCTGAAACCTCTTCCTTGACGGTCAAGGGAACATCCCCGGCATTGGGAACAAGGGTGTACCAATCGTGAACCGAATCGTAAACTGTGGCAAACAGGTAGATTTTCCCGGGGATCAACATCCGGTCCCCGTCAATAGTAAAGAAATCCCCGTTCTCATCATATCCGGCTTGTTGGTTCACCGTTACTTGGCCCACCGCTTTTCCTTTGAGGGTTTCGATCACTTGCACGTCAAACCGGGTTTCAGGAATGGCGCCCGTTGGGTTGCTCCCGGATTTTTCAACCACCTTGCCGATGAAAATATCGCTGGTAAACCCGGAAAGCTTTCGCGGGTCATCGATATCCGTCACATAAGAAGCGGCCGCATTGATCACTTCGGGCTCCTGTTTGGAAAAATGTTGATACGCGACGATCACACCGGTAAAAAGAAACAGCAGTGACGCCGCCACGAAGACATAGCGCTTTTTCATCTTAGTCCCTCCATTTGGCATAATAATCTTGCCGGTCATGGTGAGTCGGTGTGTTATAGGGGTTACAGGTGGAACATTTATACATTAAGATTTTCCGGTAGCTGTATTCTTCATGATCCCCCAAACCCAGAGCATGCCCCATTTCATGGGCGGCCACGCGGGCTTGAACGGGTGTCGTATACTTGTCCATGTAATAGATATTCAAATGAATGGTATCCGCTCCGGATTTCGGCGTGTACAGCCCGTCCCAGCTTGCCGTGGAGTAATTGGCATCATAAAAGATCAAATCCGGTGAGCTTGCCGGATAAATGGATATCGTCGTCAGCTGGTTCCAGGCATAATCCGCATGGTCGACCGCCTTCAGATACCGGGAAGAATTTTTATATCGAATCGCTCCATTTTTCACCGAATCCGAGTCAATGTAATGAGCTGCATATCCGCTCGGAAACAAGCCGAAAAACACCGTCAAAGCCAGAAGCAAAAGAAAGGTGATTTTTTTCAATCCATGAACCTCCTGCTTGTCCATCGATGATCTAATGTGATTTTATCATAAAAATATTCTAAATATAAATAAAAATATATCCACCTTCAATGATGTGTTCCTTTTCCTGTTCAAAATCCGGCTGTTTCCGGCTCATGGTTCATTTTTCTTCCTATAGCTCCATTTCATGATCTTCCGCAAACGCTCCCCATTTTCCTTTAAACAGTCCGTCCACCAATAAACATCGTCTTGACTCCGACGGCTCTTCATGTATCATACATGTATTCCAATCAAATCTTGGCAGAAAGGGAGAACAAGGATGTCCGATCACACCAACCCTAGAAGAATCCTTTTGGATTTGGCCGTGACGTTGGATGGTTTTATTGAAGGGAAAAATGGAGAAATTGATTGGTGCATCATGGAACCGGATATGGACTTCATTTCCTTCCTGAATCAAATCGACACGATTCTGTTTGGCAGAAAAAGTTATGAAATATGGGAACAATACCGCCCGCACGCCGAAGCACCGGAGATGGAAAAAGAAATTTGGCAACAGATTCAACGCAAAAAGAAAGTTGTCTTCTCCCGGACACGGACGAAAACCGGCCCGCAAGCAACGTTCATCCATGGCCCTCTTTATAAAGAAGTCATGAAAATCAAAAACCAGCCCGGCAAAGACATTTGGCTGTATGGCGGCGCCGATCTCATCGCCTCGTTCATCGATTTGGGGCTGGTGGATGAATTCCGGTTGTCCGTTCACCCTGTTGTTTTGGGAGAAGGAAAACCGTTATTTACCGATTTGAAAAAGCGGCTGAATTTAAAACTGATGCAAACCCGGACGTTTTCTTCCGGTGTGGTGCAACTGATCTATCATCCAAAAGACAAATAAAAACCATACGCTTAAAAGCGTATGGTTTGGATTGGGTTTTGTCATTTTTCCGCGTGAATGGTGATATGCCCGAACGTTTCGGTTTGGTTAAACAATTTAATCATAAAAGAGAGCCTTTCTTTGGCCTCCCCGGACTTCGCCGCATTTTGCAAAATCTCAATGGTTCGGTCCCACCCCTCGTCATACAGGGAGACCATCCAGGGTTAACAGGGTCATCTCCCCTTCTTTGAATTCCACCTTGGAAAAGGGGGTTTGGGCATAGATGCCCTCCCATTTTTTCCGGTCCAATGGTCTGACGATCAAATTCAATGCATGATGCAACAGCTTGACCACAACCGGGTTGTCCGGCAAGGGAACATCCATGATATGTTTCACCATTTTCAACATTTCTTCGGTCGGCTGCCGTTTGATCAACAAATCGTGGGTTCCCAGTTTGCCGCCTTTTTTCAAAACCCGGTAATACTCATTCAAAGCTTTGATTTTATCCTGATCAGGCAGCATTGTCAGCATGGCCTCATTGATCACACCATCAAACGTTTCATCCGCAAACGGCAAATCTCTGGCATCGGCCCTTTGCAGGGTGATTAAATGCTCCACCCCCGCCTGTTTGATATTCTTTTCCGCCTTTTTCAAACTGTCTTGATGCAGGTCCACGCACACAATGCGGCAACCGTATGTTTTGGCCAGATGCACCGCCGTGGTCCCCATGTTTCCCGCGACTTCCAAAAGACAGGAATGTTCATCCGGTTGCAGATGATCAATGATTTTCTGCGTTCCTTTTCTTCCCCCGGGCCGGAGAACCGTTTTCCCCAGACTTGCCAGAAACAGATGCCCGGGCAATTTTGCTGTTGGTGCCGGCATTTTTTCACCTCGTTTTATTTCCTGAACCTTGATCAGGAGGTGTCCTTTGCCTTTATCTTAATTAAATGGATTGTGCCCTTCCGTTAAATCCATCACACTTGTCTTCCCGGGATTCCTCCGTCCGGGTTGACCCGAAGACCCGCTTTCTCTATGATGGGGAAAAAGAAAAACTCCCGCTTGGGATGGTGTGATCTTATGTGCGGACGCTTTTCGCTGGCCATGGATTTCAACCTTTTACAAGAAAAATTCGGGTTCACGTTTCCCGATGAGTGGAACCCGCGATACAACATTGCTCCCAGCCAACCCGTCCTCACAGTGACCCGACAGGGAAACCGCCGTGTCGGACAACCCATGCGATGGGGGCTGGTTCCCTTTTGGGCCAAGGATCCCAAAATCGGCTACAAAATGATCAATTCCCGCGCGGAAACCTTGGACGAAAGGCCTGCTTACAAGCATCCTTTCCGCAAACAACGCTGCTTGATCCCGGCGGACGGCTTTTATGAATGGAAAAGAAGCGGAAAAACCAAACAGCCTTACCGGTTTCAAATCAAGGGCGGGGAACCGTTTGCTTTTGCCGGGCTGTGGGACCAATGGAAACAAGGAACAGACTTTTTGTATACCTGCACCATTATCACCACCCGGCCCAATGCCCTCGTCAAAGAGGTGCACAACCGGATGCCAGTCATCCTGAGGGAAGACGACTACGAAACCTGGCTGGATCCGGAAATGAACAACCCCGTTGTTTTGCAGTCACTGCTTGAACCTTATCCGGAAGAACAAATGGAATCCTATCCCGTGTCACAACGGGTCAACTCCCCCAAAAACGATGATCCGTCCCTCATCGAACCGGCTGTTCAGGGATAAGCCCCAGCAAACATAAAAAACCAGGGATGGTTTCCCTGGTTTTCGTTCGCTTTGCAAGCAAACATTATTCTTTCTCTTCTTTGTCGTTGCTGAATGCATAACCGGCTCCGCCCAAGCCGGCGCCAATGGCAACCCCGATCGCCATCCAAAGCCCCAGGTTATCCATGGCCAACCCAATGCCGACGCCGATGGCAACGCCAATCGCCATGCCGAAACCCATTGACTTTCCCATTTTGTTCTCTTGGTCCTTTTGATCTTTGGTCATGTTGTTACCTCCAATGGAAAATATACCAAACCATCATACCGCTATGTATATACCCGAAAAATAAGAACTTGAACCATATAAGCATCCATACCCTTAATCATCCCATTCATCCACCCATCCGCAAACCCAATTCCACGCATGGATGCGTTCATAAGCGACCAACAGGTCAAATGGAAGCGTTTCTCCTTTTTCATAAGCTTCGGCCTGTTGGTGGTAAATTTGCAAATGCCGCTCCAGCATTTGTACAATCTCTTCCACCGGGCGCAAACGGGCTTTCCTGATAAAGGCTTCCAGGGAATCTCCCGGCATCGGCAACACATCCTGCATCACGGTGCCGTCACACCGGTCGACCGGCGGTTCCAGGGATTCAACCAAATCGAGGCTCCATAACATCGCAAGCAAACCTTCGATACGCCACGTCAAAAGATGCGATTGCAGGGCTTGTTGCTTCCACCGGATTTCTTCCGGGGAGAGACCTGAAACCGGAATCCGGAAAATCTCTTTCTCCTGCTGGCTCAAATGTTCCCACAACCCCTCTTCGTGTGCCCATTTCACCACCTCTTCCGGCGCAGGATGAAAAATCACCCCCTGCAACAAATGGAGCGCCAAAGCCCGCCAGGCCACATCCTCCGCCGGACGCACGCTCACTTCCCTTCTCTTCGGCTCAACCGGAAAACCGAAGATCATCACCACACGCTCCCCGCCGGGATCCATCACGACTTGTTTCTGCATCTCCGCCATCGGCCAACACCTCTTATGTTCTAAAAATTCACCTGTGCCATTTTAACCAAAAACATTTTATTTTCTATTGATTTCATTATCCTTGAATAACAAAGACATATCAATTAATACATCATCCTCACCATGGCGGAAATACATCAATCGATAGAAACCCAAGAAAACAGCCCGCTCCTGTCAACCAAAGCGGGTTTCTTTAAACAAGACAAAAAATAATACAGCAAATATCTCATTGAATCCTTTTTACGCAATCAAATTCAATAATTCTTCTCTTTGGATCTTCTTGTCACTGCCTGGCGGATAATTTTTAAGCAGGTATTTTTTTAATCGCTCAGCCCATTCTTCTTGGTAGCCGTTTACTTTTCTTATTTCTTCCATAAACCGGTGATCAATCATCTCATCATTTATACTTTCAATCGGTTGAGGAAGTTCATTTTCCATCTTATCAAATTTAAACCCTGACCATATCGTGTAACATACTGCATCAAAAACACACCAAAAAGCTGACTCTGCCTGTAAATCTCCCTGAAATGGATCTGTTTATATTATCCCGATAACAAATAACCCTTCATCTTCATCATCCACTTCCATATAAAGATCACATCCACTCACCTTTTTTTCCTCGACCCACATCCAACACAGATCCATCGTCTCTTTCACAATCTGATACCAATCATTATAAGGAGTTAAGTTATTCAATATTTTTTCTGACAGTGCTAAATAATAAGCCGCTTTCGCATCCATTTTTACTTTCTTATACCACTTCATCCCTGTTGCCTCCTCAAATGCAGATCAGCAAACCGGATTTGCCATCAACTTTTCTGCGGTCAATTGAGCTTTTTGTTTTTTATGACAGATATCATGCTTTCTCGATGAACCACCTTGTGATTCACCATTAAAAACTGAAGGAGTTTCTCTGAGATCTCTTTATACCGGGCTCCGATGGAATGAAATTGCTCAATAAAATACAAAATGAAATCTTCGTCAACTTCTTCTATAGGTGCCGGAAGATATTTTTCACCGCGCTCCTGATAAACTTTCCAAGTCGTATATGAAATCGCACTGACCACACAAATCCAAACCCTCTGCTTTACAGCATCTTTTTCTAACTGCATCAAGATAAAAAGCCCGGTTTCATCAATGTTATCCAAAAATTCATAGAGACAATCTCCTGAAACCCTTTTGGTCTCCACCCAATCCCAACATGCTTTTAAAGCTTCCGAAGCTTTTTCATACCCGTCAGAACCAGACAGCTTTTGGATAATTGTTTCTGATAAGGTCAGTAAATAAGCGACTTGAGCATCAGAACGCAATTGAGTTACTTTGGTGAACATACCGGGTTGCTCCTTCATCTGAACCATTTCCCATTTTCTTTATGTAAATTTTTTCCGAATCCTGAGTATTTCATATTCTTCCGTTCCCTTCCCATCTCAATGTATCGTCAAGTTTCCCCTTCAATAAAGACCTCGCCATATTATTTATAGTGGGGAAAAATCTTTTAAAAGCCGCATTCATCTTTAACAACATTGATATAATAATTTTCTTTGGCATCCAGCTTTCGTAAAAAGTCTTCAAGGGATTCCGCAATGATCACCCCTGCACAGTCAATCGGATGGATTCCTTCTCTAGTCTCTTGACTCAAATCAAAAAAAAAATCAAGTCATCATTACCCAAGAAAAAAACGGGAACAAATGTGGATCCTCTGCAATTTCCTCAACCAAAAAGTAATCTTCCCAAATATCTTCACCCAAGATCAAATCTGCGATGAATGGGGACCCATAATCAGGTTATCAAAAGTCTTCTGATGAAAGCACATAAAGCCATATCCAATCTGCGAGTAAAATTTCCGTAACTCTTTTGGAAATGTTCGATTCAGTTTTTTTTCTGCTTCTTCAACTTCACTTCTATCAAGAGGATAAAATTTATGTTTATACTCTGGTGGTGCTTGAACCTTTTCGGATGGAAGGACATATTT
>NZ_JAECVT010000019.1:0-607 GCF_016055175.1 Thermoactinomyces sp. CICC 10735 | reverse complement strand
AAAACTCCCGGCAATAATTCTTCTTCATACCCTTTAACAGGAGCCCCCAAGAAAATATATAAAATGTCGTGTTCTATATCATAGGCGAATACGTCATTTTGTTCCGATGTCCTAATGTTTTCGCTCATGATGTCACAACTATAATGACCCCATACGCTTCCAGACGAAAGATAAAGTATAATGGAAGGAAGCAAGAAAGGGGTCGTTTTTTATGGGGCGGCGAAAATGGACTGCTGAGCAAAAAATGGAGATTGTGTTGGCTGGAATGGCGCCGGGGGCCAATATCTCTGCTGTTTGCAGAGAGTACGGAATTGTGCAAACTCAGTATTACAAATGGCGAGAGGCCTTTATTCAAGGGGGCCTTAGTGCCCTGAAAACGGGCATCTCCAATCGTGAACAGGAGTTGGAAAAAGAACTGGAAAAGGCCAAAGCACTCATAGGTGAAAAGGAGATTCAAATTGAGATTCTCCGAAAAAAGACGAACTGGGGCCGAAGGTAAAGACCAGGGATTTGGTGCGGATCCTGCACGGCGAGGGGTATTCGGTCCCACAAATCACGGTTGCCCTTCGCATCAATCGCACCTACGGATATGCTCTGCTCAAGGAGT
>NZ_JAECVT010000018.1:0-634 GCF_016055175.1 Thermoactinomyces sp. CICC 10735 | reverse complement strand
CGAGCGCAGCGAGTCAGTGAGCGAGGAAGCGGAAGAGCGCCCAATACGCAAACCGCCTCTCCCCGCGCGTTGGCCGATTCATTAATGCAGCTGGCACGACAGGTTTCCCGACTGGAAAGCGGGCAGTGAGCGCAACGCAATTAATGTGAGTTAGCTCACTCATTAGGCACCCCAGGCTTTACACTTTATGCTTCCGGCTCGTATGTTGTGTGGAATTGTGAGCGGATAACAATTTCACACAGGAAACAGCTATGACCATGATTACGCCAAGCTCTAGCTAGAGGTCGACGGTATACAGACATGATAAGATACATTGATGAGTTTGGACAAACCACAACTAGAATGCAGTGAAAAAAATGCTTTATTTGTGAAATTTGTGATGCTATTGCTTTATTTGTAACCATTATAAGCTGCAATAAACAAGTTGGGGTGGGCGAAGAACTCCAGCATGAGATCCCCGCGCTGGAGGATCATCCAGCCGGCGTCCCGGAAAACGATTCCGAAGCCCAACCTTTCATAGAAGGCGGCGGTGGAATCGAAATCTCGTAGCACGTGTCAGTCCTGCTCCTCGGCCACGAAGTGCACGCAGTTGCCGGCCGGGTCGCGCAGGGCGAACTCCCGCCCCCACGGCTGC
>NZ_JAECVT010000017.1:0-698 GCF_016055175.1 Thermoactinomyces sp. CICC 10735 | reverse complement strand
GCGAGCGGTATCAGCTCACTCAAAGGCGGTAATACGGTTATCCACAGAATCAGGGGATAACGCAGGAAAGAACATGTGAGCAAAAGGCCAGCAAAAGGCCAGGAACCGTAAAAAGGCCGCGTTGCTGGCGTTTTTCCATAGGCTCCGCCCCCCTGACGAGCATCACAAAAATCGACGCTCAAGTCAGAGGTGGCGAAACCCGACAGGACTATAAAGATACCAGGCGTTTCCCCCTGGAAGCTCCCTCGTGCGCTCTCCTGTTCCGACCCTGCCGCTTACCGGATACCTGTCCGCCTTTCTCCCTTCGGGAAGCGTGGCGCTTTCTCATAGCTCACGCTGTAGGTATCTCAGTTCGGTGTAGGTCGTTCGCTCCAAGCTGGGCTGTGTGCACGAACCCCCCGTTCAGCCCGACCGCTGCGCCTTATCCGGTAACTATCGTCTTGAGTCCAACCCGGTAAGACACGACTTATCGCCACTGGCAGCAGCCACTGGTAACAGGATTAGCAGAGCGAGGTATGTAGGCGGTGCTACAGAGTTCTTGAAGTGGTGGCCTAACTACGGCTACACTAGAAGAACAGTATTTGGTATCTGCGCTCTGCTGAAGCCAGTTACCTTCGGAAAAAGAGTTGGTAGCTCTTGATCCGGCAAACAAACCACCGCTGGTAGCGGTGGTTTTTTTGTTTGCAAGCAGCAGATTA
>NZ_JAECVT010000016.1:0-730 GCF_016055175.1 Thermoactinomyces sp. CICC 10735 | reverse complement strand
CCTGAGCCAGGATCAAACTCTCCAAAAAAGTTTGATGTGAACTCTCAAGAATTAACGAGTCATGTCTTCACTCTTCAGTTTTCAAGGAACACTTCATTTTATTTTGCGAAGCTGCTTGATTATCGCAGCGACGTTTTATATATTATCACAAGAAGTCTTCGCTGTCAACAACTTTTTTTATTTTATCAGGTCATTCACATCTTGTAACAGCGACGAAATCCAATATACACCCATTTTTCTTTCTTGTCAACACATTTATTTAAAATAAATTTGCAGTTATTTCTTATTGAAATAAATCTCCAACCACAGGCACCACAGGCTGCATCAGCAAGCGGGAAAGAAGCATGCATCCTGCTCACGCTTGTTTACTGTCAGTTTTCCATGGGTTTAATAATGAAATACCATACGAAACAAAAACATACCTGCATATCTTTGAATTAAAAACCCCTCATTTTCACAAATTCATTCCTCTTACAAATCAATTATCCCGGAATCACAGATACAGTCTGTTCCGTTCAAACAAATCTGATCTGTTGGATCCAATACTCATTCCAATCTTCAGGTTTCCCAACGCATGATATTTTGTTGCAAGAACATCTTGCATCCCTTTAAATCGCGATTTCCACACATTGGATGAAATTCCTGATTGACCATAAAAGACATCATCATCTGAAAGACGTGACATCAAAAACGTGAAGTCATCTTTCTTATTTTTTCTTTCATCCCGGGG
>NZ_JAECVT010000015.1:0-757 GCF_016055175.1 Thermoactinomyces sp. CICC 10735 | reverse complement strand
GTCCTCCGGGAGTCAGACTACGAGTGCTAAGATCCGTGGTCAAGAGGGAAACAGCCCAGACCGCCAGCTAAGGTCCCAAAGTAACCGTTAAGTGGCAAAGGATGTGGAGTTGCCCAGACAACCAGGATGTTGGCTTAGAAGCAGCCATCATTCAAAGAGTGCGTAATAGCTCACTGGTCAAGTGACTCTGCGCCGAAAATGTAACGGGGCTAAACGGTTCACCGAAGCTGCGGATGTCCTTCGGACATGGTAGGGGAGCGTTCCAAACAGCAGCGAAGCTGCTTCGTGAGAAGCGGTGGAGCGTTTGGAAGTGAGAATGCCGGTATGAGTAGCGAAAAGAAGGGTGAGAATCCCTTCCACCGAAAGCCTAA
Source organism: Thermoactinomyces sp. CICC 10735 (assembly GCF_016055175.1). Lineage (NCBI taxonomy): Bacteria > Bacillati > Bacillota > Bacilli > Caryophanales > Thermoactinomycetaceae > Thermoactinomyces > Thermoactinomyces sp. CICC 10735. The sequence goes on along the minus strand of NZ_JAECVT010000015.1, from coordinate 386 downwards.
GGTTTCCTGAGGAAGGTTCGTCCGCTCAGGGTTAGTCGGGACCTAAGCCGAGGCCGAAAGGCGTAGGCGATGGACAACAGGTTGAGATTCCTGTACCACCTTGTTCCGTTGACGACGGGGGGACGCAGGAGGGTAGAGAATCGCGCGACTGGTTGTGCGCGTCCAAGCAGTGAGGCTGAAGAGACAGGCAAATCCGTCTCTTCTTAAGGCCAGGCTGTGATGGCGAGGGAAGTTTCAGTACCGAAGTTCTTGATCTCACACTGCCAAGAAAAGCCTCTAAGGAGGAACAAGGTGCCCGTACCGCAAACCGACACAGGTAGGCGAGGAGAGAATCCTAAGGTGCTCGGGAGAACTCTCGTTAAGGAACTCGGCAAAATGACCCCGTA
>NZ_JAECVT010000014.1:0-762 GCF_016055175.1 Thermoactinomyces sp. CICC 10735 | reverse complement strand
GTTCGATTGGCATTTCACCCCTACCCACACCTCATCCTATGGTTTTTCAACACCAACAGGTTCGGGCCTCCATTCCGTGTTACCGGAACTTCACCCTGGACATGGGTAGATCACCCGGTTTCGGGTCGACGGCCACGTACTCATTCGCCCTGTTCAGACTCGCTTTCGCTGCGGCTCCGGCTTCTCACCTTAACCTCGCACGTAACCGTCACTCGCCGGTTCATTCTACAAAAGGCACGCCGTCATCCCTTTAAAAGGACTCCGACTGATTGTAAGCACACGGTTTCAGGTTCTCTTTCACTCCCCTCCCGGGGTGCTTTTCACCTTTCCCTCACGGTACTGGTTCACTATCGGTCGCCAGGGAGTATTTAGCCTTGGGAGGTGGTCCTCCCTGCTTCCCACGGGGTTTCACGTGTCCCGCGGTACTCAGGATCCGTCTCGGAGGGTGACCGATTTCGATTACAGGGCTGTTACCTTCTTTGGCGGGTCTTTCCAGAACCACTTCATCTATCCGTCACCTTTGTAACTCCGTGTGAGACGTCCTACAACCCCGGTTGGCAAAGCCAGCCGGTTTGGGCTGTTCCCGTTTCGCTCGCCGCTACTCAGGGAATCGCGTTTGCTTTCTCTTCCTCAGGGTACTAAGATGTTTCAGTTCCCCTGGTATGCCCCCGTCCATCCTATGGATTCAGATGGCGGTGCCAGCTCTTCAAGCTGGCGGGTTCCCCCATTCGGACATCCCCGGATCAACGCTCACTTACAGCT
>NZ_JAECVT010000013.1:0-639 GCF_016055175.1 Thermoactinomyces sp. CICC 10735 | reverse complement strand
CGGATCCTCTAGCCCATGGGGGCCCCCTCAGGGGATCCACGTCAGGTGGCACTTTTCGGGGAAATGTGCGCGGAACCCCTATTTGTTTATTTTTCTAAATACATTCAAATATGTATCCGCTCATGAGACAATAACCCTGATAAATGCTTCAATAATATTGAAAAAGGAAGAGTATGAGTATTCAACATTTCCGTGTCGCCCTTATTCCCTTTTTTGCGGCATTTTGCCTTCCTGTTTTTGCTCACCCAGAAACGCTGGTGAAAGTAAAAGATGCTGAAGATCAGTTGGGTGCACGAGTGGGTTACATCGAACTGGATCTCAACAGCGGTAAGATCCTTGAGAGTTTTCGCCCCGAAGAACGTTTTCCAATGATGAGCACTTTTAAAGTTCTGCTATGTGGCGCGGTATTATCCCGTATTGACGCCGGGCAAGAGCAACTCGGTCGCCGCATACACTATTCTCAGAATGACTTGGTTGAGTACTCACCAGTCACAGAAAAGCATCTTACGGATGGCATGACAGTAAGAGAATTATGCAGTGCTGCCATAACCATGAGTGATAACACTGCGGCCAACTTACTTCTGACAACGATCGGAGGACCGAAGGAGCTAACCGCTTTTTTGCACAACATGGGGGATC
>NZ_JAECVT010000012.1:0-1180 GCF_016055175.1 Thermoactinomyces sp. CICC 10735 | reverse complement strand
AACAAGGTATCCCTACCGGAAGGTGGGGATGGATCACCTCCTTTCTAAGGAGCTCATTTCGAGCAAAAACGTTTCAAAGAGTCATGTCTCACACTCTTTAGTTTTGAAGGAATACGAAGGAATACACGGAAACCTCTGTTATCAAAAGATAACAGAGGTTTTTTGTTTTTTTCTTTGCAGGGGAAGAAATTCCGTTTAAAATAAACAAATAGAAATATTATAGAAAGTGGAGAGGAAAAACTGAATGGTTGAAGTCTTGAATACTGACTGGGGCAACGTGTTGCGGGAAGAGTTTGAAAAGCCGTATTTTGAAAAACTGTGGAAATTTGTGATGGAAGAGTATCAAGAGCAGGTTGTTTATCCGAAAAAAGAAGATATTTTTTCTGCATTGCAATTAACTTCTTACCAGGATACAAAAGCGGTGATCCTTGGCCAGGATCCTTATCACGGTCCGGGACAAGCGCACGGGCTCAGCTTTTCCGTGAAACCAGGCGTAAAATTACCGCCTTCTTTGAAAAACATCTTTAAAGAATTGAATGATGATCTGGGTTATGATATTCCAAATCACGGCTATTTGGAAAAATGGGCGAAACAAGGGGTTCTGATGTTAAACACGGTGCTCACGGTGAGAGAGAAAAAGCCGAATTCACATAAAGGGAAAGGCTGGGAACAATTTACCGATCAAGTGATAAAAAAACTGAATGAACGTGAAAAGCCGGTTGTTTTTATTTTATGGGGAAGACATGCCCAAGAGAAGAAAAAATGGATCGATACCAAGCGGCATTATGTGATTGAGTCGGCGCATCCCAGTCCTTTTTCTGCCCGGAAAGGTTTTTTTGGAAGCAAACCTTTTTCTAAAACCAATGAGATATTACAAAAAATAAATGAGGATCCCATTGATTGGGAAATTCCTTCCTTATAGCCAGTAATCCGCCAGTTTTCTGGCGGATTTTCATTTGCTGGCAACAATTTTTTATAGGAAATAAAAAAGAACAAAAAAAGGGTTGCATTTATTTTTTATGCATGATATATTACTAAATGTCGCCGCGAGGCGATGGAAACAATGAAAAAACGACGCACCTTGAAAATGAGATATGGAAGAAGCAAGACGAGGTTGAAGAAGCTCGTTTGACGAGAATCTTCACACGTCGCTTGTCAAGTTGCAATCACCGGGAGAAGT